>NZ_JAFCVN010000014.1:0-151501 GCF_049897065.1 Pseudomonas sp. DWP2-2 | reverse complement strand
TGCTCCCGCTGGGGCGCGAAGCGGCCCCAAAAATGGGACTGCTACGCAGTCCAGCGGGAGCAAGCTCCCTCGCCACAAGTCACTGGTTGTCTGCTCTAGCTCTTAACTGACTGGCATTAGGCCTGAGGGTCGCCTTTTTCATGGCTTTCAAACGCACTGTGTAGATCACGGTAGGGCCAAGCAATTAAAGCCCGACGCATGCGCCGAATGCGCAGTGCGCTGTAGTGATGTGGCTATCGCTGGCCTGGCGTGGGAAGGATTGCTAGGTATACTTTCCTGCGGCTACTACGACGCGGCTCCCCGGGTGCAAACCAGGCGCCGCGCAGTGGTCCCGGGGATGTACCGGTGTGGGGACAAGCGAAGAGGGTTTTTAATGGCAGGCAGGTTGATCTATCTCATCGGGCCATCGGGTTCGGGCAAAGACAGTCTGCTGGATGCCGCACGCCCACGTCTGGTTGAGCGTGGGTGCCGCATGGTGCGACGGGTGATCACTCGGTCCGCGGAGGCGGTGGGCGAAGCGGCGCAAGGTGTGAGCCCCGAGCAGTTTGCGGCCATGGAGGCCGAGGGCGCATTTGCCTTGAGCTGGCAGGCTAATGGCTTGTCCTACGGCATCCCCAGGGAAATCGATGATTGGCTGGCCGCGGGGGACGACGTTCTGGTCAACGGTTCCCGTGCGCACCTGGCGCAAACCCGTGAGCGTTATCCGACCTTGCTGGTATTGCTGCTGACGGTGGACCAAGCGGTGCTGCGCCAGCGTCTGATTGCGCGTGGGCGGGAGTCATTGGCGGATATCGAGGAGCGCCTCGCGCGCAATGCGCGGTTCACTGCCGAATTGATTGCCGGTCATGGCGCGGGGTTGTTCGTATTGGATAATTCCGGCCCGTTGGCGCATACCGTCGAACGCTTGCTGTGTTGCCTGGAGCACGGGCACAGCGTGAACACCTGACCCAGTAGTGCATGGGTAATGCCAGCGCCCAGATAAAACCCGGAGACGGAGCTCATATTTCTCAATACGCACCCATGCCGACTTGTTGGTGGACTTCAATACGGAGAAAGACAAGATCGACCTGTCGCAAATGGCACGCGACGGCAAGGTAGCGCTGAACTTCGTTGAGCACTATACAGGGGCGGCAGGGGCGCGATTGTTTGACGCAATGCGGGGCGGGACTTACTCAATGATTGATTAAGTCCCGCCCCTTTGTGCGTTGTGAAAAGTATTTATGAGCCGAAGGCCCCGTCAGGACGCTTGGGCAGTGGCCAACGCGGCTTTACGTGACGCACTCAGGAAGCGCAACAAGGCCAACAGCGCAAATGCGCTGCCCACCAGCATGGCGGCCAACCAGCCGCCATGTTCATACACGCTGCTGGCAATCGCCGAACCGAACGCACCGCCGATAAAAATGCTGGTCATGTACAGCGCGTTCAGGCGGCTGCGGCTGTTGGCATCGAGGGCGTAGATGGCGCGCTGGCCGAGGACCATATTCATCTGCACGCAGAAGTCCAGAACCACACCGGTGACTGCCAGGCCGATCACGCTGTAGAGCGGGTGTACCAACGCCGGCAGGAAACTCAGCGCGCCAAACAGCATCGCCAGCAACGAGGCGCGGTGGGTATGGCCGGCATCGGCCAGGCGACCGGCCATGGGCGCGGCGATGGCGCCAAGGGCACCGACCAGGGCAAACAGTGCGATCTCGCTTTGGCTCAGGCCGTGGTTACGCGCCAGTTCCAGTGGTACGGCAGTCCAGAACAGGCTGAAGGCAGCGAACATGCAACCCTGGTAGAACGCCCGCTGGCGCAACAGCGGTTGCTCACGCAACAGGGTGCCCAGGGAGCGCAGCAACTGGCCGTAGCTGGCACTGTGATCGGGCTGGCGCTTGGGGATTGTCAGCATCAGCACCACGCTGATAAACGCCATCAGTGCGGCGGCCGCCATGAACATCGCACGCCAACCGAAGTGGTCGGCCACCACGCTCGACACCGGCCGTGCCAGCAGGATGCCCAGCAGCAGGCCGCCCATGATGCTGCCGACCACCCGGCCCCGGGATTCGGCCGGCGCCAGGTGTGCGGCCAGCGGAATCAGGATCTGCACCGAGACGGAACTGAAACCGATCAGCAGCGACACCAGCAAGAACAGGTTCGGCTGTTCGATAAACGCCGCACCCAACAGGCTGGCGATCGCCACGACGGTGGTGGTGATCATCAGCTTGCGGTTTTCCAGCAGGTCGCCCAGAGGCACCAGGAAAAACAGGCCCAGGGCATAGCCGATTTGCGTGAGGGACACGATCAGGCTGGCCATTGCCGGCGTCAGGCCAATGTCCGGGGCAATCAACTCGATGATCGGTTGCGCATAGTAGATATTGGCGACGATGGCGCCGCAGCAAAACGCGAACAGCATGACCATGCCCCGGGTCATGGTGCCTGCAGCGTGAGAGGTTGCGTTCATGGTGTACTCATAAAGGCGAAGGACGATGGCGTGAGAGAGTAAAGACAAGGCTCTCAAGTGAGTAGGCTGCTTGTGGTGATATCACTTATGCCGGCTGATGATACATTCAGACACATCTGCCCTACGCAAAAAAGTGGGAGCTGGCTTGCCTGCGATGGCGGTGCACCAGTCACCAGAAATATGACTGATAGAGCGCTTTCGCAGGCAAGCCAGCTCCCACAGGTTTGACCGAGTTGATTCAGTCAGATGGGTTATTGGCCAGAGTAGATCTGGTCAAACACCCCGCCATCATTGAAATGGGTCTTTTGCACTGTGCGCCAGTCGCCGAAGGTCTTCTCCACCGACAGGAAGTCCACCTTGGGGAACCGGTCGGTGTACTTGGCCAGCACCTTAGGGTCCCGTGGGCGCAGGTAGTTGTTGGCCGCAATTTCCTGGCCCTCGGGCGACCACAGATACTTGAGGTAGTCCTCAGCCACCGCACGGGTGCCTTTTTTCTCGACCACTTTATCCACCACCGACACCGGCGGTTCGGCTTCGGCGGAAACGCTTGGATAGACCACTTCGAACTGATCACGGCCAAACTCGCGGGCGATCATTTCTGCTTCGTTTTCAAAGGTCACCAGCACGTCGCCAATCTGGTTGGTCATGAAGGTGGTGGTGGCGGCGCGGCCACCGGTGTCCAGCACTGGCGCTTGCTTGAACAACTTGCCAACGAAGGTCTTGGCCTTTTCTTCATCGCCGCCGTTCTTCAGCACGTAACCCCAGGCCGACAGATAGGTGTAGCGGCCGTTACCCGAGGTCTTAGGGTTGGGCACGATTACCTGCACGCCGTCCTTGAGCAGGTCGGGCCAGTCTTTCAACGCCTTGGGGTTACCTTTGCGCACAATAAACACCGTGGCTGAGGTGAATGGCGCACTGTTGTTCGGCAGGCGTGTCACCCAGTTGTCCGGCACCAGCTTGCCGTTGTCGACCAGGGCATTGATATCGGTAGCCATGTTCATGGTGATCACGTCGGCGGGCAGGCCGTCGATCACTGAGCGCGCTTGTTTGCTGGAGCCACCGAAGGACATCTGCAGCGTCAGCTTGTCGTCCGGATGCTCGGCTGCCCAGTGCTTCTGGAAAGCGGCGTTGTAGTCCTTGTAGAAGTCGCGCATCACGTCGTAGGAGACGTTGAGCAGGGTGGTCGCTGCCTGGGCGGAGCCCGCCAAGGCCAGGCCGGCGGCCAGTAGAGAGGCGCTGAGGATTTTTTTCACTGCTCATTCCTTGTTGTTCGAGAAGAGGGAGGCAATTTGCCAGCGACTATAGCCGGGCCTGCATAGAGCTTTAAAGATTAAAACGAACTTTGCTTATTCCAGTTTGCGAAACAAATTGCTGCCACAGCGCGCGCAAAATGCGGCGTTGGGTTCATGGCTGTCCTTCTTGCACACTGGGCAGTCGGTATGCAGCTGTTCGCCGCGCATGGCACTTGCCAGTTCAGCGGTAAAAATACCCGTCGGCACGGCGATGATCGAGTAACCGGTGATCATCACCAGCGAAGAAATCACCTGGCCCAGGGGCGTCTTGGGCACGATATCGCCGAAGCCCACGGTGGTCAGGGTGACGATCGCCCAGTAGATGCCCTTGGGAATACTGGTAAAGCCATGTTCCGGGCCTTCGATCACGTACATCAAGGTGCCGAACACCGTCACCAGGGTGCACACGCTGACCAGGAACACCACGATCTTCTGCTTGCTGCCGCGCAGCGCCGCCATCAGGTAGTTGGCCTGCTTGAGATACGGGCTGAGCTTGAGCACGCGGAAGATGCGCAGCATCCGGATGATGCGGATGATCAGCAGATACTGGGCGTCGCTGTAGTACAGCGCGAGGATGCCGGGGACGATGGCGAGCAGGTCCACCAAGCCATAAAAGCTGAAGGCATAGCGCAGCGGCTTGGGCGAGCAATACAGGCGCAGGCCGTACTCGATGGCGAAGATCAGCGTGAAGCCCCACTCGATATAGGC
This sequence comes from Pseudomonas sp. DWP2-2, assembly GCF_049897065.1. Classification (NCBI taxonomy): domain Bacteria; kingdom Pseudomonadati; phylum Pseudomonadota; class Gammaproteobacteria; order Pseudomonadales; family Pseudomonadaceae; genus Pseudomonas; species Pseudomonas sp. DWP2-2. The sequence goes on along the minus strand of NZ_JAFCVN010000014.1, from coordinate 147,058 downwards.
CAGCACGTCGGCGTAGTTCTGATGGATTGTGTCGATGCTGTCGAGCATCACGATCACCAGGCTGGCGAGGATGATCAGCAGCAGGATGCCGTCAAAGCGCCGCCCGGCGACGGTGTCGCTTTGGAACACCATGATGTAGAGGCGCTGGCGCCAGTCGTTGTTGCTGTCCATAAACCCTGCCTGAAACGAATATCGAGCAAGCCTAGGGCGATTCGAACGGGCTGTCCATGTGAGGCTTGTGCAGCATTCGCTGACCGGCGCGCACCAGCCAGCACGCGAGGATAAATGGCGCGGTCAGCGCGGGCAGGTGCAGGCCGCAAAAGCCAGGGGTGAGCAGGATGGCCAGGCCGATACCCAGCAGTGGCAACCAAGGCTGGCGACGCGACGAGCACAGGGCCAGCCCGGCCAGCGCGGGGTTATAGCTGTGCAGGCCGAGCAGGGCGCCAGTGGGGTCGTTCAACCACAGGCCGGCCAGCATGCCGAGAGTGGCGCCGCCCAAGGCCCACGCGACGGCGCGACGGTCGGCCAGCAGCAAGCCCAGGGCGATCAGCACACCCGCCAGGGGCTGGTCCAGCAGCATGATTTGCCCAAGGCCGGTGAAGGGTGCGGCCAGTACAGCGACAGTGTCGGGCTCGCTCAGCGCAAGGGTGTTCTCCGGGGCCTGGCCGAGCAGCAACCAGCCCAGGCCAACAAAGGGCGCGGTGTACGCTGGCAAATCCAGGGGTTGGGTCGCGTGTTTCAACCAGTGCCGAGTGAGGATGGCACTCAAGCCGCCGCACGCCAGGATCAGCGGCGGCACCAGCGCCGACCAGGCAAAGTGCTGGCTGATCAACAGGCCCAGCAATACGCCGTTGTAGCTATACAGCCCGGCCTGGCGCTCGGCTTTGGGATACCCCCGGCGCTGGGCCGTGAGCAACCCTGCGACGCCCCCCAGCAAGGCACCGCCAAGCAAGGCCGGGGCACCGATCAGGATCGCCAGCAGGCACAGCAGGCCGCACAGCGGGTGGCGCTGCAGGAAGATTTGGCTGAAGCCGTTGAGCAGGGCTTCGGCCCAGTCGGGGCAGGTTGGGTTGTGCATTTGGGTTGAGTCAATAAGACCGAGTTGCCCTCATCGCAGGCAAGCCAGCTCCCACATTTGATTGATGTTCGACATGCAAACTCGATCAAATGTGGGAGCCGGGCTTGCCCGCGATGAGGCCCTGACAGGCGCTAAATCAGCGTCTCTATACGCAGCGAATTGGTGGACCCTGGCTGCCCGAACGGCACCCCTGCGGTAATCACCAAGGTATCGCCACGCTGCGCCATGCCCTGGGCCTGGGCAATTTCCAGTGCGGTGGAACACACCTCATCCACCTGGCGCAGCCGATCATTGACCACCGAGTGCACGCCCCACGCCACGCTCAGGCGCCGCGCCGTGGACAGGTTGGGCGTGAGGTTGAGGATCGGCGCCACGGGCCGCTCCCGCGCCGCGCGCAAGCTGGAACTGCCGGACTCGCTGTAGTTCACCAGCACCGCCACCGGCAGGATGCTGCTGATGCGGCGGATCGCGCAGCTGATGGCGTCCGACACCGTGGCATCTGCCTTGGGCCGGCTGACATCCAGCTGTGCCTGGTAGTCCGGGCCGTTTTCCACCTGGCGGATGATCTTGCTCATCATCTGCACCGCTTCCAGCGGGTACTCGCCCGAGGCGGTTTCGGCCGACAGCATCACCGCATCTGCACCTTCGGCCACCGCGTTGGCGACATCGGTGACTTCGGCGCGGGTGGGTGCCGGCGAGAAGCGCATGGATTCGAGCATCTGCGTGGCCACCACCACCGGCTTACCCAGTTGGCGGCAGGTGCTGATGATGTCTTTCTGGATCTGCGGCACGCTCTCGGCCGGCACTTCCACGCCCAGATCACCCCGGGCCACCATGATCGCGTCACTCAGTTCGGCGATTTCACGCAACCGTTGCACCGCCGAAGGCTTTTCGATCTTGGCCATCAAAAATGCTTTATCGCCGATCAGCTCGCGGGCTTCGCGGATGTCTTCCGGGCGCTGCACAAACGACAGCGCCACCCAGTCCACACCCAGCTCCAGGCCGAAGCTCAGGTCGCGGCGGTCCTTGGTGGTGAGTGGGCTCAGTTCCAACAGCGCTTGGGGGACGTTCACACCTTTGCGGTCAGACAGTTCGCCGCCATTGAGCACGGTGGTGTCGATGGCGTCGGCATGCTTGGTGATCACGCGCAGGCGCAGCTTGCCGTCGTCGAGCAGCAGGTCCATGCCCGGCTCCAGGGCCGCGATGATTTCCGGGTGGGGCAGGTTGACCCGCCGTTGGTCCCCCAAGGTTTCATCCAGGTCCAGGCGCAGGGCCTGGCCGCGCACCAGTTGCACCTTGCCTTCGGCAAAGCGTCCCAACCGCAGCTTCGGCCCTTGCAGGTCCATGAGGATACCGAGCGGGTAGTTGAGCTGGCGCTCGACCTGGCGAATCCACTGGTAGCGCTGGGCATGGTCGGCGTGGTCGCCGTGGCTGAAGTTGAGACGGAAGATATTTACCCCGGCCTCCACCAGCTCGCGGATGTCGTCGATACCGTCGGTGGCCGGGCCCAGGGTGGCGAGGATTTTGACCTTCTTGTCAGGCGTCATGGTTGGCAGTCTCAAGGATCAGGATGGCGCGGAAGTCGTTGACGTTGGTGCGCGTCGGCTCGGTGACGATCAAGTCGCCCAGGGCGGCGAAATAGCCGTAGCCGTTGTTGTTGTCCAGCTCATCACTGGCCGACAGGCCCAGGGCTTCGGCACGGCGGTAGCTGCAGGGGGTCATGATCGCGCCGGCGTTGTCTTCTGAACCGTCGATGCCATCGGTATCGCCGGCCAGGGCGTACACGCCGGGCAGGCCCTTGAGGCTGTCGGTGAGGCTCAAGAGGAATTCCGCGTTGCGTCCGCCACGGCCGTCGCCGCGTACGGTGACGGTGGTTTCGCCCCCCGAAAGGATCACGCACGGCGCCGCCAGTGGCTGGCCGTGCTGCACGATCTGGCGGGCGATGCCGGCGTGTACCTTGGCCACATCGCGGGCTTCGCCTTCCAGATCACCGAGGATCAGCGGGCTGAAACCGGCCTGGCGCACTTTTACTGCTACCGCTTCCAGGGATTGCTGCGGGCGGGCGATCAATTGGAAGTGGCTGCGGGCAAGCACCGGATCGCCAGGCTTGACGGTTTCCGAGGCCGGGTTCTGCAACCAACTGCGCACCGAAGCGGGGGGGTCGATGTGGTAACGCTTGAGGATCGCCAGGGCCTGTTGCGAGGTGCTAGGGTCACCGACGGTCGGGCCCGAGGCAATCACCGTGGCCTGGTCGCCCGGTACATCGGAGATCGCGTAGGTGTACACCGTGGCCGGCCACGCAGCCTTGGCCAAACGCCCGCCCTTGATGGCCGAGAGATGCTTGCGCACGCAATTCATCTCGCCAATGGTGGCGCCGGATTTAAGCAGGGCTTTGTTGATGGCTTGTTTGTCCGCCAGGGTGATGCCCTCGGCGGGCAGGGCCAGTAATGCCGAGCCACCGCCGGAGAGCAGGAAGATCACACGGTCGTCTTCACTCAGATGGCTGATCAGTTCCAGCACGCGCTGGGCCACGGCCAGGCCGGCCGCATCCGGAACCGGGTGGGCGGCTTCGACCACTTCGATTTTTTTGCATGGCGCGCCATGGCCATAGCGCGTGACCACCAGGCCCGAGACTTCGCCCTGCCAACAATCTTCGACGACCAATGCCATGGCGGCCGCGGCTTTGCCGGCGCCGATCACGATCACACGGCCACTGCGGTCGGCAGGCAGGTAGGGTTCAAGGACTTGCCGGGGGTGGGCGGCATCGATGGCTGTGGCAAACAGCTCGCGAAGCAGGTGTTGCGGATCGACCGACATAAGCGGGCTCCCGGGGGATTCTTGTTATTAGAGGTGCAGCGATCGTTCCCACGCTCTGCGATCGTTCCCACGCTCTGCGTGGGAATGCAGTCCGGGACGCTCTGCGCCCAAAGCGTGACGCGGAGCGTCACAAGAGGCATTGCCACGCGGAGCGTGGGAACGATCAGCGGTGTGGGTTATTTATCGCGAATCGAGAAATTCGCCATATGCTCCAGGCCCTTGATCAGCGCCGAGTGGTCCCAGTTGCCGCCGCCAATTGCCGTGCAGGTGCTGAACACTTGCTGGGTGCCGGCGGTGTTCGGCAGGTTGATCCCCAGTTCCTTGGCACCGGCCAGCGCCAGGTTCAGGTCCTTCTGGTGCAGGTTGATACGGAAGCCCGGATCGAAGGTGCCCTTGATCATGCGCTCGCCGTGCACTTCCAGGATCTTGGACGATGCAAAGCCACCCATCAGCGCTTCACGCACTTTGGCCGGGTCGGCGCCGTTTTTGGAGGCGAACAACAACGCTTCGGCCACCGCCTGGATGTTCAGGGCAACGATGATCTGGTTGGCCACCTTGGCGGTCTGGCCATCGCCATTGCCGCCTACCAGGGTGATGTTTTTGCCCATGCTCTGGAACAGCGGCAACGCGCGTTCGAACGTCTGCGGTTCGCCACCGACCATAATGCTCAAGGTGCCGGCCTTGGCACCGACTTCACCACCGGACACCGGGGCGTCCAGGTACTGCGCGCCGGCCTGGTTGACCTTGGCGGCGAATGCTTTGGTGGCAGTAGGGGAGATCGAACTCATGTCGATCACCACCTTGTTCGGCGACAGGCCCGCAGCCACGCCGTCGGCGCGAAACAGCACGTCATCGACTTGTGGGGTGTCGGGCACCATGACGATGATGAACTCGGCTTCCTGGGCCACTTGTTGCGGGTTGGCCAGCGCCACGGCGCCGGCGCTGATCAGTTCAGCCGGAGCCTTGCCGTGATGTTCGGAGAGAAACAGTTGATGGCCTGCTTTCTGCAGGTTGGCGGCCATGGGTTGGCCCATGATGCCGGTGCCGATAAATCCGATTTTAGCCATGTTCAAAATCCTCTTTTCATGTGGGAGCTGGCTTGCCTGCGATGGCATCACCCCCGTATGCCTGATACACCGAGGTGTCCGCATCGCAGGCAAGCCAGCTCCCACATTGTTTTGTGTTGTGTCAGTTGTCAGATGGCGTTGTGGGTTTTGAGCCAACCCAAACCCGCCTCGGTAGTGGTCAACGGCTTGTACTCACAGCCGACCCAACCCGCGTAACCGATGCGGTCCAGATGCTCGAACAGGAAGCGGTAGTTGATCTCACCCGTACCTGGTTCGTTGCGCCCAGGGTTGTCCGCCAGCTGAATGTGATTGATCTCGCCCAGGTGCGCCGCCATGGTCCGCGCCAGGTCGCCTTCCATGATTTGCATGTGGTAGATGTCGTATTGCAGGAACAGATTGGCGCTGCCCACTTGCTCGCGAATCGACAGGGCCTGCGCCGTGTTGTTGAGGTAGAAGCCGGGAATGTCGCGGGTGTTGATCATCTCCATCACCAGCTTGATACCCGCCGCTTGCAGCTTCTCGGCGGCGTACTTGAGGTTGGCGACAAAGGTCTTTTCCACGGTCTCGTCATCGACGCCTTGTGGCCGGATTCCCGCCAGGCAATTGACCTGGGTGTTGCCCAAGACCTGGGCATAGGCGATTGCCAGTTTGACCCCGGCACGGAACTCCTCGACCCGGTCCGGGTGGCAAGCCAGGCCGCGCTCGCCCTTTGCCCAGTCACCGGCAGGCAGGTTGAACAACACCTGGGTCAGGCCGTTGGCGTCCAGCTGCGCCTTGATGTCGGCAGAGCTGAACTCATACGGGAAGAGGTACTCCACGCCCTGGAAGCCGGCATCGGCAGCCGCTTTGAAGCGGGCAAGGAAATCCTGTTCGGTAAACAGCATGGACAGGTTGGCAGCAAAGCGTGGCATAGGGTTCTCCTTAATCGAGCAGGGAAATGGCAGTCGGCGCGTCGTTGCCGACCAGGGCCAGGTCTTCGAATTCATTGACAGCGTTGATCTCGGTGCCCATGGAAATATTGGTCACCCGCTCCAGAATAATCTCAACGATCACCGGCACCTTGAATTCTTCGATCATCTCTTGGGCGCGGCGCAAGGCCGGTTGGATCTGGCCTGGCTCGAACACACGCAGGGCCTTGCAGCCCAAGCCCTCGGCAACCGCCACATGGTCGACGCCATAGCCGTTGAGTTCGGGGGCGTTGAGGTTGTCGAAGGACAGCTGCACACAGTAGTCCATCTCGAACCCACGCTGGGCCTGGCGGATCAGGCCCAGGTATGAGTTGTTCACTACCACATGGATGTACGGCAGCTTGAACTGTGCGCCCACCGCCAGTTCTTCGATCATGAACTGGAAGTCATAGTCGCCCGACAAGGCCACCACTTTGCGGCTCGGGTCGGCCTTGACCACGCCCAGCGCCGCGGGAATGGTCCAGCCCAGTGGGCCAGCCTGGCCGCAGTTGATCCAGTGGCGTGGCTTGTACACATGCAAGAATTGCGCGCCGGCAATCTGCGACAGGCCGATGGTGCTGACGTAGCAGGTGTCTTTGCCGAACACCTGGTTCATCTCTTCGTAAACGCGTTGCGGCTTGACCGGCACGTTGTCGAAGTGAGTCTTGCGGTGCAGGGTGGCCTTGCGTTGTTGGCAGTCATGCAACCAGGCACTGCGGTCCTTGAGCTTGCCGGCGGCTTTCCACTCGCGGGCCACTTCAATGAACATCGTCAGCGCGGAGCCGGCGTCGGAAACGATGCCCAGGTCCGGCGTGAACACGCGGCCAATCTGGGTCGGCTCGATGTCGACGTGAATGAATTTACGGCCTTCGGTGTACACCTCTACCGAGCCGGTGTGACGGTTGGCCCAGCGGTTGCCGATGCCCAACACCACGTCTGACTTGAGCATCGTCGCGTTGCCGTAGCGGTGCGAGGTTTGCAGGCCGACCATGCCCACCATCAGCGGGTGGTCGTCCGCAATGGTGCCCCAGCCCATCAGGGTCGGGATCACCGGGATGCCGGTCAGCTCAGCGAACTCCACCAGCAGCTCGCTGGCGTCGGCGTTGATCACGCCGCCACCGCTCACCAGCAATGGGCGTTCGGCTGCGTCGAGCAGAGCCAGGGCTTTTTCCACTTGCACACGGGTCGCCAGCGGCTTGGCCAGAGGCAGCGGCTGGTAGGCGTCGATGTCGAATTCGATCTCGGCCATCTGTACGTCGAACGGCAGGTCGATCAACACCGGGCCGGGGCGGCCGGAGCGCATTTCATAGAAGGCTTTCTGGAACGCGTAGGGCACTTGGCCGGGTTCCAGCACCGTGGTTGCCCACTTGGTCACCGGCTTGACGATGCTGGTGATGTCCACGGCCTGGAAGTCTTCCTTGTGCATCCGGGCGCGGGGGGCTTGGCCGGTAATGCACAGGATCGGGATCGAGTCGGCCGAGGCGCTGTACAGGCCGGTGACCATATCGGTACCCGCCGGGCCCGACGTGCCGATGCACACGCCGATGTTGCCGGCCTTGGTACGGGTGTAGCCCTCGGCCATGTGCGAGGCGCCTTCAACGTGGCGAGCAAGGACGTGATCGATGCCACCCACCTTCTGCAAGGCCGAATACAGCGGGTTGATCGCGGCGCCTGGGATACCGAAGGCGGTATCCACACCTTCACGGCGCATCACCAGGACGGCGGCTTCGATTGCTCTCATTTTGCTCATGGTTTTGGTGCCTCTTGCGTTTTGTAATTGTATACAAGTGGTGTCTGTCCAAAGTGTATTCACGGCGAGCGGCGTTGGTCAATGCCTTTCGTAAACTGACCTTTGCGTTCGTCGGAAGCGCTTTTTTCGACGTGTGGAGCCTTTGTTGGAAAATATTGTATACAAAAATAAACATCATTGTGTTCTATTTGTGTGATCGAGCATCTGATCAAACAGACCTCACCGCTTTACCCATAACAAGATAAGGACGGCACCCATGAGCGCTTTAACCTTGAAACTCGCCACCCAACTGGCCACCCAGGCCCTTACTGCAGGCCGCACCATTTCGGCTGCGCCACTGACCATCGCCGTGCTCGACAGCGGCGGCCACCTGGTCACCCTGCAACGCGAAGACGGCGCCAGCCTGCTACGCCCGCAAATCGCCATCGGCAAGGCCTGGGGCGCCATTGCCCTGGGCAAGGGTTCACGTTTGCTGGCGCTGGACGCCCAACAGCGCCCGGCGTTTATCGCGGCGTTGAACAGCCTGGGGCAGGGCAGCGTCGTGCCGGCGCCGGGTGGGGTGTTGATTCGGGATCAGAGCGGCATGGTGCTGGGCGCGATCGGGATCAGCGGGGACACGTCCGATATTGACGAGCAGTGTGCGATCACGGCGATAGAAGGAGTGGGGTTGATGGCGGATGCGGGGGTGTCGGCTTGAATCGTTCTGACTGTGAGTAAGATATCGCAGGCAAGCCAGCTCCCACATTAGCGGTGTTCACAAATTCAACTGTGTGAGTGCAATCAGTGTGGGAGCTGGCTTGCCTGCGATGCAGTCGACTCGGTCTCCAGTCAAATCCAAATGGCATCCCACAGCGGATAGTCACCAAACTTCTTTACCAGCCCGGCCCTGAGTGGATTGGCTACGATGTAACGTGCAATCCCCTCAAGGCTTTCCTCTCGACGCACGGCATAGTCATGAAAGCCCGGTTGCCAGAGGCGACCTTGACGGCCAGCCACCGCATTCACCACTCGGGTGCTCTTGGATTTAACTTGTCGCATCAAGTCGGCAAGTGAACCTTTCTCCAGAGAAACAAGCCAATGGAAATGGTCAGGCATTACCACCCAGGCCAATGATGTTGCGAGCCCTTTATATTGGGCGATCCTGAATTGTTGTACGACCAGGCGGCCGAGTCTGAAGTCGCTGAAGATAGGCTCGCGTTCAAGGGTGTTGGTGGTGAGCAGGTAAATGCGGTTGGACTCGTTATAGCGGCCGATGCGCAGGCGTTTTGAAGCAGGTAAATCAGGCATTCCGTGGCCTCTCTTCAGATGGTGTTCTGAGAGGCTAGACTGAGGCGTGAAGGCTGATCGGCGGGCTTTTAGCAGGATGTGTCTGGATGGGCGCTATCGCGGGCAAGCCCGCTCCCACAGGGGATTGTGACCATTTTACATTTCGTGTCCGGCGCAAATCCGTGTGGGAGCTGGCTTGCCTGCGATAGCCTCGCCGCGGTCTATCAATCCGGCTCACACCCCTTGAGCACCAACCGAATAATCGTCTGCGCCGCCGCCTCATAATCGGCCTCATCCAGCTTGGCCTTGCCAGTCACCGCCGAGATCTGCCAGTCGAAATCGGCATAGGTCTGGGTGGCTGCCCAGATGCTGAACATAAGGTGGTTGGGGTCAATCGCGGCGATCAGGCCACGGTCAACCCAGCTCTGGATGCAGTCGATATTGTGCTTGGCCTGAGCGTTGAGCTGCTCAACCTGGTCGGCGCTCAGGTGTGGGGCGCCGTGCATGATTTCGCTGGCGAACACCTTGGAGGCGAACGGCAGGTCGCGGGAGATGCGGATTTTGGAGCGGATATAGTTGCTCAATACTTCCTTGGGCTCGCCTTCGGGGTTGAACGGCGTGGAGGCGGCCAGGATCGGCTCGATAATGCTTTCGAGCACCTCGCGGTAAAGGTTGTCCTTGGATTTGAAGTAGTAATAGACGTTGGGCTTGGGCAGCCCGGCCTTGGCGGCGATGTCGCTGGTTTTGGTCGCGGCGAAGCCCTTGTCGGCAAACTCCTCGCTCGCCGCCCGCAGGATTTTTTCTTTGTTGCGCTCGCGAATGCTGCTCATAAACCAGACGTTTCCTTGCCATGACAGGCGGTTGCGCATGGTAGCACCGGCCATCCGCAAGCCTCAACAATCTGCCCGCAAGGCCTTGCGCCGCGCTATGCTCGCGCCATCTCTCTCTAACGGAAGTCCGGTTCATGGCAGGAAGCAGCTTGTTGGTGTTGATTGACGATATCGCGGCGGTACTCGATGACGTCGCGCTGATGACAAAAATGGCCGCCAAGAAGACATCGGGCGTGCTGGGCGATGACCTTGCACTGAACGCCCAGCAGGTCTCCGGCGTGCGCGCCGAGCGAGAAATCCCGGTGGTGTGGGCGGTGGCCAAGGGCTCGTTTATCAACAAGCTGATCCTGGTGCCGACGGCCCTGTTGATCAGCGCCTTTGCACCCTGGGCGGTGATACCACTGTTGATGCTTGGCGGTGCCTATCTGTGTTTCGAGGGCTTCGAAAAGCTCGCGCACAAATTCCTGCACAGCAAGGCTGAAGATCAAGCCGAACACGCACAGTTGGCTGAAGCGGTGGCCGACCCGGCAACCGATCTGGTGGCGTTCGAGAAAGACAAGATCAAGGGCGCGATCCGTACCGACTTCATTCTGTCCGCCGAAATCATTGCCATCACCCTCGGCATCGTCGCCGACGCGCAGCTCACGCAGCAGGTGATCGTGCTGTCGGGTATCGCCATTGTCATGACCATCGGCGTATATGGATTGGTGGCCGGTATCGTCAAGCTCGACGACCTGGGGCTGTGGCTGACGCAGAAGCCTGGCCAGGTGGCGCGCAGTATTGGTGGCGCGATCCTGAGCGCGGCCCCCTACATGATGAAGAGCCTGTCAGTGATTGGCACGGCGGCGATGTTCATGGTTGGTGGCGGTATCCTCACCCATGGCGTGCCCGTGGTGCATCACTGGATCGAAACCGTGAGCCAGAGCACCGGCGCGTTGGCGTGGCTGATGCCAACGCTGCTCAATGCGGTGGCGGGGATCATTGCCGGCGCTGTCGTCCTGGCAGTGGTCAGCGTGGCAGGTAAAGGTTGGAAAGCACTGCGAGGGTGAAACCGCAGGCATAAAAAAGGCCATTCAATCGAATGGCCTTTTTTTATCGCTGCTGTTTACTCGGCGATCTGCAACTTGCGCGATTCGGTGTAGATATACCGCACCTTCTCATACTCGAACGGCGAGTTCATCTGGCCGTAGCGGAAGCTGGTCTGGTAGCGCTTGTCGACGGCGCGCAGGGCCCAGACTTCCGGATGGTTGGAGCTGACTTCAGACACGTTGAGGAAGTTGATCTGCGATTCGGCGCTGTAGTCCACCAGCAGGCCGCCGGTATCACGCAGGTTCGACGGCCCGAAAATCGGCAGCATCAGGTAGGCGCCACCCGGTACACCGTAGAAGCCCAGGGTCTGGCCGAAGTCTTCGCTCTGGCGCGGCAGGCCCATGGCGGTGGCCGGGTCCCACAGGCCCGCGATGCCAATGGTGGTGTTGACCAGCAGGCGCCCGGTGGTTTCCAGCGAGCGGTGGCCCTTGAGCTGCAACAAGCTGTTCATCAGGTTGGGCACATCGCCCAGGTTGTTGAAGAAGTTGCTCACGCCGGTGCGCAGAAAGCTCGGCGTAACATAGCGGTAACCGTTCACCACCGGCAGGAACACCCACTGGTCGAAGCGATAGTTGAAGTGGTACACGCGGCGGTTCCACGACTCCAGTGGGTCGTAGACGTTGAGCGCGGTGAGCGTGGAACGCTCGAATTCGCGCTGGTCCAAGCCTGGGTTGAACTTGAGCTTGGTCAGCGGCTCCTTGAAGCCGTCGGCATCGACCTTGACGGGTTCTTGGGCCTTGCTGTTGTCGGCATTGGCCACGCCTGCGCACATCAGTGCGGCGAGCAGCAGAAGATATTTAGCCACGGAAGAACTCCAGCATGGCGTCGGCGTTGACGCGGTAATTGAGGTTGCCGCAGTGGCCGCCCAGCGGGTAGACGGTCAAGCGATCGCCGAAAGTTTTACGCAGGAAGCCCAGGTCGCCAGGGCCGAGGATCACGTCGTCGGCGTTATGCATCACGGCGATTTTCGGGCTGTCGCGCAGGTAGTCCTTGAGGGCGTAGAGGCTGACCTGGTCGATCAGTTGCAGCAGGCTGCCGCCATCGGAACGCGCGCGCCACATCGGGATCACTTGTTCGGTGAGGTAGCAGTCGAAGTCACACTGCAGGGCGCGTTTGAGGAACGGCGTGAGGCTGGTGCCTTCGGTAATCGGGTACTTGGGCGGAATAATCAGGCCACGTCGGTTGATCAAGTCCGAAGTGAAGGCAATGTCGGCGGCCGAGAAGCGGAACGAGGTGCCGATCAGCATGGCCATCTGTTCGTTGGTCAGGTGCTGCTTGGACTGCTGGAAGTCATAAAGCAGGGCATCGTTGAGGTCGATGTAGCCTTTTTGCTGGAAGTAACGCGTCAGTTTGCTCAGCACCAACTCATAGAAGGTGGTGCTGTTGTTGATGCCCTTGACCTCGGTCTGTACCAGCTTGTCGAGGTTGGTGATCGAGGTGTAGAGGTTGACCGGCGGGTTGAGCAGCAGCACTTTCTTGAAGTTGAAGCTGCGGCGGGTCTCATCCAGCTTGCTGACAAACGCCGCATCCAGGGCGCCCAGGCTGTAGCCGGTGAGGTAGAAATCGGTCACTGGCAACGAGGCGTTCTGCGCGCGTACGGCTTGCATCACGCGGTACATGTCTTCGGCGTCTTCCTGGGTGATGCCCGGGGTGGCGAAGCGCGAAGCGGCGCTGATGAAGTCGAAGCTGGTCGGCGAAGACAGCTGCACCACATGGTAGCCGGCCTGGTAATACAGCTTTTTCAGGTATTCGTTGATGCTGCTGTCAAAGCGTGCACCGGTGCCGGCGATCAGGAAGATCAAAGGCGCGGCGCGGTCCTGCTTGGCAATGCGGTAGGTGAGTTTCTTCACCGCCCAGAAATTGTCCGGCAGGCTGAACTCGCGCTCGGGGCGCATCGTCAGGGTGTAGTCGGACTGGGTGATCTCGTCATCGGTCGGCAGGGTTGGCCGCAGATCGGGAGGTGTGGTGGCGATGGTCGCTTCGAACGGGTTGGTCAAAGGGTAGCCATAGCTGGCTTGGTCGATATCGACGGCCAGTGCTGACGCACTCAAAAATAGGCTGCCCAGCAAGGCAGCACAGCGCAAGGAACGGAGCATGACTTAATCCCTAAGAGGAACGGGCTGAATGAAGTTCGCAGGCTATGACCACCGCCTTGTCACCGAAGTGCCAGCACTCGGCACGAAAAGTCGGAAAAAACGTCGGAATCGGGGTAATAGTAGCGAGACGATACACTTTGCCATGCTTTGTTGAACAGATATCTGTGCGAACACCTTGCTAACGGCCGCCGTGGGATTAAGCTGGGCGCCGTTTTTGCCTATCGGAGTGCCCCATGTCCCGTCGTTTGCCGTTGATCCTGCTGCTTATTGCCCTGCCGTTATGGCTGGCCGCCAGTTATGCCGCACGCTATGGCTTCATGGAGGATGGGCAATGGGTTGGCATCTGCGCTGATGAGGCCAGCCGCTGGGAATGCCAGGTGCGTTCGAACCTGGGTTTGATGATTCATTTCAAGCTGCTGGGGTGGGCGGCGTTGATCACTTCGGTGCTGGGCTTTTTTGTACCGGGGCGTGCGGGGTGGGCGTTGGCGGTGGTGGGGTTGGTGTTCGGGTTGCCGGCGCTGGCGCTGTACAACACGACGTTTGCGGTGTTTGCGGTGGTGATTGCGGGGTTGCGGTTGGTCAGGAAGCCTCGCGGCGCCTGATGTGGCCTCATCGCAGGCAAGCCAGCTCCCACAGTTGATTGTGTTCACACATTTCTATCTGTGAGCACGGTCAAATGTGGGAGCTGGCTTGCCTGCGATAGCGGTGTTACGCCTTGCGCACTCGCAAGCAACGCCACAAAGCCGCAACCATTAGCACGCTGACCACTGCCCAACCCCAGGCCTGCTGATTCAACAGCCCTTCACGGTACAACTGCGGCGCAACGCCGGCACCGATGATAAAGGCCAGCAACGCAATCTCCCGACGTGGCCCGGTCACCGGGCGTATCAGGTACACCAGGGCCGGCAACACCAGCGCTGCGCTTGGAAAGCTGCGATAGCGCGGGTCAAACACCAGCGCCAGCATCATCACCGCACCGGCAAACCCGGCGATTGCCATCAACCAGCCGGCGCGCTGCTCCAGCCAGTTGAACCCGCGCTCACGCCAGCCTTGCCGGGCGCTGAGGGCCAGGGCGGCATGAGCCAGCACCAGCAGGTTCAAGACCACCAGCAAGCCTGCCCATAGCCATTCATCGTTGAAACGCGCGGTAACGCGGGTCAGTTCGGCCCAACTGCCGATGGAGCACGCTGCGACGGCCCCTAGCAACGGCAGTATTAACGCAGAGCGAGTGCTGCGAACGCGGCCGCCGAGCACCAGGGTGCCCAGCAGGATGAGCCCGCCGACGCCCAGCCACAGCCGCCAGTACGGCACATTGGTCACCGGGCCGGCGAGGATACCTTTGTCCTGACGGTCTGCATCGAACAGCCCCCAGTAACCACCCACAGCCCCTTCACTCGCACGTTTCCATGGCTGGTCAAAGGCTTCGATCAGGTTGTAGCGCCAGCCATTGGCTTCGGCCATGGCCACGAAGCCGCGCATGAACCTGGCCTCATTGACCCGGCTGGGCACGGCGGTTTCGCGCTGCCGACCTTCGCTGGGCCAGCCGGTTTCGCCGATCACGATGTCCTTGGGCGCGAATTTATGGCCGAAGGTCTGGCGCACATCGCCCACGTGCTTGAGCGCCTGGTCGATGCCGGACGGCTCATCTTCCCAATACGGCAACAGGTGAATGGTCAGGAAGTCCACCGCAGGCTCGATTTCCGGGTGTTGCAACCAGAACTCCCAGACATCGGCATAGGTGACGGGCTGCTTGATCTGGCTTTTAACCTGATGGATCAGCGCCACCAGTTGCTTGGCGGTGACTTCCTTGCGCAGCAGGGCTTCGTTGCCGACGATCACCGAGGTCACCACGTCCGGGCTGGCGTTGGCCGCCGCGATCAACTCGTTGATCTCTTTTTCGGTCGCCACGGGGTCGCTGCTGACCCAGGCCCCGGCCATCACTTTCAACCCATGCTTGCGCGCCATGTCCGGCAGGGCCTCCAGGCCGGTCATGGAGTAGGTGCGAATGCATTCAAAGCGCGTAGCCAGTAGCGCGAGGTCGGCGTCCATGCGCTCGGGGCGCAACGCGAACGGTTGATCGAATGGGGATTGGTCTTTGTCGAACGGTGTGTAGGACGCACATTGCAGCTTATGGCTGGCGCTGGCGACGTCTGGCAACACCACGGGCCGGCCGAGGCCGTACCAGTAGCCGACAAGGGCAAGCACGCCGAGGATCAAGGCGAAGAAATAGGGCAGGGCAGGGAAGCGGGCAGTCGCGGGCATGGTCGGCTTATCTGGGGGAGCAAAGGCGCGCATCTTACCCGGATTTGCCGCAGCCCTGTGGGGCTGCATAATTTTGACATGCAAACTTCGGGCGGGATTCTGGCGATAACGCCTACAAAGCATCCTGCTGGCGATGTGATGTCGTTTCCTGCTCAACCAAGGTCGCTGACAGAGCAGGGCAAATGCCTACGCAGGTTGAAGATAAAACTGTCAGTACTCCACTGATGCCTCAGCAACCGGATCGATGCGCGTGAAGGGGGCGCGGTGCACCCTATAACAACAGTTTGACGTCGCTCGGCATCCGTCGGGCGCAGCACTTTCGGGGAAGTACTATGAAGATGCGACGACTCTTGGGCGCAGCTGCCACTCTGGTAGTTGCGATGGGCTCCACACTGGCCAGTGCCGACAGCAAGACCCTGAGCATCGGCTACGTGGACGGCTGGTCCGACAGCGTGGCCACTACGCATGTGGCGGCAGAGGTGATCAAGCAAAAGCTCGGCTATGACGTAAAACTGCAAGCGGTTGCCACCGGGATCATGTGGCAGGGCGTCGCCACCGGCAAACTCGATGCCATGCTTTCCGCCTGGCTACCTGTAACCCACGGTGAATACTGGACCAAGAACAAGGACAAGGTGGTCGACTACGGCCCCAACTTCAAAGACGCCAAGATCGGCCTGATCGTGCCTGAATACGTCAAGGCCAAGTCCATTGAAGACCTCAAGACCGATACCACCTTCAAAAACAAGATCGTCGGCATCGACGCCGGTTCGGGCGTAATGCTCAAGACCGACGAAGCCATCAAGCAATATGGCCTGGACTACAAACTGCAAGCCAGCTCGGGTGCGGCGATGATTGCCGAACTGACCCGCGCCGAAGACAAGCAGGAGTCGATTGCGGTCACCGGTTGGGTGCCGCACTGGATGTTCGCCAAGTGGAAACTGCGTTTCCTGGACGACCCAAAAGGGATTTATGGTGCTGCTGAAACCGTCAACAGCATCGGCAGCAAGGGCCTGGAGAAGAAAGCGCCGGAAGTCGCAGCCTTCCTGAAGAAATTCCAGTGGGCCTCCAAGGATGAAATCGGTGAAGTCATGCTGGCGATTCAAGAAGGCGCCAAGCCGGACGCCGCGGCCAAGGACTGGGTAGCCAAGCACCCCGAGCGCGTCGCCGAATGGACTGCTAAATAACCCCGCCCCAATTGTAGGAGCGAGCTTGCTCGCGAAGAACGCACAGGCACCGCGATCATCCAGAATGAACGCGTTATCGTTGACGTTTTTCGCGAGCAAGCTCGCTCCTACACTTTTTACAAATCCTCGCTAAGCTCGATCTACTACTAAGGTCGTCTGGAACCCATTGCGCAGCCGCATACAGTGGATACGTTCCAAAATAATAAAAAGCTGTGCTGCGAGGATAAAAACAATGAACGACAGCATTTACCTCTCGATTCAAAACAGCCCGCGTTTCAAGGAGCTGGTCAGGAAAAGGGAAAGGTTCGCCTGGATTCTCTCGGCGATCATGCTAGGGCTTTACTCCGCTTTCATCCTGTTGATTGCCTACGGGCCACAAGTGCTGGGGGCCAAGATCAGCCCTGGTTCCTCGATTACCTGGGGCATTCCCCTGGGCGTCGGGCTGATTGTGTCGGCCTTCATTCTCACCGGCATCTACGTGCGTCGGGCCAACGGCGAATTTGACGACCTGAACAATGCGATTCTCAAGGAGGCTGCGCAATGATCCGGCGTCTATTGGCTCTATTCGGTGCTTCGCTGTTGGCTCCGGCCGTTTGGGCGGCGGACGCATTGACCGGTGAAGTGCACAAGCAACCGCTGAACATCTCGGCCATTGTGATGTTCGTCGCGTTTGTCGGCGCCACCCTGTGCATCACTTATTGGGCGTCCAAGCGCAACAAGTCGGCGGCGGACTACTATGCGGCGGGCGGCAAGATCACCGGTTTCCAGAACGGTCTGGCGATTGCCGGTGACTACATGTCGGCGGCGTCCTTCCTGGGGATTTCCGCGCTGGTGTTCACCTCCGGTTACGACGGCTTGATCTACTCGATCGGCTTCCTTGTGGGCTGGCCGATCATTCTGTTCCTGATCGCCGAGCGCTTGCGTAACCTGGGCAAATACACCTTTGCCGACGTGGCGTCCTATCGCCTGGGGCAAACCCAGATCCGCAGCCTGTCGGCGTGTGGCTCGCTGGTGGTGGTGGCGTTCTACCTGATCGCGCAGATGGTTGGCGCGGGCAAGCTGATCCAGCTGCTGTTTGGCCTTGATTACCATGTGGCGGTGATCCTGGTGGGTATCCTGATGTGCATGTACGTGCTGTTCGGCGGCATGTTGGCGACCACCTGGGTGCAGATCATCAAGGCGGTGCTGTTGCTGTCCGGTGCCTCGTTCATGGCGCTGATGGTGATGAAGCACGTCAACTTCGACTTCAACATGCTGTTCTCCGAGGCGATCAAGGTTCATCCCAAAGGTGAAGCGATCATGAGCCCCGGCGGCCTGGTGAAAGACCCGATCTCGGCATTCTCCCTGGGCCTGGCACTGATGTTCGGTACCGCTGGCCTGCCGCACATCCTGATGCGCTTCTTCACGGTAAGCGACGCCAAGGAAGCGCGTAAGAGCGTGCTGTACGCAACCGGCTTCATCGGCTACTTCTATATCCTGACCTTCATCATCGGTTTCGGCGCGATCCTTTTGGTCAGCACCAACCCGGCGTTCAAGGATGCAGCAGGCGCCTTGCTCGGTGGTAACAACATGGCGGCGGTGCACCTGGCCAACGCGGTGGGTGGCAGTATCTTCCTGGGCTTCATCTCGGCCGTGGCGTTTGCCACCATCCTGGCGGTGGTTGCCGGCTTGACCCTGGCGGGTGCTTCGGCGGTGTCCCATGACCTGTATGCCAGCGTGATCAAGAAAGGCAAAGCCAACGAGAAAGATGAGATTCGCGTGTCGAAGATCACCACCGTAGCCTTGGGTGTATTGGCCATCGGCCTGGGTATCCTGTTCGAAAGCCAGAACATTGCGTTCATGGTCGGCCTGGCGTTCTCCATCGCTGCCAGCTGTAACTTCCCGGTGCTGCTGCTTTCCATGTACTGGAAAAACCTCACCACCCGCGGCGCCATGATTGGCGGCTGGCTGGGCTTGATCAGCGCCGTGGGCTTGATGATCCTCGGCCCGACCATCTGGGTGTCGATCCTGCACCATGAAAAGGCGATCTTCCCGTACGAGTACCCGGCGCTGTTCTCGATGATCATTGCGTTCGTCGGCATCTGGTTCTTCTCCATCACCGACAAGTCGGCGGCGGCAGAGAAAGAGCGTGCGCTGTACTTCCCGCAGTTCGTGCGTTCGCAGACTGGCCTGGGGGCGAGTGGGGCAGTTAATCACTAAGTCGTCAGCTGCATAAGAGATACCCCGGTCGCAAGGCCGGGGTATTTTTTTGCTTGGCTTTTTTGTGTCGCCTGGGCTGGCCTCATCGCGGGCGAGCCCGGCTCCCACGCTGGGCCGTGTCCTTTTGTTGGAATGCGGTCCAATGTGGGAGCTGGCTTGCCTGCGATGACGGTAGATCAGGCCACACCAACAAAAACGGCCTCCACTAAGGGAGGCCGTTCTCAATGCAGCTAAGCAGTTGAATGCTTACTTGCGGTCTTCCAGCTTGGTGATGTCACGCGACTCGTAGCCGGTGTACAGCTGGCGCGGGCGGCCAATCTTGTACGGGCTGGAGAGCATTTCTTTCCAGTGGGAGATCCAGCCCACGGTCCGCGCCAGGGCGAAGATCACGGTGAACATGCTGGTTGGAATGCCGATCGCCTTGAGGATGATCCCCGAGTAGAAGTCGACGTTCGGGTACAGCGAGCGTTCGATGAAGTACGGGTCGGTCAGGGCGATCTCTTCCAGGCGCATGGCCAGTTCGAGTTGCGGATCGTTCTTGATGCCCAGTTCCTTCAACACTTCGTCGCAGGTCTGCTTCATGACGGTAGCGCGCGGGTCGCGGTTTTTGTAGACCCGGTGACCGAAGCCCATCAACTTGAACGGATCGTTCTTGTCCTTGGCCTTGGCGATGAAGGTGTCGATGTTGGACACATCGCCGATTTCATCGAGCATGGTCAATACGGCTTCGTTCGCACCGCCGTGGGCAGGGCCCCACAGTGCGGCGATACCGGCGGCAATACAGGCGAACGGGTTGGCACCCGAAGAGCCCGCCAGGCGCACGGTAGAGGTGGAAGCGTTCTGCTCGTGGTCGGCGTGGAGGATGAAGATCCGGTCCATGGCCTTGGCGAGCACCGGGCTGATCGGTTTGATCTCGCACGGGGTGTTGAACATCATGTGCAGGAAGTTTTCCGCGTACGTCAGGTCGTTGCGCGGGTACATCATGGGTTGGCCCATGGAGTACTTGTAAACCATTGCGGCCAGGGTAGGCATCTTGGCAACCAGGCGGATCGCGGAAATTTCGCGATGCTGCGGGTTATTGATGTCCAGGGAGTCGTGATAGAAGGCCGACAGGGCGCCTACTACACCGCACATGACGGCCATCGGGTGGGCGTCGCGACGGAAGCCGTTGAAGAAGGTCTTCAACTGCTCGTGAACCATGGTGTGGTTCTTCACGGTGCTGACGAACTGGGCTTTCTGCTCGGCTGTTGGCAATTCGCCATTTAGCAGCAGGTAGCAGGTTTCCAGGTAGTCCGACTTTTCAGCCAGTTGCTCGATCGGGTAGCCGCGATGAAGCAGAATGCCATTGTCACCATCGATATAGGTGATCTTCGACTCGCAGGAAGCGGTCGACATGAAGCCTGGGTCGAAAGTAAAACGGCCCGTGGCCGTCAGGCCCCGTACGTCGATAACATCGGGACCAACGGTGCCGGTTAAAATGGGCAGCTCGACGGGGGCTGCGCCCTCGATGATCAACTGCGCTTTTTTGTCAGCCATGTGGCCTCCTATTTATGCTTCAAATCATCAGACAGACCCCCCACGCAGGGCCCGCACCACTATATTGATATAAATCCAGATGTCAATTTGCCTAAAGTCTTGCGCCAGAAGGCTTTAACCGTACTTTTTCGTCGAAATTGACTGCCATTTACGCCTTTTATCCCGCCAGCGCAATCAGCTATTAGGGTGAGGTGTGCGCGTTGTCATTAGTAACCTAACTGTCTATACTCGGCCACCGACCGCCAAGGGCTTTTGGGCTTGCTTTCATTGGGGGTCGCACTCCCTGGGTGGTGCTTACCTGACCAGTCGCACTCCCCAACAACTTTGCCCTGATTGTTAGGGGCTCTTCAGTGTGAAAAAAAGCCGTGAATAGCCAACGACCTGTAAACCTAGACCTAAGGACCATCAAACTCCCCATCACCGGCGTTACGTCGTTCCTGCACCGTGTTTCCGGCATCATCCTGTTCCTGGGCTTGGGCATCATGCTTTATGCATTGAGCAAATCCCTGGGTTCCGAGGAAGGATACGCCGAGGTGAAGGCATGCTTGACCAGCCCGCTGGCCAAGTTCGTAGCATGGGGCCTCCTGTCCTCTCTTCTGTATCACCTGGTAGCCGGTGTGCGCCACTTGATCATGGACATGGGCATCGGTGAGACGCTGGAAGGCGGCCGCCTGGGCTCGAAAATCATCGTCGCCATTTCCGTGGTGCTGATCGTTCTGGCAGGAGTTTGGATATGGTAACCAGCGTAACGAATCTGTCGCGTTCGGGCCTCTATGACTGGATGGCACAGCGTGTGTCTGCGGTCGTTCTCGCGGCTTATTTCATTTTCCTGATCGGATACCTCGTCGCAAACCCGGGCATCGGCTATGAGCAATGGCACGGCCTGTTTTCCCACAATGCGATGCGAATCTTCAGTCTGCTGGCCCTTGTAGCCCTGGGCGCTCACGCCTGGGTTGGCATGTGGACCATCGCGACTGACTACCTGACGCCGATGGCGCTGGGCAAGTCCGCGACTGCAGTACGTTTCCTCTTCCAGGCAGTATGCGGCGTTGCGATGTTCGCTTACTTCGTCTGGGGTGTGCAGATTCTTTGGGGTATCTGATTCATGGCTAACATTCCAACTATTTCATTCGACGCCATCATTATTGGTGGCGGCGGTGCGGGCATGCGCGCTGCGCTGCAGCTGGCTCAGGGCGGTCATAAGACTGCCGTGATCACCAAGGTGTTCCCGACGCGCTCGCACACCGTATCGGCCCAGGGTGGCATCACATGCGCCATCGCCTCCGCCGACCCGAACGATGACTGGCGCTGGCACATGTACGATACCGTCAAGGGTTCCGACTACATCGGTGACCAGGACGCTATCGAATACATGTGTCAGGAAGGCCCGGCCGCGGTGTTCGAGCTGGACCACATGGGTCTGCCGTTCTCCCGTACCGAGCAAGGCCGTATCTACCAGCGTCCATTCGGCGGCCAGTCGAAGGACTACGGTAAAGGCGGGCAGGCTGCCCGTACCTGCGCTGCGTCCGACCGTACCGGTCACGCGCTGCTGCACACCCTTTATCAGGGCAACCTGAAAGCCGGTACCACGTTCCTGAACGAGTACTACGCGGTAGACCTGGTCAAGAACGCACAAGGCGAGTTCGTCGGTGTGATCGCCATCTGCATCGAAACCGGTGAAACCACCTACATCCGCGCCAAGGCTACTGTGCTGGCGACCGGTGGTGCAGGTCGTATCTACGCATCGACCACCAATGCCCTGATCAACACCGGTGACGGCGTCGGCATGGCTCTGCGTGCTGGCGTACCGGTACAAGACATCGAAATGTGGCAGTTCCACCCGACCGGCATCGCCGGCGCCGGTGTACTGGTGACCGAAGGTTGCCGTGGTGAAGGTGGTTACCTGATCAACAAGCACGGCGAGCGTTTCATGGAGCGTTATGCTCCGAACGCCAAAGACTTGGCGGGTCGTGACGTTGTGGCTCGTTCGATGGTTAAAGAGATCATCGCCGGTAACGGCTGTGGCCCGAATGGCGACCACGTACTGCTCAAGCTCGATCACCTGGGCGAAGAAGTGCTGCACAGCCGCCTGCCTGGTATCTGCGAGCTGTCCAAGACCTTTGCCCACGTTGACCCGGTAGTTGCTCCGGTTCCGGTGGTTCCAACTTGCCACTATATGATGGGCGGCGTGCCGACCAACATTCATGGCCAGGCAATCACCCAGAACGCCGAAGGCGAAGACGAGATCATCCATGGTCTGTTCGCGGTGGGCGAAGTGGCTTGCGTATCGGTTCACGGCGCCAACCGCCTGGGCGGCAACTCGCTGCTCGACTTGGTGGTATTCGGTCGCGCGGCCGGCCTGCACCTGGAAAAAGCGCTGACTGACGGCATCGAATACGATGACGCCACCGACGCCAACATCGAAGCTGCCCTGGCGCGTCTGAACGCTCTCAACGAGCGCACTGATGGCGAAGATGTAGCAACCCTGCGTCGCGAGCTGCAAAGCTGCATGCAGAACTACTTCGGTGTGTTCCGTACCGGCGAATACATGCAGAAGGGCATCGCCCAGTTGGCTGACCTGCGCAAGCGCATCGCCAACGTCAAGATCAACGATAAGAGCCAGGCGTTCAACACCGCTCGTATCGAAGCCCTTGAACTGCAAAACCTGCTGGAAGTGGCTGAAGCGACGGCGATCGCCGCCGAGGTTCGTAAAGAATCCCGTGGTGCTCACGCTCGTGAAGACTTCGAAGATCGCGACGACGAAAACTGGTTGTGCCACACCCTGTACTTCCCGGGTGACAAGCGCGTAACCAAGCGTGCCGTGAACTTCTCGCCGAAGACGGTACCGACGTTTGAACCGAAGATTCGGACTTACTAAGGGTGGCTGCCATGTTGAAAGTCAGTGTTTATCGCTACAACCCTGATCAGGACGCTGCGCCGTTCATGCAGGAATTCCAGGTCGATACCGGTGGTAAAGACCTGATGGTGCTGGATGTACTGGCACTGATCAAAGAGCAGGACGAGGGTTTCTCCTATCGTCGCTCTTGCCGTGAAGGTGTGTGCGGTTCCGACGGCATGAACATCAACGGCAAAAACGGCCTGGCGTGCATCACGCCGCTGTCCGCCGTGGTCAAAGGCAACAAGCTGATCGTTCGTCCGCTGCCAGGTTTGCCGGTTATCCGTGACCTGGTCGTCGATATGAGCATCTTCTACAAGCAATACGAGAAAGTTAAGCCGTTCCTGCAGAACGACACGCCGGCTCCGGCCATCGAGCGTCTGCAGTCCCCGGAAGAACGTGAAAAGCTCGATGGCCTGTACGAGTGCATCCTGTGCGCTTGCTGCTCGACATCCTGCCCGTCCTTCTGGTGGAACCCGGACAAGTTCCTGGGTCCAGCTGCGCTGCTGCAAGCCTACCGCTTCCTGGCAGACAGCCGCGACACCAAGACGTCCGAGCGTCTGGCTTCGCTGGATGACCCGTTCAGCGTATTCCGCTGCCGCGGGATCATGAACTGCGTCAACGTATGTCCTAAAGGCCTGAACCCGACTAAGGCCATTGGTCACATCCGTAACATGCTGCTGCAGAGCGGCGTGTAACTGACGTTGTAGTAAAAGCAGGACCGTTGTGCCCGTAAATGCTACGGCGCAGGCTTCAACCGGCGCCGTAGTTTTAACTTGAGCAGCGACTTACAAAGCCGCGGCTCTTATTTTGAAGAAATGAGACAAGCAGGGGCATTCGGGTTGGTACCCGAACTATCAGCGTGATCCTAAGTGGCTTGTTTTGGTCGCTGCACTTGGCCTTTTGCAAGCAGACTCGGTGTTTTCGCCGGTGGTGTCCCCAAATCGAGGGTGACCAAGCATGCAAGAAAGCGTGATGCAGCGCATGTGGAACAGCGGCTATCTTTCAGGTGGTAACGCTGCCTATGTGGAAGAGCTTTATGAGCTCTACCTGCACGACCCTAACGCTGTGCCAGAAGAATGGCGCACCAAATTTCAGACGTTGTCTTCAGACGGCAACGCTGCCACCGATGTATCGCACGCAACAATTCGCGATCAGTTCGTGCTGCTGGCAAAGAACCAGCGCCGCGCCCAACCGGTTTCCGCCGGCAGCGTGAGCAGTGAGCACGAGAAGAAGCAAGTTGAAGTACTGCGACTGATCCAGGCCTACCGTATGCGTGGCCACCAGGCAGCCCAGCTTGACCCGCTGGGGCTGTGGCAGCGTCCTGCACCTGCAGACCTGTCGATCAATCATTACGGCTTGACCAATGCCGATCTTGATACGACCTTCCGTGCCGGCGACCTGTTCATCGGCAAAGAGGAAGCGAGCCTACGCGAAATTCACGAAGCGTTGCAGCAGACATATTGCCGCACCATCGGCGCTGAATTCACGCACATCACTGATTCCGAGCAGCGCCAGTGGTTCCAGCACCGCCTGGAAGGCGTGCGTGGCCGTCCGGTATTGTCCGCCGATGTGCGCGGCCACCTGCTGGAGCGTGTGACCGCGGCCGAAGGTCTCGAAAAATACCTGGGCACCAAATACCCAGGCACCAAGCGTTTCGGCCTGGAAGGCGGCGAAAGCCTGATTCCGATGCTCGACGAGTTGATCCAGCGTTCCGGTTCCTATGGCACCAAGGAAATCGTGATCGGCATGGCTCACCGTGGTCGCCTGAACGTGTTGGTCAACACCTTCGGCAAGAACCCGCGTGAGCTGTTCGACGAGTTCGAAGGCAAGAAGAAGGTCGAGTTGGGTTCCGGTGACGTTAAATACCACCAGGGCTTCTCGTCCAACGTGATGACCACCGGCGGTGAAGTTCACCTGGCCATGGCATTCAACCCCTCCCACCTGGAAATCGTTTCGCCAGTGGTCGAGGGTTCTGTACGTGCACGCCAGGATCGTCGTAACGACGCCACCGGTGAGAAGGTTCTGCCGATTTCCATCCACGGTGACGCGGCATTCGCCGGTCAAGGCGTGGTCCTGGAAACGTTCCAGATGTCGCAGACTCGCGGCTTCAAGACCGGCGGTACCGTTCACATCGTCATCAACAACCAGGTGGGCTTCACCATCAGCAACCCGTTGGATGCGCGCTCCACCGAGTACGCTACCGACGTTGCCAAGATGATTCAGGCGCCGATCCTCCATGTGAATGGCGATGATCCGGAAGCCGTGCTGTTCGTGACCCAACTGGCTGTCGACTACCGCATGCAGTTCAAGCGTGACGTGGTCATCGACCTGGTTTGCTACCGCCGTCGCGGTCACAACGAAGCGGATGAGCCAAGCGGCACCCAGCCGTTGATGTACCAGCAGATCACCAAGCAGCGCACCACCCGTGAGCTGTACGCCGAAAGCCTGACCAAGGCCGGCGTGGTTGACGATGCGCGTGTTCAGGCGAAAGTCGACGAATACCGCAACGCGCTGGACAACGGCCTGCATGTAGTGAAAAGCCTGGTCAAGGAGCCGAACAAAGAGCTGTTCGTCGACTGGCGTCCGTACCTGGGCCACACCTGGACTGCACGTCACGATACATCCTTCGATTTGAAGACGTTGCAGGAACTGTCCGCCAAGCTGCTGGAAATTCCCGAAGGCTTCGTCGTACAGCGCCAGGTTGCGAAG
Source organism: Pseudomonas sp. DWP2-2 (assembly GCF_049897065.1). Lineage (NCBI taxonomy): Bacteria > Pseudomonadati > Pseudomonadota > Gammaproteobacteria > Pseudomonadales > Pseudomonadaceae > Pseudomonas > Pseudomonas sp. DWP2-2. Next base: position 121,329 of record NZ_JAFCVN010000014.1, on the reverse strand, counting down.
ATCTACGAAGACCGTCAGAAGATGCAAGCTGGCGGCCTGCCGATCAACTGGGGTTACGCCGAAACCATGGCGTACGCGACCCTGGCGTTCGAAGGTCACCCGATCCGCATGACCGGCCAGGACATCGGCCGCGGTACGTTCTCGCACCGTCATGCTGTATTGCACAACCAGAAAGACGCGGGCACCTACATCCCGTTGCAGAACCTGTACGAAGGCCAGCCACGTTTCGACCTGTACGATTCGTTCCTATCCGAAGAAGCCGTACTGGCGTTCGAATACGGTTACTCGACCACCACGCCGAACGCGCTGGTGATCTGGGAAGCCCAGTTCGGCGACTTCGCCAACGGTGCCCAGGTGGTTATCGACCAGTTCATCACCAGCGGCGAGCACAAGTGGGGCCGTCTGTGCGGTCTGACCATGCTGCTGCCACACGGTTATGAAGGTCAGGGCCCGGAGCACTCCTCGGCCCGTCTGGAGCGTTACCTGCAACTGTGCGCCGAGCACAACATTCAGGTGTGCGTGCCGACGACCCCGGCCCAGATCTACCACTTGCTGCGCCGCCAGGTGATCCGTCCGCTGCGCAAGCCGCTGGTGGTGCTGACGCCGAAGTCGCTGTTGCGTCACAAACTGGCCGTTTCGACCCTGGAAGATCTGGCCCAAGGTTCGTTCCAGACCGTGATTCCAGAGATCGATACGCTGGACGCCGCCAAGGTCACTCGCCTGATCCTGTGCAGCGGCAAGGTCTACTACGATCTGCTGGAAAAACGCCGTGCCGAAGGCCGCGAAGACATCGCCATCGTGCGTATCGAGCAGCTTTATCCGTTCCCGGAAGATGACCTCATGGAGATCATCGCGCCTTACACCAACCTCACGAACGTAGTGTGGTGTCAGGAAGAACCGATGAACCAGGGCGCCTGGTACAGCAGCCAGCATCATCTGCGTCGCAGCATCGGCAACCACAACAAGGCCTTGGTCCTTGAGTACGCCGGTCGTGATGCTTCTGCTGCACCTGCCTGTGGTTATGCGTCGATGCACGCCGAGCAGCAGGAAAAACTGCTGCAAGATGCTTTCACTGTTTAACGCCTTCGCGCTGACTGAAACCGAATTTTAAGGACCTACAGATAATGGCTATCGAAATCAAAGCCCCGTCATTCCCGGAATCGGTTGCCGATGGCACCGTTGCCACCTGGCACAAGAAACCAGGCGAGGCCGTCAAGCGTGACGACCTGATCGTCGACATCGAGACCGACAAAGTCGTTCTGGAAGTATTGGCCGAAGCTGACGGCGTGCTGGGCGCGATCGTTGCTGAAGAGGGCGCTACCGTTCTGTCGAACCAGGTACTGGGCTCGATCGAAGAGGGCAGCGCTGCTGCAGCGCCTGCTCCTGCCGCTGCTGCACCGGCTGCTTCGGCGCCTGCCGCTGCACCGGCAGCCGGTGGCGAAGATCCAATCGCTGCCCCGGCTGCGCGTCAACTGGCTGAAGAAAACGGCATCAACCTGGCTTCCATCAAGGGCACCGGCAAAGATGGCCGTGTGACCAAGGAAGACGTGGTTGCCGCAGTTGAAGCCAAGAAGAATGCTCCGGCTGCCGCACCTGCCAAGGCTGCAGCGCCTGCTGCCGCTGCGCCTGTGTTTGCCGCTGGCGACCGCACCGAGAAGCGCGTACCGATGACTCGCGTACGTGCCACCGTGGCCAAGCGCCTGGTTGAAGCTCAGTCGAACATGGCGATGCTGACCACCTTCAACGAAGTCGACATGACCGAAGTCATGGCCCTGCGTTCGAAGTACAAGGACCTGTTCGAGAAGTCCCACAACGGCGTGCGCCTGGGCTTCATGTCGTTCTTCGTGAAAGCGGCCACCGAAGCGCTGAAGCGCTTCCCGGCAGTCAACGCTTCCATCGACGGCGGCGACATCGTTTACCACGGCTATGCAGATATCGGCGTTGCCGTCTCCAGCGACCGTGGCCTGGTGGTTCCAGTCCTGCGTAACGCCGAGCTGATGAGCCTGGCCGAAATCGAAGGCGGCATCGCTGGCTTCGGCAAGAAAGCCCGTGACGGCAAGCTGACCATCGACGAGATGACCGGCGGTACCTTCACCATCACCAACGGTGGTACCTTCGGTTCGATGATGTCGACGCCGATCGTCAACCCACCGCAAGCCGCGATCCTGGGCATGCACAACATCATCCAGCGTCCGATGGCCATCAACGGCCAGGTCGTGATCCGCCCAATGATGTACCTGGCACTGTCTTACGATCACCGCCTGATCGACGGTAAAGAAGCCGTGACGTTCCTGGTGACCATCAAGAACCTGCTGGAAGACCCGGCTCGCCTGCTCCTGGATATTTGATTGGAGCAGCTTCAAGTTGCGAGCTGCAAGCTGCAAGTAAACGCAGTTTGGCTTGCAGCTTGTGGCTTGACGCTTGAAGCTAATAGAGGATCTATTTCATGACACAGAAATTTGACGTTGTAGTGATTGGTGCAGGCCCTGGCGGCTATGTTGCCGCCATCAAGGCTGCGCAACTGGGCCTCTCCACTGCTTGCATCGAAAAATACACCGACAAGGAAGGCAAACTGGCGCTGGGCGGTACTTGCCTGAACGTGGGTTGCATTCCGTCCAAGGCGCTGCTGGACAGCTCCTGGAAATTCCACGAAGCCCAAGACGGCTTCGCGATCCACGGCATCAACCATGCTGGCGTGACCATGGACGTACCAGCAATGGTCGGCCGTAAAGCCAACATCGTCAAAGGCCTGACTTCCGGCGTTGCGACCTTGTTCAAGGCCAACGGCGTTACTTCGATCCAAGGCCACGGCAAGCTGCTGGCCGGCAAGAAAGTTGAAGTCACCAAGCCAGACGGTTCGGTTGAAGTCATCGAAGCCGAAAACGTGATCCTGGCGCCAGGTTCGCGTCCAATCGACATTCCGCCTGCTCCTGTTGATAACAACGTGATCGTTGATTCGACTGGCGCCCTGGAATTCCAGGCTGTGCCTAAGCGCCTGGGCGTGATCGGCGCTGGCGTCATCGGTCTGGAGCTGGGCTCGGTATGGTCGCGTCTGGGCGCTGAAGTCACCGTGCTGGAAGCCCTGGACACGTTCCTGCTGGCGGCTGACACTGCAGTCTCCAAGGAAGCGCTGAAAACCCTGACCAAACAAGGTCTGGACATCAAGCTTGGCGCCCGTGTTACCGGTTCCAAGGTCAACGGCGAAGAAGTCGTGGTGACCTACACCGATAAAGACGGCGAGCAGACCATCACCTTCGACAAGCTGATCGTTGCCGTTGGTCGCCGCCCAGTGACCAATGACCTGTTGGCTTCCGACAGCGGCGTGAACATCGACGAGCGTGGTTTCATCCACGTTGACGATCATTGCGCTACCACCGTGCCTGGCGTTTATGCCATTGGCGACGTGGTTCGTGGCATGATGCTGGCCCACAAGGCTTCCGAAGAGGGCATCATGGTTGTTGAGCGCATCAAGGGTCACAAGACCCAGATGAACTACGACCTGATCCCATCGGTTATCTACACCCACCCGGAAATTGCATGGGTCGGCAAGAACGAACAGCAGTTGAAAGCTGAAGGCGTTGAAGTTAACGTCGGCACCTTCCCGTTTGCCGCTTCTGGCCGTGCCATGGCAGCCAACGACACCGGTGGTTTTGTCAAAGTCATCGCTGATGCCAAGACTGACCGCGTTTTGGGCGTCCACGTGATTGGCCCAAGCGCTGCAGAACTGGTTCAGCAAGGCGCGATCGGCATGGAATTCGGCACCAGTGCCGAGGACTTGGGCATGATGGTCTTCTCCCATCCGACCCTGTCCGAAGCGTTGCACGAAGCAGCGTTGGCAGTGAATGGCGGCGCCATCCACATCGCCAACCGCAAGAAGCGCTAAGCGAGATAATAAGAAACCACGGCGGAGTTGCCCGTCGTGAGCCTTGCGCGCAAGACTCACCGCGGAATATCCGCTGGACGCAGCCTTGCGCAGCTTTACGGGCCATAAGCCCCGCAAGTTGCGCAAGCAGCAGTCACAGGTGGCGCGGCACTCATAATGAGCGCAGCGCCGAATGCGCAGTACCTAACGAAGACGGTAAAAAGCATGAATCTTCACGAGTATCAGGGTAAGCAGCTGTTCGCTGAATACGGCCTGCCAGTTTCCAAGGGCTACGCAGTAGACACCCCGGAAGCAGCAGCAGAAGCTTGCGACAAAATCGGCGGCAGCGAGTGGGTTGTCAAAGCCCAGGTCCACGCCGGTGGTCGCGGTAAAGCGGGCGGCGTCAAGCTGGTTCGCAGCAAAGAAGACGCCAAGGCCTTCGCACAGCAGTGGCTGGGCAAGCGTCTGGTGACTTACCAGACTGATGCCAATGGCCAACCAGTCACCAAGATCCTGGTTGAATCGTGCACTGATATCGCTAAAGAGCTGTACCTGGGCGCTGTCGTTGACCGTTCGAGCCGTCGCATCGTGTTCATGGCTTCCACCGAAGGTGGCGTGGACATCGAGAAAATCGCTCACGAAACCCCAGAAAAAATTCTGAAGGCCACTATCGATCCACTGGTTGGCGCTCAGCCATTCCAGGGTCGCGAGCTGGCTTTCCAGCTGGGCCTGGAAGGCAAGCAAGTTGCCCAGTTCGCCAAGATCTTCGTAGGTCTGGCCAAACTGTTCCAGGATCACGATCTGGCCCTGCTGGAAGTGAACCCGCTGGTGATCAAGGCTGACGGCGATCTGCACTGCCTCGATGCCAAGATCAACATCGACGCCAACGCCATGTACCGTCAGCCTAAGCTGAAGACTTTCCACGATCCGTCGCAAGACGATCCGCGCGAAGCGCACGCTGCCAAGTTCGAACTGAACTACGTAGCCCTGGAAGGTAACATCGGCTGCATGGTCAACGGTGCCGGCCTGGCCATGGGTACCATGGACATCGTCAACCTGCATGGCGGCAAGCCAGCCAACTTCCTCGACGTAGGTGGTGGCGCTACCAAGGAACGCGTTACCGAAGCGTTCAAGATCATCCTGTCCGACTCCAACGTCGCCGCAGTACTGGTCAACATCTTCGGCGGCATCGTTCGTTGCGACATGATTGCCGAAGGCATCATCGGTGCAGTGAAAGAAGTCGGCGTTAAAATCCCGGTTGTTGTTCGCCTTGAAGGTAACAACGCTGAACTGGGCGCTAAAGTACTGGCAGAAAGCGGTTTGAACATCATCGCGGCTACCAGCCTGACCGACGCTGCTCAACAAGTTGTCAAAGCTGCGGAGGGCAAGTAATGAGCGTCCTGATCAATAAAGACACCAAAGTTATCTGCCAGGGTATTACCGGTTCGCAAGGTAGTTTCCACACCCAGCAAGCCATCGAATACGGCACCCAGATGGTTGGCGGCGTAACACCAGGCAAAGGCGGCACCGAGCACCTGGGCCTGCCCGTGTTCAACACCGTGAAAGAAGCGGTAGAAGCCACTGGCGCCACTGCCAGCGTGATCTACGTTCCAGCTCCTTTCTGCAAGGACTCGATCCTGGAAGCGGCCTTCGGCGGCATCAAGCTGATCGTCTGCATCACCGAAGGCATTCCTACCCTGGACATGCTGGACGCTAAAGTTAAGTGCGACGAGCTGGGTGTAGTCCTGATCGGCCCTAACTGCCCAGGCGTGATCACCCCAGGCGAATGCAAGATCGGCATCATGCCAGGTCACATTCACTTGCCAGGTAAAGTCGGTATCGTTTCCCGTTCCGGCACCCTGACCTACGAAGCTGTAAAGCAGACCACTGACGCCGGTTTCGGTCAGTCGACTTGCGTCGGCATCGGCGGTGACCCGATCCCAGGCTCCAACTTCATCGACATCCTGAAGCTGTTCCAGGAAGACCCGAAGACCGAAGCGATCGTGATGATCGGTGAGATCGGCGGTTCGGCTGAAGAAGAAGCGGCTGCCTACATCAAGGCACACGTGACCAAGCCGGTTGTTTCCTACATCGCTGGTGTGACTGCCCCTGCGGGCAAGCGCATGGGCCATGCTGGCGCAATCATCTCTGGCGGCAAAGGCACTGCAGACGAGAAATTCGCTGCACTGCAAGACGCAGGCGTTAAAACCGTGCGTTCGCTGGCAGACATCGGCAAGGCCCTGGCCGAGCTGACCGGTTGGGCTGTCAAGTAAGCCTCGCGCTTAGCTGACGCTTCACCACACAAAGGCCACCTTCGGGTGGCCTTTGTGCATTCTGGATATAGCCAGATTGACGAATGTGCTCGGTTCAATGTCTGAGCTGGCTTGCCTGCGATACAGGCAACTGGGTGCATCAGCCAAACCAAGTCGATGCCATCGCAGGCAAGCCAGCTCCCACAGGGTTCTGTGTTGCCCAATTAAGTATGAAAACGCGACATTCAAATGTCGCTTATCGGACAGTTCGCCCCGCAACAGTGCGTTTGTCAGCCTGATTCTGTACTCTAGCCGCCTCTTTATGCGTCCGCGTCCCAAAAGGAAGCTGCGCGCTAGACCGGTCGGTCCCCACAAGGGCCGGCAGCATTTCCCTCATCCATAGGGAAGCCCTCTCTAAATTCCGATTCAGTAGTGTGGTATTTCCTCAAATGAAAGTGTTGAAAAGCCAGGATATCCTGGCGCTGGGCTTTATGACCTTTGCCCTGTTCGTGGGCGCCGGCAACATCATCTTCCCGCCTATCGTGGGTTTGCAGTCCGGGCCGCATGTGTGGATGGCGGCGCTGGGCTTCCTGATCACCGCAGTCGGTTTGCCGGTGGTCACCGTGATCGCCCTGGCCAAGGTCGGTGGTGGCATGGACGCGCTGAGCAGCCCAATTGGCAAGATTGCCGGTGGCCTGCTGGCGGCAGCGGCCTACCTGGCAGTGGGCCCGCTGTTTGCGACCCCACGCACCGCAACAGTATCGTTTGAAGTGGGCCTGGCGCCCTTGACCGGTGAAAGCCCGTTGGCGTTGTTCCTCTACAGCTCGGTGTATTTCCTGGTGGTGTTCTTTGTCTCCCTGTATCCAGGGCGACTGCTGGACACCGTGGGCCGTTTCCTGGCGCCGCTGAAGATCATCGCCCTGGCTATCCTCGGTATCGCTGCGTTTGCCTTGCCCGCCGGTGAGGTGGGGGTTGCCACGCCGGAATACGTTGCCGCGCCGTTCTCCCAAGGCTTTATCAATGGTTACCTGACCATGGATACCCTGGGCGCCCTGGTGTTCGGCATTGTGATCGTCAACGCTATCCGCTCCCGTGGCGTCGAGTCGCCCAAGCTGATCACCCGTTACGCGATCATTGCCGGGCTAATTGCCGGCGTGGGCCTGGCACTGGTGTACGTCAGCCTGTTCCGTCTGGGTTCGGGCAGCCATGCCGTGGCCGCGGGTGCCAGCAATGGCGCGGCGGTACTGCATGCCTATGTGCAATACACGTTCGGCTCCCTGGGTAGTGGTTTCCTCGCCGTGCTGATTTCCCTGGCATGCCTGGTGACCGCCGTGGGCCTGACCTGTGCCTGCGCCGAGTACTTCAGCAAGATCCTGCCGCTGTCCTACAAGACCCTGGTGGTGATCCTGGCACTGTTCTCGCTGTTTGTGTCCAACCTGGGCTTGACCAAACTCATTGCCTTCTCGATCCCGGTGCTGACCGCGATCTACCCGCCGTGCATCGTGTTGGTGGCCTTGAGCTTCTGCAAAGGGTTCTGGCAGGAACAGGGCCGTATCGTCGGCCCGGTGATGCTGGTGTCGTTCATCTTTGGCTGCATCGACGCGCTCAAGGGCGCGGGCCTGGCGGGTTGGATGCCTACACAGTTGGCCAACTTGCCGCTGAGCGAGCAAGGTTTGGCGTGGCTGGTACCATCGTTGATGACGCTGGTCGTGGCCGTGGTGATTGACCGTATGCTGGGCAAGCGCAGCGAAGCGATCGCTTAAAACCTCTGACTTATACGCTGCAATTAAAAAGCCCCGGATCAAATGATCCGGGGCTTTTTTTGTACGCAGTGCCAAGCCAGGCTGCCTGTTTCAGGGTATCGGGAACTTGCTCTTTGTCGAATCCACTCCCATGTTCCTCAAATATTCCTGGGCGGGCCTTAAATCGCTTTTTTTGGGTAGATAGTGTCCAGAGACATCGGAAAGGTGGAATTTCCCGAAGGCGTCTTTCCTTATATAGCCTGCGCTGACTACCTTTTCTGATTGGCCACTGCCAGCACCGATTTCCGCGATGGCAGGATGTGATAACCATTTTGGCGGTGCACTTTTGTCGATAGTACCGATGATCAGTTGGTTGTCTTGAGTGAAGACGAACTTGCTGACTGTATCGGGTTTAAATACAACCTTCAGGTCATCCGGCTTTGTGATGCGAACCAGTTCCGCTCGGGCCGCTCGGGGGTTCAATGCCGCTCCGGCCAGATGCAGCTCGGCGTTCAGGTCACGAGCCCTGGTATTGACCAGCACTGCAAGTGGTTTTCGAATGGGCGGCTCTATTCGCGAACTGCCGGAGGTGGTGGAGCTGCTTGCAGGCACTAGGTTTTCCGCCGAGGAGGCAGAATGAGGCTGCGGTAGGGGGGCTAGCGTTTGAGGTAGTTTGGCGCCTCCCGGCAAACCGGTTAGCACCCATTCGCCGTTCCCTTTGTTCAAAAGCGTAGCCACCCGACGCTTTGTCTCGGGGTTTATAACGTTTACAAATCCTGATTCGAATTTGAACGCTGGGCTTATTTGATAGACCCTGCTCACGTCTGAGTTATCGGTGTAACGGATCAACCATTTTTCACCGACTTGTTGTGGCCCGGTGGCGCTGAGCGGTTTTCCTGCCAGTAGCTGATTATCCAGTGCGTGCGCGGCGAGGTCCCCACGGTTCTGTACAGGGTGGGCCGGGTTCGGCAATTGAGTCGGGATGCTTGAGGGGCGGCCGGCCGATATCGACGTACCCGGAACCGGTACGACGTGACCGCTTGGCGTACCGTTTGTACCTGCCGTGATTGTCAGTCGCTGTTGGAGCGTGCGCCCAGGGGTTCTGAACACTGGGCGCAACGGGGTCCTTTTGAGTAAAGGGATACCCGACGCAGCCATGGCGAAGTCGTTGTACACCGCCCCCCAGCGTCCCGGTTGGGTGAGGAGCTTGGGCAGGCTTTGTCCGGGTGTACGCAACGTTCTTAGCGCAGCCTTGGAGAGCCTGTTGGTGGCTGACATACCAGCGTTGACCGGGATGAGGCTTAGAACGAATTGGGCTATGTCTGCGGCGAACATTAATTTGTTGGCTGCGGATCGGGCCGATACCTCTGCGCTGGTTATCATCCCAACCGACGCTCTCCCTCTGAGTAACCCCACCTCCTGCATGTACAGGTTTTCAGTGATGCTACCTTTGAACGGCTTCAGCCGGATGCCCGCTTCATGGTCGGCCGCGAATTTCTTGAGCCACGTGCCGAGCTGAGGCAAAAACAGGGTGTCGTGAATATTGTATCGATCAACAGGTGATACCCGCTGATCCATGTAGGACATCCACTCGGACGTGTTCAGCAGCGTGTTAAGTTGATCCTCGTCCACAATTTCTCTGAAAGGACGTCCGTCGGGAGCATCCGGGCTGTACAGCACCAGCGAGGGGTGGTTGGTCGGTTTGATGACCATCATGCCCTGGACGGGTTTGCCGTTCAGGACCACTCTATGCGAGACGATGGACGCACCATTCACGATTGGCCAGGTGGTGGAGTCGCTATGCTCAAGCGTCGCTTCGATCCATTGTTCGGCGATTTTTTGCCTGTTCAGATAGGCGTCGGGATCCAGGCTGGTGATGAACGCGTCCTTGGCCATCCTTGCCTTCAGATGGTTTTTCCACGCGTCGGGCAGCACCCTGGCTTCGTCGGAGGTGGCAGTGGGGCTGAGTTTGTCATCCAGTAGTTTGAGGTATTTGCCGCCCACATCGGTTTGGCTGATCAGGTCCTCGAGAAACGGCTTATCCAGGGTCAGCAGGTATTTTCCATTGGCACTTACGACGCGAGCGGCCCAGGTGCTCGTCGGCGAGCGTTCATGCCATGGCGTTGTGTTCATGAGCGTCAGGTCGGTAAGCGATCGGGTGTGGATCTTCGGCTTTGGTGCGTTTGCGGAACCTAAAAGGCCGCGATTGCTCGACTGCTGTGTGGTCATCTGAACCATCACGTGGTCAGGGTCTATTTCCTCGTGCCGGTAGCGGTCCGGCAGCTTGGCTTTCAACGCCTGGGCCAGCAACTGTTTGGCGAAAATGTTGGGGGCCGGGATGTTTGCCAATAGCGCTTGCAAGTGCGTAAGGCTTGTATCCTGTGCTTCCTCCAGCTCCCTATAGCTCGTTTCTTGTTGGGGAGTCAGTTCTTTAAGCCATTGTGGCTGCAGTTTGTTGTGCAGTTGCTCATTGCGTGCGAGCAGGGCATTACTGCCATCGAAATGCAGTGAAAGATCCGCTGCATCATTGATGGTTTCGACAGTTTGGGCAGAGAGCAACGACGGTGTGCGAGAGGAGCCAGCTTCGGCTTGCGCTTGGGCGAACCCGGCCTGCATGGTTTCATTGACCTCGTCAGCCTGTCGCTGCAACAACTGGGGAAAGGTTTGTGCCACTACGTCGCCGCAGACGGGGGCGAATCCCAGCATTAAATCATCACCCCACGGAGGGTTTCGACTGTGCTCTACCGACACCGGTAGACTTTTGAGTAGCAGGTTGGCCTTCTCGTCATCATTATCGATTCTCTGCATCAATGCTTCGCGGGCTTTGCCAGGGCTCGCGAACTCCTCGAAACCGTCCCCGGGGGTATAAAGCACTACAGGCCCGGTGGTGTCATCCAGCCCGATATTACGGGTGTCACTTGCGGTGTAAGGTGCCTCGGCCGACGAGCCGTCGCTGCGAGTGATAAGAAAACAACCGGCTAAAAATGCGCCGTTGGAGGAGTTGTCATCTATCCGGATCGGATACACCCCAGGCCGATCCCCTGCGGGAAGTTCGCGCTCGCGTGCTTCAAGGGTGGGGTACTGAAAGGCGGTGTCGATCAGCTTTTTGCCAGCCTCGCTGAGGGTTCCGTCTTCAACCCGCAGGGCTGCCTCGGTGGAAAGCATTTGCCGATGCAGGGCGAGCAGTTGGGCTGATCGTGATGGCTGCTTGGGGGAGCCTACGGGTGATCTTTTCCAGTAGCTACTGAGCGCGCCTGAAAAGCGGGTTGCGATATCGTGTGCAAGCGTCAGCAGGGAACCCTGATGCTCCAACCTGGTTTGGGGAGCACCCGCAGGTCCGTCAATGTAAAAGCCCGTTTGTATGTCGGCACTGTGCTCTTCAGTGTTGGGCGTGCCAGTGACGGCGTTTATGTGGACTTGCGCGACTTTTTCGAGCAATGCCTCCGATAAGATTTGCGTAGAAATCAGCACGGGCTCTGCCGGCGGCTGTTTTCGATAGGTGTTGACGTGGATAATGTTCGGGTCGATTGATGTGAGCTGGGGAAAGGCTTTTTTCAACTGAGCCTGGGTGAAGCGTTGGAATGTCATCTGCTGACTGAGTAAATCAATAATTTTCTGGTTGTACGCCTGATGCTGCTCAATCAATTGGGATTGCGCGGCGACTGCGTTCGGCCCTGTATCATTGGCAACGACTGGCTTTATGCCGGCTACCTGGATTTTGATCCGATCATCCGTGTCCAGTCCCAACGGCTTGGGTTGAGGGTGATGCGATAAAGGTGGGTGTTGCGTTGTCGATTCAGAGGCTGTGTCCACGGACAGTTGGATCGCTTGCGGCGCAGGTGTTTGGCTGACAGAGAGAGACGTTGAGCGCATTTAACATCCTAAGGATAGATATGCAGTTCCTTCCGCCTGAGAAATGATCGAGGCTTCGTGCCTTGTGGCCAACTAAGTGATTGGTGGCGTCCTATTGGTTCCGAGGCCGAACTCATGTACATCTGGAAACAGGAATTCTCATAAAAGACAGGTAGTACGGTCGGGGTTTTGATATTTGTTGCACAACTCACCGGGCTCACATTTAGAAGGACCCGCATGTCGTTCGTCGAAACCAATCAAGTCCACCTGCTTGCCGCCCTGTGGTTCATCCTGTGCTGGGGTGGCTATACCCGTTACGCCACTTGGAAAGCTCGAGATACGGCCTGCCTGGCCAGCGTGTTGCACCTGTACCGTGAAGACTGGATGCGCCGCATGCTGTTGCGCGATAACCGCATCGCCGATGCCAGCGTGATCGGCAACCTGGAGCGTAATGCCTCGTTCTTTGCCTCCAGTACCTTGATCATCCTTGCGGGTATCCTGACCGTGCTCGGTGCTTCGGAGCGGGCGGTGTCGTTGCTGGCAGACATTCCGATGGTGCAGCAGGCGTCCCAGGGCATGTCGGAGGTCAAGTTGCTGTGCCTGGCCCTGGTATTCGTCTATGCGTTTTTTACTTTCAGCTGGTGCATGCGTCAGTACAACTTCGCGGCGGTGCTGGTGGGCTCGGCGCCGATGATTGGTGAACGACATGTGTCGGAGCAGGAGCGCAATGCATTTGCCTTGCGGGCGGCACGGGTGATTTCGATGGCGGCCAACCAGTTCAACTTTGGCCTGCGTGCGTATTACTTCGGCATGACCATGCTGGCCTGGTTTGTCAGCCCCTGGTTGTTCATGTTGATGAGCAGCGGGGTGGTGCTGGTGCTGTACCGCCGCGAGTTCCATTCCGATGTATTGCAGGTGATGGTGTATACCCCGACCGATATGCCAGCAGTCGACGCTGTAAAAGAGGGCGCATCGTAGCGCTGGCAGTAAATCGCAGACAAAGAAAAGCCCGCTTGGTCAGCGGGCTTTCTTTTTGCTGCAATACAGCTTCAAACCCTGCGATTACTGCTTGGCAGGTTCTGCAGGTGCGGCAGGTGCAGCTTCTTTTGCAGCAGCTTCGTTCGATTCGGCCTGAGCTTTGGCAGCTTCGGCGTTTTCTTTCGCAGCGTCGTTCACTTTATCCTGTGCTTTAGCCATATCTTGCTGAGCTTGCTCAGCATGTGCAGCAGCGTCTTGGGCTTTGTCTTCGGATTTCTTGTCGCAGGCAGCCAGACCGAGAGCAGCGGCCAGCATCATGGAAATAGCTAATGTCTTACGCATGGGGTGTTTCTCCTTATTGAAGATATCTACTGGCCTTTCGAACCCAAGGGGCCAGCATTAGTTCCTTATGTCCCACAGATATATAGCATGTTTCGTACAGGAACTTTACCCAGTCATTCCAATCCGCCGAATTCACACTAATAAGAGTCTAAAAACAATGACCGTAAACCCTTTGTTGGAGCGTGCCGTGCGCTTCGTTTCGGCCCTGCGCCATTGCCAGGTGCTGGGTGTGGCGGTGCATGAAGCCAGCGAGGAGGGCATGACCCTCGTACTGCCTTATGGGCCGCATATTGTCGGTGATCCCCTGACCGGGGTGATCCACGGCGGCGCGCTGACCTCCTTGATGGACACCGCTTGCGGCATGGCGACCCTGTGCGTATTGCCCGAGTTCGAGGTGTGCCCCACCCTGGACCTGCGTATCGACTACATGCATCCCGCCGAACCCCATAAGCCGGTGTATGGCTTCGCGCAATGCTACCGGGTCACCACCGACGTGATCTTCACCCGTGGCGTTGCCTATCAGGATGACCCGCAACAACCTATCGCCCATGTGGTAGGCACGTTCATGCGCATGGGCAAGCGCCTCAAAGGCACTCAAGGCTTGGGCACTGTCATCAAGGGAGAACAGGCATGACGCATCGGTTCAAGACGCGCCTGGAGCAAGCCCTCGACCGTGGCAACTACGATGCGATGCTCGAGCTGGTGCCCTATGCCAGGCTGATCGGCATCGAATGCACTCGCCTGGGGGATGAGTTGCTGTTTCGCCTGCCGGCCAGCAAGGACAATATTGGTAACCCCATATTGCCAGCGTTGCATGGCGGGGTGATCGCCGGCTTCATGGAGCTGGCAGCCGCCATGCACCTGCTGGTGTTCACTGGCGCTCCGGGCCTGCCGAAAATCATCGACTTCTCCCTGGATTACCTGCGCGCCGGCCAGTTTCGGGACACCTATGCCAAGTGTCAGGTATGGCGCCAGGGCCGGCGCGTGGCCAACGTGGCGATTACCGCTTGGCAGAGCACGCCGGCCGAACCGATTGCCACTGCCCGGGCACATTTCAAAATTGAGGAATTGGTCCGCCCTTGAAATCCTGGTCTTAGTCCCCAACTTTGATGACAACCCGCCGCCAACCCTCAAGGGCGCGGCCACTGCCATCCAATTGGAGTTTGATGACCATGAGTGTGGAAACTCAAAAGGAAACCCTGGGCTTCCAGACCGAGGTGAAGCAACTGCTGCACCTCATGATCCATTCGCTGTATTCCAACAAGGAAATTTTCCTTCGCGAATTGATCTCGAACGCCTCTGACGCTGTCGATAAATTACGTTTCGAAGCCCTGTCCAAGCCTGAGTTGCTGGAAGGCGGCGCGGAACTCAAGATCCGTGTGAGCTACGACAAAGACGCCAAGACCGTCACCCTCGAAGACAACGGTATCGGCATGAGCCGTGACGATGCGATCACCCACCTGGGGACCATCGCCAAGTCCGGCACCGCAGATTTCATGAAGAACCTGTCGGGCGACCAGAAGAAAGACTCTCACCTGATCGGCCAATTCGGCGTGGGCTTCTATTCGGCCTTCATCGTCGCCGACAAGGTTGAAGTATTCAGCCGCCGCGCCGGCCTTGACGCCAGCGAAGGCGTGCACTGGGCTTCCAAGGGCGAGGGCGAATTTGAAATCGCCACTATCGACAAGGCTGACCGTGGTACGCGCATCGTGCTGCACCTGAAAGCCGGTGAAGACGAATTCGCCGATGGCTGGCGTCTGCGCAACATCATCAAGAAGTACTCCGACCACATCGCGTTGCCGATCGAGTTGCCCAAGGAACAGACCGTTGCCGAAGGCGAAGAAGCCCCTGCGGTGGAGTGGGAAACTGTCAACCGCGCCAGCGCCCTGTGGACCCGTCCGCGTACCGAGATCAAGGACGAGGAATACCAGGAGTTCTACAAGCACATTGGGCACGACTACGAGAACCCGCTGAGCTGGAGCCACAACAAGGTTGAAGGCAAGCTCGAATACAGCTCGCTGCTCTACGTACCGGCCCGTGCTCCGTTCGACCTGTACCAGCGCGAGGCGCCAAAAGGCCTGAAGCTGTACGTGCAGCGCGTGTTCGTAATGGACCAGGCGGAATCCTTCCTGCCGCTGTACCTGCGCTTTATCAAAGGTGTGGTCGACTCCAACGACCTGTCGCTGAACGTGTCGCGGGAAATCCTGCAGAAAGACCCGATCATCGACTCCATGAAGTCGGCGCTCACCAAGCGCGTACTCGACATGCTGGAAAAGCTGGCGAAGAACGAGCCTGAGCAATACAAGAGCTTCTGGAAAAACTTCGGCCAGGTCATGAAAGAAGGCCCGGCGGAAGATTTTGCCAACAAGGAAAAAATCGCCGGTTTGCTGCGTTTTGCCTCGACTCAAGGCGAAGACGGCGAGCAGGTTGTGTCCCTGGCTGACTACCTGGCACGTGCCAAGGAAGGTCAGGACAAGATCTACTACCTGACCGGCGAAACCTACGCCCAGGTCAAGAACAGCCCGCACCTGGAAGTCTTCCGCAAGAAAGGCATCGAAGTGCTGCTGCTGACCGACCGTATCGATGAGTGGCTGATGAGCTACCTCACCGAGTTCGACGGCAAAACCTTCGTCGACGTGGCCCGTGGTGACCTGGACCTGGGTAACCTGGACTCCGAAGAAGAGAAGAAAGAAGCCGAAGAAGTCGCCAAGTCCAAAGAGGGCCTGGTTGAGCGCATCAAGGCTTCCCTGGGTGAAGCGGTGAGTGAAGTGCGGGTTTCCCACCGCCTGACCGATTCCCCGGCGATCCTGGCTATCGGCGAGCAGGACCTGGGTATGCAGATGCGCCAGATCCTCGAAGCCAGCGGCCAGAAAGTGCCGGATTCCAAGCCCATCTTCGAATTCAACCCGTCTCACCCGCTGATCGAGAAACTCGATGGCGAGCAGAGCGAAGAGCGGTTTGGCGACCTGTCGCACATCCTCTTCGACCAGGCCGCCCTGGCAGCCGGCGACAGCTTGAAGGACCCGGCCGCGTATGTGCGCCGACTGAACAAGCTGTTGGTTGAATTGTCGGTTTAACACCGTTGTAGAAAAACCCGCTTCGGCGGGTTTTTTCGTTCTGGCTCTACTGTAGGAGCGCGCTTGCTCGCGAAGAACGTCAACGATAACGCGCAAATGCTGAATGAGCGCGGTGATCTCACGTTTTTCGCGAGCAAGAACTAGGCGTCCCCCTCGCTCCTACAGGGAGCATCGTCAATCCATCTGAATTGGAGAAAATGATGAGCCAAGTCACTGTACGTTCCGTGGTCTATCAGATTGATGGCCAGTCTTATGAAAGCCGTCTGGCATTCGATGCCAGCCACAAGGGCCCGTTGCCGGGACTGCTGATGGCGCCGAACTGGATGGGCGTGAGTGCGGGGGCCGAAGAGATTGCGAAGGCCGTTGCCGGCAAAGGCTACGTGGTGCTGATTGCCGACCTCTACGGGCAAAACGTACGTCCTTCAAATGGCGATGAAGCGGGCGCGGCGATGATGCCGTTGAAGAATGATCGCCCGTTGCTGAACAAGCGCATGCAAGCCGCCTTCGAGCAACTGCAAGGCCAGGTTGAAGCCGCGGTGGACACGTCCAAACTGGCCACCTTCGGCTTCTGCTTTGGCGGTTGCTGCTCCCTGGAACTGGCCCGTACCGGCGCGCCGCTGAAGGCTGCCGTGTCGTTCCATGGCACTCTGGATACACCGAACCCCGCAGACGCGAAGAACATCAAGGGTTCAGTGCTGGTGCTGCATGGCGCCTCGGACCCGTTGGTGCCCAAAGAGCAACTGCCAGCGTTCGAAGATGAAATGAACGCGGCGGGTGTGGATTGGCAGTTGCTCAGCTACGGCGGCGCGGTGCATTCCTTCACCGACCCCCATGCCAATGTGCCGGGCAAGATGATGTACGACGCCAAGACCGCCGCACGGGCTTTCCAGTCGATGCATAACTTGTTGGATGAAGTGTTCAAGGGCTGATGCTTCGGCGCTTGTTCGGGCCTCTTCGCGAGCAAGCCCGCTCCCACATTTGAGTGCGTTCACAGATCGAAATGTGGGAGCGGGCTTGCTCGCGAATGCTATCTAACAGGCAACTCGATTCTTTCTGACTCCCCCGGCACAGCGGGCCAATCCCCAGCCGCCCAACGCTGTCTCGCCTGCTCGATCACAGCCGGGTCGCTCGCCACAAAATTCCAGTTGATCCGCCGTGGCCCATCCAGCGGTGCCCCGCCAAATACCATCAGGTGGCAATCACTCTCGGCATACAGAGTCATCTCCTGCCCAGTCGGCAATACCACCAAGCTGTTGACCTCCAGGGTTTCACCGTCCAATTGCACCTCACCCTCCAGCACATACACCGCGCGTTCCTCATGTTCATCAGGAATCAACAGGGTGGTGGCGGTTTGCATCTGTACTTCGGCATACAGCGTCGGCGACAGCACCGGCACCGGTGATCTGAGGCAAAAACCATCACCGGCGATCAAACGCACCTGCACGCCGAGGTTATCGCTTATCGGCAAACTTGCGGCTGGGTGATGGCTGTAGTGTCCGGGCCCGGTCTCGTGGTCCTTGGGCGAGGCCAGCCACACCTGCAGGCCATGCAGGTTGAAACCCCTGGCCTTGACCGCTTCTGGTGTGCGCTCGACGTGGGCAATCGCGCTGCCGGCGGTCATCCAGCTGACATCGCCGGCTTGCACCACCTGGTCCGAGCCAAGGCTGTCCTTGTGCTGCAAGGTGCCTTCAAACAGGTAGGTGAGGGTGGACAGGCCGATGTGGGGATGCTGGCGGATATTCATGCCGTTACCCGGTGCGTAGCGGGTCGGCAGCATATGGTCGAAAAATACAAAGGGACCGACGCTGCGGCATTCACGCGAGGGCAGGGGCCGCAGGATAGGCTGGCCTTCTACATCTTCGGGGCGAGGGCGAATCACGGTGAGGGTGGTCATGGGCATCCCAGTCTGAGCGGGTTGGATGCTTTGAGCATAACCCGCTCGATGGGAAGTTGGGGCTATTGGCTGAAGGCGCCTTCCGACAATTTCGTCTCGATAGTGACTTCGGCGGTGGTCATCAGCTTATGTACCGGGCACTTATCGGCCACGCGATGCAGTTCATCGCGCTGGGCGTCGGTGAGTACGCCCTTGAGGGTCAGCTTGACGTTGAGTTTGTATTTACCCTTTTGCTCTTCGTCGCTGTCGTGAGTGACCTCCACGGTCACGCCGGTCAGCGGGATATCTTTTTTCTGCGCGTAGAGCCTCACGGTCAAAGCTTTGCACGACGCCAGCGCAGCATCGAAATAATCGTGGGGGGAGGGCGCCGAATCGTCACCGCCCAGGCTCTTGGGCAGGTCGGTAAACAGCTCGTGATTATTGATATTCACGCTGTGACGGAAGTTTTCAGCGTTCAGCGTATTAACGGTAACAGGCATGGCAAACCTCATAAGGGCGCAGGATGAAGGTCATGCAGTTATAGAGCATGCCGGCACCCCAGTGTTCCGGTTTTTTCCATGCTGAACCCTGAAGGCTGGCGCAAGGTCTACCCGTATCAACCCTTATTGAGGTTTTACCGTGTCTGGAGCCCGCCTGAGTCTTGCCTTGTTGCTCGCCGCCAGCAGCCTTGTCGTGCAGGCCCGTGACTATGCCTACAGCGACGCGCACCTGCACTACGTGGATTTTTTCCAGGAAACCGCCGGCATGGACAAGCTGCTCAAGGCCATGGCGGACAACCGCATTGAGCACGTCATGATTTCCGGGATTCCCGTGGCCAAGAAATGGCACGAAGACGAGCCCAAGCGCCCGCGCTATTACGCCGGTGACGACGCCGATGCCTATTGGTACAGCGCCACGGATGTGATCGTCGCGGCGGCGGTCAATAAACTTTCCCCCGAGCAACGCCAGCACTTTCATCCCTTCCTCGCCGGTTTCAATCCCAACGACAAAAACTCCGCCGCCCACATCCAGCGTATGCTCGACCTCAACCCAGGGCTGTGGCAGGGCATCGGTGAAGTGTTCACCCGGCACGATGACCTTACCGCCCTGACCTCCGGTGACACCCCGCGCGCCAATAACGAAGCCATGACGCGCATTTACCACCTGGCGGCCGAAAACGACCTGCCGGTGATGCTGCACTCCAACATCACCTCCAAACGTGAGCGCAACCCGCTGTACCTGGCGGAAGTCGAGCAGCCGTTACGCAATCACCCGCACACGCGTTTTATCTGGGCTCATGCCGGTACCAGCAAGGAAATTCACCGTCATCAGGTGCAGATGGACTTTTTGTTGCCTACCCTGACGCGCCTGCTTGAGGCGTACCCCAACCTGTATATCGACCTGTCCTGGAGCATGCTCACGCCCTATCTGCTGGATGACGCCGGCAAGCCACGGCCGCAATGGGTTGCGCTGGTGGAGCGCTTCCCGGATCGCTTCATGCTCGGCTCCGATGCTGTGGGGCGCTTCAATAAGTTGGGCAAGGAGATGCGCCGTTTCGATCCTTTCCTCGATGCGTTGCCCGAAGACGTTGCCCACAAGGTTGCGCGCGACAACTTCCTCGCCATCCTGCCCAAGCCGCATGGCGATGGCGACGCGCCTTGATATCGCGTTTTGATCTTACGCCAATGACCTGAGGTGCCGATAACGTCCAAGAGACCCGCTGCAGGTGGATGCAGTACTTTTGGAAGGAACCCTGGCATGAATATCCGCAGTTTGAATATCGCCCCTCGCGCCGGCCTGGGCTTTGGTGTGCTGGCGTTGATGGTGTTCGTCTTGGGCGGCTTTGCCCTGTTGCAGATGGCCAATATGCGCCAGCAGTCGGACCAGGTGGAGACCAACTGGCTGCCCAGCGTGATGGCGGTGGGGGAGATGAACCAGGATGTGTTGCGCATTCGGGCGCTGACGTTGCGCTTGCTGGTCAACCGCGACCCCCAGGCGGTGGCGCAGAACGAGCAGAAAATTGCCGAAATAAAAACCGGTTTGCACCACGCTGAAGGCGTGTACGAGGCATTGATCGTCTTGCCTGAGGAGCGCGTGCTGTTTGATCGCTTCAAGGTCGAGGAGCAGCAGTACCTGCAACGCCAGGAGCAGGTGGTGGGCTTATCCAAGGCCAATCGGCTGGAGGAGGCCATTGCGGTGGTCAATGGCGAAATGAATCAGATGGCTGACCAGATGGCCGTGACGCTGCGTGACTTGGTCAATCTGAACAAGTCCAGCGCCAACGAGGCCGCCCGGCTGGCACAGCAGGTGTTCAGCCAGTCGCGGGTCTGGGTGATGACCATGATTGGCGTCACGGCGTTGGTCACGATTGGCCTGGCGGTGTGGCTGACACGCAGCATCGTGCTGCCGCTGGCACAGTCGTTGAAAGTGGCCCAGGGCGTTGCCAGTGGCGACTTGACGGGCGACATCAGGCTCAGTGGCAGCGACGAGCCGGCGCGCTTGCAACAGGCGCTCAAACGCATGCAGGAGAGCTTGCGCGACACTATCCGGCGCATATCAGAATCGTCGAACCAATTGGCGTCGGCTTCCGAAGAGCTCAGTTGCGTCACCGAGGATGCGACCCGTGGTTTACACCAGCAGAACCAAGAAATCGAACAGGCGGCCACGGCAGTCAATCAGATGACGGTGGCGGTGGAGGAGGTGGCGAGCAATGCCGTGGCCACGTCCCAGGCATCTCGCGAATCCGACCGGATTGCCCAGCAAGGGCGTGAGCAGGTGCAGCAGACGGTGGTGTCGATTGAAGCCCTCGCGACCGATGTGACCGCCAATGTGACCCAGGTCGAAGCGCTGGCGCAAAAGGTCTATGGCATCAGCACAGTGCTGGATGTGATTCGCTCGATTGCCGAGCAAACCAACTTGCTGGCACTGAACGCGGCGATTGAAGCGGCGCGAGCGGGGGATGCCGGGCGCGGGTTTGCGGTGGTAGCCGATGAAGTGCGGGCCTTGGCCCATCGCACGCAACAGTCAACCCAGGAAATCGAGCAGATGATCAGCGGGATTCAGCAGGGCACCGACCAGGCTGTCAGCTCGATGCAGCAGAGCAATACACGGGCGCGCTCTACATTGGATCTCGCCAAATCGGCGGGCATGGCCCTGGAAGAGATTGCCTCGGCATTCACCTTGATCAACGAACGCAACCTCGTGATTGCCAGCGCGTCGGAGCAGCAGGCGGCGGTGGCTCGGGAGGTGGATCGTAACCTGATGAATATCCGCGACCTCGCGCACCAGACATCGACCGGGGCCAACCAGACCAGTGCAGCGAGTCAGGAGTTGTCGCGGTTGGCGGTGGATCTGAATTCGATGGTGGCGCGGTTTTCGGTGTAGGGCGGGGAACCGAGTTGGCCCAGCCGCAGGCAAGCCAGCTCCCACACTGGACCGTATTCCTCCAGGATGAACGCGGTCGAATGTGGGAGCTGGCTTGCCTGCGATGAAGGCGACGCGGTTTCAAATCAAACGCAAAAAAAAGCCCCGAACCAGTCGGGGCTTTTTCGTGTGATCAACCTGCGAGCTTACTTGCCCTGCCAGCGCTTGAGTACCAAGGTGGCATTGGTGCCACCAAAACCAAAGCTGTTGCTCATCACGGTGTCGATCTTGGCGTTTTCAACGGTCTTGGTCAGGATTGGCATATCGGCCACAACCGGATCAATCTCGTCGATGTTGGCCGAGCCGGCCATGAAGTTGCCTTCCATCATCAGCAGGCAATAGATCGCTTCGTGAACGCCAGCGGCGCCCAAGGAGTGACCCGACAGGCTCTTGGTGGAGCTGATCTTCGGAGCCTTGTCGCCAAATACCGCGCGCACGCCTTCCATTTCCTTGGCATCGCCGACCGGGGTCGAAGTGCCGTGGGTGTTCAGGTAGTCGATTGGGGTATCGACGGTGGACATTGCCATCTGCATGCAGCGGATGGCGCCTTCACCGCTTGGCGCAACCATATCGTAGCCGTCGGACGTCGCGCCGTAGCCAACGATTTCCGCGTAGATCTTCGCGCCACGGGCCAGGGCGTGTTCCAGCTCCTCGACCACCACCATGCCACCACCGCCGGCGATGACGAAACCGTCACGCTTGGCGTCGTAAGCGCGGGAGGCTTTTTCTGGGGTTTCGTTGTACTGGGTGGACAATGCGCCCATGGCGTCGAACAGGAACGACTGGCTCCAATGCTCTTCTTCACCGCCGCCGGCAAATACGATGTCCTGCTTGCCCAGTTGGATCTGCTCAACGGCAGTCCCGATGCAGTGGGCGCTGGTGGCGCATGCGGAGGAGATCGAGTAGTTCACGCCCTTGATCTGGAATGGCGTAGCCAGGCAGGCGGAAACGGTGCTGCCCATGGTCCGCGTGACACGATAAGGGCCGACGCGCTTCACGCCTTTTTCGCGCAGGATGTCCAGCGCTTCCATTTGGTTGAGGGTCGATGCGCCGCCGGAGCCGGCGATCAGGCCGGTGCGTACGTTCGAAACCTGGTCTTCGCTCAGGCCGGAGTCGGCGATCGCGTCTTTCATGGCCAGGTAGGCGTAGGCGGCAGCGTGGCCGACGAAACGATAGATCTTGCGATCGATCAGTTCTTCGAGGGGCAGGTCAATGGAGCCGGAAACCTGGCTACGCAGACCCATTTCGGCATATTCCGGGTTGAAGCGGATGCCAGGGCGACTTGCACGCAGGTTAGCGGTGACGGTCTCTTTGTCATTGCCCAGGCAAGAAACGATGCCCAGACCAGTGATAACGACGCGGCGCATGCGGATAACCCTTAAAAGTTGTCAGTGGAAGTAAATACGCCGACCCGAAGGCCTTCGGCAGTATAGATCTCGCGACCGTCGACAGTCACCGAACCGTCGGCGATGGCCAGGTTCAGCTTGCCCTTGAGGACGCGCTTGATTTGAATGTTGTAGGTGACTTTCTTGGCGCTCGGCAGTACCTGGCCAAAGAACTTCACTTCGCCCGAACCCAGGGCGCGACCGCGGCCCGGCAGGCCTTGCCAGCCCAGGTAGAAGCCAACCAGTTGCCACATGGCGTCAAGGCCCAGGCAACCTGGCATCACAGGGTCGCCTTCGAAGTGGCAAGCGAAGAACCACAGGTCAGGGGTGATATCCAGCTCGGCGACCAATTCACCTTTGCCGTACTTGCCACCCTCTTCGCTGATATGGGTGATGCGATCCACCATCAGCATGTTCGGGGCGGGCAGTTGCGCGTTACCTGGGCCGAACAGCTCACCGCGACTGCAGCGCAGCAGGTCTTCCCGAGTAAAGGCGTTTTGTTTGGTCATGCGAGCTCCTCAATAATCCCATGCGGCAGGGTAGGGCAAATCTTCCCGAACCGAATGAAGCGTTCATGCCTCATAGCGGCAGCCTACACATAGACTATTGCGTTGTAGTGAAAGTCACAGCGGCAAGGCACTGAATGTACACTTGTTCACTGAAATTTTAAACCGGGCCTGTTTATCAGCCCGTTCGGGTGCCTAAGACTGCCGCACTTTCGTCTTTCACGCCAGTCGCAGTTGGCTGATGGCGCGGCGCTATTGCACCCAGCGCTGCAGGATTTGCTGCAAATCCGTGCGTTTGAACGGCTTGGCCAGGTAATCGTTCATTCCGGCTGCCAGGCAGGCTTCGCGATCGCCCTGCAAGGCGTTGGCCGTCAGGGCGATGATCGGCAGATCGGCGCAACCGGGCAGTTGGCGAATCTGCCGTGTGGCTTCGTAGCCGTCGATCAAGGGCAGGCGACAATCCATCAGGATAGCGGTGAAAATCAGGCTCTCGGCGCTGCGGATCGCTTCGGCGCCGTCCGTGGCCAGGCTGACTTCAAAGCCCAGGCTGCGCAGCATCGCTTCGACCACGGTGCGGTTGACCGGGTTGTCCTCTACCAACAGTACGTGGCGCCCATCGCCGGCGTTGGCTTTGCCAAGCGCATCAGGTGCGGTGACCGGCACATGCTGCTGGTCAATGGCCAGCGGAATCTCCAAGGTGAACACTGAGCCTCGACCTTCTTCGCTCTGGGCGCGCAAGGTGCCACCCATACGTTCGGCCAGGGTGCGCGCAATCGGCAGGCCCAGGCCCGTGCCACCGTAACGCCTGGAAATGGAGCTGTCTGCCTGCTGGAATGCATCGAACATCAAATCCAGGCGTTCGGCGGAAATACCGATACCGCTGTCGCGTACGGTGCAGGTGAACCACACCAACTCATGGTCCAGGGTTTGCCAGTGGGGCTCGACGGTCACGCTGCCATGTTCGGTAAATTTCAATGCATTGCCGATCAGGTTCACCAGAATCTGGCGGATCCGCGTCGGGTCGCCGCGCACACGCAGAGCCTCCATGCCCATGGGAATGGGCAGTTCCAGGCTCAGCCCGCGCTGCTGGGCGCTGTGCTGGAAAGCCTGGGCGCAGCTGTTGATCAGATCGGCCAGGTTGAACGGAATATGTTCCAGTTCCAGGGCGGCGCGTTCAATGCGTGAAAAATCGAGGATGTCATTGATCACCTTGAGCAAATGCTCGGTGGACTCGCACGCCAGCGCCGCGTACTCGGTCTGCTCCTCGGTCATCTCCGTGGTTTCCAGCAGTTGCAGCATGCCCAGCACGCCGTTCATGGGCGTGCGCAGTTCGTGGCTCATCATCGCCAGAAAATCCGACTTGGCGTTGTTCGCCCGCTCGGCTTCTTCACGGGTCTGGATCAACTGCGCCATGGCTTGTTGCTGTTCGCGACTGGCCTGTTGAAGGCCCTCGGCCAGGTTGTTGATATGCCGCGAGAGGTCGCCCAATTCCGAGTCATCGACGATGGGCAGTGGCGTCTTGTAATCGCCTTGCTGGATGGCCTTGACCGCGTGCCCCATGGCGCTGATCGGCTGTGACAGGCTGGCCGACAAGCGTCGCGCCAGCAGGAAGGTAAACAGCAGGGCAAACAGCGCCAGGACCCCTGCCTTGAACAGGATTTCCTGCTGGCGCTGGCTGAAAGCGTCGTTGGACATACCCACAATCACTCGCCCCAGGTAGTCCGCGCGGGGTGCCTTGGGTTCGCTGAGGTTGTCCTGGAAAAAGTCATTGTTGAGCTGGATGTGTTGCAGGCGGATCGGTGCCTGGAACACCTTCACCGACAGCGAACGGTCATGCCGCTCGGACGGCTGCTCCACATACACCAAGATGTTCTCGGCGCTGTCCTGGATCTCCAGGAAGCGCACATGAGGTGTGGCCAAGGTCGCACGTAGCAGGGTTTCAAGCACATCGTTGTTGCCGGAAATCACGCCGTACTCAGTGGCAGGCGCCAGCTGGTTGGCGATCAATTGACCGGTGTGGTCCAGCTCCTGGCGCAAGTCCTGGATGCGCACGAAGGTGAAGAAGGTGATAAGCAGCAGGGTCAACAGTAGCGCGGGGCCCAGGGTAATGAGCTGGGTGCGGGTGTTGATATCCCAACGACGGCGCAAGGTCATGGGCGTTGTTCTCCTTCGGCCAGGCGGGCGGCAACGGCGATTTCATCGACCTGTTCGATGCCCAGTGAGCGCGCGACTTGTGGGTTGCCCACGACTTTGAAGTGCTGCGGGTAGAGCGTGCTGGGCCAACTGGCCGGCGGCTGGTCCAGCAGTTGGTCCAGCACCGCGAGCCAATCGGATTGATCGCTGTAGGTGCTGGCCAGGCTGCCGGCCCGCACAAACCCAGCGTTGGGCCCCACCAACGGCAGTTGTTGGGCGTAGCTGCTCAGCAACAGGTTTTTTACGGTCTTGGGGTTGTACAGCTGCGGATCGTCGAGGCCCAGTAGCACGTCGCTGTTTTTGAACAGGGTTTGCAGCGGGCGACTGTCGCTGGTGTTGTCCCATGGCTGGGGCATGATTTCCAGGCCCATGGGTTTGGCGAACTGGATCAGTTCGCGCAGCAGGAATTCGCTATCGACGCCGTACAGCACGCCGACGCGCCGGGCCTGGGGCAGGATATTGGCGATCAGGCGCAGCTGACGCTCCAGCGGCGGGTCGCTCCATAGCAGACTGATTTTTGCCGGGTGGGAATTGCCCAGGCGTTGTCGGGCCTGCAGGCGGCTGATGCGCAGCACAAGGGTTGGTGGCCCCTGAGCATCCTGCAGGCGCCAGTCCAGACCCGGCAGGTCAAGGAGAATCAGGCGTGTGCTGGCAGGCAGGTGACTGGGCGCTGGCAACTGCTTGAGTGGCGTGAAGCTGACCTGGTCTTCGGGGCGTTGTTGGGCAAGGGCCTGGGTAAAAGCGCGCACGCCGGCGCTGTCTTCGGCGGCCGTCAGCAGAATGTCGGCACTCCACGCCGGCGCTGTCAGCAACAGGCAGGCGAGCAGCAGGCCGCGGCGCCAAAACCGTGAAACCAACAAGAGGGTCATCCGTGACTGGTCGGCCATGTCAGAAGTCCAGCTCGGCGCTGAAGTAGAGAACGTGGCGATGGTCGTAGTTGTTGTCGGCCCAGGTGGTGGGCTGGTCATCCAGGCGTTGCTGCAACATGCCCGCCAGCTCCACATTGGCTTTGCCTACGGCAATGCGCTTGGCCACCCGCAGGTCGACCCGCTGGAAGCGATATTGGTTGAGAGCGTCGTCGCCATAGTAGAACAAGGCGCTGGACCAACCCTGGCCCCACTCACGCAGCCAACCGGCCGAGCCACTGTTACGCGCGGTTTGCGCTTTGTCCAGCGGGTTGCTGGAGGTGGCGTCTACATAAGCATAGGTCAGGCGCAGGCGGTCGGCGTCACTCACGCGCCAGTCGAACTGCGACTCGGCACCGCTAAAACGCGAGCTGTTGGCGTTGCTGGCGATGTATTGGTTGTTGCGCAGCGGCGAGCTGATCATGTCGGTGATTTCGTCATAGAACAGCTTCACGTCGACATTCAGCCCCAGCTCGGCAAAGAAGCCGTTGTAGCCCAGTTCGCGCGAGCGCATCAACTCTTTGTCGAGGTTGCCAGGGCCGCGCGTCACGACAAAATATTGACCGGCGTTTTGCCCGTAGGTCGGGGAGCTGAGATTGGTGACGCGGTAGCTCCAATTGACGTTGTTCTCGAACATGTCCGGCGAGCGGATTGCCTCGGAGTACACCGCGCGCAAGCCGTGGCGAGGATTGATCAGGTAATTGACCGCCACACGCGGCGTGAGCGAGTTGCCGCTCAGGTGGGTGTCTTCGTACATGGCGCCACCTTGCAGCAGCCAGTGCTCGCTGGCGCGCCATTCCAGGTGGCCGAACAGGCGCCAGGTGGTGTCGTCCAGGGTGCCATTGAAGTAGGTTTCGGAGTCGGCGCGGTCATAGCGGTAATTCATACCGCTGACCAGGCGCAGGCTGTCGGAGAGGCTGAGCGTGTCCTGGATCTCCACGTC
The DNA here is from genome assembly GCF_049897065.1 of Pseudomonas sp. DWP2-2. Classification (NCBI taxonomy): domain Bacteria; kingdom Pseudomonadati; phylum Pseudomonadota; class Gammaproteobacteria; order Pseudomonadales; family Pseudomonadaceae; genus Pseudomonas; species Pseudomonas sp. DWP2-2. Next base: position 93,996 of record NZ_JAFCVN010000014.1, on the reverse strand, counting down.
GTAGCGGCTTTCGCGGGTGCTTTGGTCGATATCGCCGCACACGCTTTGGTTGGCACCGTTGCGCCACTGGTCCAGCACCTGGTTGGCCAAGGCCTGTTCGGCGGCGTTACCCGGTGGGGCGGAGCCTTGGCTGTAGGTGTCCATGTGCCGTGCCAGCAATTCGGCATAGTTGGGGTTGAGCTGCCATAACTGGGTCAGTTCAGGGCTGAACGAGGCCTTGGCGTCACAGGCTTTCCAGATTTGCTTGCGGTCCCATTGCTGTGCCGAGCCCTGGATATACAGGCTGTGGTCGGGGTTGAAGTCGAAGTTCCAGCGCAGGGAGCCTGCGTAGTCCTTGGCGGTGACATCGGAATTAGTGCCGCCTTCGGTAATTCCGGCAAACACCGGGGTGTAGGTATAAGGGCGCTGGTTGGTGCCTTCCTTGACGTTCAGTTGCCAATCGAGACTTTGTTGCGCGTTCAAGGCCTGGCTCACCGCCAGGCTGAAACGGTTGAGGCGACGCCCGTCACGGCGGTCGGCGCCGACCGCGTCGCTGTCAAAACCATCGTCCTGTTGCCCGGACAGAGACAAGCGCAAATCGCCGGTCTCCCAGCCCACACCCTGGCTGGCATAGAAGTCATTGATGCCACGCTCGCCACGGATGACCTTTACCCGCGAGCCGTGACTGTTGGCTGGCGAGCGGGTGAGGATATTCACCACCGCCATCAGCGCATTGGCACCGTAGCTGACGGTGTTGGGGCCGCGAAAGACCTCGATGCGCTCGATGTCCTCCATGGCCACTGGGATATCGCTCCAATCCACCGTGGCCAGGCCGGCGCGGTAGACCGAGCGACCGTCGATCAGCACCTGCATGCGCCGTGCGTCACTGGCGCTGGTGCCATGGTAATTCACCGACGCCTGGTTGCCGCTGGTGTAGCCGACCATCATCCCCGGGACCAGCCGCAGCAGTTCCGAGATGTCCCGGGCACCGCTGGCCTTGATCAGCTCACTGTCGATCACCGTCATGCTGCCGGGCACGGCGGCGGCCGATTGCTTGAGACGCGTGGCGGTCAAGACCTGCGGCAGCGGCTGGCTGTCGAGGAACAGATCGTCGGCATGCGAGCAGGTAGCGCACAACAGCACCAACAACAATGATGAGCGAGGAGGAGGGCCCAGATACACGGCACGGCCTTGTTAATTGCGGATAGCCGCCCATGTTAACCGAGGTGCGGCTGTTTGCCAGTCGTCGGACTTGCATTTACTTCGCACGCCTCTGGCATTTTCTGACTCGCGCGAATTGATACGGGGGCTGGCCGCAAGCGGGGCGCCCCGTATAATGCCGCCATCGCCACTGGTATGGATTAACGGATTGCATATGACTGAACAGCGCCCTATTGCGGTCCTGGGAGGCGGAAGTTTTGGGACCGCCGTGGCTAACCTGCTGGCCGAGAACGGTCACGCGGTGCGCCAGTGGATGCGCGACCCCGAGCAGGCCGAAGCCATTCGCGTGCATCGCGAAAACCCTCGTTACCTTAAAGGTATCAAGATTCATCCCGCCGTCGAGCCGGTGACCGACCTGCTGGAAACCCTCACGGCCTGCGACCTGTGCTTTGTCGCGCTGCCTTCCAGCGCCTTGCGCTCGGTACTGGCGCCACACGCCGAACGCTTGGCCGGCAAGTTACTGGTCAGCCTGACCAAGGGCATCGAAGCCCACACCTTCAAGTTGATGAGTGAAATCCTCACCGAAATCGCCCCTCAGGCGCGCATTGGCGTGCTGTCCGGGCCAAACCTTGCGCGGGAAGTCGCCGAGCACGCGTTGACCGCCACCGTGGTCGCCAGTGAGGACGAGGCTTTGTGCGAGCGCGTCCAGGCCGTGTTGCACGGCCGTACCTTCCGGGTCTACGCCAGCGGCGATCGCTTCGGCGTCGAATTGGGCGGGGCCTTGAAAAACGTCTACGCGATCATTGCTGGCATGGCCGTGGCCCTGGGCATGGGCGAAAACACCAAGAGCATGCTGATTACCCGCGCACTGGCCGAGATGACACGTTTTGCGGTGAACCAGGGCGCCAACCCGATGACCTTCCTCGGCCTGGCGGGCGTAGGGGACTTGATCGTCACCTGTTCTTCGCCCAAAAGCCGCAACTACCAGGTCGGGTTCGCCTTGGGCCAAGGGCTGAGCCTGGAGGAAGCGGTGACGCGTCTGGGCGAAGTGGCCGAGGGGGTCAACACCCTCAAGGTCTTGAAGGCCAAGGCCCAGGAAGTGGGCGTGTACATGCCGCTGGTCGCCGGCCTGCATGCGATCCTGTTCGAAGGGCGCACCCTGAACCAGGTCATCGAGCTGCTGATGCGGGCCGAGCCCAAGACCGATGTCGACTTTATTTCCACCAGTGGTTTCAACTGAGGAACGCGTCATGAACGATCCCAAAGCTGCCCCCCCATACGAGTCGATTGTCTTGCGCATCCTGTGGATGCTGGTGTTTGCGCTGGTGTGGCAGGTAGCCCAATTCCTGCTCGGTGCGCTGGTGGTGGTGCAATTGGTTTACCGGCTGATCTACGGCGCACCGAACCTGGGCCTGATGAACTTTGGCGACAGCCTCAGCCAGTTCCTGGCGCAGATTGGCCGCTTCGGCAGCTTCCACACCGAACAAAAGCCCTGGCCGTTCGCCGATTGGCCAACCCCACGCGCCCCCGAAGGCGAAGCGGCCCACAGCGTACCGCCGGCACCGCACCCGGTACGTGATGAAGAGCCGAAGCTATGAAAGTATGGATTCTGCGTCACGGCGAGGCCCAAGCGCATGCGCGCACGGACGCCGAGCGCAACCTTACCGAGCATGGGCGTGCTGAAGTATTGCGCAGTGCTGCGCACCTGATTGGCCAGCCCTTGGGCGCCATCATTGCCAGCCCTTATGTTAGGGCGCAGCAGACGGCGCAGTTGGTGCGCGATGTGCTGGGGTTTGAGCCTGAGATCCGCACGGTGCCGTGGCTGACGCCCGATGGGCATGTCCAGCGAGTGCTGGAGAAACTCGACACCGATGACAACGTGCTGTTGGTTAGCCACCAACCGCTGGTGGGTAGCCTGATCAGTTTTCTGCAGCATGGGCATCAGCGCCAGCCACAGCCGATGTACACGGCCAGCCTGGCGGAGCTTGAGGGTGACTTTCCGTTGGCTGGCTTGATGAGTCTGGTGGATGTGAAGAATCCTTAGGCATCGTGCGACGCTGTGGCGAGGGAGCTTGCTCCCGCGACGGCCTGCCAGCCGGCGCCTATCTCGCTGACGCCTCGCGATCCAATTGTGGGAGCTGGCTTGCCTGCGATGACGGCCTGCCAGCCGGCGCTATCTTGCTGACGCCCCGCGATCCAATTGTGGGAGCTGGCTTGCCTGCGAAGGCGGCCTGCCAGCCGACGCCTATCTCGCTGACGCCCCAACGATTCCACTGTGGGAGCGGGCTTGCTCGCGAAGACGGCCTCACAGTCGACACCGTTATACCGAGTACATATCCATTCCTGCGGTAACGGCCACTTAGGGTTCCGCCCTGAACGGCGGGTCACTTTGGCAAAGCCGGAATGCCGGCCCAGCCCAAAGTAACCAAAGGGCTCTTGCCCCACCACTCGGCACCTCGCCCAGGCTCGGTGTGCCCGTAATCCGCCAGTGATTTGGGGGGGCGCCTAAGATCGAGAGCAGATCAAGAGCGTCTCGCTTCGCATCGTGGTTAGCGGCAGGCCGTTTCCTTCTCCTGTGCTATACAGTCAACCAAGCAAGTGCTTGGTTGGCTGTATCTTGGATCACAAAGGAGCGCGTCCCATGCCTGTCGCTTTTCGTTTGCCGTTGCAGGTCTTCTTCGAGCGTGAAGCGCGGCACCCGCGCAAAGTCTTCCTCGTTCAGCCCATCGGCGGCGGTGAGGTGCAGGCCCTCACCTGGGGCGAGGTCGGCCACCAGGCTCGTTGCGCCGCGCACTGGCTGCGCGCGCGGGAGTTGCCCCAGGGCTCGCATATTGCCTTGATTTCAAAAAACTGCGCCCACTGGATCATCGCCGACCTGGCGATCTGGATGGCTGGGCACGTGTCGGTGCCGCTTTATCCCAACCTCACCGCGGACTCAGTCGCCCATGTGCTGACTCACTCGCAGGCGCGGTTGGCGCTGATCGGCAAGCTGGATGATTGGTCGGCAATGGCGCCTGGCGTTCCTGCGGGTGTGCCGACTATCAGTCTGCCGCTGTGCCCTCCTGAAGAGACTTTCGATTTCAGTTGGGCGGACCTGCAAGCCTGTTCACCGATCCAGGACAACCCGCTACCGGATGCCGCCAGCCTGGCCACTATCATCTACACCTCCGGTACGACCGGCCTGCCTAAAGGGGTGATGCACAGTTTCGGCGCCTTGGGGTTTGCTGCTTCGGGCGGTACTGAGCTGTTTGGCCTGGGGGAGGGCGACCGGTTGCTGTCGTACCTGCCGCTGTGCCATGTGGCGGAGCGGATGTTTGTAGAAATGGCGTCGATCTATACCGGGCAAACCGTTTTTTTCGCCGAGAGCCTGGAAACCTTCCTCACCGATCTGCGCAGGGCGCGGCCGACGGCCTTGTTTGGCGTGCCGCGCATCTGGACCAAATTCCAACTGGGCGTCTACGCCAAAATCCCGGAAACACGCCTCGATACCCTGTTACGCCTGCCTTTTATCGGCAAACGCGTCGGCCATAAAATTCTCGCCGGCCTGGGGCTGGATGCGCTGCGCATCGCCCTGTCCGGCGCCGCGCCGGTGCCCGAGGCGTTGCTGCGTTGGTATCAGCGCCTGGGCCTGGATGTGCTGGAGGTGTACGGCATGACCGAAAACTGCGGCTATTCCCATGTGTGTCGCCCAGGTGGGCAAACGCTCGGTTGGATCGGCCAGCCCTGCCCAGGCGTGCAAGTGCGTATCGACCCGTCAGGCGAAGTGCAGGTACACAGTGGCGCGACCATGTTGGGCTACTTCAAGGACCCGCAGAAAACCGCGGATACGCTCACCGCAGATGACTTCCTGCGGACGGGTGACAAGGGCGAGCAGGACGCGGACGGTCGCCTGCGCCTGACCGGACGTCTCAAGGAAATCTTCAAGACCAGCAAAGGCAAATACGTAGCCCCGGCGCCGATTGAAAACCGCCTGGCCGAACATGCACGTATTGAACAGGTGTGTGTGGTCGGCGAGGGGCTCAGTGCGCCGATAGGGCTGTGCGTGTTGTCGGCACCCGGCGAGGACCGCCAAGCCCTCGGCGGTGGTCTTGAACGCTGGCTGGCACAGGTGAACGCAGGCCTGGACAAGCACGAACGCATGGGGCAATTGGTGGTGGTGAAAGACCAATGGGCGGTGGAAAACGGTTTTCTCACGCCGACCTTGAAGATCAAACGCAACGTGATCGAGTCGACGTACGGGCCACAATTGCAAGCATGGAGCGCACGCGCCGAAACCGTTTTGTGGCAGGATTAGGGCCGTAATAAAACCAACAAGGACAACCGTATGAGCCTGTGGCGTACCCAACCGAATATCGAACACCTCAACGCGATCCAGAAAAACACCATCGGTGAAATGCTGGATATTCGTTTCGAAAGCTTCGACGACGAATCCCTTACCGCCAGCATGGTGGTCGACCACCGCACCCATCAGCCCTACGGCCTGCTGCACGGCGGCGCCTCGGTGGTGCTGGCCGAAAGTGTCGGCTCCATGGCCGCCTACTTGTGCATTGATGCAAGCAAGTTCTATTGCGTGGGCCTGGAGGTCAACGCCAACCACCTGCGCGGCGTGCGCAGCGGCCGGGTAACTGCGGTGGCCAAGGCTATTCATATCGGGCGCACTACCCAGGTGTGGGACATCCGCCTGAGCAGCGACGAGGGCAAGGCCAGTTGTGTCTCGCGCCTGACCATGGCCGTGGTGCCGCTGGGTGAACAACCGCCGGCGCGATAGGCGTGGCGTGAGTGTCATCATTCCTGGCAGTTACAGTCATTGCTGTAGGGGCCGGGCATGGTGACAATCCCCCTCTGTTTTTGTTGATGGAACCTGTATGTCGCAGCACGTGTTTTTTACCCACGCCAATGGCTTCCCTTCGGCCACCTACGGCAAGCTGTTTGCCGCCCTGGCCCCGGAATATGCGGTGGCCCATCTGCCGCAGCACGGTCACGACCCCAGGTTCCCGGTGGATGATAACTGGCAAAACCTGGTGGACGAGCTGATCCATCATCTGGAGCAGCAGCCAGAGCCGGTATGGGGCGTGGGCCATTCCCTGGGTGGCGTGCTGCATTTACACGCGGCCATGCGCTGCCCGCAGCTGTACCGGGGCGTGGTGATGCTGGATTCGCCGGTGCTCACCCGCGCAGACCGCTGGGTGATCCGCGCTGCCAAGCGCTTTGGTTTTATCGACCGACTCACCCCGGCTGGGCGCACGCTTGGCCGGCGCGAAGAATTCACCGACCTGGACACCGCGCGCAGCTATTTCGCCGGCAAGACCCTGTTCCGTGGCTTTGACCCCGATTGCTTTGACGCGTACCTGCAACATGGCCTGCAGCAAGTGGGCGATCGCCTGCGCCTGCGGTTCGACCCAGCCACCGAAATCAGCATCTATCGCGGCGTGCCCCACACCAGCCCGGGCCAGGTGCGCCAGTTGAAGGTGCCGCTGGCCGTGGTGCGTGGCCGCCAGAGCCGGGTGGTGATGCGTCACCATGCCAGCGGTGTTGACCGCTTGCCCATGGGCGAAATGCTCACCATGCCCGGCGGCCATATGTTTCCCCTCGAACGCCCTCAGGACACTGCTGCCTTGATCAAGACCCTGTTCGCCCGCTGGCAGGCCCGTGAGCGCAGTTGCGCATGAGTACGCCCGTCGAAGAGGTACGCCTGAGCCTGCCGCACATCGAACTGGCCGCGCATCTGTTCGGGCCCGAGGACGGCCTGCCGGTAATTGCCCTCCATGGTTGGCTGGACAACGCCAACAGCTTTGCGCGCCTGGCGCCCAAGCTGCGAGGGTTGCGCATCGTCGCCCTGGACATGGCGGGGCATGGGCATTCGGCGCATCGCCCGGCTGGCGCCGGTTATGCCTTGTGGGATTACGTCTATGACGTGCTGCAGGTGGCTGAGCAACTGGGCTGGAAACGTTTTGCATTACTTGGCCACTCCCTGGGCGCCATCGTCTCTCTGGTATTGGCCGGGGCCTTGCCGGAGCGGGTGACACACCTGGGCCTGATTGACGGCGTGATCCCACCGACCGCCAGTGGCGAGAACGCGGCCGAGCGCCTGGGCATGGCGTTGCAGGCGCAATTGAGCCTGCAGGACAAGCGCAAGCCGGTCTACAACAGCCTTGATCGAGCGGTCGAGGCGCGGATGAAAGGCGTGGTCGCGGTCAGCCGTGAAGCAGCGCAGCTCCTGGCCCAGCGCGGTTTGATGCCCGTACCAGGCGGTTACACCTGGCGCAGCGATAGCCGCCTGACCCTGGCGTCGCCGATGCGCCTGACCGACGAACAAGCCATGGCTTTCGTGCGAAGGGTAGGGTGCCCTACCCAGTTGGTGGTCGCGGCTGACGGCATGCTGGCGAAACATTCCGAATTGCTTTCTCAGCTACCCTTCACGGTTACCACGCTGCCAGGCGGCCATCATTTACACCTGAATGACGAGCCCGGTGCGGCTCTTGTTGCAGACTGTTTCAATCGGTTCTTCTCCACGCCTTGACTTGGCGGGGTCAACTGCCGAGGCTGGGCGGATTGAAAGGGAGTCAACCATGAACACACTCGATATCGCTGTGACCAACATTGGCCAGGGCTCACTGATCCGATGAGCCTGGGTAAAGGATGTATCCGTGCCCTGGGCCTTTGTTGTTTCAGCCCCCTGGTATTTGCCGCCGATCTGCCCGGCAGCCAGGATCTACCGGCGGTAGCCCGTCAGGTTGATGCGCAAATCGTCGATTACCGCCCCGCTGAAGATAAGGAACGCATTTACCCCATGGGCGCGATCCGCAAGATCAGCGGCCAGTTGCGTTATGAAGGCCAGGCCATCGCACGCGGCCCAGCCACTGCAATCACCTATGAATTGCCCGCCGAACACAGCTCCAGCGCCGCCTTTACCGCAACGCGCGAAGCTTTGCAGGCCAAGGGTGCGCAGTTGTTGTTCTGGTGCAAGGCCCGCGATTGTGGCGAAAGCAGCCTGTGGGCCAACGAAGTGTTTGGCAACGCCAAGCTGGTGGGCGCCGACGGCCAACAGGAATACCTGCTGCTACGCCTGGCCGCCCCGCAGGACAATTCCCTGGTCGCGCTGTACGGGATCACACGTGGTAACCGCCGCGCCTACCTGCATGTGGAGCAACTCGACGCCAGCGCGCCCTTGGGCGAACTGCTGCCCACCTCGGCCACCCTGCTGCGTGAACTCAAAAGTACCGGCGAGCTGGATTTTCCCGCGCTGGGCGCCGAGCCTGACGACACCTGGCTGACCTTGATATCCCGAGCCTTGAACCTCGACACCACCCTGCGCGTGAGCCTGAGCGGGCCGCAGGCCGAGGCCTGGCGCCAGGCGCTGGTGGAGAAGGGCGTGCGCACCGCCCGTCTGGAAACCGGCACCGGTGAAACCCAAGGGCTGCATCTGCATCTGATACGCTAAGCACCACAGGGCGAACGGACCCGTGCCGTTCGCCTAAGCTCTCTTCCTACAGCCTTCTTTTCGAGATACCCGATGCTCAATAACGATCGCCTGCTGGTGCAAATCCTGCTGCTGGTGCTGTTTGGTGCCAGCTTCTGGGTCATGGCGCCGTTCTGGTCGGCGCTGTTCTGGGGCGCGGTGCTGGCATTTGCCAGCTGGCCGCTGATGCGTTTGCTCACCCGTTGGCTCGGCGGCCGAGAGTCCCTGGCCGCTGGCATCCTGACGTTGGGGTGGATGTTGCTGGTGGCGGTGCCATTGGTATGGCTTGGGTTCAACCTGGCTGACCATGTGCGTGATGCGGTGGCTCTCATCAAGGACATCCAGGTCGACGGCTTGCCCGAGGCGCCGACCTGGTTGGGGTCGATCCCCTTCGTAGGCGAGCGCCTGGTGGCGACCTGGGACAGCATTGATCAACAAGGCGCGGCGCTGATGGTGAGCATCAAGCCGTACCTGGGCCAGGTCGGCAATTGGTTGTTGGCGCGCAGTGCGCAAATTGGCGGCGGCATTCTTGAGCTGACCCTGAGCCTGGTCTTCGTATTCTTTTTCTACCGTGACGGGCCGCGCCTGGCGATGTTTGTGCACCGCCTGTTGGAGCGCCTGATTGGCGAGCGCGCTGGCTATTACATCGAACTGGTGGCCGGCACGGTGCAGCGGGTGGTCAATGGTGTGATCGGCACCGCTGCGGCCCAGGCGCTGCTGGCCCTGATCGGCTTTCTGATCGCTGGCGTACCGGGCGCGCTGGTGCTGGGTATCGTGACTTTCCTGCTCAGCCTTATTCCCATGGGGCCGCCGCTGGTGTGGATTCCGGCCACGGCGTGGCTGGCTTGGAAGGGCGATTACACCTACGCGGTATTTCTGGGCGTATGGGGCACGTTCGTGATCAGCGGCGTGGATAACGTGCTCAAGCCGTACCTGATCAGCCGTGGCGGCAACCTGCCGTTGGTGATTGTGCTGTTGGGTGTGTTTGGTGGGTTGATAGCGTTCGGCTTTATCGGCCTGTTTATTGGCCCGACGTTGCTGGCGGTGGCCTACAGCCTGTTGACAGACTGGAGCGCGAGCCAGGCGCAAGTGCGTCGTGAAGACAAACCCTGTAACTGATGGGTGTACCTAACTGTGGTGCGCCGCGGTACTTGTGGGAGCTGGCTTGCCTGCAATAGCGGTGGGCGAGCCAACACTTCATCGACTGACACTGCGCAATCGCAGGCAAGCCAGCTCCCACATTTGGTTCGCGGCGCGTCAGGTAAATGGGAGTGCTTAGACCCTCGGCAACCACATCACCGCCGTCAACCCACCGCCCGGTGTATCTTCCAGGCTCAGGTGGCCGCCGAGTCGCTCGACGGCCTCCCTGGCAATGGTCATCCCCAAACCGACCCCTCCGGAATTGCGGTTGCGCGAACCCTCCAGGCGAAAGAACGGCTCGAACACCGCTTCGCGCTTATCGGCGGCGATTCCCGGGCCGTGGTCGATCACCCGTATCACCAGGGCGCCGCGGCTGTCGGCCAGTTCTACCCGGGCGGTGCCGGCATAGCGCAGGGCGTTGTCGATCAAATTGTTCAGGCATGAGCGCAGCGCCATCGGCTGTACCTGCAACGGTGTACAGGTGCCGGAAAATTTCACGTCGCGGCCTTGGTCCTGAGCGTTTTCACTCAGGGATTCCACCAATGCCTGTACGTCGAGCCAATGCCGTGTCTCGCTGGTGCGCTGTTCGTGCAGGTAGCTCAAGGTGGCATCCAGCATGCCGATCATGTCGTCCAGGTCTTGGCGCATCTGACCTTGCAACTTGGGGTCTTCGATCTGTTCCAGGCGCAGCTTGAGGCGCGAGAGGGGGGTGCGCAGGTCATGGGAGACCGCGCCGAGCATGCGGGCGCGCTGGCTGACTTGTTCGCGGATGCGCTTTTGCATCAGGTTGAAGGTCGAGGCCGCCTGGCGCGCTTCGCGAGGGCCGGATTCCACCAGGGGCGGGCTGTCGAGGTCGACGCTCAAGCGCTCGGCCGCCGCGCTCAGGCGCTGGATCGGCCGGCTCAGCAGTTTGGCGCCGTACCAGGCGGCGATGATCAGCGAGATAAATTGAAATGTCAGGGGTACCACCGGGCCGCCAAACCAGGGGCGAGGCGCCTTGCGCAAGGGCGTGAGACTGCCGTCCGGTTGTTCGACGAACGCCGCGCGGGGCGGTGGCGGCGGGCCGTAGTGGTGGAACCAGAAGAACGCCAGCACATGGGCCAGCACAATCGCCACCAGCAACAGGCCGAACAGTCGCCCGAACAGCGTATTGAAGGGCGCGCGCATCAACCGATATCCCGGGCGTCGAACAGGTAGCCTTCGCCGCGTACGGTCTTGATCAGTTGCGGAGCCTTGGGGTCATCCCCCAGCTTCTGACGCAGGCGCGACACCAGCAAGTCGATGCTGCGATCAAAGGCCTCGATAGAGCGCCCACGGGCCGCGTCCAACAGCTGTTCGCGGCTCAGCACACGGCGCGGGCGTTCGATGAACACCCACAACAAACGAAACTCGGCGTTGGACAGCGGCACCACCAGGCCATCATCGGCCACCAACTGGCGCAGCACGCTGTTCAGGCGCCAATTGTCGAAACGGATATTGGCCCGCTGTTCGGTGCGGTCATCACGCACCCGGCGCAAGATTGTCTGGATACGCGCGACCAGTTCCCGGGGTTCGAACGGCTTGGACATATAGTCGTCTGCCCCCAGTTCCAGGCCGATGATGCGGTCGGTGGGTTCGCAGCGGGCGGTGAGCATCAGGATCGGAATGTCCGACTCGGCGCGCAGCCAGCGGCACAATGTCAGCCCGTCTTCGCCCGGCAGCATCAGGTCGAGCACCACCACATCGAAGGTCTCCGCTTGCATGGCTTGGCGCATGGCGGTGCCGTCGGTGACGCCTGAGGCGAGAATATTGAAGCGTGCCAAGTAGTCGATCAGCAGTTCGCGGATCGGTACGTCGTCGTCGACAATCAGCGCGCGGGTGTTCCAGCGCTTGTCTTCGGCGATCACCGCGTCTTTTGGCGCTTCGTTTACAGGGTCGCAAGGGGTATGCATAGCGAGGTCATCTGCCTGATTGTGGCTGTCAGCATAGGCGCCCAGTTCCAGGGCTGGAAGTGCTGGGCGGGCGGTCATGTGCGCGAGGCTAGCCGGACGGCGTATTGAGGGCATGTCGTGAATGTATCGGCGCTGAAACAATCATCCTGAATCGCCTATATTGGGCGCTTGATCGGTATTTACCGATCATCGGATCCCGCAACGGCGCTGCTTGCGCTACAATCCGCGCCGATTTCGACTTGCCTGAGAGCCCATTCCAATGTCCGTCTGCCAGACTCCTATCATCGTCGCCCTGGATTACCCCACCCGTGACGCCGCACTGAAGCTGGCTGACCAGTTGGACCCCAAGCTTTGCCGGGTCAAGGTCGGCAAGGAACTGTTCACCAGTTGCGCGGCGGAAATCGTCGGCACCCTGCGTGACAAAGGCTTCGAAGTGTTCCTGGATCTGAAATTCCATGACATCCCCAACACCACGGCGATGGCCGTCAAAGCCGCGGCCGAGATGGGCGTGTGGATGGTCAATGTGCACTGCTCCGGTGGCCTGCGCATGATGAGCGCCTGCCGCGAAGTGCTGGAACAGCGCAGCGGCCCAAAACCGTTGTTGATCGGTGTAACCGTGCTCACCAGCATGGAGCGCGAGGACCTGGCGGGCATTGGCCTGGATATCGAGCCGCAGGTTCAGGTGTTGCGCCTGGCAGCCCTGGCGCAGAAAGCCGGCCTCGACGGCCTGGTGTGTTCAGCCCTGGAAGCCCAGGCCCTGAAGAACGCTCACCCCTCGCTGCAACTGGTGACACCGGGTATCCGTCCTACCGGCAGCGCCCAGGATGACCAGCGCCGCATCCTGACCCCACGCCAGGCCCTGGATGCGGGCTCGGATTACCTAGTGATTGGCCGTCCGATCAGCCAGGCGGCGGATCCTGCCAAGGCGTTGGCAGCGGTCGTCGCCGAGATCGCCTGATTTTTAGAGCGGCAAAAATGTGGGAGCTGGCTTGCCTGCGATAGTATCAACTCGGTATCACTTAGAGACCGAGTTGCTTGCATCGCAGGCAAGCCAGCTCCCACATCTGTTTTTGTGGTGTGTCAGCTGACTTTGAGCACCAACTTCCCGAAGTTCTCGCCATTGAACAGCTTCATCAGCGTTTCCGGGAATGTCTCCAGCCCTTCGACAATATCTTCCTTGCTCTTGAGCTTGCCCTGGGCCATCCAACCGGCCATTTCCTGGCCCGCCGCCGCGAAGTTCGCCGCGTGGTCCATCACCACAAAGCCTTCCATGCGCGCACGATTGACCAGCAATGACAGGTAGTTGGCCGGGCCTTTGACCGCTTCCTTGTTGTTGTACTGGCTGATTGCGCCGCAAATCACTACGCGGGCTTTGAGCGCCAGGCGGCTGAGCACGGCGTCGAGAATATCGCCGCCGACGTTATCGAAATACACGTCCACGCCTTTGGGGCACTCGCGCTTGAGGGCGGCGGGCACGTCTTCAGTTTTGTAGTCGATGGCGGCGTCGAAGCCCAGCTCATCCACCAGGAACTTGCACTTTTCGGCGCCACCGGCGATCCCCACCACGCGACAGCCTTTGAGCTTGGCGATCTGCCCGGCGATGCTACCCACGGCACCGGCAGCACCGGAGATCACCACGGTGTCACCGGTTTTCGGGGCGCCGGTCTCCAGTAGGGCAAAGTACGCCGTCATGCCGGTCATGCCCAGGGCGGACAGGTAGCGGGGCAGAGGTGCCAGCTTGGGGTCCACCTTATAGAAACCACGGGGCTCGCCGAGGAAGTAATCCTGCACGCCCAGTGCACCGTTTACGTAGTCCCCCACCGCGAAGTTCGGATGCTTCGAGGCAATCACCTTGCCTACGCCCAAGGCGCGCATCACTTCGCCGATGCCTACTGGTGGGATGTAGGACTTGCCTTCATTCATCCAGCCACGCATGGCCGGGTCGAGGGACAGGTATTCATTGCGCACCAGCACTTGGCCGTCCTGGGGTTCGCCCACTGGCACTTCCTGGTAAGTGAAGGTCTCTCGCGTGGCGGCACCGACCGGGCGTTTGGCGAGCAGAAATTGGCGGTTGGTCTGGGCGGTCATGGCAAGGACTCTTTAGAAATGGAACATGAGTGATAGACCCTCAGTGGCAGAAGGGCAAGGGTGTGCAAAGCAGGCGAATGCCCGGTAATAGGCTTCGCTGATAATCAGCCGGGCGGCTTTATCACTGCGATTCATGCAGCGCCAACCGGCCTTCTGATAGTGCTGACGCACGGCTGCGGGCGTTGGCTAGACTCGCTCCACCGTTACTAACCCCCACAGGACAGTTCCCATGAGCATGACGTTTTCCGGCCAGGTCGCCTTGGTGACCGGCGCCGCTGCTGGTATTGGCCGCGCCACCGCGCTGGCATTCGCCGCCGAAGGCTTGAAGGTGGTGGTCGCGGACCTTGATGTGGCAGGAGGCGAGGGCACTGTGGCACTGATCCACCAGGCCGGTGGCGAAGGGATATTTGTGCGCTGCAACGTCACGCTCGACACGGACGTGCAGCAATTGATGGCACAAACCGTCGCCACCTATGGGCGCCTGGACTACGCCTTCAACAACGCCGGCATCGAGATCGAAAAGGGCAAGCTGGCCGACGGCAGTCTTGATGAATTTGATGCCATCATGGGGGTTAACGTCAAAGGCGTGTGGCTGTGCATGAAGTATCAGTTGCCGTTGCTGTTGGCCCAGGGCGGTGGGGCCATCGTCAACACCGCATCGGTGGCGGGGCTGGGGGCGGCACCGAAGATGAGCATCTATGCGGCGTCCAAGCATGCGGTGATTGGCCTGACCAAATCGGCGGCCATCGAGTACGCGAAGAAGAAAATTCGCGTGAATGCCGTCTGCCCGGCCGTGATTGATACCGACATGTTTCGTCGCGCCTATGAGGCCGACCCACGCAAGGCTGAGTTTGCCGCAGCCATGCACCCGGTGGGACGCATTGGCAAGGTTGAGGAAATCGCCAGCGCCGTGTTGTACCTGTGCAGTGATGGCGCAGCGTTTACCACCGGTCTGGCCCTGGCGGTGGACGGTGGCGCGACGGCGATCTAGGACCGCGCTTGGCACGCTGTTTGAAAAGAGCGCGGGGTGATGTGGGGCGTTTCCATAGCTGGCAGAGTGCCGTGGCTGAATATGTTTCCGAAGGTAAATAATCTAATAAAATCAATACTTTAATAAAACTTGGCGACCGGTTTTACTAGGCTTCTGTGCTTAACTGTTTTGGGTTAACAGACAGTTTAAGTGAGTGGCTCATGGATTTAGGGATCGATCGACAAGCCCTGGTACCGGTTGTTCAGCAGATCGTCGGCGCGGTGGCAGAATGGATTCGCAAGGAGGGGGTGAGCCCTGGCACACGCTTGCCGTCCATTCGCCAATTGGCCCTCGATAACCTGCTGAGCCAGTCCAGCGTGATCGAGGCATTCGAGCGCTTGGTGGCCCAGGGGCTGCTGGCTCCCAGGCAGGGTTCGGGGTTCGTGGTGGCGCATCCCGCCACGGCCCACGAAAACCATTGGTATGAAGGTGCGGAACAAGGCTGGGGTGCATTTACCGATAGCCCGCTGGGCGAGCTGAAGTTGGGCTGCGGTTGGTTACCCGACACTTGGCGCGAAAGCGATGACATCAGCTACGCGATCCGTGAACTGAGCCGTACCGACACTGGTGGCCTGTTCAACTACAGCACACCCTTGGGGCTGCCGGCGTTGCGCGAACAACTGCTCAAGCGCCTGACGCAGATTCACGTGCCCGCCAGCCTGGACTGTATCCTGACCACCCATGGCGCCAGCCATGCCCAGGACCTGCTGATACGCACGTTGCTCAAGCCCGGTGATGAGGTGGTGGTCGAAACACCCGGGTATGGCAATCTCTACCGCCAACTGGCCTTTCGAGGGGTCACGCTGCTGCAAGTGCCACGTGCCCATGGCGGCCCGGATATCCCGGCATTGGAAGCGCTGCTGCAAACCCATCGGCCCAAGTGCCTGTTCATCAACAGCCTGTATCACAACCCCACCGGCACCAGCCTGTGCCGTCCGGTGGCGGAGCGGTTGTTGGAGCTGGCCCGCGAACTCGACTTCCTGATTATCGAAGAGGATGTGTACGGCGACCTGCAGCATGCCAGTTGCACGCGCTTGTCAGCGCTGGCCCATGATGATCGGGTGATCTATGTGTCGAGCTTTTCCAAAACCCTGAGCAGCGCCCTGCGCGTGGGTTACCTGTGTGCCAGTGCTGCGATCATTACGCAATTGGCCCAGCTCAAGACCCTGACAGGCATCGGCACTTCACGGTTTGCCGAAGCCATGGTGGCGACGTTGCTGAGTAACGGCACTTATCGTAAGTGGATGCAGCGCCTGCGCAAGCGCTTGAATGCGCAGATGGCCGCCACGTTGCAGGTACTGGAGGATGAAGAGTGGCAGGTATTTGCCGCACCCGCGGGCGGTATGTTCCTGTGGGCACGACCAGGCATGGCCGACCCCTCGCGATTGCAAGCCTGCGCCCAGCGGCTGGGTGTGTTGCTGTCGCCCGGCGCATTGTTCAGCCCCACGGGTGAGCGCAGCGAATGGTTACGCATCAATGTGGCCTACGCGGCTGATCAACGCGCATTGACGCTGTTCCGAGCCATGGGCGCGGCAAGATCGACCTCGACCATTCTGAAAACGACGCGCATGTAGCTTTTTGCCATTATTCCGGCGCCAGCGGCTTGTGCTCAGTGCCTCGGGGTTGCGAATCTCGCTGCTTGTAAACCTGGCTTATGGCATTTGCCATTGCAAGAGGATCAAGTGCAATGATTTCGGGCGTGCAACGACGTTTCGCCAACCTCGGTATGGCAAAAAAACTCGGCTTGGGGTTTACCCTGGTACTGCTGCTGACGGCCTTGGTAGCGGCCATCGGTGTGTGGTCCCTGCAGACCATCGGCCAGCGCTTCGAAGGCCTTACGTCGATGTCCACGCTCAACAGCGACCTGCTCAAGGTGCGCTTGATCGAGCAGGACTATGCGTTGCACGCCGACCCCAAGGCCGTTGATGCCCTGCATGCCAGTGTCGATGCGCTGCTGGCCCAGGCCAGGCGTCTCAAGGCTCGGTCTGCCAGCAACGAGCGAGTGATGGGTGACGTTGAGCAAGCCTTGGTCGCCTATCGCCAGGCATTCGATGAGTTCGTCGAGTTGACCCAGACCAAGGACCTCGCCCTGGAAATGGCCAGTTGGTCGGTGTCCAGCGTGGCCAATAACCTGGATGTGCTGCAAGCCGGGCTGGCGGACGACGGTGCCTATGGCCTCAAGGAAAGCCAAGGCAAGGAGGGCGCGGAGTTTATCGAGCAGGCGGGGCAGGTCAGCCAGGTGTCGCGTCTGATGTTGCAGGCCATGAACGAGGCGCGGGTGCGCCTGGATCAGAGCCGCAGGGCGGACGCAGACGACGCCGGGCAGGGCAAGATCGAGCAAGCCGACCAGGCCCTGGCTGAAGTCGAGAAACTCAAAACCACGGTCAAGGACCCCGGCTACCAGACCGTGCTCAATGAAGTCTCCGGGCATATCGCGTCGTTCAGTGAAAAGCTCGGCGAATACACAGGGCTGTTGGCCCAGGAAAAAGTGGTCTACACCCAGTTGCATGACCGCGCCGAGCAAGTGGTGAATCGGGTCAACCAGGCGTACGCCGCCGAAGACCAGTCCATGCAAACGCAGTTGCAGCACAGCACGCTGCTGATCATCGGTTCATCTGCCCTGGCGCTGCTGGTGGGCTTGATCGCTGCATGGGTGATCACCCGCTTGATTGTTGCGCCGTTGCGGGCGGTGATCGCCGTGGCTCAGCAGATCGCCTCGGGTGACCTGAGTGGGCGCATGGAGATCAGCCGGCGTGATGAAATCGGCCAGCTGATGCAGGCGATGCAGCAGATGGGCAACAGCTTGAGCCAGATGGTCAGCGGGTTGCAGGCGGGGATCGAACAGCTCGCCAGCTCCGCGCATTCATTGTCCAGCGTCACCGAGCAAACCACTGCCGAAGTCAGCAACCAGAAGGACGAAACCGAGCAAGTCGCTACGGCGATGAACCAGATGACCGCCACGGTGCACGATGTGGCACGCAATGCCGAGCAGGCTGCCCAGGCCGCGCAGACCGCGGATGCCAAGGTCGATAGCGGCCAGCAGGTGGTGCGCATGAGTCTGCAGCGTATCGAGTTGCTGGCCACATCCAGCAACAGTGCCAGCGCCAGTATCGAAAGCCTCAGCGCGCAAATCCAGAATATAGGTACCGTCTTGAGCGTGATCCAGAGCGTGGCCGAACAGACCAACTTGCTGGCTTTGAACGCTGCGATTGAGGCGGCGCGTGCTGGTGAGCAGGGGCGTGGCTTTGCAGTGGTGGCCGATGAAGTGCGGGCATTGGCCAAGCGCACCCAGCAATCGACCGAGGAAATCGAACGGCTGGTCAGCACGCTGCGCAGTGCGGCGCAGTCCTCGGTGCAGCAGATCCAGCAGAGTGGCGAGTTGGTGAAGCTGGCGGTCAGTGATGCGCTGGAAACCGAAGGAGCCTTGGGCAGCATTGCGGCGGCTGTTTCATTGATCCAGCAGATGAACC
This sequence comes from Pseudomonas sp. DWP2-2, assembly GCF_049897065.1. Lineage (NCBI taxonomy): Bacteria > Pseudomonadati > Pseudomonadota > Gammaproteobacteria > Pseudomonadales > Pseudomonadaceae > Pseudomonas > Pseudomonas sp. DWP2-2. Next base: position 75,738 of record NZ_JAFCVN010000014.1, on the reverse strand, counting down.
AACAGATCGCCGCCGCCGCCGAGGAGCAAAGCTCGGTGGCCGAAGAGATCAACCGCAGCGTCACCAGTATTCGGGCGAGTGCCGATCATTCGGCGTTGAGCATGCAAGGCAATGCCGCCTCGAGCATCCAGTTGGCGCAGTTGGGCGCGCAACTCAAGGGGATGGTGGGGCATTTCCGCCTTTGATCGCAGCGTAGACGCTGCGATCTGAGGGCAGGACGATCAGGCGTGGTTGGCGAGGAAGGTCAGCAGCGCCTCGTTGACGAAGTCGGGGTTCTCGCGGCTTGAGATATGCCCAGCCTCGGGGATCAGGATCAGGTCGCAACCAATCTGGTCGGCCATTTCCTTGGATTCTGCAGGTGGCCGGGGTTTGTCCTGTTCGCCGCACATCACCAAGGTGGTGTCGGCGTCCAAGCCAGGTAATTGCTCCAGGATGTCTTCGCGGCTGAAGATCAGGCGGCCCAGCGGCACGATACTGTCCAACAAACGTTCTCTGGGGAAGTCTTGCAGTGACTGGCGAAAATCCCGGTACAGCGCGGATTCGCGGTCGATGCCCGGGCGGAAGAAGATCGGTGCGATCACATCCAGCAACGGTTCCGGGATCGCCCCGGCGTCTTCAATCATCTTGAACAGGGAGAAATAGTACTGGCGCGTTGCTTCGGGTTCGGCCCCGAGGTAGGTGTCCATCAGCACTACGCTGTTGATGCGCTCGGGAGCCTGCAATGCCAGGCGTGCGCCCCACATGCCGCCGACCGAGAGGCCCACCAGGTTGGCTTGCTCGATACTAAGATGATCCAGCAACGCCAGGGCCTGGCGGGCGAGGTCATCCAGGGAATGAGTGGGTGCTGGCAACGGCCCGGACTCACCGTGGCCCCACAACTCGGGGACGATCACGCGGTATTGCTGCGACAGCGCTTCAATCTGCGGCGCCCACATGTCGCTGGCCCACAGGTAACTCGAACCCAGTAGCACGACAGGGCCGGCGCCCTGGTCGATATAGTGCAGCGGTTGTCCATCAATCACGGCGACAGGCATAACAGGCCTCTAATTTCACGGAGTGAGGGGCACTTTTTTACGCTAGTCGGGAGCGGGGGGATAGGTGCACATTGATGGCATGTGATGATTTCACTGTGGGAGCTGGCTTGCCTGCGATGAAGGCCTGCCAGCCGATGCTCACCTACCTGACACCCCACAATCCCACTGTGGGAGCGGGCTTGCTCGCGAAAGCGGTGTGTCAGTCAACATCAATGTTTGCTGGGCCGACGTCTTCGCAGGCAAGCCACCACCTTTGATCTTCGTTGCTATGAGCATTGGGTTCGCGATGCCATCAATCGTAGATCGCTTTCTTCTTCCACTCGGCGTCGGCATCGACGACTTTCAAGCCCTCGGTCAGCTCGTTGACTTCGTCCTCGGCCGGCTTGCTGTTGGTCAGCACTGTGGAGTTGGCGCGCGCCAGTTGGGACTCCAGCAGTTGCAACTGGGCGCTGTAGAGCACCGGCTCCGGTTGTTTGCGCAGGTACTGCACGCCGCGCTCGAACGCCAGGCGTGCCTGGCCGGGTTGGCCTTGCAGCAGGGCGTGCTGGCCGAGGTTGTTGAAAAACTCGATATGCAGCAGCACCAGGATATGACGGATTTCCTTGATCCAGTGCTTGGCCTCGTTGGTCGGCAGGAAGCCATCCTGGGCGGCGCGGGTGACTTGGCCGTGCAGGGCTTCGAGTAGGAAGCGCACGTCCTTGGCCTTGGCTTCGGTCTGGATCGGGGCCGGTGGGTTGGGCACCGGAATCGATTCGCCTTGGGCGATCAGCGCATTCAGTTCGTTGATGCGGGCCTTGAGCGGTGTGCTGGACTTGTTGAGGTTCAACAGGCGCTGGTTGACGTTCAGTTCCAGGCGAGCCAGCAACAGCTTGAGCGCTGGGGTCATCAGTTGGCCGGGGAAGGTCTCGGTGATTTCACCGCAGCGACGCAGCCGATCGTTAAGCTCGATCTCGGTACGCTTCTTTTCCAGCTTGTTGTTTTCCACCACGTGGTTCATGTAGCCAATGGCGATCAGTATTACGATCCCGGCTATTACCAGCAGGGTGATCATGAGTGGTGTCACCGGTGTGACCTCTTTAATAGGGTGTGCTGTGGAGTGTAGTGACTGGGTCATCCGGCGGATAGGACCGATCGACCAGTTGCCCAGGTGATTTCTTCTATATAGGTAGGCGCTTCCTGAATGGATGCACATTGCCATCATTTGTCAGGGTGAACTATAGCGTCTTGTCGAACGCCAGAATATAGGCGCCAAGGCTCGGACGGTGCCAATGCCCGCGAAGGCCGTGAAACCATGGCGAAGTCATTGATTTAAATAAATTTATCCTTGGGGGTTGACGACCTTTCAATCCATCCATAGAATGCGCGCCACTTACAGCGTAAAGCACACAGCGAAACGCGGTAGGGAGTGAATGTTGTAGGTGTGTCCCCTTCGTCTAGTGGCCTAGGACACCGCCCTTTCACGGCGGTAACAGGGGTTCGAGTCCCCTAGGGGACGCCATATGCGGGAATAGCTCAGTTGGTAGAGCACGACCTTGCCAAGGTCGGGGTCGCGAGTTCGAGTCTCGTTTCCCGCTCCAATTTACAAGCAGTGTGGCCTTCGGGCGGCATTGAGTGAAACCAGGACCAAGTCTTCGGACAAGGCCTCTGGGCACTGGAACACACACCATGTGTTTCAGTAGCGTGTCCCCTTCGTCTAGTGGCCTAGGACACCGCCCTTTCACGGCGGTAACAGGGGTTCGAGTCCCCTAGGGGACGCCATTTGCGGGAATAGCTCAGTTGGTAGAGCACGACCTTGCCAAGGTCGGGGTCGCGAGTTCGAGTCTCGTTTCCCGCTCCATATTTAACGAAAACGCCGATCAGTGATGATCGGCGTTTTTGTTTGTGCGCAATTTACTTCGCCAGCGCACCACCCCGTTCAAAGCGTCGAAGGGATCTCTTGCCGTGGCATGAAAAAACGCGCAAACAGTTCGGACTGAGATTTGATATTCAGCTTGCTGTAGATGTTGCGGCGGTGGACCTTGATGGTTTCTGTCGACAGCGACAGCTTGCCGGCGATCTCTTTGTTGGAGAACCCACTGAGGAGTAACTTGAGCACGTCCTTTTCACGTGCCGTTACTTGTGTTTCCAACTGAGTAAGTGCCTCGGCCCATGGGGCCGGCTCGGCGAGGTTTTTCGTCGGGTCAGTTTCAAAAAACATGCGTTGATGCATCAATGCCGTCACCCACGGCTTGATCAGGTCCAATACTGTTATCTGCGCCTGGGTGAATCGCAGGTTGCTGCCAAACGACATGCACAGCGTTGTGCCGGCATCGAGCCGTACATTGTATTGCGCCTCATCGACCGAGATGTATTGCGCGAAATATTGTTGGTAGTACTCGGTTTCCCGGAAGTGTTCCGGCGCAATATCGAGCAGATGGAAGAACCCGCTCTGTGGGTTTTCTCGATCAGCGATATAGAACGGGTCCAGCAGATACAGGCCTTTCACATAGCGGTGAATAAAGGCGTCGATTTCTTCGCTGTCTGCTACTTCGGGCAGGCTGATCACGCGCACCGCGTGGTCGCCAAAAACCAGCACCACCCAATTATCTATCTGCACATATTCATTCAATACGCGAATCAACGAACTCCAGAACTCCGGGCGATTGAGCTGCATGATCAGTTTTCCAACCGATCGGTGCCAAGCCAGGCTATGAAGGTCAAGCGACATGTTCTACCCCTTTAGGGTTAGGGCTTTGCAGGCCAGAGCTAAGTACTTGTAGGTATTTACTATTCGTTGATGCTCGGTATATTCACCCCGAGCTTACGATAGCCATGAAGGCGTGTCGTGTGGACAGGGATAGTCATATGAGTCGAGCACACTTGCGAGCTATTTTTTTAGCTTCGCTCCTGGGGGCTGCAACCAGCACGCCCGCAGCCGCCGCTGAATCTTCGGTGTATCTGTATAACTGGTTCGGGTTTCTTGAACCGCAGACGCCCAGGCAATTCCAGCAGGAGACCGGCATCAAGCTGCATATGGATGCTTTCGACAGCGCCGAAATCATGCAGAGCAAGGTCATGGCTGGGCGCACCGGCTATGACCTGGTCGTGGCCACCTCCAATGTATTACCCGGCTTGATCAAGGCTGGGGTGCTGCAGCCGCTGGATCGCGCGCAGTTGAGTAACGTTTCGCACATCGACCCTGACATCCTCTCCCTGCTGGCGGTCAATGACCCAGGCAATCGCTACGCCGTGCCCTATGTCTGGGGTACCACTGGCATTGGCTACGACGTGGATAAAGTCAAGGCGGCGCTGGGCGATGACGCCCCGGTGGACAGTTGGGACCTGATCTTCAAAGAAGAAAACATCAGCAAGCTCAAGTCTTGTGGCGTAGCCATGCTCGACTCCCCCAGCGAAATCATTTCGATCGCCTTGCACTACCTGGGGTTGCCCAGTAACAGTACCGATCCAGAGGATTACCAGAAGGCCCAGGCGCTGCTGTTGAAAATCCGTCCCTATGTGCTCTATTTCGACTCGTCCAGAATCGACGCCGACCTGGCGGACGGCAATATCTGTGCAGTCGTCGGCTGGGCCAATGGTGCGCTGGCCGCTCAGGCGATTAATGAAAAGTCCAACAGCGGCCGCAAGATTGCCTACAGCCTGCCGCGCGAAGGCGCCTTGGTCTGGTCTGAAAACTGGGTGTTGCTCAAGGATGCTCGCCACCCAAAGGCCGCTCTGGCGTTCATCAACTACATGCTGCAGCCGCAGGTGATAGCCAAGACGTCCAACTACATGCTCTATCCCAACGCCAACAAAGATGCCACTGAGTTCGTCGAGCAAAAGTTGCGGGATAACCCTTGGATTTATCCCGATAAAAAGACCATGGCCACACTGGTTCCGCTTGAGCCCTTGCCGCTGAAGGCGGAGCGCATTCGCACACGGGTCTGGACCAAGGTCAAAAGCGGTACGTGACGGGGTCGGGGAGGGAGACAGCATGCGCCAGGGTCGTGATCAGCGTTATTTAGAGTCGGACGACTACAAGGCCTACAAAGAGATTGAAGAACAGATCGGCCTCTGTACGCCAGAGCAAGCCTGGGCCATGTATTACGTTTCGACGGGCATGGTGCGTGAAAACATTACCCTGGCCGTGATGGAGCACATTGGCCGGGGCAATCGTGCCCTGTTGCTTGAGTTTCCAGACCTGCTGCGAATCGCAGGGCGTGACGCTGAGCCGGGGGAGATCGCCTCCAACTGGCCTCTGCTGCGAAGGCGTCGTCGGTAAGTCTACTCTGCGTATCTCTGGAGGGGCGAGGTGCAGGCGGTTGTAGGTTATTATTGTGAGGCTTGTAGGGAAAGTCTGTGTTTTTTGTGGGGGCGATACCTTTTCGCCCTGTGCTCTCTACTCTGGCCACCCATTCTCCTTGTCCACTTCAGAGAACTGACCGGATGCTTCAACTCGATTTCTATTCAACCCTCGTTGCCGCTTCACTGGTGCTATTGCTGGGGCGCGGGCTTGTGGCTCGCATCGGCTTCTTACGTACCTACAACATTCCGGAACCAGTAGCCGGTGGCCTGTTGGTCGCCATGCTGCTCCTGGCGTTGCGCGCGTTTGCCGATATCGAAGTACGCTTCGATCCTTCATTGCAAACCCCGTTGATGCTGGCGTTCTTTGCCACTATCGGTTTGAACGCCGATTTTGCCAGCCTGAAGAAAGGCGGGCGGATCCTGGCGGTGTTTCTGCTGGTGGTAACGGGCTTGCTGGTGGTGCAAAACGCCATGGGTATCGCGCTGGCCTCGGCGCTCGGCCTTGACCCATTGATGGGCCTGCTCGCGGGCTCGGTGACCTTGTCCGGTGGGCATGGCACCGGTGCGGCCTGGGGCGCGGTGTTCAGTGAGCAGTATGGCGTGGCGTCTGCGTCTGAATTGGCGATTGCCTCGGCGACCTTTGGCCTGGTGCTCGGTGGCCTGATCGGCGGGCCCGTGGCGCGTTTTCTGATCAAGCGGGTCGAGGTTCCAGGTATTGGGCAACCGCAATCGAGCCTGGCCAAGGGGTTCGAGCAACCGAACGAAGAGCGCCTGATCACCGCGTTTTCGTTTATCGAGACCCTGGCGCTGGTGGCGATCAGCCTGCAGGGCGGCAACTTGTTGAATGCCGCCATCCAAGGCACCGCTTTCGAATTGCCGACGTTCGTGTGCGTATTGTTCGTCGGTGTGGTGCTGCGCAATGGGCTGTCGATGCTCGGCTGGCATCAGGTGTTCGAACGCGAAGTCTCGGTGCTGGGCAATGTCAGTTTGTCGTTGTTCCTGGCGATGGCGCTGATGTCACTCAAGCTCTGGGACTTGGCGGCACTGGCTTTGCCGATTGTCGTTCTGCTGGCCGCACAGGCATTGCTGATGGCGCTGTTCGCGATTTTCGTGACGTTCCGGGTGATGGGCCGCAACTACGATGCGGCGGTGCTGGCGGCAGGCCATTGCGGCTTCGGGCTAGGCGCCACGCCTACGGCGATTGCCAATATGCAGGCGGTGACGCAGCGCTTCGGGCCTTCGCAGATCGCGTTTCTGGTGGTGCCGATGGTGGGCGCGTTCTTCATCGATATCGCTAACGCGGTGGTGATCAAGTTGTACCTGGCGCTGCCATTTCTAGGGGCCGCAGGGTAAGTTTTTCAGCGCCTGCCCATGGCGTTCATCGCCCGGGCCAGGCGCTGAGTGGCTTGCTGGATTTCGTCCCGGTCGAGGGAGGCAAAGCCCAGGCGCAGCGCGTTTACCGGTTGGTCGTTGGGGGAAAACTGACGACCACTGCGCACCACAACGCCGTGGTCCAGTGCAGTGCTTGCCAACTTATCGACGTCTATTTCTTCCTCGAAACGTACCCATAGCGCCAAACCACCCTCGGGCTCGCGCACTTGTATGCGAGCACCAAACGCCTGATCCAGGCAATCTTGCAATACCGTGCGGCGCGCCCGATATTCTTTCGACACGCGGCGCAAATGCTTCTTCAACTCCCCCTCATTGATCAGGTCTGCCAGCATGGCTTGAGCGACCGCGTCGGTATCGCCCAGCATCAGCGCGGCATTGCGTTGCAGGGCTTCAATCACAGAGGTGGGCGCCACGATATAGCTGCAGCGGAACGTCGAGCCCAGCACCTTGGACAACGAGCCGATGTAGAGCACATGGCGTTGGGCGCGGTCACTGGCCAGCGGCAGGTAAGGGCGGCCACTGAAATGGTATTCGTGGTCGTAGTCCTCTTCGATAATGCAGAAGTCATGCAGCGCGGCCAACGTCAGCAAGTGCTGCCGGCGTGCAGCGTGCAAGCTCACGGTGGTGGGGAATTGGTGATGAGGCGTGAGGTAAATCATGCGCACCTTGTGCTCACGGCATAAGCGCTCGATCTGGTCTGTGCGGCAACCTTCATCATCAATGTCGACCGTGACCAACTTCGCCCCGAGCTTGCGGAAAATTTCCCATGCCGGTGGGTAGCTCAGACGTTCCACCAGGACCACGTCGCCGGGCTTGAGCAGCAGGCTGGCGCTCAGGAACAGGGACATCTGGGTGCCCTGGGTCAGGCAGATATTTTCGGCAGTGACCGTCAGCCCACGGTTGTTGCGCAGCATTTCGGCCAGGGCGCAGCGCAAGTGATAGCCGGTGCCTTCGCTGCCGTAGCGCACGGTATTGGAGGCAAAGCTGTTGCGCAGTGCATGGCGATAGTAACGGTGCAGAACTGCCTGGGGCAGCAGGCGGTGGTCGCTGGTGCCGTTGTCGAAAAACAGCGCATCGCGCCGATGCTGTAGAGCGACCACTTGGGCATTATGGGTGAAATAGGGTACCAGCGGTTGCTCCAGTAACGGCGGCGCGAATGACGGTTGCGTAACGCTGGGCAGGTGTTTGAGTGTCAGCTTTACATTGACGAAGGTGCCACGGCGCGGCTCGCTGGTCAGCCAGCCCTTGGTCATGGCTTCTTCGTAGGCCAGGATCACCGTCTTGCGGTTGACGTCGAGCAAGTGTGCCATTTCCCGCGTGCCCGGCAGTAACGTCCCGGGCGGCAGGCGGCCTTCGAGGATGGCATTGACCAAGCCTTCGGCGATCTTGCGGTAAGTCGCCTGGCTTGCACCTTCTTCAAGCCGGAGCAGTGGACGCCATTTACGCATCTGGACCATCTGAAGTATCCAAATCTGGAGGTTTTAATGGGCCTAGTCTAGCGCAACAATCAAGCCTTACTTAGCCCGAGGTTGTTATGAATACACGTCATGTCATCGAACTGTCGCCCTCGGGGAAAACCTTTGAGGCTGGTGACGAATTGTTGCTCGACGCCATGCTCGCCAGTGGCCTGGCCGTGCCGTTCTCCTGCCGCCGTGGCGCCTGCGGTTCGTGCAAGGTGGTGGTCGCCGAAGGTGCGTACCGGGCCAAACGCCTGGTGCCGGGTGCGTCGCAGCCTTCTTATCCTTTGGCAGCCAATGAGATGTTGTTATGCCAGAGCCACGCCTGTGGCGACATGCGCCTGCATATTCCCGGCTGGTCGCTGGATACGCCCGCGCTGGTAGTGTCGGCGCAGGTTCACAGCAAGCATGCGCTGGGCCCCGATGTGATCGAGTTGGTATTGATGCCCGAAACCCCAGTGGCGGTTCGGGCTGGCCAATACCTCAAGTTTCACCTGGCGGACGGTGACACGCGCTGCTTCTCGATTGCCAACCTGCCCGATGAGGACGATGGGCGCTTGGTCTTCCAGATTCGCCGGGTGAGTGGCGGGTATTTTTCCGAGGGTATCCTGGGTGGTCTCGCCGTGGGTGAGCGTCTGCACGTGGAAGGGCCGTTTGGTGCCTGTACCTGGCAGGACGATGAGGCGGCGCCCGTGGTGCTATTCGCTACGGGTACTGGTTACGCGGGCATCAAGCCTATCTTGCTGACCGCGCTCAAGCGCGATGTCGACGTGACGTTGTATTGGGGCGGCGCGCAATCGGCGGACTTTTATGACAGCGCTTTCCTCGACCACCTGATGCTTGAGCATCCCCGTTTTCGCTGGCATCCCGTGCGGTCCTCCGAGGGCAGGGTTCAGGAGGTTGCAATGAGTCATGGGCATCAGTGGGAACAGGCCCAGGTCTATGCGTGCGGCAACGGTGCAATGCTCGGCCAGGTACGCATCCACTGCCTTGAAGCGGGGTTGCCCAGCCACCGGTTTATCGCGGAGGCGTTTGTCGCCAGTGGTCGGTCGAGTGCTGGAGCAGTCTCCCTATCGTTTGACCCGGTGTGGGAGAAAGTCGGCCCGCGTTATTCCTTGGACGGCATGCTGGCGGCGCGGGAAAAATCCATACGTGCCCTGGCGGCGATTGCCAGCCAGTTGAAAGTCGGCATGACCACCGGCGAGGCCCTTGAGATGGCCGCGAGGCAACTGCAGGCCATGGGCGCTTCGCACACTTGGCATCCGACCTACATTCGTTTTGGCGCCGACACTGTGCGCCCACCGCGCGAGGGTATTGATCGTCAGCGCAGGCTGCGCGCTAATGACATTGCCGTGGTCGATCTTGGCCCGGTGTGGGATGGCTACGAAGGCGACTATGGCGATACGTTTGTGTTTGGCGATGGGCCGTTGCACCAGGCCTGTACGACGGCCTTGCATGAAGTCTTCGATGAAACACGCCAGGCGTGGCTGCGTGGTCTGACCGGGCGTGAGCTCTACGACTTCGCCGAGCACAGCGCTGCGTCAAAGGGCTGGAGGCTGGCGCGCAACCTGGCGGGGCACCGCCTTGCGGATTTTCCCCATGCATTGTTCGAAAGCAAGGAGTTGGCTGACCTGGAGATCCCACCGAGTGAAATGGCCTGGGTATTGGAGATCCAGCTGTGCCATCCCACTGAGCCGGTGGGTGGGTTCTTTGAAGACATGCTGATGTTGCAAGGCTAAAGAGCTGTCATTGTTGCCGAGTTGTGTTTGACGCGATGGCCCCTGCAAAGCGAGATCTCACCCACACCGCCGATCCCCTGTAGGAGCTGTCGAGCTTTAGCGAGGCTGCGAAAGCGGTGGCTCAGGCGCTGAAGATTTTGCCTGTACCGCCGCCATCGCAGCCTCGCTGGGGCTCGACAGCTCCCACATTTGGGCGGTGTTGTTGTCGGAAGTTGTATTCGGCGAGATAGCCCTGTGAACCGAGATCAACCCAGCGCCGCCGATCCCCTGTAGGAGCTGTCGAGCTTTAGCGAGGCTGCGAAAGCGGTGGTTCAGGCGCTGAAGATATTGCCTGTACCGCCGCCATCGCAGCCTCGCCGGGGCTCGACAGCTCCCACATTGGGGCGGTGTTGTTGTCGGAAGTTGTATTCGGCGCGATAGCCCTGCGAATCGAGATCAACCCAGCGCCGCCGATCCCCTGTGGGAGCTGTCGAGCTTCAGCGAGGCTGCGAAAGCGGTGGCTCAGGCGCTGAAGATTTTGCCTGTACCGCCGCCATCGCAGCCTCGCCCGGGCTCGACAGCTCCCACATTTGGGCGGTGTTGTTGTCGGAAGTTGTATTTGGCGCGATAGCCCTGTGAACCGACATCAACCCAGCGCCGCCGATCCCCTGTGGGAGCTGTCGAGCTTTAGCGAGGCTGCGAAAGCGGTGGTTCAGGCGCTGAAGAGGGTGCCTGTGCCGTTGCCTTCGCCGCCTCGCTTGGGTACCAGATGGGTCAGAGCTTCGGCAACTGCCCGACGCGGCCCATCATTTCGGTGACGATCTGCAGGTCCAGCAGGAACTGGTCGACGGTTTTGAATTCGCTGTCGGTGTGCCCGGTGTACTTCTCTTCCGGGCGGGCCAGGCCGAATTGCACGCCGTTGGGCAGGTCGTGCACCGAGGTTGCGCCGGCCGAGGTGCCGAATTTGTGCGCCATGCCCAGGTTTTCAGTGGCCACTGCCAGCAAGGCTTTTACCCATTCGCCTTCAGGGTTGCGGTACATCGGCGTGTCCAGCGAGTAAGTGAAGCTCACGTTGACCTTGGCGTTCTTGTCCCAGGCGTTCAGCTTCTGCTCGATTTGCGCCTTGAGCGCCTCCGGGGTTTTACCTTTCGGTGCGCGCAGGTTCACGGCCAGTTTGAAGGCTTTGTCATCCTGCCCCACAAACGTCAGCGAGGTGGTCAACGGCCCCATGAAATCATCCGCGTAGCCCACACCCAATTTGCCGCCCAGGTAATCCAGGCCCCAGTTGTCGGCGGCATAGCGCGCGGCATCGGTGATGTGGTTGTGCTGGAGGGCGACCTTGCCGTCGAGGCTGTGGATCAGGTCCAGCATGCGCGCCACCGGGTTGACCCCGGTTTCAGGCTCGGAAGAGTGAGCGGATACGCCGGTAACCGTGAGTTTGACATCCTTGCCATCGACCTTGGCCGTCACTTGGAAGTCGCCACCGTTGCGCTTGGCATAGTCGGCACCGGCCTGTTGCAGGCTGGCGGCCAGTTCGGCGGGGGTGTCGCTGACCAGCGTGGCCACCGAGGCCGATGGAATCTGGTTGTTCGCCTTGCCGCCGGTCATCGCGATGATTTCTGCGCCTTTGCCTTCGCCCTTGCGCACCGGGAAGGTGGCCATCACGGTACCCGAGCCTTTTTCGGCGATCACCACCGGGTAACCGCCATCCAGCGCCAGGTTGTATTGCGGCACGGGGTTGCGTTCGAAGTAGTAAGGAATGGCATCACCGGCGGTTTCTTCAGTGGTGTCTACCAGCAGTTTGAACGTGCGCGCCAGTGGCAGTTTTTCTTCCTTGATCACTTTCATGGCGTACATCGCCACCACGATGCCGTTCTTGTCATCCTCGGTACCGCGGCCATACATGCGGTCGCCAATCAGCGTGACCTTGAACGGGTCGAGTTTGGTACCGTCTTGCAGCACCCAGTTTTCCGGGGTAACGGGCACCACATCGGCATGGGCGTGCACACCCACGACTTCATCACCGCTGCCTTCCAGGGAAATTTCGTACACGCGGTTGTCGACGTTACGGAAGTTCAGGTTGAAGGACTTGGCCAGGGCCTCGATCTTTGCGGCAATCTTGAGGAATTCCGGGTTTTTGTACTGTGGCAGACCGTCTACGTTGAACGTCGGGACTTCCACCAGTTCACGCAAGGTTTCGAGCGCGGCTTTGCCATATTTAACGCGGGTGTAAATGCCCAGCAGGCGATTGATCTCGTTCTGTTGCTCGGCGCTCAGGGGTTTGTTGCCCACAAACGCGCTGATAGCCGGGCCGGTGTCGGCCGCTTTGCCCAGCTCGCCCTGGGCCAGAGTGCCGAGGAAACCGCGGAAATCGGTAACCGAGGTCTCGTTGAACTGCTTCAGGATTGCCGTGCTCTGGTCCGCGCTGATGTTGGCGAATGCGGGCGTGGCGACGGCCGAAAGGCTGGCGGCGAACAGGGTGGCAACCGCCAATTGCTTAAGTGGAAAGTGCATGGTTGAAGGCATTCCTTTGCAGGTAGTGAGTAGGAGATTTCTGACGGAAGAGACAGAAACATTTCCACACACTACCATTACTCAGGTGCCCAAGGTCAATGCTGGCCAGGGTGGGGCGCGGGATACTCTTGCGTCACGCTCAAGGCTCTAGCGTAAGGCCCATCCCACAGTTGTTCATGCAACTGGCCTACACGCCTGGCCATCGCCTCACTGCGCATCACCACCTCCAGATTGCGCGAATTATCCAGGTAGCCGCCCAACCAATTGCTGGTGCCGACCCACGCCACTTGCCCGTCGATCTCCATGGTTTTGCTGTGTATCACCCGCGCATAAGGGATAAAGCCTTGCTTGGCTTCGGGCAGGGTGACGATCTTGATCTCAATATTGGGCAGCACCACCAGGCTCTTGAGATAGGGCAGTTCCAGCGGGTCGGTATTCCAGTTGGACACCATCAGTTTGATCGACACGCCACGGGCTGCGGCGGCGCGCACGGCGTTGTCGATCACCGCGTAGTACGGCCGGGTTCGATCCGGTCCGTAGGACAGCGGCGCGTAGTCGAGCAATTGCACGCGCACCTCTTTTTGGGCTTCGCCCAGCAGGCGCGGCAGTTCCAGCTGTGAGTCGCCCACGCCGGGCGGGTTGTAGCGTTGCGGGCTGGCCACCAGGTAGTTGCCGGTACGTGCGGGTGCCGGGCCGCTGGCGGGTAGCGGCACCGGTTGTTTACCCTCCAGCGCTGCCTGGGCTTGCCAGTCTTGCTCGAAGATCGCCTGCACCTGGCCCACCACCGTTTCGTCAGTGATCCGCAGCCCGGTTTCGTGGATATGTTCCAAGGCGCGCCAGTCGAAATTCTGACTGCCGACAAACGCCTGCTTGCCATCCACCAGCAGGTACTTGGCGTGGATGATGCCGCCGCTCAGTTGCCCGTAGGGCAGCACGCGCAAGGTCAGGTTGGGAATGGCGTGCAAGCGTTCCAGGGTGGCGGCATCCGACAGCTTGATGCCTTTTTCTTCGAGCAGGAAACGAATCTTCACGCCGCGTTTGCCGGCGGCTTCCAGGTGTTCAAGCACGCTGTTCATCACCGAGCCAGGGTGGTCCGCGGCGTAGAACTGGCCGATATCAATGTGGCTTTTGGCGCCGTCGAACAGCTCGATCCATACCGGGCCGGGCTGGCGCAAATCGTCGGTGCCCAGGGCGGTGTCCACAGGCACGGTATGCACCAATTCAAAACCTGGAATGGAAAAGTCCGCCTGGGCCAGCGGACTGAGGAGCAAGCCGGTCAGGCCGGCAATACGCAACTTTATCGAAAGGGACATAAGCGTCTCATCGCACCAAAGGTAAAGGCGAGCGCCCAAGGCGCCCGCCCTGCAGGTCAGGCTGTGCGGCTGTGCAGCGGGGTGGGCACGCGATGAGTCACTTCATCCTGTGCGCGGGCGCCGGTGGCGGCGCGGATCAACAGGATCTTCAACTGGTCGTTGATGCGCTCCAGGCTGTCCTGGAAGAAGTTGTGGAACACCACGCAAAAAAGCGCGATGGCGATACCTAATCCCGTGGCAAACAAGGCCGTCCCGATACCACCGGAAATCTGCCCTGGGTCCGATACGCCCGCGGTGGCCAGCGCCTTGAAGGTGTCGATGATGCCGAGAATGGTGCCCAGCAGGCCCAGCAGTGGGGCGGCGGTGGTGATGGTCTCGATGATCCACAGGCTGCGGGCCAGTGGGGCGCGGGTCTTCAGGTATTGGGTATCGATTTCGTCGTCCAGGTCCTTGCGCGAACCGTGGGTCGCCTTCTGGGCCAGCACCGGCAAGATCATGTTCAGCGGCAGGCTGTCGCGACGGGTCAGGTTGTCCGGCAGGTCACGCTCGCCGTGCACATTGGCGCCCAGGGCGTCGATCAATGCGCGTGCCTGGCGGCGTACGTAGGCGAAGTAGATGCCGCGTTCGATGGCGATGAAGATCGCAATGGCCATCGCCGCGTACATCACATAGAAAGTGACGTCGTGGAGCAGGTTCATATCCATGATGGTGTTCCTCTTGGGGTGAGTCTTAGAAATTCGCTTCCAGCGAAACCGTGACGGTACGGTCCAGGCCGACGATGTACGCGGGGTCGCCATCGCGGAAACCGCTGTAGCTGGCCGCGTTGGTCTTGGTGGTGTACACGCCGTCCAGGTATTTCTTGTCGAACAGGTTGTCGACGTTCAGGCGCAGGGTCGCGTCCTTGACCACTTTCTTGTCCACCGGCAGGTAAATACCGGCGCCGAGGTTGAACACGGTGCGACCGGAAATCGCCTCGTCGTTGGTCAGGTCGCCGTAGAGCTTGCTGGTGTACTTGCCACCGAAGGTGCCGTAGAAGCGCCCATCGTCATACCCGATGTTGGCCGCCAGCATGTTCTTGGGCACGTTGGCGAACTGCTTGCCACTGGTGGGCAGCACGATGGGTTTGCCGGCGTTGTAGACGGTCAGGTCATCCTGCTGCTCGGCCTTGGTGTAGGTGTAGGAGGTGTAGTAATTGAAGTGGTGGGGCAACTGGCCGCTCCACTCCAGCTCCAGGCCTTTGTTGACCACGGAGCCGGCGTTGATGTCGGCAAAGTCACCGTTGATGTCCCGGGACGAAACCTGGCGGTTCTTGAAGTCCATGTAGAACAGGGTGGCGGCCAGGTTCATGTCGTCGCCGCTGTAGCGCCAGCCCAGTTCATGGTTCCAACTGGTTTCCGGTTCGGCTTCGATCGAGCCGGCGCCTTTGTCGTAGAGCACGTAGTTCTGCGGTACCCGCATGTTGCGCGACAGGCTGTAGAACAACTGGTCACGCTCGTCCAGCTGGTATTTCAGGCCGGCGTTGGGCAGCAGTTTGTTGTAGGTCTGGTTACGTTTTTCCGGGCGTTCGTTGAGGCTGCCGTGGTTGGTGCCTTCACGCTCGACGTTCATGTAGGCCAGGCCTGCGATGAGGGTCCAGTCCGGGTTGATGTACCAGGTGTCCTGGGCCCAGACCTTTTGCGCTGGCGTCACGGTGAAACGGTCGCGACCCTGCACGGTGTTGCCGTTGGCATCGACGATGGCGCTGTTGGAATCTGGCCAGGTATCCACTGGCTTGCCGTTGCTCTTGAGCGGAATGAACGGCTGGGTCTGGCTCTGGCGTGCGCGCTCGTACCAGTAACCGAATTGCAGGCTGTGGTCGCCAAGGTCCCAGGTCAGTTTGGTGGTGATGCCCGGACGCCAGGTTTGCGTGCGTGAAGGGCGGTAGTACACGCCGCTGTTGGGTGTGCCGTCGGCGTTGTATTGGGCGGCCGTGGGCAGGTTGCCGAGGTCGAACACACCGCCCTGGTTGGAGCCACGGTTGAGGGCATAGCTGGATGAACCGACGCCGCTGCCATTGCCCCAGTAGTAATACGGGATCACCGACAGTGCGAGGTTATCGGCCAGTTTGAACTGGGTGTTGAGCACGGCGGTGAATGTCTGGAACGGGTTCTGCGCCAGGGCGTAATAGCTGTTGTACTTGCCGTTGCTGCCCACGCTGGGTGTTGCCGGATAAGGGTCGTACTTGCGGCCATATTGCTGGAACTGCGCCTTGGTCAACTGGCTGTAACTGTTGTTGTCCTGCTCGTGGTACTTGAGGATCAGGTTGGCGGTGTTGCCATTGCCAGCGTCGAAAAAGCTGTTCCACTCCACCTTGTCCGCGCGTACCGCGCCCGAACCGCGCCACATCTCACCTTCGGTATGGGACACCGACAGCCAGTTGCTCAGGCCGTTGATTTCGCCGGTATTGAGGCGGGCAAAGGTCTTGCGCGTGGCATTGCTGCCGACGACCTGTTTGACGAAGGCGCCGGTTTCCTTGGTCGGGCGAATGGTCACGATGCCAATGTTGCCGCCGCTGGAACCAATGTGCGGGCCGTCGGATTCCGAAGCGCCCTGGGTGACGAAGATCTGGTCGATGTTTTCCGGGTCGCCCAGCAGGTTGGAATACAGCGCGTAGTTGCCGGAGTCGTTGATCGGCATGCCGTCCACCGACATGCCCACCTGGTCGGAGTTCATGCCGCGCATGGTGAAGCGAAAGCCCGACAGGCCGGTGTTGTCTTCACTGGAGATGTTCAAGCCTGGGGTGTACTTGAGTTTGTCGATGGCATTGCCGGTGGCCGCCTGTTTATCCAGTGCTTCCTTGGTCACTGTGGAGCGGCCCTTGATGCTTTCCTCCGGCACCATGTAACCGCCCCCGGCGGTCGCCTTGCCTTGTACCCCAATGGTGCCGACATCACTGTCGCTGGTCTCTGCCATGACCAGTCCCTGGCTCATGCTGGTCGCGGCCACAAGTGCCAGATGAATACGGGTGAACTTCATCACTGTCGTCCTGGTGTCGGGTGCTTATTGCACGCTGTAGTTGAAGGTGGCGGTGAAGCGCTGCTCATTTCGCCCCCCGAAGGCTTGCTCGGGGAACGGTTTGACTTGCTTGATGCGACGCAAGCTGTTGGTGGCTGCCCGGTTGAGCAACATGCTCGAGGCCTGGGTTTGTAGACCTGAGTCGAGGACGCGGCCCTGACGGTCTACCAGCAGCCACACCACCACCTCGCCGCTCGGGCGTTCGAGGGACGCCTGGCGCCCGGTGGGGTACTGCTTGTAGGTGTCCAGTTCGTTGCGCAAGCCTTTGAGGTAACCGCTTTCCAGGGCCTGGCCATCGACCTTCGGTGGCGCCGGTGGGGCTGGCGTCGGTGCCGCTTGGGTGACGGCGGCCGGGGCTGGCTTGGCGGCCACCGGTGGCGGCGTCGGCACGGGCTTGGCGACCACGGGCGCAGGCTTGGGCACAGGTTTTGGCTTTGGCTTGGGTTCGGGTTTTGGCAGCGGCTTGGGCGGTGGCGGCGGGGGCGCCGGCTCGGCCTCTTCCTCTTCGATCACCGGCGGTGGCGGTTCTTGCTCCACCACCGGTTCCGGTATGACTTCCGGTTCCGGCTCAACCAAGGCCAATTCGACCGCCGACTCGTCATACACCGGCTCGACCTTCAACGTCTGGGACTGGATACCCAGTGCAATCAGCACCAGGGCGATCAGGGCCGGAACACTGCCCAGCAGCTGACGCGCACGAAACAGAACGTACATGATCAGGACTTACGCGTGGCGATGGACACGGAGGTGAAGCCACCCAGGCGCAGGGTGTCCATCACTTCCACCAGGCGCGAAACCTCCACGCCTTTGTCGCTGTTGACGATGATCGTCGACTTGGTATCGGGCTTTTCGGCCGCCTTCAGCGCCGGCACCAGGGCCTCCACCGTCAGGTCCTTGCCGTCCAGTTGCAACTGGCCTTCCAGGCCCAGGGTGAGGATGAATTTGTTTTGCGGCTTGAGCTGCTGCGAACTGCTGGCGCTGGGCAATTGGGTCTTCATGCCGAGCGCGGGAATCACGTTCAGGCTCACCAGTACGAAAAACACCAGCAGGAACATCATCACGTCGATCATCGGGATCAGCTCGATGTGCGCCTTGCGTTTCTTGGGTTCGTCCCAGGTTCTCATTCCGTTACCCCGTCATTGAATTAGGGGCAAAACGCTAACAGCCAAAAATGACCGATTGGTTAACTTTAATTGACCGTTTAGAGGCTCTAGGACGCGTCTTTCAGAAAACTTACCGGTCAGTTTTCGGGCGTAATGAAACTGACACTCGGGGCATCCATGCTTGAGAAATTTATCTTGAGAGCCGGCCTCCATGCCTACTGCATTGCCTCAATTGACGACCCCGCGACTGCTGTTGCGCACCCTGCAAATGCATCAGGCGCAGGTGCTTTTCACGCTTGCCAACGGGCCGAAAATTGCCGACAACACGGCGAACATTCCATCGCCCTACACCTTGGAAACCGCGCAGGATTTTATTGCGGGGATCGCTGACAAGTACCGCACCGGTGAGCTGCTGAACCTGGGGATGCATGTGCGCGGCACCGACGAATTGGTCGGCATGGTCAGCCTGCGCATCAATGCTCGCCATCACTATGGGCACTTGGGTGGCTGGGTGGCGGCGCACTGCCGTAACCAGGGATATGCGGCTGAAGCGGCGAGCGCGGTGATGGACTTCGGGTTCGAGGCGCTAGGGTTGCAGCGCGTGGGCAGCCAGTGTTTCGCGCGCAACAAGGAATCGGCGCGGGTCATGGAGAAGATCGGCCTGCGTTATGAAGGCTGCATGCGCCAGGCGTTTTTAAAGAACGGCGTGTATGAGGACATGCTCGGGTTTGCCACCGTGCGTGATGTCTGGGAGCGCTGCCTGTGAGCGGCGAAGTGGACCACGGCCGGCGCCGGGTCCTTGGCGGGCTGGCGGTCGCTACCGCGTTTTCGATTCTCAGCCCGTTTGCGCGCAGTGCCGGGGTGGATTATCCGTTCACCCTCGGCGTGGCTTCCGGTGACCCGTTGCCAGATGGCTTTGTGATCTGGACGCGCCTGGCGCCGTTGTTCAACGCCGCGGATGGCCGTGGCGGCCTGAGTCGCTCGGTGCCGCTGCGTTGGCGGGTGGCCAGCGATGCGGCGATGACGCGCATTGTGAAGCAGGGCGAAGTACTGGCGACGCCCCGTTTTGCTCACGCAGTGCATGTCGAAGTGGCGGGGCTGGCGGCGGATCGGCCGTATTGGTACCAGTTTGAAGGGCTCGGTGCGCAGAGCCCGGTGGGCCAGTCGCGCACGATGCCGCCGCTGCAGGCCATGGCCTCGGCCCGGCTGGGGTTTGTGTCCTGCTCGCACTGGGAGCGCGGTTACTTCAGCGCCTACCGACACCTTGCCGCCGAGCAGCCGGACCTGGTGTTTTTCCTCGGTGATTATATTTACGACAGTTCCTATGCTGCGGATTCGGGCAAGGTGTTTCGTTCTCACGGCAGCGGCAATGCGCAAAGCCTGAGTGATTACCGCAACCGCTACGCACTGTACAAGACTGATCCAGACCTGCAGGCCCTGCACGCCGCGGCTCCCAGCGTCGTAACCTGGGACGATCACGAAGTACAGAATGACTACGCCAACCGCTGGTCCCAGGACCCGAAGGTGGCGGTGGCGCAGTTTCTCAAGCAACGGGCCGCGGCGTACCAGGCGTTTTACGAACACATGCCCCTGCGTGCCAGCAGCGTGCCGAAGGGGCCGGACATGCGCATCTACCGGCGCCTGGACTATGGGCGGCTCGCGCGTTTTCATGTGCTCGACGGTCGCCAGTACCGTTCCGAGCAACCCTGCATCGCGGCCAATGGCAGCCACCAAGGGCATATTGTCACCACCCCTTGCAGCGACCTGCGTGACCCTGGCCGCACGTTGCTCGGCTGGCAGCAAGAGTCTTGGCTGGACCAGGGGTTTGCCCAGTCCAGTGCGCAGTGGAATGTCATCGCCCAGGATTTGCTGGTGGCGCCGCTGATGCAGCGTGACTTGACCAACCATAAGCTTGGCCGCTGGACCGATGGTTGGGATGGCTACATGGCGAACCGCTCACGGATGCTGGCGTCGATCGTGCGCAATCGCGTGAAGAACCCGGTGTTCTGGGGAGGGGATATTCATTCGTTCTGGGCCACCGACCTGCATCTCGACGCCGACAGGCCAGACTCGGCGGTGGTCGCCACCGAGTTCGTCGGCTCGTCGGTCACCTCAGATGGCCCTCCCTACGACGCGTTCATGAAGATCATGCCGCTCAACCCCCATGTGAAGTTTTTCGACAGTCGCCAGCGTGGGTATGTGTCGGTGGAGTTGGCGGCCAACACCATGTTGACGAATTTTCGGGCGATCAGTGATCCGCGTGACCCGGCGGCGACGGTGTCGACGTTGAAGTCGTTCATCAATGAATCGGGCCAGCCGAGCGTGGCCCTGTAGGAGCGCGCTTGCTCGCGAAAACGAAAGGGCGCCGATGGGAATCAGGTATCCCGCGTTATCGTTAACGGTCTTCGCGAGCAAGCTCGCTCCTACAGTGTCAGGGTATCAGCGAGGCTGTAGCGCACCGAGAGCGCGCCTTTTTTCTCCGACAACGCCAGGATCGTTACCTGGCCCAGTTCGCTCAACGCTTGAACATGCGTACCGCCACAGGCGTACGCCGGTAATTCGCCGAAGCCGACTTCGCGGGTGCCGTCTTCCAGCGTCATATGGCGGGAATAGTCGGCGGCGATCCATGTGTTGACCCACTGCTGGAGCGCCTGCGCATCCATGTCTTGCGCGGTCTCGCCACGGATAAAAGTGATCTTGCCTTCGCCGGGCCAATGGTGGGCCTTGATCGGCATCCAGCCCAGGCGTTCGCCGGCATTGCCAATCAAGTGCCCCGCCGAATGCAGACGCGTATGCAAGGCGCGCCGCTGTGCGTCGACTCGTGCAACGACGAGGCCAGGTTCCAGAGGTCGGTGGACGTAGTGCACCACCTGTTCGCCTTCCTGCATGACTCGCAGCACCTGGCTGTCGCCGAGCCAGCCGGTGTCGGACGGCTGGCCTCCGCCTTGGGGATGGAAAATGGTCGACTGCACAATCACGGCGAATTGCTCTTCGTTCGGGGTGCAACTGAGCACTTCCAGCTCGGCCGTCAGGTGGTCGTGGGTAAAAAACAGGCGCTCGGTCATCATCTACATCCGCATCAGGGTTCTGTGGGCAGTATAAATAGTGCGCAGATGGGTGATAATCTGCTCAATTATCAATGGACCTGTGCGTCATGAGCATCAATCTTCCTTTGCCGCTATTGGGTGAAATGGCGATTTTCGTCAAGGTCGTGGAAACCGGCAGCTTCTCCGAAGCGGCGCGGCAACTCAGCGTTTCACCTTCGGCGGTGAGCCGCAGCATCTCGCGCCTGGAACAAGCCCTGGCCACGCGCCTGCTGCAACGTACCACGCGCAAGCTGCGCCTGAGCGAGGGCGGCGAGGAGGTGTTCAAGCGTTGCCAGGAGATGGTCAATGCGGCGCGCTCGGTGATGGAAATCAGTGGGCAATTTACCCATGAAGCCGAGGGGCTGGTGCGGGTCAGTGTGCCCAAGGCGGTGGGGCGATTTGTGGTGCACCCGCATATGCCGGAATTTTTGCGGCGCTATCCCAAGGTGGATGTGCAATTGATCCTGGAAGACAGGCATGTGGATTTGATCGACGACAACGTCGACTTGAGCATCCGCATCACCGACAGCCCACCGCCAGGTTTGGTCGGGCGCCAACTGTTGCCCATCGAACATTTGCTGTGCGCTACGCCGCAGTACCTGGCCGAGCACGGTACACCGAGCCATCCCCATGATCTGCTCGGGCACAGTTGCATCTATCTGGGTGAGACACCGGGAGATTCACGCTGGAAGTTTCGCCAGGCTGGCAAGGCGGTAACGGTCGGCGTACGCGGCCGGTATGCGGCGAACCACACCGGGGTGCGACTGGAGGCTGCGTTGCAGCATGTCGGGATTGCCAGCTTGCCGTATTTCACCGCGCGGCACGCATTGGAAGCAGGAGATTTGGTGCAGGTGTTGCCGGGGTGGGATTTTATTGCGTCGTACCATGGCGAGGCGTGGTTGCTGCATTCGCCCACACGTTACCTGCCGCCGAAGTTGCGGGTGTTTATCGATTATCTGGTGGAGTGCATGGCCAGGGAGCCCACGCTGCGCCGACGGTAGGAGCGCGGTTGCTCTTTCCCACGCTCTGCGTGGGAATGCCACCTGGGCGCTCCGCGTCCTGCCTTTATGCCTGTGCACGGGTGACGCAGAGCGTCACAGGATAGGTTCCCACGCAGAGCGTAGGAACGAGCATAGTTGTCAGTGCTTGCTCTGGTCCTGAGGCATCGCCAGCAGCTGTTTTTCCTGGTTCCAGTCGAACGGTTCGTCGTTCTGTTCGGCTTCATAGCGACGTTCTTCCAGGGCCTGGTACAGGTCCAGTTCTTCGTCGGGCATGAAGTGCAGGCAGTCGCCGCCAAAGAACCACAGCAGGTCACGGGGCACCAGGTGGGCGATTTGCGGGTAGCGCAGGATGACCTGGCTCATCAGGTCCTGGCCCAGGTACTGGCTTTCGATCGGGTCGATTGGCAACAGGGCGCGCAGTTCGTCGAAACGCTCCAGGAACAGCGAGTGGCTTTCCTCGGGTACCTGTTCGGCTTCGCCGACGGCAACCAGGATGCTGCGCAAGTGGTCGAGCAAGACAAGATGATCGGCAACGACGTTGGACACGAGATAAGGCCTCTAAAGCAAAAACGGGCGCGAGAGTATAAGCCTCTCGCGCCCGTTTTTATATGACCGCTCGACTCAGCGGACTTTACCTTCTGCCTGCATCAGCTCTTCCTTGCTGAAATCATCCACGTCGATCACCTTGCGTCGCGCAGCCTCGGCATCGCGCAAGGTTTGTGCCTCGGCCGGTTGCAGCACGCCGGCCTGCAGGGCCGCGTCGATGGCATGCTCGCCGGCAGCCGGCTTGACCTGGCCGCTTTTGAGCGCGCTGTGGAGTTTTTTCTGCAAGGGGTGGCTGGCACCGAGCAGGTCGTAGGCATGTTGCAGGGCGCCCACGGGATCTTCTGCTGATTGCGGGCGATAACAGCCGGCCAGCAATTCTTCCAGGGTCGGGTCGCCTTTGGCGCGGCCGATCACGGCTGCCACTTCGGCATCCAGCGCGTCGGACGGCCCGGTATGACGACGCCCGAACGGGAACACGATCACCCGCAACAGGCAGCCCAGCACCTTGTTCGGGAAGTTGCTCAGCAGCTCATCCAATGCGCGTTCCGATTCGCCCAGGCTTTCTTCCATGGCCCAGGCAAACAGCGGCTCCAGATGGTCCGGCGAGTCCAGGTCGTGATAACGCTTGAGCGCCGCCGACGCCAAGTACATGTGGCTGAGCACATCACCCAGGCGGGCGGACAGGCGTTCGCGGCGCTTGAGCTCGCCACCCAGCAACATCATGCTCAGGTCGGCCAGCAGGGCAAACGCAGCCGCCTGGCGGTTCAGGGCACGGAAGTAGCCCTGGCTCAAACGGTTGCCCGGGGCTTTTTCGAAGTGCCCGAAGCCCAGGTTCAGCACCAGGGTGCTGGCGGCGTTGCTGACGGCGAAGCCGATGTGTTGCATCAGCAGGCCGTCGAATTCCTTCAACGCCTGGTCATGGTCTTCGCGGCCGGCCAGGGCCATTTCCTTGAGCACGAAGGGGTGGCAGCGAATCGCGCCCTGGCCGAAGATCATCAGGTTACGCGAAAGGATATTTGCGCCTTCCACGGTGATGAAGATCGGTGCGCCCTGCCAGTTGCGGCCCAGGTAGTTGTTGGGACCCATGATGATGCCCTTGCCGCCGTGCACGTCCATGGCGTGGCTGATGCACTCACGGCCGCGTTCGGTCAGGTGATACTTGAGGATCGCCGACAACACCGACGGCTTCTCGCCCAGGTCCACGGCGTTGGCGGTGAGCATGCGCGCGCTGTCCATCAGCCAGGCGTTGCCACCGATGCGTGCCAGGGCTTCCTGGATGCCTTCGAAGGCCGACAGCGGTACGTTGAACTGTTCGCGCACCTGGGCGTATTGGCCGGTCACCAGGCTGGTGAACTTGGCGGCGCCGGTGCCGACGGCGGGCAGCGAGATCGAACGGCCGACCGACAGGCAGTTCATCAGCATCATCCAGCCCTTGCCGAGCATTTCCTGGCCACCAATCAGGTATTCCAGGGGGATGAACACATCCTTGCCGGAGTTGGGGCCGTTCATGAAAGCGGCGCCAAGCGGCAGGTGACGACGGCCGATTTCCACGCCAGGGGTGTCGGTAGGAATCAACGCGAGGCTGATGCCCAGGTCTTCTTCTTCACCCAACAGGTGGTCCGGGTCATGAGCCTTGAAGGCCAGGCCGAGCAAGGTCGCGACCGGGCCGAGGGTGATGTAGCGCTTTTCCCAGTTCAGGCGCAGGCCGAGGGTTTCCTTGCCTTCCCATTCGCCTTTGCAGATCACGCCGGTGTCGGGCATGGCGCCCGCATCGGAGCCGGCCAGCGGGCCGGTGAGGGCGAAGCACGGGATGTCGTCGCCACGGGCCAGGCGCGGCAGGTAATGATTGCGCTGTTCCTCGGTGCCGTAGTGCAGCAGCAGTTCGGCGGGGCCGAGGGAGTTGGGGACCATCACGGTGGAGGCCAGGTCACCGCTGCGGGTCGCGAGTTTCATGGCGACCTGGGAGTGGGCATAGGCGGAGAAGCCCTTGCCACCGTACTCCTTGGGAATGATCAGGGCGAAGAAGCCATGGGTCTTGATGTGTTCCCAGGCTTGCGGCGGCAGGTCCATGGCCTGGCCGATTTCCCAGTCGCTGACCATGGCGCAGAGTTCTTCGGTGGGGCCGTCGATGAACGCCTGCTCTTCCTCGGTCAACTGCGCCTTGGGGTAGGCCAGCAATTTGTCCCAGTCCGGGCGGCCACTGAACAGCTCGCCGTCCCACCACACGGTACCGGCATCAATCGCATCGCGCTCGGTCTCGGACATCGGCGGCAGCACTTTCTGGAACCAGCTGAACAGCGGCTTGGTGAAGTATTGGCGGCGCAGGTCAGGCAGCAGCAAAGGCGCGGCCACCACGGCCAGGAGTACCCAGAAGATCAGCAGCAGCCAACCCGGTGCGTGGCTCCAGGCGCCCATCGCCAGCAGGTAGACGGCGACCACACCCAGGGCGGGCAGGGGGGCAGTACGGCGGTGTGCCAGGTAGGCAATGCCGACCACCAGCACCAGTATCCACAACAACAGCATAT
This sequence comes from Pseudomonas sp. DWP2-2, assembly GCF_049897065.1. Taxonomy (NCBI): domain Bacteria; kingdom Pseudomonadati; phylum Pseudomonadota; class Gammaproteobacteria; order Pseudomonadales; family Pseudomonadaceae; genus Pseudomonas; species Pseudomonas sp. DWP2-2. Next base: position 50,714 of record NZ_JAFCVN010000014.1, on the reverse strand, counting down.
TCAATCCTCCGTGAACCAGGGGCGAAACCACCAGGGAGCTTAGTCGGCATCCGAACAAGCCGAGTGATCAGGGTGTAACAAGGTGTACTGGGCAACCCATCAGCCGGCGCCGGCATTTGGCCGAATCGTCGTTATCTCTCTGGCAGGCCTGGTGGTTAAACTCCAGGCTCCCCTCGGAGATCAAGCTCATGAATACGTACTTGAGTCCCAGCCGCTTCATCGATAGTGACCACCCTGTGGTGGTGGAGTTCGCCGAGAAACACCGCGGAACCCGCCCGGATTTAAGTGACCAGGCAGTCAGTCTTTACTACGCCGTGCGCGAGGCCATTCGCTACAACCCCTATACCTTCAGCCGTGACCCCAACACCTTGAGCGCCAGCTTCGCCCTGGCGGCCGGCGAAAGCTACTGTGTGCCCAAGGCCACGTTGCTCGCCGCTTGCGCGCGCCACTGCGGCATTCCCGCACGCATTGGCCTGGCGGACGTGCGCAACCACCTGTCCACACCGCGACTGCTCGCTCTGCTCAAAAGTGACGTGTTCGCCATGCACGGTTATACCGAGCTTTACCTGAACGGCCGCTGGGTCAAGGCCACTCCGGCGTTCAACCAGCAACTGTGCGAAGTGTTCGACGTGCCGCCGTTGGAATTCGATGGGCTGCACGACAGCGTGTTCCACGCGTTCAATCGCCAGGGCCAGCGTTCTATGGAGTACGTGGTGGACCACGGGCAATTTGCTGACGTGCCCGAAGCATTTTTCTTCGGGCATATCCGCCAGTGCTACCCGCACCTGTTTGGCGACGATGCGCCCACCTTGCTCGGCGATATGCAGGGCGATTTAAGCCGCGGCTGAACCGGCGTATGCTGCTGCGTTCATCAAGCCATGTTCATCAACGATAAGGCGCGGTCATGCTGAAGATCTGGGGTCGTAAAAATTCATCAAACGTCAGGAAAGCACTGTGGTGCGCCGAGGAACTCGGCCTGGACTATGAAGCAATTGATGCGGGCGGGGCTTTTGGTGTGGTCGATACCCCGCAATACCGGGCCATGAACCCCAATGGCCGGGTGCCGGTGATCGAAGATGGCGACTTTGTGCTATGGGAATCCAACACCATCGTGCGTTACCTGTGCGCCAAGCAGGCATCGGACTTTTACCCCAGCGACCTGCAAGCCCGGGCCAACGCCGAAAAGTGGATGGACTGGACCACTTCCACGCTCGCCGATCCGTTCAAAGCGGTGTTCTGGGGCATCGTGCGCACCCCGGCTGACCAGCAAAACTGGGACAGCATCAATGCCGGGCGCCAAGCCTGTATCGACGCGCTCAAAACCGTCGAACAAGCCCTCGCCGAGCAACCCTACCTGTCCGGCCAGGCGTTCGGCATGGGCGATATTCCCTTGGGCTGCTTCATCTACGCCTGGTTCGAGATGCCCATCGAACGCCCTGCCATGCCCCATCTGGAGGCCTGGTACCAGCGCCTGCAGCAGCGCCCGGCCTACCGCAAGGCGGTGATGACCGCGTTGACTTAATACACACTATTAATACGGGTGACTGTACTTGTGCGGCATGGGCACGCACCATGCTCGCACTGCATCGCCGGTTGAACTACCTGCGGTGTGCCTTCATCTATTCTTTCTATTCCCTTCTTTGGTGCGTACTTCCATATGAGTTCCGCTCTGTCCATCCGGCAGCTAACCAAAACCTACGGCAACGGTTTCCAGGCCCTGAGTGGTATCGATCTGGACGTTGCCGAAGGTGACTTCTTCGCCTTGCTCGGCCCCAACGGTGCCGGCAAATCCACCACCATCGGCATTCTCTCCACCCTGGTCAACAAGACCAGCGGCACGGTGAATATCTTCGGTCATGACCTGGACAAATCCCCGGCAGCGCTCAAGCGCTCCATTGGCGTGGTGCCCCAGGAATTCAATTTCAACCAGTTCGAAAAGACCTTCGACATTGTCGTGACCCAGGCCGGCTACTACGGCATTCCGGCGAAAGTCGCCAAGGAACGCGCCGAGCAGTACCTGACCCAACTGGGCCTGTGGGACAAGCGTGACGTACCCTCGCGCTCGTTGTCCGGTGGCATGAAGCGACGCCTGATGATCGCCCGCGCCCTGGTGCATGAGCCGCGTCTGTTGATCCTCGACGAACCTACCGCCGGCGTGGATATCGAGCTGCGCCGCTCGATGTGGACCTTCCTCACCGAACTGAACGAGAAGGGCATCACCATCATCCTCACCACCCACTACCTGGAAGAGGCTGAGCAGTTGTGCCGCAACATCGGCATCATCGACCACGGCACCATTGTCGAGAACACCAGCATGCGCAACCTGCTGGGCCAGTTGCATGTGGAAACCTTCCTGCTCGACCTGAAGAACAATCTGTCGGTGGCGCCGCATCTGCTGGGTTACCCCAGCCGCCTGGTAGACAGCCACACTCTGGAGGTGCAGGTGGACAAAGCCATGGGCATCACCGCGCTGTTCACCCAGTTGGCCACTCAGAACATCGAAGTGTTGAGCCTGCGTAACAAAACCAATCGCCTTGAGGAGTTGTTCGTGTCCCTGGTGGAGAAAAATCTGGCGAAGGTGGCGGTATGAGTTCCGAACTGCAACCCAACCTCGTAGCGCTGCAAACCATTGTTTATCGCGAAGTGAAGCGCTTTACCCGGATCTGGCCGCAGACCCTGCTGCCACCGGCGATCACCATGGTCCTGTACTTTGTGATCTTCGGTAACCTGATCGGCCGGCAGATCGGCGACATGGGTGGCTTCACCTACATGGAATACATCGTGCCGGGCCTGATCATGATGTCGGTGATCACCAACTCCTATGGCAACGTGGTGTCGAGTTTCTTTGGCAGCAAGTTCCAGCGCTCCATTGAAGAGCTGATGGTCTCGCCGGTGTCACCGCACACCATCCTCATCGGCTACACCCTGGGCGGCGTGTTGCGTGGCCTGATGGTGGGAGTGATCGTGACGCTGCTGTCCCTGTTCTTTACCCAGCTGCAGGTGCATCACCTGGGTGTCACTATTCTGGTGGTGGTGCTGACGGCGACGATCTTCTCGCTGCTGGGCTTTATCAACGCCGTGTTCGCACGCAACTTCGATGATATTTCCATCATCCCGACCTTCGTGCTCACGCCGCTGACCTACCTGGGCGGGGTGTTTTACTCCATCACCTTGCTGCCGCCGTTCTGGCAGACGGTGTCCCTGGCCAACCCGGTGCTGCACATGGTCAACGCCTTCCGCTACGGCATTCTGGGCGTGTCGGATATCAAGATCAGTGTGGCGATCACCTTTATGATCGTTGCGACCGTGGTGCTGTATATCGGTTGTGCGCGGTTGCTGGTGAGTGGGCGTGGGATGCGTACATGATGTGGGATTGGAAATAACAAAACGGCCTCATCAGAGGCCGTTTTTTATTGGATGCACACAGAACAAATGTGGGAGCTGGCTTGCCTGCGATGGTATCGACTTCGCTTGACGGGTGTACGGAGGTGTCTGCATCGCAGGCAAGCCAGCTCCCACATTCTGGTCGGCGCACGTGCCTTAGATTTTCAGTGCCAGTTCGATCAGGGTATGCAGTTCTTCTACCGCCAAAGGCTGGGCCGAAAATAGAATACGAAACACCGTCGGTGCGGCGAGCAGGTTGATCAGATGGTCAACGCTCGGTGGCTGTTCCTGCGGGTAGCGGTCAACAATCACCTGCAACTGCCCACTCAGGATGCTCACGCAATACCCTGGCGTCGGGCTGCTTTGCACGTCGCGCATCATGTTGCGGCCTACGTCCGAACTCATCTCATCCAGGTATTGCTCGGCCCAGGCTTGCAGGTCGCCACGCAGGCTGCCGGTGTTGGCCGGTTCGGTATCGGGGCGCATACGGGCCAGGGCGACGTCGGCGAGCAGTACTGACAGATCGCCCCAGCGCCGGTAAATGGTCGACGGCGTGACGCCTGCACATGCCGCAATCATCGGCACGGTGACGCTGGAACGCTCATGGGCCTCCAGCAATTCGCGCACCGCCCTGTGGACGGATTCTTGTACCCGGGCACTGCGGCCCCCCGGGCGGAGGCCTTCTTTGATCGCCATGGGCAAGACCTTAACACAAAGAATTTGCTTTAAACGCCAGCGAATAGCACACTGCACAAAAGCAAAATATTAGCTTTAGCGGAGCGTGCCCATGCCCAGTGTCATCTCTCAGCGGTCCAGCCTGGCGTTTCTAGTGATCATGGTGCTGACCTTTCTCGCCGCCTCCAGCGCGCCGACGCCGTTGTACCAGGTGTATCAAGACCACCTGCATTTTTCGGCGGCCATGCTCACGGCCATCTTTGGTGTCTATGCCGTGAGCCTGCTGGCGGCCCTGCTGACGGTGGGGTCGCTCTCGGATTACCTGGGGCGCAAGCCGGTGATCTTCGTCGCGCTGCTGCTCAATAGTGTGGCGATGCTGCTGTTTATCAACGCGGACAGCACCGCCTGCCTGCTGGCCGCCCGCGCGCTGCAGGGCTTCGCGACTGGCACTGCCACAGCGGTATTGAGTGCGACGCTGCTCGATACCGACCGCGTCCGCGGCCCGATGCTCAACAGCCTTGCACCGATGCTCGGCATGGCCAGTGGTGGCCTGGGCAGCGGGTTGCTGGTGGAGTTCGCGCCGTGGCCAACCCAATTGATCTACTACACCCTGCTGGCCTTGATGGTGTTACAGGCTCTGTATATCTGGCGCCTGCCTGAAACGGTCAGCCGCATACCCGGCGCCTTGAAGTCACTGGCGCCAACCCTGCATGTGCCGCCGCAGGCGCGCCGCGCGTTGGGGCTGGCGATGCCATTGAATGTGGCCGTGTGGGCGCTGGGTGGGTTCTTTTCCTCGTTGGCACCGTCGTTGGTGCGTGTCGCCACCGGGTCGACCTCGCACTTGATCGGCGGCGGGCTGGTGGCGGTGGTGACCTTGAGCGGCGCGGTGATGATCTACAGCCTGCGCAACCACGCGGCTGACAGGGTCATGCGCGTGTCGGCTGCACTGCTGGCCGTGGGCGTGGGGTTGCTGCTGGTTGCCGTAAACATCGCCAGCCTGTGGCTGTTCTTTGTCGCCAGTGTGATCGCAGGCCTGGGGTTCGGCGGCGGCTTCATGGGCAGTGTGCGCAGCATCGTGGGCCTGGCGTTGCCCCATGAGCGGGCGGGCCTGATGTCGGCGTTCTATGTATTGAGCTACCTGGCGTTTTGCGTGCCGGCGTTGTTGGCGGGCAACCTGAGCCGCGTGTTTGGCTTGGTCGCGACCACGGACGGCTACGGTGCGGTGCTTATCTTGCTGTCTCTCGGGGCCCTTGGTGGGTTGTGGTGGCGGGACTCGGCGCCAGCAAGGGCGAGGGCATGATCGTGGTTAATATAGATAAAATAGATAACAGTTAGAGATATTACCCGTTATATAGATATTCGATCAGGTTCTATCATGGCCTCAACCTCATATGAGGAAGAGGATTAACCCATGACCTGCTCGACCACTCACCGCTACAAACCCTTCAGTCACCTGGCCCGTCCCCGGGAAGTGATTCGCCAGTTCACCCCGAACTGGTTTGCCGCGACCATGGGCACCGGTGTGCTGGCCCTGACCTTGGCCCAGCTGCCAGTCAACCTGCCCGGCTTGCATGCCGTCGCCGAGGGCCTGTGGCTGTTCACCATCGGCTTGTTTGTGCTGTTCAGCGTGCTCTACGCTGCCCGCTGGGTGATGTTTTTCCACGAGGCGCGACGCATCTTCGGGCACTCCACCGTCTCGATGTTTTTCGGCACTATCCCCATGGGGCTGGCGACCATTCTTAATGGCTTGCTGCTGTTCGGTTTGCCGCGCTGGGGCAGTGATGTCATCCCGCTGGCCGAAGTTCTGTGGTGGTTGGACGTCGCCATGTCCCTGGCCTGCGGCGTGCTGATCCCATTCATGATGTTCACCCGCCAGGAGCACAGTATCGACCAGATGACCGCCGTCTGGCTGTTGCCCGTGGTGGCGGCCGAAGTGGCGGCGGCCAGCGGCGGCTTGCTTGCGCCGCACTTGGCCGATGCCCATTCGCAGCTGGTGATGTTGGTGACCAGCTACGTGCTGTGGGCGTTTTCCCTGCCGGTAGCGTTCAGCATCCTGACCATCCTGATGCTGCGCATGGCCTTGCATAAGTTGCCTCACGCCAATATGGCCGCGTCGAGCTGGTTGGCCCTGGGCCCGATCGGTACCGGTGCCCTGGGCATGTTGCTGCTCGGTACGGATGCCCCCGCGATCTTTGCCGCCAATGGCCTGGCCAGTGTCGGTGAAATGGCCCACGGCCTGGGCCTGATTGCGGGCATCACCCTGTGGGGCTTCGGCTTGTGGTGGATGTTGATTGCGGTGTTGATCACCCTGCGTTACCTGCGCGCCGGTATCCCGTTCAACCTGGGCTGGTGGGGCTTCACCTTCCCATTGGGGGTTTACGCCTTGGCCACGCTTAAATTGGCGAGCCTGTTACATCTGGCGTTTTTCAGTGTGTTTGGCAGTGTGCTGGTGGTTGCGCTGGCGCTGATGTGGCTGATCGTGGCCAAGCGCACCGTGCAGGGCGCTTATAAAGGCGAGCTTTTTGTTTCGCCTTGTATTGCCGGGCTAGCGAATAAGTAAGCAGGATTAGGTAAAGTCGTGGCCTGATAAATAAAGGCCACGCAGGAACACGGACGACGATGAGCCATCCTTCCCAATTCACCTTGCTGCGCACGCGGCGCTTCTTGCCGTTTTTCATCACCCAGTTGCTGGGCGCGTTCAACGACAACATCTTCAAGCAGTCGCTGATCCTGGCCATCCTTTACAAGCTCACCATCGAGGGTGACCGCTCCATCTGGGTCAACCTGTGTGCTTTGTTGTTTATCCTGCCGTTCTTCCTGTTCTCGGCGTTGGCCGGGCAGTTTGGCGAGAAATTCAACAAGGACGCGTTGATCCGCGCGATCAAGATCGGCGAGATCGTGATCATGGCGGTGGGCGCGACGGGTTTTCTGACCAATCATCTTGAACTGATGCTGCTGGCGCTGTTTGCCATGGGCACTCACTCGGCGCTGTTCGGCCCGGTGAAGTACTCGATCATGCCCCAGGCATTGCACGACGATGAGTTGGTCGGCGGTAACGGCCTGGTGGAGATGGGCACGTTCCTGGCAATTTTGGCCGGCACCATCGGTGCCGGGGTCATGATGTCTTCCACCCATTACGCGCCGGTGGTGGCGGTGGCGATTGTGGCCGTGGCGGTGCTGGGCTACCTGGCCAGCCGCAGCATCCCGCGCGCAGCGGCTTCGACACCGCAGCTGCGCCTGGACTGGAATATCTTCACTCAGTCCTGGGCGACTTTACGCATGGGCCTGGGGCAGACGCCGGCGGTGTCGCGCTCGATTGTCGGCAACTCATGGTTCTGGTTTGTCGGCGCTATTTACCTCACGCAAATACCTGCCTATGCCAAGGAATGGTTGTACGGCGACGAAACCGTGGTGACCTTGATCCTCACGGTGTTCTCGGTGGGCATCGCCCTGGGCTCGATGCTGTGCGAAAAGCTTTCCGGGCGTAAGGTGGAAATCGGCCTGGTGCCGTTTGGCTCATTTGGCCTGACCGTGTTCGGCCTGCTGCTGTGGTGGCACTCCGGCGGCTTCCCGCAGAACGTGCAAGCCAACGATTGGCTCGCGGTGCTCAGCTACGGCCAGGCGTGGTGGGTGCTGTTCGATATCCTCGGCCTGGGGGTGTTCGGCGGCTTTTACATCGTGCCGCTGTATGCGCTGATCCAGTCGCGTACCGCCGAGAACGAACGGGCACGGGTGATCGCGGCGAACAACATTCTCAATGCACTGTTCATGGTGGTCTCGGCCATCGTGTCCATTCTGCTGTTGAGCGTGGCCAAGCTGTCGATCCCCGAGTTGTTCCTGGTGGTGTCGCTGCTCAACATCGCGGTTAACACTTACATCTTTAAAATCGTCCCCGAGTTCACCATGCGCTTCATGATCTGGCTGCTCAGCCATTCCATGTACCGCGTGGAGCATCGCAACCTGCAAGCCATCCCGGATGAAGGCGCGGCGTTGCTGGTGTGCAACCATGTGTCGTTTGTCGATGCGCTGTTGATTGGTGGCGCAGTACGTCGGCCGATTCGCTTTGTCATGTACTACAAGATCTACCGCTTGCCGGTGCTCAATTTTATCTTCCGCACCGCAGGGGCTATTCCGATTGCCGGGCGCCATGAAGACATTCAGATCTACGAACAGGCGTTCGCGCGCATTGCCCAGTACCTCAAGGATGGCGAGTTGGTGTGCATCTTCCCGGAAGGCAAGCTGACAGCCGATGGCGAGATGAATGAGTTTCGCGGTGGGGTGACGCGCATCCTGGAGGAGACGCCGGTGCCGGTGATCCCGATGGCATTGCAGGGGTTGTGGGGGAGTTTCTTCAGCCGTGATCCGAACAAGGGTTTGTTTCATCGGATCTGGTCGCGGGTGGTGTTGGTGGCGGGCGAGCCGGTGGCTGTGGAAGCGGCAACGCCTGAGCAGTTGCACTCTGTGGTGGGCGGTTTGCGGGGGAGTGCCAGGTAGTTTGTCGTTGTTTGTCAGGGCATCATCGCAGGCAAGCCAGCTCCCACATTTGACTGTATTCACAATTCAAAAGGTGGGAGCTGGCTTGCCTGCGATAGCGGTAGTGGCTTAAGTGGAAATCTTTAGCCCAATCAGCCCACAAATAATCAACGCCACACTCGCCAACCGAAACAACGCCATGGATTCTCCAAACAGGATAATCCCGGCAATCACGGTGCCCACGGCCCCCACGCCGGTCCAGATGGCATAGGCGGTGCCCAGCGGCAATTCCTTCATGGCCAGCCCCAACAACCCAAGGCTGACGGCCATCGCGGCAATCGTCAGGACGGTGGGCAGCGGCTTGCTGAACCCGTCGGTGTACTTCAGGCCGACGGCCCAGCCCACTTCAAACAACCCGGCAAAAAACAGAATGATCCAGGACATGATGACCTCGCTTCTATCAAAGTGGGGTCGTCCCCGGGTGAGCGCTTGATAGCGTCGCGAGGTCGTCCCCGCGAAGTTCGGTAGAGTGCCGAAATTGGACCGGGCGATCAAGTTACGGCGTGGTTTCCAGGGCGCGGCGGTCTTCCTTTTCGCTCATGCGGCGGAAATAGGTCGACAGCAATGCGCCGGAAATATTGTGCCAGACGCTGAACAACGCACTGGGCACCGCCGCCAGTGGCGAAAAGTGCGCACTGGCCAGCGCGGCACCCAGCCCGGAGTTCTGCATGCCCACTTCCAGGGCCAGCGACTTGCGTTGCGCCAAGGGCAACTTGAACAGGCGCCCGGTGAAGTAGCCCAGCAGGTAACCGAAGCTGTTGTGCAGCATCACCACGGCCATGATCAGCAGGCCCGACTCGGCAATCTTGCCTTGGCTTGCGGCAACCACGGCCGCGACGATGATCACAATGCTGACCACCGACACCAGTGGCAGCACATCCACCGCATGCCTTACCCGATCACCGAGCAAACGCTGCGCGACCACGCCCAGTACGATGGGTAGCAGCACCACTTGCAGGATCGACCAGAACAGTTCCATGAACGACACTGGCAGCCAGGCCGAGGCCAGCAGCCAGATCAACGCCGGTGTGAGCAGCGGGGCGAGGAGGGTGGTGACCGCGGCAATCGCCACCGATAACGCCAGGTCACCCCGGGCCAGCCAGGTCATGACGTTGGACGACGTGCCACTTGGGCAACAGCCGACCAGGATCACGCCAACGGCAATTTCCGCAGGCAAATGGAACGCCTGGCACAGCAACCATGCCACGCCCGGCATGATCACGAAATGCGCGACCACGCCCAAGGCCACGCGCCACGGGTGGCGAGCGACTTCGGCGAAGTCTTCGAGTTTCAAGGTCAGCCCCATGCCGAACATCACCAGGCCCAGCAGCGGGACGATGGCGCTTTTCAGGCCGATGAACCAGCTGGGTTCGAGGAAGGCGAGCACGGCAAATATCAGCACCCAGTAAGCGAAGGTATTGCCGACGAAGCGGCTCAAGGCGGCGAGTGCGCGCATGGGGATGTCCTTTTTTATTCGATTTCCGAGTTGTCGATGCAATCAAATGTGGGAGCTGGCTTGCCTGCGATAGCGGTGTATCAGTCCGTACTACTCTGGCTGACACTCCGTTATCGCAGGCAAGCCAGCTCCCACACTGACCGTGCCCACATTGGATCGGTGTTGCTTAGATGCCCTGTGGTGTCTCTTCGCCGCCCAGTGCCTCGACCAGCGCCGGCAGGAAATCGCCGAAGGTCAGCATCATCAAGGTAAAGCTGGCATCCAGTTGGCCCAGGGCTTCGTCGCCGCCGTCCTGTTCCGCCTGGTCTTGCAGCAGGTCTTCGAACTTCAGGCGCTTGACGGTCATCTTGTCATCGAGCATGAAGGACAGCTTGTCCTGCCACGCCAGGGACAGTTGGGTTACGACCTTGCCGGTGGTCAGGTGCAGCTGGATCTCTTCGCCGGTCAGGTCCTGGCGTTTGCAGCGCACGATGCCGCCGTCTTCGTGGGTGTCGCGCAGTTCGCATTCGTCGAGGACGAAGAAGTCATCAGCCGGTTTCTGGGTGGTGACCCAGTCAGTCATGATTGCAGTTGGTGCGGTTTTTACCGTCAGAGGGCGGACGGGCAGGGTGCCGATCACCTCACGCAGGGTCGACAGCAGGTCTTCGGCACGCTTGGGGCTGGCCGAGTTGACCAGGATCAGGCCCTGTTTCGGCGCGATTGCAGCGAAGGTCGACGAGCGACGGATAAAGGCACGCGGCAGGAAGGCCTGGATGATTTCATCCTTGATCTGGTCGCGCTCCTTCTTGTAGACCTTGCGCATTTGCTCGGCTTCGATCTCTTCGACTTTCTCTTTAAGTGCATCACGCACCACGCTACCCGGCAGGATGCGTTCTTCCTTGCGAGCGGCGATCAGCAGGAAATCGCCGCTGACGTGAACCAGGGGGGCGTCTTCACCTTTACCAAAAGGCGCGACGAAACCGTAAGTGGTCAACTCCTGGCTTGCACAAGGGCGCGCCAGCTTGGTGGCCATGGCCGCTTCCAACGCCTCGGCATCAACAGGCAGATCTTGGGTCAGGCGATAGATAAGCAGGTTCTTGAACCACATGGGGTGAGTCTCTCCTCTATACAAAGGGGGGCATTATTCTCTTGATCACGCCGCAGGCCAACCCTGCCTAAGCCATTGGAAGGGCTGAAAAAAAAGATTTAAGAAAGTGCTTGCCAGACTTAGGGTCGCTCCGTAGAATGCGCGCCACACCGAAACGAAGGGTGATTAGCTCAGCTGGGAGAGCATCTGCCTTACAAGCAGAGGGTCGGCGGTTCGATCCCGTCATCACCCACCATTCGCTTCATGTGTTACGCGCAGCGGTAGTTCAGTCGGTTAGAATACCGGCCTGTCACGCCGGGGGTCGCGGGTTCGAGTCCCGTCCGCTGCGCCATATTCGGTCACCTGGAACGCTGAACGCCAGGTAACCAAAGAAAGCCCGCTCATTGAGCGGGTTTTTTTCTGTCCGAAATATAGCAAAAAATCGTGCGCTAAACTTTTTTTAAATAAATTGCATTTAAATCAAGACATTACGATTTTTTGGTGTATGATGCGCCCACACCGAAACGAAGGGTGATTAGCTCAGCTGGGAGAGCATCTGCCTTACAAGCAGAGGGTCGGCGGTTCGATCCCGTCATCACCCACCATTCGCTTCAAGTGTTACGCGCAGCGGTAGTTCAGTCGGTTAGAATACCGGCCTGTCACGCCGGGGGTCGCGGGTTCGAGTCCCGTCCGCTGCGCCATATTCGGTCACCTGGAATACTGAACGCCAGGTAGCCAAAAGAAACCCGCTCATTGAGCGGGTTTTTTTTCGCCTGCGATTTAACGCGCCTTACGGTGCGTTGCGGCTGTGGCGGTAATCGCTGACGGCCTCGTACACCGCTTTGCGCAGCCGGTTGATGCCGCCGATGGGGCGGTGCGCTTCCAGCCCGAACCAGGGGTTGAACGACTGGTTATCGCACGCCAGGTTCTGCGCCGGCGTGTCGAAGTCCTGGGCGGGAATCCTGACCTTGGCCACGGTTTCATACGGCGCGTCGCTTTCCTTCCATTCGATGCTGGTGTCTTCGATCGGCATGAACGCCTGCGGGTTTTGCCGCTGGATTTGCAGCACAAAACACGCATCTACACGGTCGGTGGACAGTTGCTGGTTGAGCGCGCTGCGCAGGAAGTTCGGCAGGGCCTGGTTCTGTTTGGGCAACACATAACCCGGGCAGCTTTGTGGGTCGGGCGCGACGCGGAACTTGGCGTTGGCCGCGCCAAACTTGTAGGGCGAAACTGAAAAGTAAGTCGTCTGCGTCGGGCTGGCCGGTGCGGGCGCCAGGGTTGCCAGGGCGATAAACAAGTGACGCACTTGCCAACTGCGCGGGTCGAGCTTGGGAAAGAAAGCCAGGACCTTCTTGCCATCCGCTTGCGCGCCGATGTTTTGCGCGTATTCCGCGACATCGCTGACAAAGAAGTTCGGGTGGCTGAACATCACGAAATCCTGTTCGGTGCGCGCTTGCTGATCTGCCATCAGTTGCTTGCCCGGCACATCCAACAGCTTGATGGCCATGCCGCGTGCATCGCGGATGCTGTCGAATTGCGGATAAGCGTTGCCGTTGGACAGGCGCATCGTCGCCTGCCAGGTCTTGCCCGGCTCGGCAAACACGCCCTGGCGCAAGGCCGGGTCGAGATCTGCCAGAACGCTGACCTCGGCTTTCACGCACCCATGGGCCTTGGCATGGGCATCACGCAGGTAGCGAGTGCCTTCGCGATGCTGATCAACGATGCGCACGGCGGTCTGGATGATGCCTTGGGTCATCGCCGCTTCACCCGGCGGGATCTGTTCCTTCACCGACACCGGGCCCCTGTGCTGCCAGGCGAACCAGGCCGTGGCCAACACCCACCCCAGCAGGCCCAGGCCCAGCAGCCACAGCAGGGTTTTGCCAACAAAGGCGCCAAGGCGTAGCCAGAGACGAGCAAGCATGGAGCGGTCCTTGTTTTGCGAGCGGATAATCATGGCAGTTGTTGCTCCAGCGGGCCGCCCAGCACCTTGAGGTATTCGAGCAGCGCCCAGCGTTCCTGCGGCAGCAGGCCACGGCCGATCACGCCATTGCCACGTTCGCCGGCACGGAATTCGTGGCCGCTGTTGTGGTTGCCGGTGATTCTGGTATCGAACAGGAAGGCATTCTTGAAGGCGGTGGTCTCAAACCCCAGGTGACGCGGGTCGTAGTTGAAGGTGCCCTTATAGAAGGTAGTGCTGCGTTCGTCCTGAGGCGAGAGCAGTTGGTAGATCGTCGGCACTGAACCGTTGTGCAGGAACGGTGGGGTGGCCCATACGCCTGCCAGTGGCCGCGCCTTGTAGGCACGCAATTCGCGCACGCCGATGGGCAGGCCGAACCCGTCCAGGCCTGGGCGCTCGGCCGCGGTAACGCCGGCCGCACGGTAGGCATGCTCTTCGACGAAGGCGGTGACATAGGCTAAACCCTGGGCCACCGACATTTTTTTCAGGTCCAGCGGCGCGGTGGGGGTGGGGTGCAATTCGACATTGAGCCGGGCCAGTTCGGCCGGGTCCCATTGCAACGCGCTGAGGTCATAGCGTTGGTCGGCAATGTTGTTGGCCGTGCCGGGGTCGGTGCCGATGTAGTTCACCGGCAGCATTTTCAACTGCTGCACCGGACGGCCGTTTTCCTGGGTGACGGTGGGTAGGTGGCAGCCGGCGCAGTTCTCGGCAAAGAGTGCGCGACCCTGGGCGGCGAGGGGCTTGTCGATGGCACCGAACAAGTATTGCGGCCAGGTCGGCGGTTTGAGCCGTTGCAGGGTTTCTTCGATCAGGTGCAGGTCGCGCACCCGTACGCTGGACGGGTAGCGGGCATCGCCTTTGAGCGGTTGCCCGGCAGTGTCGAAGAACGTCAGGGTCGCGCCTACGCCAAGGGCTTCGCCGATGTTGCGCGCCATGGGCTGTTGGGCCGAGCCATTCCACTGCACCCAGTCGAAGGTCCAGATATCCCACAACTGCGGGTAGTCCACCGGCGCATTGGCGACGCGATAATTGTCTGGGGAAATAGCGTCGCCAAAACTGGCGTTGGCGATGCGCCCAAAGGCGTCAGTGCGGCCCGGGCCTTCTTCGGTGGGGTAAAGGCCGCGGTGGGTGTCATTCCAGGCAACCTTGAGGAACTGGTTCAGCGATTGCTTGAAGTCCTTGCGCAGTTGATCGCGCTGGGCGTCGTACTGATCCCCCAGGACCTTGTGGGCAAAGCGCTCGAACTTCCATGGGTTGTAATAGGTAGCGGCCAGGCTGGCGACCAGGGCCTGGCCGAAACTGCCGCCACGCAACGTGGGAACGCTGGAGGGCAGTACGTGTTGCGCCGAGCCGCCGTCGATACGCAGGGCCTGACCCTTGAAGTGCAATTCGCCGGTGTGGCAGGCCGCACAGGTGATATCCAGGTACTGAGCCTTGCTGTCGGCGTTCTGGTGCCGGGCGAACCCTACCGGCAGGTTGCCAGGGTTTTGCGCGGTGGGCACCTGTTTGGGATCGACCAGGAAGCCAAAGCGCGCCAGGTACTGCGGCGCGGCAAAGCGTTGCTCGGAGAACGGCAGCTCCAGGGCGGTGAACCAGTCGTAGTGCAGGCCTTTTACTTGAGTGCCCTGGGGCGTGAAGTAGTAGGTCTGGCGGTCGGCGGCACTCCATTGCTCCTGATAGTGCACCTGTTTCACGGGCACGTAATCCGGCAGCTTGGGGTTGAGGGTGTAATAGAGCACCACGGCCAGGATCAGGCCCAGTGCGATCAGTATCAGGAGTAAAACTCGGGAAAAAATGCGCAAGATAACTATCCTTGTCGAATTGTCGCGTTGTTATGCCACTGCGCCACAGGTGCGGCAAGTAGCGATTAGCCTGCTGGCAGGCGGTCCCGCGATCCGTCGCGGTGGCCCATGATAAATGGAAATGCTTTTAAACACGTGAACTTATCAGAAGTTTCCTGCTCACATGCCGGTAGCCATTGGTCGGGGCCGCCTGATAAGCTCGCGACTTTATTCGAATGCCCTTTTGGCGCATGAACAAGGAAATAGCATGAAACAGCATCGGTTGGCGGCGGCGGTGGCCCTGGTTAGCCTGGTACTTGCGGGTTGTGATTCGCAAACCAGCGTAGAGCTGAAAACCCCGGCGCAAAAAGCTTCCTACGGCATCGGCCTGAACATGGGCAAGAGCCTTGCCCAAGAAGGCATGGATGACCTGGACTCCAAAGCGGTAGCCCAAGGCATTGAAGATGCTGTCGGCAAGAAAGAGCAGAAGCTCAAAGATGACGAACTGGTTGAAGCCTTCGCCGCGCTGCAAAAGCGTGCCGAAGAGCGCATGACCAAAATGAGCGAAGAGTCGGCAGCTGCCGGCAAGAAATTCCTCGAAGACAACGCCAAGAAAGACGGCGTCGTCACCACCGCTTCCGGTCTGCAGTACAAGATCGTGAAGAAGGCCGACGGCGCCCAGCCTAAGCCAACCGACGTGGTGACTGTTCACTACACCGGCAAGCTCACCAACGGCACTACCTTTGACAGCTCTGTAGATCGTGGTAGCCCGATCGACCTGCCGGTCAGCGGCGTGATCCCGGGTTGGGTCGAAGGCTTGCAACTGATGCATGTTGGCGAGAAGGTCGAGTTGTACATCCCGTCCGACCTGGCCTACGGCGCCCAGAGCCCGAGCCCGGCGATCCCGGCCAACTCCGTGCTGGTATTCGACCTGGAGCTGCTGGCCATCAAGGACCCAGCCAAGGCAGAAGCAGCGGACGCACCTGCTGCACCAGCCGCCAAGAAGTAATCGGCGCCTGAACACACAACGCCCCGTCTCGACGGGGCGTTGTTGTTTTCGGGGCTGTATCAAAGGATGCAAAAATCTTCTGTGGGAGCTGGCTTGCCTGCGATGACGGCCTGCCAGCCTACACCTACTAACTGACACACCACGATCAACCTGTGGGAGCGGGCTTGCTCGCGAAGGCGGCCTGGCAATCAACACAGTTGGATTGTGTACATATCCATTGCTGCGGTAACGGCCACATAGGGTTCCGCCCTGACGGCGGCTCACTTTGCAAGAGCGGCAAAGTAAGCAAAACGCTCTTGCCCCACCACTCGGCACCTCGCTCAGGCTCGGTGTGCCCGTAATCCGCCAGTGATTTGGGGGGCCGCCGCCACGCGCCATCCATGGCGCGGGGCGGCTAAACCGGCATCCCTGCCGGTTTACCCCCCAAATCCCTGTCGAATTCCGGCCAGCGTGGTTTAACGGGGCGCCTAAGATCAAAAGCAGATCAAGATCAAGAGCGGCTCGCTTCGCATCGTGGTTAGCGTTGGCTGCTACGGCCTGTAAAGTTGTGTTGATGCCTAAGGCAATCGCAGGCAAGCCAGCTCCCACATTTGGAGCCGGGGGTGTCTGGGAGATAGGCATCGGCTGGCAGGCTGCCACGTCGTACCGGGTCGTGTAGATGTCTATGGCTATCGCACGCCAGCCAGCCCCTACGTTGAAGCCTCTGCAAATCCAAACGAACGTCCGCAACCGGACACAGTCTGATATAAGACTCGAGCACGGGTAGCCGCACATACATGCCAAGTCAATGAATTCTTGGGTTTTTTTTATGTGCGCAAAAAACGCCCGATCTGACTGTAGGCCTTGTAGTCCGTGGCTTTCAGCCGATAAAACAGGCTCTGTTCACAAGGTTATCCACAATTTGTGTGGATAACCTTTTATGTCGCCTGGAACTGGAGTGCCCAATGAAACCACCGTTCAATTTCACCCGTTTCCTGCCCATGGCCGCACGCTTGCTCGGTCGGGGGCGTTTGCCAACCTTGCTGTTTGCCGTCGCTGCCAAAGGTTCAAGCCAAGGCAATCGGCTCGGCCAGCTCAAGGATGATCTCAAGTTACTGCAGGCCCTGTGCCTGGCTTACTGGCGCGGCGAATACCGTGCGATCAGCCCTAAGGCGCTGATCTCGGTGGTGGCGGGGCTGATGTATTTTCTCAGCCCGATTGATGCGATTCCGGATTTCCTCCCGATGTTCGGCATGCTGGATGACATCGCCGTGCTGGCATGGGTCATGAAGACCCTGAGCGGCGAACTGAGCGCCTTTCGTGCGTGGCGCGATGCGCAACGCCCGGAAAAACTCGCGGTGGTTGAGCGCCTGCCAGCGACGCCTGAGCTGCTGGCCCGGGAAAACCCACAAAAAAACTAATGTTGCCCGGTATCCCCTGCGACCTTTGTGGCTGTTAGGATTACACTTCTAAGGAAAGAGCTTACTTAGTAAGTGTTTTTATCCTACGGGGCAGTCATGGATATTCAGATCATTTCACGCGATGGCGCACCCGAATACGCGGTGTTGCCATGGGACCAGTACCAGGCGCTGCTAAAAGCTGCCGGTCAGCAGCAACCTACACCCGCTTCTTCCCCTGCCGCCTCTACCGCCATTGATCAGGACCTGCGCCCGCTCGCAGCCCTGCGCGGCCTGCGTGAAGCCAAGGGGCTGGCTATCGAGACCCTGGCACGCACAGTGGGGATCAGCCCCTCATACCTTGGATTGATTGAAAGTGGTGAACGCCAGCCGGATGCCGCCATTCGCCGCAGCCTGGCTTGGGAATTGGGCGTAGCAGGTTGGAG
Source organism: Pseudomonas sp. DWP2-2 (assembly GCF_049897065.1). Lineage (NCBI taxonomy): Bacteria > Pseudomonadati > Pseudomonadota > Gammaproteobacteria > Pseudomonadales > Pseudomonadaceae > Pseudomonas > Pseudomonas sp. DWP2-2. Next base: position 33,028 of record NZ_JAFCVN010000014.1, on the reverse strand, counting down.
GGATGAGTCTTGAGCCTACGTATTAGCCGTCAACACTGGGATGGGTTGCTCAACGAACTGGATCAGGCGCGGCGCCAGCGCCATTTGCTCACGTACCGTGCACTGCTTGAGCGCCTGCAATTCCCCACGCCGGCCATGCAGACCCTGGCGGCGGCCCTGGAGCACCTGGCGGCACTGGATGCCAAGGCCGAGCAGCCGCTGCGCAGTTCCCTGGTGATCAGCCAGGGCGCCAGCCGCCTGCCGCGCACCGGTTTTTTCGAATGTGTGGAGCGCCTGGGGCGGTTCAGCGGGCCTTCTGACGGCGTGGCCGCCGCGTCCTGGCATGCTTCCGAAGTGGTGCGGGTGTTCGAGTACGAGTACCCGGAGTCCGCCGAGGCCTAAAGCGCCTGGGGGCGGGTGTCCATGCTGTCGATCACGTGGATGCTGTAGCCCGCCACATCCTTGGCTTGGTGCTTGGCTTGTGACGCCAGTTCTGCCAACTGGCTGGCATCGAGTTGTGCGCAGGCCTGAGGATACAAGTGCACTACACCGATGGACAGCGACAGCAACGCAAACTCCTGGCGCACGCCCTGGCGATTGAGGGCCACGAAGCACCCAGCCTCCAGATGTTCAGCGCGGTAGAAGCGTCGGCATTGGGTATGGAAGTCATCCAGCAACTGGTTGAGCCGCTTGCGCCAATCCTGCGGGCCCAGCACCAGCAAAAAATCATCCCCACCAATATGCCCGACAAAGTCGCGGCTGGGGTCTACCCGGTCGTTGAGGCACTGCGCCAGGCACAGCAGCACTTCATCCCCGCGCCCGTAGCCGTAGATATCGTTGAACGGTTTGAAACTGTCGATATCCACATAGCAGATCACCGACTCGCGCTGTTGCTGCAGCAGCCGGGTGAGGCACTGCTGGATCGGCACATTGCCAGGCAACAAGGTCAACGGGTTGGCGTAGCGGGCCTGCTGGATTTTCAGCTCCGTGATCAACTTGAGCACGTCGATGACCCGACCCAGCCCCAGGTAATCACCGTTCAGGGTTATGATGAAATCCTCTTCGATGCGTTGCCGCGCGCGGCTGGTCAATAAGCGGCTGACCTGCTGCAAGGACTGGCTCAGTTCCACCGCCAAAAAGTCATCGCTCATCAAGCGGCTGATGGGTTTACGTGCAAACAGATCGGTCGCGAACGGCTTGAGCAACGCGTCAGACAACGAGTGCCGGTGCACAATGCCGACCGGGCAACCGCGGCCGTCCAATACCGCCAGCGAGTTGAGGTTGGCCTGGCGGCGGAACGATTCCAGCACTTGAGCGGTGGCGGTGTCTTGATCCACGGCGGGCTGCTCATTGAGCAGGGCGCTCAAGTCACTGCCTTCGTCATTGAGGGCCAGCGTGGCGTTATCCGGCTTGGGCAGCATCAGGCGCGCTTCCTGCGGCGGCTTTTCCTGAGGGCGGCAGAGCAGGTAGCCCTGGACCAGGTCGACGCCCATCTCGGTCAACACCGCCAGTTCTTCCGGCAACTCGATGCCCTCGGCAATCACTTGGGCGCGGGACGCCCTGGCGATCTGCAGGATCGAGCCGACAAACTCACGCTTGAGGGCGTCCTGGTGAATGCCGTCAATAAAGTGCCGGTCGATCTTCACGTAGTCCGGGCGCAGCTCGGACCACAACCGCAAGCTGGAATAACCGGCGCCCAAGTCATCCAGTGCGATGGCAAAGCCCATGTCGCGGTAGTGGTGCAAGGCAGTTTGCAGCAGCGCGAAATCGTCGGTGGGTGCCTGCTCGGTTAGCTCGATCACCACTTGGCTGGGAGAAATGCCGAAGTCGCGCAACAGTTGCAGCGTGCGCCCTGGCTGATGTGCGTTCTCCATCAAGGATTCGGGAGAGATATTGAGGAACAGCTTGCCGGGCAGTTTCTGCTCGCTGAAGCGCCGGCATGCACTCTCTCGACACGCCATGTCCAATTCGCTCAGGCGCCCGGCGTGGCTGGCCACCGAGAACAGTGCGACGGGGGAGTGCAGCGGGCTGTTGGACGGGCCACGACTGAGAGCTTCATAACCGAGGATGCGCCGCTCCGACAGGCAGATGATCGGTTGGAACAGGCTGTGCAAACTGCCTTGAGCCAGGATTGAGCCCAATGCATTCAGCTGTTCGGTCATGGTCATGGCGGTCTCGATCAAAAAAAAGGACCGCAGGCGTAAACCTGCGGTCCTTTTATTTCACGACAGAATGATGTCTATATGATGACACTCCGAGGAGCGATCACATTAAATCGCCATCATTTACTGCTTGGCCACCTGCTTGGTGATTTTCAGATAATCCAGCAGGATCCGGCCAGTCTCGGCCAAGTAAGCGTCGTCTTCCGGCTTGGTTTTATCCGCCTCGGTCGGCAGCGCGTCTTCATCTTCTTTCTTCAGCTCTTTGAGCGGGTCTTCACCCTTGGCCTTGCGGCGGGTGTTTTCCAGCACCAGTTGCTGATTCTCGATGCTGGAGTGCTGTGCACGGCGATCCGCTTCGTTGAGGCTGACGGTCTTCTCTTCCATCAGCTTCTTGGCCAGGGCCAGCTTGTCGCGGATAAACACGAACTCGGCGTCCTTGGCAGAGCGGGTGTCATGGTCAGCCTTCAACTGAGCCAGGAAGGGCTTGAACGGATCCGACGCCGGCTTGATCGCAGGGCGGATGGTGTCCCACGGCATGGCTTCAGGCAGGGCGCTTTCGCCGATTTCCTTGGTGTCGATGATCGAAGGGAAATCGATATCCGGCAGTACGCCTTGATGCTGGGTGCTCTGCCCGGATACCCGGTAGAACTTGGCCAGTGTCAGCTTGAGCTCGCCATGGTTCAGCGGTTGGATGGTCTGCACGGTGCCTTTGCCGAAGGTCTGGCCGCCGATGATCAGTGCGCGGTGGTAGTCCTGCATGGCGCCGGCGAAAATCTCCGAGGCCGAGGCCGAGAGACGGTTGACCAGCAGCGCCATCGGCCCTTTGTAGAAGGCACCCGGGTTCTCGTCTTCGAGCACGTCGACACGGCCGTCAGCGTTGCGTACCAATACGGTCGGGCCCTTGTCGATAAACAGGCTGGTCAGCTCGGTGGCTTCCTGCAGGGAGCCGCCGCCGTTGTTGCGCAGGTCGATGACCACGCCGTCGACTTTCTCTTTCTGCAGTTCTGTCAGGATTTTCTTCACGTCGCGGGTGGTGGACTTGTAGTCCGGATCACCGGCGCGGAACGCCTTGAAGTCCAGGTAGAAGGCCGGGATTTCGATCACGCCCAGCTTGTAGTCCTTGCCATCCTGCTTGAGGTTGAGGACTTTCTTCTGCACGGCCTGGTCTTCGAGCTTCACCGCTTCACGGGTGATGGACACGATCTTGCTGGTCTGGTCGTTCGGTGCATTGGTGTGCGGAATCACTTCCAGGCGCACCACGCTGCCTTTAGGCCCACGGATCAGCTTGACCACTTCGTCCAGGCGCCAGCCGACCACATCGACCATCTCTTTGTCGGCCTGGGCCACGCCGATGATCTTGTCGGCCGGTGCCACTTGCTTGGTTTTGTCAGCAGGGCCTGCCGGCACCAGACGTACGATCTTCACCTGGTCATTGTCGCTTTGCAGGACGGCACCGATGCCTTCCAGGGACAGACTCATATTGATATCGAAATTTTCCGCGTTATCTGGCGACAGATAATTGGTGTGCGGGTCGTAGGACATCGCAAAGGTGTTGATGTAGGCCTGGAAGATATCCTCGGCACGGGTCTGGTCCAGGCGTGCCAGCTGGTTTTTGTAGCGCTTGGTCAGCAGTTCTTGAATGGCCTTGGGCTCTTTGCCGGCGATCTTCAAGCGCAGCACTTCGTCCTTGACGCGTTTGCGCCACAGGTCGTCCAGGGCTGCGGTGCTGGTCAGCCAAGGGGCGTCCTTGCGGTCTACCAGAAGGGTTTCTTTCTGGGTGAAATCGAGTTTGTCGACGCCCTTGTTCAGCTCACCCAACGCGAAGTCCAGACGCGCTTTGACGCGGTCCAGGTAACGCTTGTAGATGGTGAAGCCGGGTTGCAGGTCGCCGCTCTTGAGGAAGTCGTCGAATTGGGTCTTCCACTTGTCGAACTCAGCGATATCGCTGGCCAGGAAGTAGCTGCGCGAGGGGTCCAGCAGCTTGAGGTAGCTGTCGTAGATGATCACCGAGCGAGCGTCGTCCAGCGGCGGCTTGCTGTAGTGATGGCGCTTGAGCAACTCGACGACGTTAAGGCTGGCAATCACCTCATCGCGATCAGGCTGAAGGTTGTCCCAGCTATTGGCTGCGAACGTATTGGTCGACATCGACGCGAAGCCGAGACCAATGAAAAAAGCGAGGGCGGTGCTGGGGAACAGATGCTTCATGCTGATTCGACGCGGGGGCAATTGATAACGCATATTAGGCCGTCTTTGAGGGAGCCGGTTCCATATGGTCCGGTCGCATAATGCAAAAAGCCCGGCGCTACAGCACCGGGCTCAGTCCAGACTCACTATGGAGGCACTGTGAAAGCATTGCAAGGCGTTGACGGTGATGTGGGGGGCTAGAACAACCTCGTCCTACGTCCGGTGTAGTCCATATTGCCAATAGCCTGACCGAATCCTAGATTGAAATGCAGTCAGTGTGGGAGCTGGCTTGCCTGCGATAGCGGTGCGCCAGATGAAGAATTCTTCACTGTTGCACCGCTATCGCCGGCAAGCCAGCTCCCACAGGTTGATGTCTATTGATTCAGGTCCAGTGGTGGATCGGCCAGCCGGCCTGTTCGGCATTGGCGCGCAACACCGGGTCCGGGTTCACCACCTGCGGGTGATCCACCTTGAGCAGCAGCGGTAAATCATTGCGCGAGTCCGAATAGAAATAGGCACCTTCAAGGGTTTCGCCTTCCTGCTCCAGCCATTCCAGCAACCGCGTGATCTTGCCTTCACGGTAAGTCAGTACACCCTCTGTCTTGCCGTCGTATACCCCATGGCTGACGCTCAGGTTAATCCCCAGCACTTCCTCGATACCGATACGCGCAGCAATCGGCGTGACCAGGTGAGTGCCCGAAGCGGAAATCACCAGGATCCGGTCACCGTTCGCGCGGTGGCGGGCGATGGTCTTGGTGGCGTCGCTGTAGATCAGCGGCTCGATCACGTCCTCGACCCACGGCTCCACCAGGTGCTCGATTTCTTCCGGGGTTCGGCCGATCATCGGCTCCAGGCTGAAATCCATGAAATCTTCCATCAACAGCTTGCCCTGGCTGTAGGCATCCATCAGCTCGTTGTTCCTGCGCATGAATGACTCAGGGTCTACCCAGCCGAGGCGGCCCATCTGTTCGCTCCACAGCGTGGCGCAGTCGCCGTGGATCAAGGTGTCGTCCAGATCAAAAATTACCAATGCCATCGGTGATGCTCTCTCTCAATAGGTCGCTGCCTGTCAGGCTACTTCACACAGTGCGCTGGGGTCGATGGAAAGTGCCAGGCGTTGGCCGTCCGGATGCAGGTCGTCGGCCGAACGATTGAGCACATCCACCACCAGCTCGACACCACGGGCTTCGATGCGGTAGCGAATTACGTTACCCAGCAGGCTGTGGCTACGCACCAACGCATCGAGCTCGCCACTGCGGCTCAACTCGATGGCCTCGGGGCGAATCGCGATACGCCCGCTGATCGGTCGCTGCAGCAGTTGGCTGGCCTTGTCGGCATCGAGCAGGTTGTAGTTGCCGATAAACCCAGCAGCGAACACATCCACCGGCGCGGTATAGAGGGTTTCGGCATCGCCGCTCTGCACGATCTTGCCCTGGTTCATCAAGAAGATGCGGTCGGACATGGTCAGCGCTTCTTCCTGGTCATGGGTCACGAAGATCGTGGTCAGCCCCAGCTCGCGCTGGATCTGGCGGATCTGCTCGCGCAAGTGCTTGCGAATACGTGCATCCAGCGCCGACAGCGGTTCATCGAGCAACAGCAGGCGCGGGCGGGTTACCAGGGAGCGGGCGAGGGCGACGCGCTGGCACTGGCCACCGGACATCTGGTGCGGATAGCGGCCGGCCAGGTCCTTGAGTTCCACCAGTTGCAGCACTTCTTGCACGCGCTTGTGACTGTCGTCGGCGTTGACCTTTTGCATGCGCAGGCCGAAGGCAACGTTCTGTTCCACGGTCATGTTGGGGAACAGCGCGTAGCTCTGGAACACCATGCCGATCTGGCGCTTCTGTGGGCTCAGGGGCACGATGTCCTGGCCATCCAGGAGGATTTGGCCACTGTCCACCGGCGTAAGCCCGGCGATGCAGCGCAGCAAAGTGGATTTGCCGCAACCGGACGGGCCGAGCAGGGTGACGAACTCGCCTTTGGCGACCTCGCAATTGATATCGCTGAACACCGGGGTGCCGGCGTAGCCTTTTTGCAGGTGTTGGACGCTGACGAAGCTCATTGGCTTTTGTCCTTGTTCAAGAGAGTGGCGGCCCAGGTCAGTACCAGTACAAAGAAGAAATAAGAGATCACCACGGCGCTGGTGAAATGGCCACTGCTGTTGCGCATGTTGTTGAGGTACACCTGCAGGGTTTCGTAGCGGGTGCCGACGAGGATGTTGGCGAACACGAACTCGCCGAACAGGAACGAGAACGACAGCAGCAGCGCCACCATCAGGCCCTTGCGCAGGTTGGGCAGCACCACCAGGATCGCGGCCTGCCAGGTGCTGGCGCCGAGCAGTTGCGAAGCGTCCATCAGGTCGCGCAGGTTGATGGCTTGCAGGTTGTTGGTGATCGCTCGGTACATGAACGGCAGCGCGACGGTGAAGTAGCAGCCGATCAAAATCCACGGCGTGCCCACCATCGCCAGCGGCCCGGAACCGTACAGTTGCAGCAGACCCACCGAGGACACCACCGGCGGCACCGCAAAGGGCAGCAGGATCAGGATGTTCATCAGCGCGTCGAGCTTGGGAAAGTGGTAATGCACCACGAACAGCAGCGGCAAGATCAACACCACCGAGAGGATAAGTGCGCCCACGCACACCAGCAACGATTGCCCGAAGGCCATCAGAAAGCGCGGGTCGCTCCACAGCTGTACATACCATTTCACGCTGAAGCCGGCGGGCAGGATGGTTGCCGACCAACTGCTGGAAATCGAGTAGACAAAAGTGCCCACCAGCGGCAGCACCAGGATCAGGAACAACAGGTACACCACCACTCGATGGTAGAGGGAGGGCGTACTGGCTTCAGCGCGAGACATGGTAGCTCCTCTTGAGCAGCAGTTGATGCACCACCGTGACCACGGTCATCAGCGCCACCAGCACCACGGCCAGGGCGCTGGCCATGTTCGGGTCCAGCGACACATCGCCGGAGACCAGGCCGGCAATGCGAATTGGCAGCACGTTGAAGTTGCCGGTAGTAAGCGCATAGACCGTGGCGTAGGCGCCCAGGGCATTGGCCAGCAGGATCACAAAGGTGCCGAGCAGGGCCGGGGTGAGCACCGGCAGGCCGATATGGCGCCAGAACTGCCAGCCATTCGCACCGAGCAGCGCGGCAGATTCGCGCCAGTCTTCGCGCAATGCGTCAAAGGCCGGGTAGAGCAACAGTACGCCGAGGGGGATCTGGAAATAGGTATAAAGGATGATCAAGCCGGTTTTCGAGTACAGGTTGAAGTCCTCGATGATCCCGGCCTGCTTGAGCATGAGGGTGATACTGCCGTTGAACCCCAGCAGGATGATGAACGCGAAGGCCAGGGGCACGCCGGCGAAATTGCTGGTCATGTTGGCGAACGCGGTGACGAAGTTGCGCAGCGGCGAATCCACTCGGCGCAGTGAGTAGCTGCCCAAGGTGGCGATGATGATGCCGAAGATGCTGGAGTAAAAGCTGATCTCCAGGCTGAACTGGATGGCCTGCCGGTAGAACTTCGACGTGAAGATGCGGGTGAAGTTTTCCAGGCCCCAGCCGGCCTCTTCGGTTTGAAGGCTGCTGATCAGCACCCACACCAGTGGCGCGATCTCGAACACGATAAAGAACAGTGCGAAGGGCAGCAGGCACAGCAGGGCCAGCCATTTGCCGCGGGTCAATGCATTCACTTGAGCAACTCCCGGCACACAGGTTTGTCGTGGGGCACGCCGAGCAGTTCGCAGACGGTGCCGCACAGGTCGGTCTGTTTAGGCACGGCGTCGGTGTCCAGGCTGAAGGCGTCACCGATGACAAACAGTGGCACTTCCCGTTCTTCGCGCAACAGGCCGTTGTGGGAGCGGTCGTTGTTCATGCCATGGTCGGCGGTGACCAGTATCTGGTAGCCGGCGTTGAGCCAGCCTTGCAGGTAGTCGGCCAGGATAATGTCGGCCGAGCGTGCGCTATTGCGGTATTGCGCGGTGTCGAGGCCATGCTTGTGGCCGGCGTCATCGATGTTCATCGGGTGCACCAGCAAAAAGTTTGGCGCGTGCTTGAGCCGCAGGCTTTCGGCGTCGGCGAACAGGTGGGAATCGGGGTAGTGGTCATTCCAGTAGAAATGCCCGTGCTGGATCGCCAGCGCCTTGTCGTCGGTGTGACGATCGCGGGCGGCGAGAAAGGGCGTGCGGTTATACAACTCGCTGACCCAGTGGTAAGCCGCCGCCGCGGTGCTCAAGCCGGCGTCGGTGGCGTAATGGAAAATGCTGCGCTGGGTGGACAGGCGCGAGACGTTGTTGTGCACGACACCGCTTTGGATCGGCGGCACGCCGGTGAGGATGCATTCATACAACGGGCGGGACAGGGCAGGCAGTTCACATTCCAGTGTGTAGAGGGCTGCGCGTCCTGCGCCGACGTAGGCCTGCAAGTGCCCCATGGCGTGCCGGGCAACCTCGAAGTTGAGGCCGTCGAGCACCACAAGGATGACAGTGTGCTTCATGGGGGCTGGGGCTCCGCAACAGAGGGTATGGCTCAGTATCAACTTGGGATGGGATCAAATGTGGGAGCTGGCTTGTTGTGGCGAGCAACTTTGCTTGCGCTGGGGTGCGGAGCACCCCCAAAAAGCCGGCTCCAGCTACGCTGTCGAGCGGGAGCAAGCTCCCTCGCCACAGCAAGCCAGCTCCCACACTGACCGCCTTTGGATCAGAGAGACCGATTACTTCATTTCTACGATGACTTGCTCGTTCCACATCTGTGGCAGCTTCTTGGACGTCGCTTCCCACGCATCGGCATCCTTGATCGGCTGCGGGTTGGCCTTGGTGTACTGCTCGCCCGGGATCAGGTTTTTGGCAACATCTGCCGGCAGTTTCAAGTCGGTTTCAGCCCGGATCGGACGCGCATTGCCGCGTGCCAGGTTGAGCTGGCCGGCATCGCTGAAGATGTATTCGCGGGTGAGCTTGGCGGCGTTCGGGTGCTTGGCGTATTTGTTGATGATGGTGGTGTAGCCGGATTTCACCGAGCCATCCGAGGGGATCAGCACCACGTAGTCATCCGGGTTGGCCATCTTGGCCTTGTAGCTCAGGCCGTTGAAGTCCCAGACGAGGCCCACTTCGACTTCGCCTTTTTCCATGGTGGCGATGGTCGGGTTGGACAGCGAGAGCCGACCTTGCTGGGCGATCTTGGTGAAAAATTGCAGGCCCGGCGCGATGTTTTTCTCGTCACCCTTGTTGGCGATGGCCGCGGCGAGGACCGCGTTGGAGGCTTGGGCGGCGGTGCTCACGTCACCCACCGAGACCTTGTATTTACCGGTTTGCAGGTCAGCCCAGGTGGTGGGCACTTCGGAGCCGTGCAGCAGCTTCTTGTTGACGATAAAGGCAATGGTGCCGGTGTAGGCCAGGGCCCAGTGACCGTCCTTGTCTTTCGCCCAATCCGGCACCTGCGCCCAGGTGGACGGTTTGTACGGCTGGGTGACTTCCTGTTTCACCGCGATCGGGCCGAAGGCTGCGCCCACGTCACCGATATCGGCGCTGGCGTTGTCTTTTTCGGCTTTGAACTTGGCGATTTCCTGGGCCGAGCTCATGTCGGTGTCGATGTGCTTGAGGCCGTAGGTCTTGGCCAGGTCTTCCCAGGTGCCTTTCCAGTTGGCCCAGTCATCGGGCATGCCGACGCTGTTGACGGCGCCTTCCGCTTTGGCGGCGGCTTCCAAGGTTTTTAGATCGGTATCAGCAGCCATGGCGGCGGTGCACATGGCAATGGTCGAGCCTAACAGTGATGCCAGGAAAAGCTGTTTCATCCGAAGCTCCTTTGGGCGTTTTCAACGCGGCGTTTTATCTGAACGTTAGCGGTGGTTTGGTCTAGGTCAGCAATACCTGAGCCAATCTAGGCCCCCTGGATGACAGTTTCATGTCGATGTCGTTTTTGAAGCGCTGATGTCGCTCAGCTCCGACTTAGCGTAGACCATGTCCAAGTGCCCGCAGGCTCTGGACTTGGCCGATGTATTGCAGGGGGTGGTAGAGGCAGTCGACAGCCTTTGTCATCTGTCGGTCATGTGGAGTGCCTAGGCTGGCACACAGCAGCAGAAGCCCAGATAGAGCGCGTTTTGTGCACCTGAACGGTGCTGGTCTAGTCCAGATAGGTAACGTTGATGCGTGATGAGGCAATCAAGGCGGTAACCTCCATCGGCCTGGCGCTGCAAGAGCAGATCGACCATGGCCTGTTGCCGCCTGCCAGCAAACTGCCCGCCGAACGCAAGCTCAGCGAGTTGTTTGGTACCACTCGGATTACCGTGCGGGAAGCCTTGTTACAGCTTGAGGCCCAAGGGCAGATTTACCGCGAAGAGCGTCGGGGCTGGTTCGTCTCGCCGCCACGGCTGGCCTATAACCTGATGCAGCGCAGCCATTTTCACGCGATGGTCAGCGACCAGGGGCGTGAGGCTTCCACGCAGGTCATCTCAGCACGCTTGCAACCGGCGTCGGCGGCGGTGTGCGCGTGGTTGCAGTTGCCGGCGTTGTCGAGCGTGATCCAGATTTGCCGGGGGCGCAGGATTGACGGGCGCCTGGTGTTGTATGTGGAGCACTATCTGAACCCGCAGTATTTTCCGGGAATCCTGGCGTGTGATTTGAATCAGTCGATGACTGAGCTGTATGCCAGCAAATATGACTTGCGCTACGGGCGGGTGCGCTTCGAGATTGTGCCGACCTCACTGCCGGTGGAAGCGGCCGCTGCGCTGCGGGTCTCGGTAGGCAGCCCGGGCTTGCGCATCGCCCGGGTCAATTACGACCAGCATCAACGCCTGATCGACTGTGACCTGGAGTTCTGGCGGCATGATGCGATTCATGTGGGTGTGGATGTGGTGTAGCGGCTGGTGCACCGCGAACCCATGTGGGAGCTGGCTTGCCTGCGATGGTATCGACTCGGTGCGCCTGATAAACCGAGGCGTCCGCATCGCAGGCAAGCCAGCTCCCACAATGAACCGAGTTTATCTCTGACGGATCGGTGGCTTGCCTAGGGTGTGAGTGCCTTGATCACTTGGTCCACATTGGTTTCCAACTCCATCACCGGGTCGGCACCGTCCACATTCAATACCAACAGTCTGGAGCCGCCGGCAGTGATGGCGGTTTTGACTGCATCGCTGGGTTGACGGTGATGCAGCACCACGGCCACATCGTTGTCCTTCAACGTGCTGCTGAGTTTTTGCAGCGCCTCGGGCGTCCACTCGGCATCGGGCCGTGCATCGGTGCCGAGCACTTCCAGGTTCAGGCTGCTGACCAGGTACGCGAAGTGATCGCTCAAGCTGAGCACACTCAGGTTGTCGGCCTTGGCCAAGCGCGCCTCGCTGTCGGCGGTGAGCTTGAGTAAACGCTGTTTGAGCGCGGCCAGGTTAGCGTCGATCCTGGGTTTGGCAGCCGGCGCCAGGCGGCTCAGGTCGGCGGCCATCACGTCGGCCATGCGCCCCATATTGTTGCTCGATTGCCAGGGTTGGCTGTTCAAGCCATCGGTGACACCCGGTTGTACTGCGATACCCGGCAAGCCGCCGTCCACCGGGCGTGCGGCATCGACTTCGACGATGCGGATATTGCTGCGCCGCGCCACGGGGTACAGCGGGTCATCGGCCCACAGCGAGCGCAGGCCGATAGCCGCGTCGGCGTCCAGCGCCAGCTTATTCAGTGCCGCAGCACCGCGGCCGGTGAAGTAGGACACCTGCCGCGAACCCGGCAGATTGGCCGGCGCGGCGCGTTCAAGCGCTACGTTGGTGCCTTTGAGCAGCGCCTCGGCCAAGCCGTAGGTAATCGGCAGCGAGGCCAGCACCTTGACCGGCTGCTTGGTCTTGGTCAGGGCTGCGTGACCGAGGCCCTGGTTGACTTTGAAGTCCTTGGCGTCGAAACCGTCGACGGCCAGCGCCGACGTACTCATCAAGCAAGCGATGGCCAGGACCAATGGGCGAAAGACAGGGCGCATTATCCAAGATTCCCTTTGAGGCTGGGCACAACGCCACGGGCGATGGCGGCGAAGGCGAAGGCGATACCGGCAACCAGAATGATGGCGGCGCCGGATGGGATGGGCAGGTCGAAGATGATCGGCAGCAGGATGCCGCACAGGGTGCTGACGGTAGCGATCAACACCGAGATCCAGAAAAACCCTTTGAGTGACTGGCTCAACAGGCGCGCCGCAGCGGCAGGAATCACCAGCAAGGCGCCGACCAGGATTGCGCCTATGACCTTGACCGCGGCAACGGTGATCAGGGTCACCAGGATCACGAACAGGTAGTCCAGGCTTTTCACCGCCACCCCGCGCACTGCCGCCAATTGCGGGTTGAAACTGGCCAGCATGATGCGGTTGTACAACGGCAATGCCAGGGCCATCACCAGCGAGCCGACAATGGCCAGTACCAGCAGATCGTTGCCGTTGACCGTCAGCACCGAGCCAAACAGCACGTTCTCGAGAATGTGCACGTTGATCTTGCCGGCCAGGATCAGCAGCAGGCTTGCCCCCAGTGCCAGGGACACGGACAGGAATACGCCGATCAAGGTATCGGGCGCCAGGCCGGTGCGGTTACGCAGGTAATTGAGCAGGATGCCGAACAGCAGGCAGTAGCCAAACAGGCTGCCATAAGGCCCGGTATAGGGTTCTCCCAGCAGGATGCCCACGGCCACGCCGGTCAGCGCGGCATGGCCGACCGCTTCGGAGAAAAACGCAAAGCGCTTGACCACCACCAGCGTGCCCAGGCCGCCCAGCACCGGGCCGATCAACAAGCCGGCGAGCAGGGCGTTGACCACAAACCCGTAGGCCAGGGCTTCGGGCAGGTAACCGGAAGAGGCCCAGCCCTGGACCATCAAGCGAAAGGCTTCATAACTCATGGCGCCGGGCTCCGAGGGTGGGTGGAGAACAAAGTGAGCAGGCGGTCCGGGGTCAGCGCCTCTTTCGGTGTGGCGTCGAACAGCACGCGGCGGTTCAGACCGGTGACGCGGTCGCCCAGGCGGCCAACGGCCTCCAGGTCGTGCTCGATCCACAGCACCGTAATCCCAGCCAGGCGCCAGTCGTTCAATAGCCGCTCGAACACCTGGATACCCGCCTCGTCGAGGGCCGACATCGGTTCATCCAGCACCAGCAACTGCGGCGCCGGAATCAGCCCCTGGGCCAGCAGTACGCGCTGGCGCTCACCGCCGGACAACGCGCCCATGCGGCGCTTGCGCTTGTCTTGCATGCCGACGCGTTCAAGGGCATCGCCAATCGCTGCTGCGTAATGCCTGGACAGGCCCAGAAACGCCGGGCGACGCTGGCACATGGCAGCCATGAAATCGTCCACAGTCATCGGCAAGCCCCGGTCAAATTCCAGCGCCTGGGGCACGTAACCGATGGTGCCGGGTGTGGTTGGCCATTCCAGGCTCAAACGCCCCTGGTGCGGCGTCTGCCCCAACAGGGTCTTGATCAGCGAGCTTTTGCCGCCGCCGTTGGGGCCGACCAGCGCGTGGATGCTGCCCGGTTGTACCTGGAAACTCACGCCATCAAGGATCACGGTGCGCCCCAGGGTCAGCGAGACCTGGTCGAAGTTCAGGGTGGGGCCGACGCTGACGGGGTTCAGTTGCTGTGCGGCGGTCATGCTCCCGACTCCTGAATCGCCCGTACCACGGTGTTGAGGTTGCCGGCCATCTCCACTTCGTACTTCTCGGCGCTGTATTCGCCGTAGGAAATATGCGACAGCGGGTACAGCTTGACCCCGGATTCACGCTGGATGGTATCGACGTAGGTGGACGGGAAATCCATCTCCGAGAAAATCACTTTCACATCCAGAGCACGCAGTTCATCGATGGTCTTTTTCAGTTGGCTGGGGCTTGGCTCGATACCGTGGGCCGGCTCGACCACGGCGGTGACCTCCAGGCCAAACTCGCGCAACAGGTAGTCGTAGGCCGCGTGTACGGTGGCGACACGCAGGTCGGGGTTGGGCGCGCTGGTCAGCTTGGCCAGGGCGTCGGCGCGCATCTGGCGCAGGCGCTTGCCGTAGGCGCGGGCGTTCTGGGTGTAGGTTTTGGCGTTGTCCGGGTCGAGCTTGCCCAACTCACGGGCAATGTTATTGACCTGGGCAATCGACGCGCTGATCGACAGGAAGGTGTGCGGGTTGACCACCTTGCCCGCACCGCGTGCCGCGTTACCTGTAGCGGCGAGCAGCGGCACGTTGGCGTTGGCTTCGATCACCGGGATGTCCGGGCGCTCGCTGGTGGCGATCATACGGTCGGCGAAGTCGTCATGGCCGACGCCGTTGAGCACGATCACATCCAAGGTGCCGATGCGCTTGATGTCTTCGGCGCGCGGCTCGTAGGCATGGGGGTTGAAACCGGCGGGAATCAGCGGCACCACTTCGGCCTTGTCGCCCACGATATTGGCCACGTAGCTGTAATAGGGGTGCAAGGTAATGCCGATACGCAGGCGCTTGGCCGCCTCGGCATTGGCAAGGGGGGCGAGCATCAGGCTGAACAGGCCAACCAGCAACAGGCGCAACAGGGGCGATGACATAGACATGGGCAATCGGTCTTCTCGTTCAGTGACGGTGCTGGCGGGTAACGCCGGCATCGAATTGCGCGACCACCTGCTGCCAGCCGGCCGCGATCAGCGCCTGGTCAGTGAGGTCGGATGGAGCGGCAAGGTTGGCGCTGCGGTTGAGCCAGATATCCGGCTCACTGCCTTGCACGCGCATCAGCAGCGAACCGCTGGTGGCCGGCGCCTGGCTCAAGCCCAGGTAGGCAGCCGGTGCCAGCAACTGCCAGCGGTGGCCGCCTCGGCTTACTGAGCTAGCGTCCTGGGCAAAGGGGGCGAAGCCTTCTTCGGCCAGTTGCTCAGGCGTCGGCAGGGCGCTGTGTTCCTGCTGCAACAGGTGGATTTCATCCAGGGTCACCCGCAGGTCGGCGTAGATGCCTTGCTCGGCGGCGCTCAGGTCGCGGCGGGCGTCCAGCTGATGGCTTGGCACCGCCGCGACTTCCTGGGTTTCCCCATGCAGCGCCACGACCGTGCCCGCCACCGCGAGGATGATCAGACACAACAGCAACACATAAAGGGTTTCGTGGCCCGCGCCGGCGGGGCGTACAACCTGTGTGGTACTCATTGCGACGGGATATCCGCTTGGTCGATTTCCACCACGTGGCCGGGGCCGGCATCGAAGAGCACGTAGAATTCGGCGGCGGGCTTCTTGAAGGTCAGGGTCGAATCCTCGCCGAGCTTGCCCGGCACCAGGATGGTTTCGTCGTAGCCGATCACATCCAGGGTAACGCCGGGGGCGCCACTGCCGTCGGAGAAGCCGCCTTTGCACTGGATCTGCTCACCGGGGATTTCCTTGCATTCGCACATCGGGTTGTGGGCGAAGGCGGTGGTGCTCAGGCCGGCGCACAGCAACAGCGCGGCGCGGGTGAAGCGCTTGAACGTCATGGTTTGACTCCTTGCTTGTTCAGCCAGGCAATGGTGGCAGGCGAGGCCTGGCTCAGCGGGATGGAACCCTGGTGCATGCTGCCGTCCCACCCTTCCATGGTCACCCATATTTCGGCGTCCGCCGGGGTGCGTTCGGGGATCGGCAGGGCGGCGCCCATACGGTACGGCGTGCCGAAGAAGATCACTCCGGCGGCGCGCAGGCTGCGGGGTTTGCCGATACGCAGGTAAGTGGCCTTGACCTGCTCGGCACAGGTATCGCACAGGGCAGCGTTGAAGAACTTCATCGGGCCAGCCGGGTTCGGGCTCGGGCCTTCGTTGCGAAACTCAGCCAGCGTCAGGCTCCAGGGGCCGACTTGCACTTGCCCGGCCACGCGCTCGCCGATGCCGGTATCCCCGCGAAACAACGCGGCGTCGGCAAAGTATTTGGGCATGAACCCCAGCGGCACCAGCAACAGCAGGATGTTGATATGGAAACGCCATTTCAGCCAAAAGGCGCGCAGCGGGGACGGGAGTACGGTTGCGACCTTGCTCATCGCCGAGCCTCCGAGGTGTCGGCGTGCATGGCCGGGATGGGCGCGTGCTGACGTTGCGTCTTGGCCTCGCGCTTGAGGGCGTTGAGGGTGGCCAGGGCGGTGCGCTTGGTCCAGATCAGCAAGCCGCTCAATACCATCATGCTCAGCACCAGGCCGAAGAATGCCCAGATCAGCTTGATCCACAAACCGCCAAAGTCCCCGGTGTGCAGTGGGCGCATCGACTCGGTGACGAATTCCAGCGGGGTACGGTCGGACAACAGGTTGGAGACCGCGATTTCACCGTCATAGGGGTTCAGCTGTGCGGTCTGGAACATCAACGGGTACCAGCCACGCCCGCCGATCTGCAGGTGGCTGTAGGCGTTGCTTGGCATGAACACAAAGCTGGCGTCCAGGCCGGGGATTCGCTCGGCGGCGATGTCGATCGCCTTGTCGATAGGGATCATCGGTGCCGGCACGCCCGGCGCCGACAGCGGCACCTTGTCCCGTGCGATAACTGGCACGATGGGTTCACTGGAAATGGATATCTGGTTGTCGCCCAGGACAGCCTCGATCAGGAACCAGGTGCCAGTGATTGAAATGACCGCGATAAACCAGATCGACCAGATGCCGCTCAGGCGGTGAAAGTCGCCCCAGAAGATTCGCGCGCCATGGCGGATGCGCAGGGTAGGACGAAGGAAGCCTTTCCAGAAGCGCTTGTACACCACCAGCCCGGTGATCAGCGAGGCGAGCAGCGGCAAGCCCAGCGCGGACACCAGGTACCAGCCCCAACTGTACCCATTGGTGAACGGCACCAGCCACCAGCCATGCAGGGCGCGGGTGAATTGCTGGAAATTGAACGAGGGGCTGATGCCCTGGATCGCGCCGGTGTAGGGGTTGGCATACACCTCCACGGAGCGCCCATCCGGGTAGCTGAGGCCGACGCTTAGCGCGAAGTGCGACTCATCCGGGCGGATAATGGACTGGACGATAGCCTTGGGTTCATCGCGCTTGATGGCCGCGATCACCTGGTCAAAGCTCAACGGCTGGGCTTCATCCGACGGCTTGCTGGCGCGGATATCCGGGTTGGCCAGCCACACGATTTCCTGGCTCACCACGGCCAGCGTGCCGGTAACGCAGACGATCAGCACAAAGAACCAGATGGGCAACGCCAGCCAGCTATGAACGAGAAACCAGAGTTTGGAGCGTGACTTCTTCGACATATGAATGAGGGTCTTGAACGGAGGGGGCGATAGAGGCCCGGAAAAGGCCAGTCGTAGCTTTTGCTGACGCGACAGGCTGTATCTAAGTTAAGACGGATGAGAATGAGAAATCCCTAAGGCGGATATGAAAGAAAATGTTTCAGGATTGCATTCAGGGTGTATGGCGTAACCCTGTGGGAGCTGGCTTGCCTGCGATGACATCGACTCGATCCAACGGATGCACCGAGTCGTCTGCACCGCAGGCAAGCCAAATCCCACATGGGATGTGTATTGCGTTGCAACTATCAGCCTTGCTTGAACAACTCCATGGCGCGCTGGCGTATCTGCTCCTCGGTGAGGTCTTCCTTGTGCGTGGCCAGGAACCAGAGATGACCGAACGGATCTTTCACGCTCGCAGAGCGGTCGCCATAAAACTGATCCTTCGGCTCGGACACCACGGTGGCGCCGGCATCAACCGCTCGTTGAAATTGTGCATCCACATCTTCCACATACAGATGCAGACCAATGCTGGTGTGCTCATCCGGATTGCGCAGGGCCATTTGATCGCAGGGCGTACCGAGCATCAGCGATGAATCACCAATCCGCAGTTCGGCATGACCCACCCTGCCGTCGGGCATGTCCAGGCGCATGACTTGCGTGGCGCCAAAGGCTTTTTTGTAGAACTCGATGGCCTCGCCCGCTTTGTCGATGCCCATATAAGGTGTGAGGCTGTGATAACCGTCGGGAATAGCTTTAACGTTCATGACATTCTCCCTGAGTCGAGGTATGAACATTTCACTATAGGCCACGTAATGCGTGGCCTGCGGGCAACCGACGAGGTGCTTTTATCAAGGCGGTGTGGTGGGCTCCAGCAGTTGGGCGCCCGGCCCATACTCAGCGAGCTTATCGTCCTGATTGCGCAACGGGCACGCCTCCATCGATAAGCACCCGCAACCGATGCAGCCATTGAGCTTGTCGCGCAGCAGCACCAGTTTGTTGATGCGCTCATCCAGGTCTTCACGCCACAACGCCGATAGGCGCTCCCAGTCGTGAACATTGGGTGCGCGCTCATCGGGCAAGGTGCGTAATGCCTCGCCAATGGTAGCCAGCGGAATGCCCAGGAGCTGGGCGATCTTGATCACCACTACGCGCCGCAATACATCCCGTGGATAACGCCGCTGGTTACCTGCATTGCGATTGCTCTTGATCAGCCCTTTTGCCTCGTAGAAGTGCAGGGCAGTAACCGCTACGCCGCTGCGAGCAGCGAGCTGCCCGACGCTGAGTTCCTTATTGAGCATGAACATCTCCCAAACAGTGCTTGACCTCGACTTAAGTAGAGGTTTTACCCTGCGTGGCATCGAATCGCAAGATTCTGCCTACAAAGAGAGGGGAGTGTTCATGCAGGTATCGGAGAAGTGTCGCGGCTTCACTCAGTTGATCGAGTTTCAGATCAACCCCCAGCAGCAAGATGCCCTGGTGGCGGCCTTGTCCACTCAAAGCGAACGACTGGCCGAGGGCCACGATGGTTTTCTGAGTGCCAGCGTGCAGGTCAGCGAGGACGGCCGGCGGGTGCTCAATTACTTGCAATGGCAATCGCGCGCAGATGGCGAGGCGGCGTTCAAGTTCTTCGAGCAGCGCGGCGAAGATTTCTGGACGCTGATTCGCGCCCACCAGGCAACGGCGGTGACCTTCGGTTCGTTCCAGGTGCTGCAAAGCTTTGAGCGCAGCCATGACAACGCGCTGCACTGTCGCCTAAATGGATAAATGCAGCATCCGCCCGCCCTGCACGTTTTCGCCAGGTCGACGTTTGTTCACCGCCAGCTCGCCGAGCTTGATCAAGCGCGAGCGCGTGACGTTGCGGCTCAGGCCCAGCAGGTTGGCGGTATGCACCTGGTTGTAATGGCTGAAGCGGTAGGCCGCACGTAAGAGTGCGTCTTCGACCTTTTCATGCAGGGCGCCGGTCTGTTCCTCGAACAGCGTTTGAAACGCCCGCGCCAGCAAGGCTTCGGCGCTGTTACCAATGTGGTGCGGGTTGTCGTCCTGGCGCTCGATACGCATGTTCGACAGGCGCAAATCGTCGCGCCCTATCACGCCTTTGCGGCAGATCAGTAGGGTGTGATGGATGACGTTTTCCAATTCGCGGATGTTGCCTGGCCAGCTGTAGCTCTTGAGCTTGTGCTCGGCCTCACGGCTGATGGTGATGGGGCCGTAGCCCAGGCGCCGACTGTAGACTTCGATAAAGTGCCAGGTCAGCGGCAGGATATCGCCAGGGCGCTCGCGCAGTGGGCTGAGTTCCAGGCTGACCACGCCGAGACGGTAGTAGAGGTCTTCGCGGAAATGCCCGGCGTTGATGGCCTTTTCCAGTTGTACGTTGGTCGCGGCGAGCACGCGCACATCAATCGCAATGCTTTTGCGCGAGCCCAGGCGTACGACTTCACGCTCCTGCAATACCCGCAACAGTTTGACCTGGATTGCCATTGGCAGATCGCCGATCTCATCGAGGAACAAGGTACCGCCGTCAGCCTCTTCGAACCAGCCGGCCTTGGCGCTCAGGGCACCGGTAAAGGCACCTTTGTCATGGCCGAACAGCTCGGCTTCCACCAGGGATTCGGAGAATGCCCCGCAGTTCACCGCCACGAACGGCCGGTTGCGCCGCGCGCTGAGGTTGTGGATATGGCGCGCCACCAGCTCTTTGCCGGTACCGGTTTCGCCGATGATCAACACGCTTGCGTCGCTGGGCGCCACTTGCTGGATGTGGTTGAGCAAGGCCTGGGATTCAGGGGCCTCAAAGACCTGAGCGGTGGCGCGGATCGAGGTCGCGAGTGCGGGGGAGGGCGGTAGGGTCAATAACTGCATGGGCACCTCGTTGAAGGGCTGTCGCCATGGCGACCGTTGCGTGGCGAACAGTCGGGCTACGTGACGCCACTTATAAAGGGTTGATTTTATTCCGTAAATGAATGTATTTAAATATTTATAGAACGAAAATGAATATGTGGGTCGCGCTATCGAACCTGCTGTAACGGTTGATAGCGACTATCACGGGCGTTGATTTTTCATGGCAGGGGGGCGGGAGTAGCCTGTGTTCATTGACTCGAAATCTCCCCAGCAGGACCGCCGCCATGAACCGTCTACTCGCAATTTCGTTACTGTCTGTCATCTCTGTTCTCGCCGGGTGCGCGACTCACCCATCGCCTGAGATGCGCCCTTACACGGCAGAAGAAACCAAACAGTTGGCGTTGGAAGCGTTGAGTCGTCGCGGGTTGTCATTTGATGAATACCAACAGCAGCGTGCTGCCCTGACTGGCCAGCCACAGAAAACCTTTGGCTTTGATCAGCAGGCTGAAATGAACGCACAGCGCGCCGCACAGCGCAGCGGCCGTGCGAGTTGAGAGCCGGGTGACGATAGGTACGTCTTCCAGTTTGACGAGCTGATATCTGTCGGCTAGAACTTAGCCTTAGCAACGCATCACGGCTGCATGATGCAGGCGGATGGTTGAGTCGAGTGTCTGATTTTTCCTGTCTCTTTGGCTTCGTGCCATGTCGTAGTTTCGCTGTGGAATAGCATTGCAAGACATTCCAAATTGAATGTACTTCGGGTTGCGTCAGCCGTTCGCGGCGCGTGACTCCGTGCCGGGTGCTTTCTGACGGGATCGTGAAACTGCGCAGTCTTTCTTCGATAGAAATACGCCTGGCCTGCCATTGAGGCTGGTGATCATGAGGATGTCGATCGGGTGGGGTTTGCTTGTTTCGCGCTGTGGTTGGAGTTTGCCTGGCGTGTTCTTCGCGTTGCTGAGTGTGGAGGTTTCGGCGGCGGCCTGTACGGCACCTGCCTACCAAGCTGGGACCGTCTACGGACAAGGCGACCAGGTGCAGAACAAAAACCAGCAGGACAAAACCCACGAGTTTGAATGTTGGAAAGACACTGACAAATCGCCGCACGGGCCGGGCAGTTGGCAATGGTGCAACCAGCCCGATTACAACCCCGGGCAGCCATCCTCTCATGGTGTCGAGATTTGGGGCGATGCCTGGAAGGATCTGGGGGAATGCGGTGGCTTCCAGGGTAACCGTCTGACCCTGAACTTCAGCACGTTAAGCGGCCGGGGGCCGATCAGCCAGCCAACCCCGGGCGTGGCGCGGGCCGATCAGGTAGTCACTGGCGTATTGCGCTGCAAAGCCGAGGAGATCCCGATCAGTGCCAAGTCCGGCGAAACCATTCACCTCGATAACCTGAAGGCCTGCGACTACCAACTGGTGATGAACCCCGCTGGTGGGTTTGTGCCCTTGAACACACCGCGTATCGTTTCCTT
Source organism: Pseudomonas sp. DWP2-2 (assembly GCF_049897065.1). NCBI lineage: Bacteria > Pseudomonadati > Pseudomonadota > Gammaproteobacteria > Pseudomonadales > Pseudomonadaceae > Pseudomonas > Pseudomonas sp. DWP2-2. The sequence goes on along the minus strand of NZ_JAFCVN010000014.1, from coordinate 11,277 downwards.
CCAGCGAGAGGAGGGTGAGGAACAGGCGGTCACCCTGAAGTATCGGCCACCGGTGCAGGTGGGCAGGCTCAGCGGCCTGCCAGGGGTCAAGATTGAATTGTTTGCCCAGGGGCTGATACAGCCTCGGCAGATGGCGATGGGCAAGGACGTGCTCTATGTGGGCTCCAGTGCGATTCCATCCTACGTCTATGACGGGAAAATCGCCGATATGATCTATGCCTTGCCCCTGGACAATGCCGGCAAACCCACCGGCATCTACGTGATTGCCAGCGGGTTGGAGGAGCCGCACGGTGTGGTGTATCGCGACGGTGATTTGTACTACTCGACCACTGGCGGCCTCTATCGTTTGCGCGATGCCGATGCGCATTACAAGGATCCTTCGCCTGAGCGGGTGTTCAAATTCCCCGCCGACGATGCGCCATTTCCTCTGCCTTCCGTGGCGTCTGGCTCCAGCACTCGCTTCTGGCATATGAAGCACCCTTTGCATTTCAACCCGCTGGACCCCGCCGACACTGGCCTGTACACCGCCGTCGGCATTCCTTGCAACTTGTGCATGATCCCGCCTGACCCGCGTTACGGCACGTTACTGCGTTATGACACCGTGACCGGTAAAGCGCAGATTCTTGCAAAAGGGGTGCGCAACTCTGTGGGGTTCGACTGGAACCCGCAGACCGGTGAAATCTGGTTCACCGACAACAACCGCCAGGGCTACCCCAACCCCGACGAAATCAACCGCATCAGCGGCCCAAACCAGCACTTCGGTGTGCCCTATCTGTTTGGCAAAGGCACGCCGGGTTTCACCGATGAGGAGTTTGGCAACCCGGCGGTGATCCAGCCGCCCTTGGTTCAGGGAGCGATTGTTTCCGATAAGTCCCGGCAGCAGATCGACCCGAAAGACTACGTGCCTGCCGCTTTCGAGCTGGGTACCAACACCGCACCTCTGGGGCTGAAGTTCTGGAGTGGTTACCCGGCTCGCACACGTTCGCAGAATATGCTGGTTGCCGTGCATGGAGCGGGCACGGCCGAGCGGCCGGGTATGGATGTGCGACTCGTCTCGATCCAGGACGGAACGCGAGTGGTCAATCAGATCCCGTTGATCAATGGGTTTATCCAAGACCCCCTGCGTTTCGATGTGTATTGCCTGGACGACTCCTGCATTGGTCGGCCGGCTGACTTCCTGGCGCTACCGGACAACAGCCTGCTGATCTCCGATGACGTCGCCGGGGTGATTTATCGCGTCAGTTATGACCCAGCAGGGTTGCCGAACACAGAGTTGACCCTGCGGCCGGCGCTCGCACCGGCACCTGAGCTGGAGAATGAGATGATCAGTGGCACGCTGATTGCGCCGGGCGGTAATACCCGCCAGTTCCATGCATCCTTCAACCCTGCTGACAGTTATGCCGCATTGGTGCTCAAGGGTTTGCCCTACGGGACTTACCAGGTTCGGCTCAATGATGTGAAAAACTGGATTCCACAGACGCGCAATACTTCACTTACCTTGTCTGCCGACGACAACAAGCACGTGTTGAACATGCAGTACCGTGAGCGGCCGATCAAGCTGGATATCAACATCACGGTGTTGGCGCCGCCCAAGCCTGCGTCAGTAACGGATTCCACTTGGCATTTCACCCTCAAGCTCAAGGGCTCTACGAGCACCGAGCCCAAAGTGGTGCAGGTGCCTTGGGGCGAAAGTGTCACCGAGCTTCTGGACTATGGGGATTACGAGGTCATCTATCCCTTTTACCCACAGGAGCTGCCACAGCCGGAACAGGTAGCGCTGCGTATCAACGAGGACAGCCAGGACGAGCAACTGTTACCTATCAGTTACCGTCATGAACCGAAATTGGGCGAAACAGTGCTTGCCGAATCCTGCACCAAATGCCACGCGGTGGAGTTTTTCAACAACCTGCGCATGGCGGTGGCATGGAGCAGTGCTGGCCAGGATGCGTTGGTGCGGCAAATCCAGAGCATGCCGGTGGCCGGGCATTGCGACACCACCTGTGCGACCGAAATCAGCAAGCATTTGTTTGAGGTGGTGTGGGCGCCCTACCTGAGCCCGAACGAGGCTCACGGTCAGCGCCAGTTGCGCTTGCTGACGCGCGATGAATACGCGGCCAGTGTCAAGGACATACTCGGCGTGGAGGTCAATACCCAGAAGCTGCCGGCAGATAAATCCGAGAAAGACTTCAAGTTCCCAGGTGAAGCCAGCAAAGGGCTGCTGCAGGCTGAAGACATCAAGCAGCTGTATGGCATGGCGGTGTCGATCGCCGAGCAAGTGGCACCTCAACGTGTAAAACGCTTCAAATCCACTGCCGGTACCCTTGAGGTCAGTGCCCTGGGTTATCAAGTGTTCCGCCGTCCTTTGAGCCCGTCTGAGTTGTCGCGTTATCAGGCGGTGTTGGATGAGCACGGAGAGCGGGCGCTGATCGCTGCGCTGCTGCTGTCGCCCAACTTCCTGTATCGCTCGGAGTTGGGCCAGGCTGTCGCGCGGCAGGCCGAGGTCTACAAGCTCACCCCTTATGAGACCGCAACTGCATTGTCCTACACCTATCAAGGCACCACTCCGGACGCGCAACTGCTGGCCAAGGCAGAGCGCAACGAGTTGCGGACAGTGCAGCAAATCAGCGCAGAAATAGACCGGATGATGCGCAGTGAGCGCGGGCTTGAGCAGTTCAATCGGTTCATCAGTTACTACATCAAGACTCAGCGCGGGGTGCAGGAGAAGCCCGGCCTGAGCGCACAGATGATCCAGTTGATGACCCAGGAGCAGGCCCTGTTGACCCGTCACGTGATGCTCGACGGCAAGGGGACGTTGGACGAGCTGTTCAACCCCGGTGTGACGTTCCTCAACAAGGCTCTGGCCGAACACTACGGTATCGGCGGCGTAACCGGTGACACGCTGCACAAAGTCGCCGTGGATGAGAAACGGGGTGGCTTGTTGCACTTGGGACTTTTTCAGGCCTCTACCTCTGACTATCAGGTCACCTCACTGGTCAAGCGCGGCATTGCCATTCGCGAGCAGCTTTTCTGCCGGGAGTTTGGGGCGCCGGTGGAAGCCGAGCCCACAGAGCCGGCCTACCCTGCGCGTGCGATCAGTACCCGTGAACGCTGGGACCTGATTAATGGTGAGCAGGCTTCGGGAGGGCGTTGCTGGCAGTGCCATCAGTACATGAACGACACCGGCGCATCGATGGAGCATTACGACGCTGCCGGGCGCTATCGCCAGCAGGAGCCTGCCTACAACTACGCGCAGTTCCCTGTGCAGTTGCCGATCAAAGCGTCCGGTCCGTTCATTGGGGTTGATGGCGCGGTGCCTATCGACGATGTACGAGGTATTTCCAAGCTGATCGCGCACAACTCGGCGTCTCTGTTCTGCATGGCGGATAGCTATTTCCGTTTCGCTTCGGGCAACAAATCCGACGAGTCCACTTCCGCAACGGTCAAGGCATTGGTCGACGGGCTGAAGGGCAATGGCTCATTACCAGGGATGCTGCGCACGCTGGGTACCTCCAACGCGTTCCAATTCAAGACGCAGAGGGATTGATCATGGATATCTTGAAAAGTCGTCGTCGCTTTCTGGCCGGCCTGGCTGCGGTAGGTGTGTTCGGCCCGCTCACCCAGTGTGGCCTGGCGCGTATGGCCTTGGCCGGGCAAAACCAGCAGGCCAAGTTAAAAGTGGTTTTCTTTGTGGTGCCTGATGGCCTGGCAGTCGACTCTGCAACCGCCTATTCCAGTGATGGTCGAGGCCTCTGGCATCCCGCTGCCGAAGCTTTGGACACTTCCGACTTCCAGCTCAACGAGGTCAGCCAGGAGCTGGCGGCCTATAAAAACCAGTCCTTGTACCTGCGTGGCACGATTCTGGGCCCTGGCAATGAAGGCCATAACGGCTGGACGTGGGCGTTGCGCGACCGTGAGAAGAAGATGGCGTCGATTGATGTGTTGCTTGGCCGCCATATGCCGGGAACCGATCCGACCCAGCGGAGTCTTTTTGCCGGGCCGCATTCGGGCATTGACGGGACTGCCTGGCAGGTATCCTGGGAAGGGCCGGAGAATGGCGGCGCAATGCGCAGGCCTGAGCAGGACCCGGTGGTGATGTACGAGAAGATCTTTGGCACGGTCGGTCGTGAGGTGCGCGAGCAGCAGGTGCGAAACATGCATGTATTTGATCCGGTGCTGGCGGATATCAACGAGCTGCGAGGCAGACTTGCGGGGGCGCAAAAGCAGAAGCTCGATATGCAGCTTGATTCGGTTGAGCAGGTCATGAAAGACATGGAAGAAACTCTGCCACCCATTGGCGAATGTTCGCCTTTGCAGATGGAAACGTTGCCGTTCAAATCTGCGGAATTTCGTAACCAGGTACAGCATCACCACCATCAGGTGGTTGCCACAGCGCTGGGGTGTGGCATCACGCGTGTAGCGACGATTCAAGTCGGGCGCTCGGCGGAGTCGCTCAATATCCTGGACGTCAGTAATGTGACCAACCCCCATGACTGCGCCCATCGTTATGCTGGGCTGGACGTATGGAAACGATCCCGGCAGTGGTATACCCAGCGAGCCAAGTTGTTCATGGACGAGTTGGCGAAGCGTGCCGATCCCGACGTGCCGGGTGACAGCCTGCTTGAACACACGCTTGTGGTATTCACCAGCGAGATGGCCGATGGTGCCCCGGAGCATACGAAGGATATGCCGCTGGTACTGATGGGCGGGGCCAGCGGGTTGTTGAAGAGCGGCGATGGCGCAGGACGCTATTTCAACATCACGGCCCAGGGTGATCGTCAACAAGAAGGCAACCCGGTCATTGGCAATAAAATGGTCGATATGCAGCGAATCTGGGCCACCATCGCCCGGGCAGCCGGAACCGTTGTGCCCTACAACGGAAACATCGATCCTGTGAGCGGGTTGTTTACTAACGTTTGAGTCGCCTGGCGCTGCACTAAAAGCCGAAAATTCCGTATGGCGGATTTTTCGGCTTTTTGCATTTGCACCCAATCGCCTTTGAGCCTGTTAAGCTGAAAATCAGGAGCGTTCCTACGCACATTTACATCACGTGGTTCTTCTTCAATGGCACTCGATCAGTTAAACCTGACGACCTCTGTTCTGTTCGATGCCCCCGGGACGCCGCTCTCGGGAACACGCTCTGCGAGTTTTACGCCATGAATAAACGTCCGTTGTATTTCGACTATGCCGCCACCACGCCAGTGGATGAGCGAGTTATCCAGGCGATGGTCGAGTGCCTGGGTTTCAATGCCAATTTTGGCAACCCTGCGTCCAGTTCCCATGCATTCGGCCAGGCGGCCCGGCAAACGGTTGAGCAGGCGCGACGGCAAGTAGCCGAATTGGTCGGCGCCCAGCCTGAGCAAATTGTCTGGACTTCCGGTGCCACCGAGTCCAACAACCTTGCGATCAAAGGGGTGGCCCAGGCGCGAGGGCTGGCTGGTGGGCATATCATCACCAGCCAGATCGAGCACAAAGCCACACTCGACACCGCGCGGCAGTTGCAGGAAGCCGGCGTGGCTGTGACCTATCTGGTGCCCGATGCCGATGGCTTGATCAGCGTTCAGGCTGTCAGTGAGGCATTGCGTGAGGACACCTTTCTGGTGTCTTTGATGCTGGTCAATAATGAACTGGGCACCCTTAACGACATTCCGGCTATCGGCGCGCGGGTGCGTGAGCAGGGCGCGCTGTTTCACGTGGACGCGGCACAGGGGGCGGGCAAGGTTGCCATTGACCTGGCGCAGTGGTCGGTGGATTTGATGTCTTTTTCCGCCCACAAGCTCTACGGCCCAAAAGGCATTGGCGCGCTGTACGTTGGGCCTCGTGCGCAACAGAAAGTGTTGGCGCAGATTCATGGCGGCGGCCACGAAGGTGGCTTGCGTTCGGGCACCCTGGCGACGCATCAGATTGCGGGCATGGGCACGGCGTTCGCTCTGGCGGCGGCGTACTTTGCTGAGGAAAAGGCGCAGATCGTGGCCTTGCGTGAACGTTTGTTGGAGCAGTTGGCGTCGATTCCCGGAGTACGCCTCAATGGCAGCCCAACCCAGCGTATTCCCCACACCCTCAGCCTGACGTTCAGCGAAGGCGAATTCAACGCTGCCGCCTTGAGTGCGGGCATTGCCTTTTCGGCGACTTCAGCGTGCAATTCGGCTAGCAATGCACCGTCCCACGTCCTGGTGGCCCTGGGGCATGATGCCCGCAGCGCTGGTCGCACTATTCGCTTGAGCCTGGGCCGGTTCACCACCGAGCGGGATATCGACGAAGCTGTGCAATTGATCAAGACGGTACAGGCCAGCGCACCAGCGTTCTGGGCTGTCTGATACTTCATTTGCAATACATAACAATTATTAGTGGTTAGCAGGAGATACAATGAGTACGCAGCCTTTGACCCATGGAACGGTTCCCCAGCGCTTGGCGCATACCCGTGAACTGATGCGCCGCGAAGGCATTCACGCCCTGCTGGTGCCGTCGGCGGACCCGCACTTGTCCGAGTATTTGCCGGGTTACTGGCAAGGGCGCCAGTGGTTGTCCGGGTTTCATGGTTCGGTGGGCACCCTGATCGTCACGGCGGAGTTTGCCGGGGTCTGGGCGGATAGCCGGTATTGGGAACAGGCGACCAAGGAGCTCAAGGGCAGCGGTATCGAGTTGGTGAAGCTGCAACCGGGTCAGCCTGGACCGTTGGAGTGGCTGGCCGAGCAAACCCCTGAGGGTGGCGTGGTGGCGGTGGACGGTGCGGTCATGGCCGTGGCCTCGGCACGTACCCTGGGTGGCAAGTTGGCCGAGCGTGGCGCGCGTCTGCGTACCGATATCGATGTGCTCGATGAAGTCTGGCAAGACCGCCCGGCGTTGCCGAACCAGCCGATCTATCAGCATCTGCCGCCCCAAGCCACCGTCAGTCGTGGCGAGAAACTGGCCGCCTTGCGCGCCAGTTTGAAAGACAAGGGCGCCGATTGGCATTTCATCGCGACGCTGGATGACATCGCCTGGCTATTCAACCTGCGCGGCGCTGATGTTTCGTTCAATCCGGTGTTTGTGTCCTTTGCCTTGATCAATCAGCAACAGGCCACTTTGTTTGTGGCGTTGGGCAAGGTCGATGCGCAACTGCGGGTGGTGCTTGAGCAGGATGGCGTGACCCTGCGTGATTACAGCGAGGTGGCGCAAGCGCTGCGAGCGGTACCGGCGGGCGCAAGCTTGCAAGTAGACCCCGCCCGCGTCACCGCCGGCTTGCTGGAAAACCTCGACGCGGGCGTCAAGCTGGTTGAAAGCCTCAACCCCACCACACTAGCCAAATCCCGCAAGAGCCTGGCGGACGCGGAACATATCCGCCAAGCCATGGAGCAGGATGGGGCGGCGCTGTGTGAATTCTTTGCCTGGCTCGATAGCGCCCTGGGCCGTGAACGCATTACCGAACTGACGATTGACGAGCACCTGACCGCTGCGCGTACCCGCCGCTCCGGCTATGTATCGCTGAGTTTCAACACCATTGCCGCTTTCAATGCCAACGGCGCGATGCCGCATTACCACGCCACCGAAGAAGAGCATGCGCTGATCGAAGGTGATGGCTTGCTTTTGATCGACTCCGGCGGTCAGTACCTGGGCGGAACCACGGACATCACGCGGATGGTGCCTGTCGGTACACCGAGTGAGGAGCAGAAACGCGATTGCACGCGAGTGCTCAAGGGCGTGATTGCTCTGTCCCGTGCGCAGTTCCCCAAGGGCATTCTTTCACCGTTGCTGGATGCCATTGCCCGTGCGCCGATCTGGGCAGAAGGCGTCGACTACGGTCACGGCACAGGCCATGGCGTAGGTTATTTCCTCAACGTGCATGAAGGTCCGCAGGTGATTGCCTATCAGGCTGCTGCGGCGCCACAAACGGCGATGCAGCCAGGGATGATCACTTCAATTGAGCCGGGTACTTATCGCCCTGGCCGTTGGGGCGTGCGCATTGAGAACCTGGTGTTGAACCGTGAAGCGGGCAAGACCGAGTTTGGCGAATTCCTCAAGTTCGAAACCCTGACCCTGTGCCCAATTGATACCCGCTGCCTGGTGCCGTCGTTGCTCACGGCGGATGAGCGTGAATGGTTCAACGCGTATCACGCCCAGGTGCGTGAGCGTTTGAGCCCGCTGCTCAATGGTGCAGCGCTTGAATGGTTGCAGGTGCGCACTGCGGCGATTTGATCGGTTGCAGCCAAGGCATTGCCGGCTGCAATCAACACCTAGCTGAGGGCTTCACGCACAAAGTCCAGGCGGTCCTGGCCGAAGAACAGCTGGTTTCCTACAAAGAAACTGGGAGCGCCGAACACGCCGCGCTTAATGGCTCGTTCGGTTTTTTCCTTGAGAGCGTCCTTGACGGTTGCATCATTGGACAGGGCCAGTACCTGCTCGGGATCGAACCCCTGTTCGGTGAGCACATTGGCCACGACCTCTGGGTCGCCCAGGTGACGGCCTTCCACCCAGAGTGCGCGGAACAGGCAGTCGATGAAGTCGAGGAAGCGCTCAGGCTGGTGGATTTGAATGCCGGTGACGGCGCGCATCAGCACCAAGGTATTGATGGGAAAGTGCGGGTTGAACCTGAGCGGCACGTTGTAGCGTTTGGCGTAACGCGCCAGGTCATCGAGCATATAGCGCCCCTTGGCGGGCACCATGATCGGCGAGGCATTGCCCGTGGCCTTGAATACACCGCCCAACAGCATCGGTTGATACACCACCTGTGCGCCGGTTTTAGCGCACAGCGCCGGCAACTGGGTATAGGCCAGGTAAGTCGCGGGGCTGCCGAGATCAAAGAAGAACTCCAGGGTTTTACTCATGGTCTGTACTCACTGCTTATTGTTATAGAGGGAGTCACCAGGTTTCATTCCAGGGGCGCAGGTCCAGTTCGAACGTCCAGGCGTCCCGTGGCTGGCGATGCAGGAACCAGTAGTTGTCGGCAATATGGTCAGGGTTGAGGAGGGCGTCCTGATCCTTGAGGGCGTATTTTTGCGGGAAGTTCTCGCGAATGAAGTCGGTATCGATGGCACCGTCGACTACCACATGGGCGACATGGATGTTCATCGGGCCTAACTCCCGCGCCATGCTTTGTGCCAGGGCGCGTATCCCATGCTTGGCGCCAGCGAAGGCAGCAAACCCCGCGCTTCCGCGCAAGCCGGCGGTGGCTCCGGTGAACAGGATAGTGCCGCGGTTACGCGTGACCATGCGTTTGGCGACTTCCCGTGCGTTCAGGAAGCCGGAGAAGCACGCCATCTCCCAGATCTTGAAGTACTTGCGTGCGGTTTCTTCCAGAATGCTGCAAGGCACATTGGCGCCGATGTTGAAGACGAACGCTTCAATAGGTCCCAGCTCGGTTTCGATTTGCTCGACCAGAGCGATCACGTCCTCTTCTTTACGTGCATCACAGGCAAAACCATGGGCTTCACCGCCCGCCAACTGAATGCTGTCTACCAGGGGCTGCAGTTTGTCGGCGCTGCGACGGGTGACGCAGGCGATGTAGCCTTCGCGGGCAAAGCGTTTGGCTATGGCGCCGCCGGTCGCGTCACCGGCACCCACTACTAATACGATTTTCTTGTTGTGCGGCATGGGAACTCCATTGGTTCGATGGTCGAGCAGGAGTTTAGCCTTCGTGCCGCAACTGGCCTGAATTTAAGATGAGCAGTCAGGAAAGACTGCTCGGGCAGCTATTTGCAGATGACGATCATACTGCGGCTGGTATAGCCGGCTGGGTTGAGGCCGAAGGGATAGTCCCCAGGCTCTTCGGAGTTATCGCCGGATTTGGCTATCACCCGGTAGCCCTTGGCACCGCATGAGTTGGCTGCACTGGTGTAGCACTGGTCCCAGGAGGAGGACAGGCCTGAACAGTTGATATGCAGCCCTTTTTTACCCCGTTTCACTTCTGTTTTTGTGGTTGCAGCACAGCCAGCGATGCCCACAACCAGCAACAGTATCAAAATTCGTTTCATTCCCATCCTTAATAGCCGCCCTGCAAAAGAACAGAGCCGCTTTACTCGCTCTCGAGCGAAGCGTTCATGCTGTCCGTGTCGAAATTCTCCATGAATGACATTCGGTTACGGCCTAAACATGGCCTAAATGAGCGGCAAATACCAGAGCTGGCTTTAAAGATGATCAGTCGGCAGGCACCAGTGGTTTGGATTCGTTGCGCATCGTCAACGTCGCGCCTACGCTAGCCAGGATAATGCAGGTGATGGCCAGCCATTGGGCCAGGGATAAATGCTCATGCAGAAAGAACAGGCCGGAGAGGGCGCCGAACGCCGGTTCTATACTCATCAACGTGCCGAATGTGCGAGCGGGAAGGCGAGTCAGTGCGACCATCTCCAAGGTGTAGGGCAAGGCGGTGGACAGAATTGCGACGCCAATGGCGATAGGGATCAGGGCGGGCGTCAGCAGCGCGGCGCCCGCATGCACGATGCCGATCGGTGCGACGAACAGGGCCGCAATCATCACGCCGAGTGCAGCGGTCTGAACACCATTGTCGTTCCCAGCCTTTTGGCCGAATAAAATATAGAGGGCCCAGCATCCGCCTGCGCCCAGTGCGTAAGCCGCGCCGACCCAGTCGATACCGCTACTGGCCTCGCCCATCGGAATCAACAGCAGCAGGCCGATGATCGCCAGGGCAATCCACAGGAAGTCGACAGCTCTGCGCGAGGCATAGATAGCGACGGCAAGCGGGCCTGTGAATTCGAGTGCTACGGCAATCCCCAGCGGTACGGTACGAAGGGACATATAGAAGAGGAAGTTCATGCCGCCCAGCGCCATCCCGTAAATGATCACCGTGCGCAAGGACTTGGCCGTCAGCGTGGCGCGCCATGGGCGTAATAGCACCAGCATGATCACACTGGCGAAAATCAAACGCAGAGCAGTGGTGCCTTGTGCGCCAACAATAGGAAACATGCTTTTGGCCAATGACGCACCGGATTGGATGGACGCCATGGCGATCAATAGCAGGCCGATCGGAAACAATGCGGATGCCAGGCTGCGAGGTGGGGTGGTCATTGCGGTAGTTCTTCCGAAGTCATGATCGATAAATACGAGGCGCTATGATGCTTAACTGTCGACGAATGAGCAATATATTGCTCAAATGCTGCCTTGTAGCTATCTATATAGTGGGAGCATCGGGTTTTTGAGGTATTTGATAGAAAAACCGAATAATTGTGTTGACGGCAGATTCTGGAAGCCTATAATTCGCCCCACTTCCGGCGCAGTCGAAACGGAAAACTCCTTGGTAAACAATGAGTTATGCAGTTTTCGGCAGCAAGTTGCTTCAGTTCATCG
>NZ_JAFCVN010000013.1:0-154253 GCF_049897065.1 Pseudomonas sp. DWP2-2 | reverse complement strand
CAACGCAAATGGGTGGTCAAGTGGGGTGCAATTTCGCAGTTTTTGAGTGTGAGCGCGTCAATCAGCGGTTAAAGGGGATTAAGGTCTGAGATGCAAGGCGGTGTAGTTCGGACGCTTACCATCCACAAGGCGAAGGGAAAGCAATTCGATGGCGTAATTTTGGTTCGGGAGGCAAGACGGAGCGGGGCGGTTGTGGAGTCATCGTTTATTTGGCGCGACGATCTTCCACCTTACCCTAAAAGTCGCAAAGTGCTTCGGGTTGCGCTGACGCGGGCGCGAACCCATGTGGTTATCTTAGATCCCCAGTGGCCACCTTGTCCCCTGCTTAAAGGCCATCGGTTATAAGCAATCGTTGATGGATACTGCCCGATCTGGCTCCGAAGCGTAGCCGGTAGTCAGGTTGACGTTCGGCCGCCGAAGACTGCGACGGGCCTGCTTTTAATGCAAGGCTAGTTCACAGAATCGCCCAAATAGCCTGTATAGGTCTCAGGTGCCGAAAGAGTTGGTAATGGTGGAGCCGTTGCTTTTGTTAGAGAAACTTCCTTCACTTTTGCTCGACTCGCTGCTCTCTCCTCCTTTCTTTTTGCTCGCTTTTGCGCTTCCTCAAACTCCTGCATGGGATTTTTGATGAAGTGCTGCTCGTACGTCCTCAAAAGCCCCTTGTCTTTGCTAGCGACCGCTTGTGCTAATACATATTCTGCATCACGAAGCTGAATTAGGAATTTATGGCTCTCAGCCTGCCTGGCGCTTACCAGAGATAAGGCTCGTTCAGAGAAGCGGCCACTGGTCCAAAGTTCAAACCTCAGATCCATTCCAGCCCACTCCGAATGTGTCTTAGCGAATGCCCTAAGCACAGGAATCCTTTTATCGAGCCATTTGTTTATTTCATCATCATCAAGTGTGGTGACTGGATGAATTCCTTTGCATTCGATGAAGACGACTTCGTGATTTCTTCGGACTGCCAATACGTCAATTTCGGCTTTATCGCCCAGCAAGTTTTTGACGATTCGGTTCATTTCCTGCTCATAACCAGGAAGGGTGAATTTAGCGATCTGGGCAACGGCGAACTCAAAAAGGCTACCTCTCAAGGTAGAGGCGGCACCTTCAATGCGAGAAAGGTCATCGAAAATTTTCTCCAATGCCTCGGGGTTTTGGGTCAGCTTTGCTGTATCCGTCAGTATCGCGCATAGGTTTTTTAAGGCTTTGGCTACGTCTCGACCAAACAGGCTTTCAGTCGTAGCCGGAATAATCCCCTCTTTTTTGAGTAACGCAAAAGCCTCTGCTTCGTACTCTTCCGCCACAAATATCTGAAGGCACTTACCCACTTTCGGCAGGCTTCTAAGTGTTATGCACTTGCGAACAAACGCGCCAATGTGTTCGAGAGAAACTCTGCCATTCAACGCTAAATCACAAACCAGAAAGCCAGGTTTTACGCCGACAATTGCTTGTCCTCGCATTGGGAATAAATACGACGGCCCTGCCAAATCCCAGTTAAACGTTCCGACCTTAGGCAGATTCGTGGTGTCTTCATCTTCTCGTGTCTCGACTGAGTCATAGCTGACCATGCCCAGATTCCGGGACCAGTCTTTAACTGCCAATAACGTGATTTTTTCCGCGATGAGTCGGCTCTTCATTTTTGCCCAGAGCGACGTTGCGTCCAGGATGTGTTCAACGTCGCATCGTATGATGCAGCTCTCTCCACCTGGAACCGTGATTTCTTTCACTAGGGTCGCTTTGATCAGTCTCTCAAGCAGGCTCTCGGATGAGATGTGTTTTTTCTGGGCTACCGGGGCTCCGCAGGCAATCAGAAAGTGGCCGCGAGGCATGATGTTGTCGCGCAACTCCAATGCGTTGAGAGCAGTGAAGTATGAGCTTCCAGTTTTCTTGAGTGCGACCATTAAGTTTTGAAAGAAAAAGGGGGAGCCGTAATTTTTCTCCAAATACAGGAATCGGGCTCTGTGTGGAAAAATGATATGGCTCAGCTTGCTCATTCCCTCGCAGCCTCGTTCAACCCGTTTCCTGGCAGCGGTCGCATTCAGACCGTGCCGTTGCTCAAGTAGCTTCGACAAGTCGCTGCTTAGCATTGGGCCATCGCGTTTGAGGATTTCTGCGATTGAGTTCGCTGCCATCATGATTCTCCTGGATGTCACACTGCGCTATTTATATCCCTTGTAAACAAGGTGCAGTAGCTGTTTCGCGGCCTTGCTCATTTGCAGAGGTAAAATAAGGCTTTCAAGCCTGGTCGATTCTGATTTTTGCCTGAAATGTCACAATGCGAAATATCAGTCACCCTAAGCGATCAAACGGGGGGCGACTTACATCGCGTAGACACCCTACTACTTTTTTCCCAATCAGAGCGAATTTCGATGTAGGTCTAAGAGCCTGGAGTAGAAGCCATGTGGGCTCATTCGGCGAAGTCGGTTTAATGAAAACAACGAAGATCAGGCCGGCTTGATACCCCATTCGCTGGGAGGAAGAGTCAAAAACGCAGAAGGTCTGCGGGGCGAAGCATACGTTTCCCGTCGAATGCCTCGTTTCAACTGCCAAAACCAGGGCTGCCCGTGAGCGTGCAGCAGTGAAAAGGATCAGGGGTATCTCCTAGTCCACATCCTCATCTTTGCCAGGGATCATTTCTACCCTTACATCGCGAACCGCTTTTGCAAGAAGGGCCTCGAAGCTCGTGCTTGGATCCCGATGCAGATAGCACTGGAGCACAAGTGACAGCGGGGAGATACCCATGATTTCAGCTAGATCGTCTATCACCTTCAGGCTAGGGGAGCGAAGTCCACGCTCCAGTAGGCTGATGTACTCCCTGCTAACCCTCGGTGGGAAGTCGTTCTGGGCCAAATTGGCCTGATGCCGCATATCCCTCAGAGCCAGCGCAAATGCGTCGTTTAGCTCGCGCATGCGGCTACTCCTGAAAAAGGAGTATGTAGCCACATTGAGCTAGCGTTCGCAGCGTACTATAGTACGCCGATAGTAAACGCTTGGAGAGATAATATGTTCGAAACCCACGCGCAAGCGCGATTGCAGAATCCGCTTTTCGCTTTGGAGGAAGGAACGCATCGTTGGGCCTACATCTCACAGACGGCGAATCATGAGTGGTTTTTCTTGACCTACGAAACGTTCGACGGGGAGTTTTCCTCGCAGCAGCAATTCATGATCCCTGCCGTCCGCCACCTATTGGGTTTGGCCTATAGGGATACACCCGAGGAATTTATTCGGGAAATTCAGCTTGTGTCCCCGCCATGGTTGAACGAGAAACGCAGGTGGTTGATGGAGCCGATTCGAGCGATCCATTCGGTCGGTGAGCAGTATTGCTACGAGCTGATGAATGGACAGATTTACCCGTCCGCGCTACTTCGGCATCCCAGAGAAACGTTGTGGTCCAAGGTAGATAGGGCAAATGAATAATTTCATTGAAAGACGCCTCGCTACTAATCACCGAACCCTTCTTTTTCAGCGAGACGGCCCTGAGACGGAAATGTTCGGGTTTGAATGCCTCGACGGTTGGTCGGATCTGATCGAAGGCAGTCTGCTGCTAATCCAGCGATATGCAGAGTTGAGAGCGCTCGACGTGAATATTTCACAAGCGAAAGAAAAGTTCGGTCAGCTCCGGATTTATCAACGTGGGGGCGACGCTAGCGTCGGTATGGCTCTAGAAATCACCGAACTGGTTTCGGGTTGCGTATGCGAGCTGTGCAGCATGCCTGGAGAAGTGATGGCGTTTGAAGGTTGGCTTCTTGCTCGGTGTGAGAAACATCGCGGGACACAGGCTTTAGAACAAATAGACCCTAGGATCGCTGACCAACATTACGTTGCCAGCTATGCGCGAACCGTAGCGTTAATTTTGTCATTCTTCGGAGCGAGCGCCGTACATTGGGTGCAACAGCCAAGCATTGCTTTTGCCGGTCGGCGGCCTTACGAAGTGCTCAATACGAGCGAGGGGTGCGAGGCGGTCTACACGCTTCTGAAGCGACTCGAATATGGCGTTGGGGTGTGATCCTCATGAATGTTATCGCCAACTCAAGAGTAGTGATGGCTGATCACCCAAATCTTGAAGAGCACCTGCGTCGCGAACTGGCGTGGGAGTTTGGTCAAGGGCTAGTCGACTTGAAACACGTACGGAGTCTCGTATCGTCTCCGCTGTTGATGTCGTTTTGCGTAAGAGCCTTCACTCATCCAATGCTTGCAAGCGCCGGGGACACGTATTTGGATACGCGAACGTTGCTCGCGGATTGGCCTCTGAAAACGCGTGCGATATCGTTATGCGAATTTACCCGGTTGGAGGGGATGTTGGCGTTTGTCGATGAATACAGCCTCAGCGATGCATCATTGATAAAGCTCCAAGTCTGGCCATATAGCCCGCAAAGCCTTGATGGTTTCGCGATGGCCATCGCTGTGGCGCTCAGCTACACGCCTTCCGAATTGATGCAGGAATCGAGAATTTCGCTGGCGATAGATGAGTTGGTCGGTGAATGGGGCTATTACGCCGATGGGTTCTGAAGGTTTCGAGGGATAGACGAACGTTGCTGGTGCAATGGGCAGGACAGATATGGAAAGCAAAACTCACGTCAGAATTCACGCCCGACTGATGCCATTTTTTCCCATGCCTCGTCTAGATTGTCCTCCGGAGTTTCTGCCAGCAGGCGTTCAAGCGAAAGCTTTGTACCTTGGGACGGACCATTAGAAACCTCGTGCCCGACGGTTATAGGTTGCTCTGCCAATGCATCTTCGATTGGAGTCAGCTGCTTTTTTCGTGTCATTTTTCTTGCTCCAAAACTCGTCCGTAAGAGTTTAGTGTTTGAGCGGAGGGGAGGGCGTCAAGGTGACAGGTGGCTGGATCCGCCTGCATTACCAATAGGGTTGCAGTCGAGTCCCCCCGATTTAACACTGCGCCTCCAGCAGCGCCTCACGTGTTCTCTTTTTGAGCCGTCGGTATCCGCCAGGTAGCCATGAAGCATAGGAACAGAAGCCCGCACATCACACCGATAAGTACCGAAGCTCCAAAGCTTTCCAAAACAAAAGCTGAGGCGATGGGGCCGCACGCTTGGGCAACAAGGACAGGCCTTGCGAGCAGTCCCATGCGTGCGCCATATCCTTGAGGTCCAAAAAGCGCCAATGGAAGAGTACCGCGAGCGATGGTGAGGATGCCGTTACCCGCACCGTAAAGTGCAATTGCTACGAAGGCCAGCCAAGGCAGGCCTGAGATCAGCAATCCAAGTCCGACGAAGCATAGCAACACTCCCGCTCGTGCGGACCAAGTTGGGTGGAGATTCCTTCCAATGGAAAACTCCGCAACCCGCGCCACCACTTGCGAGGGTCCGATCACCATGCCGAGCGCCAAGGCCATAGCGTTCGCGATCCCCAACTGCTTGAGAATATTGAGCAGGTGTACCGAGATACCAGATACCACCAGTGCCAGTGCCGTTAGCATGCCGCCAATCAAGAAAAACAGATAATTGGAGGTCTTTGGGCGAAGCGCAGCCCCCCCTAGTGATTTGGTTATAACGGGGTGGGGCGGTTGTTTTGTGCTTCCAGGAATCAACAGCGCATGAATAGGGAATCCGATTAGCAGATGAGTCGCAGCGATAGCAAAGCAGGCGCCCCTCCAACCGATCCAACTCTCCAGTCCCGCTATCACCGGCCAGCCTATGGTGCTTGCGAAGCCGCCTAAAAGGGTCAGTCCGGTAATGGAGGTTCGAGCCTCTTCGCCGAAAAGTCGTCCCAGGGTTGAGAAGGCTGCGTCGTATAGACCCGCCGCCATGGCGACGCCGATCAGCGTCCAGGCGAGGTAGTACGTGGCAAGGTTTCCCGCCAGCCCCATCAGTAACATGCCAAGAGCCAGGAGCAGTGAGCTGGCAGCCAGGATAGAGCGTCCGCCATGACGATCAATCTGACGACCAACTGCCGGCGAGGAAGCTCCCGCTATCAGCATTCCCCAAGACAGACCACCCACTGCGCTGGTAATGGACCACCCGGTTTCTTTGGCTATAGGAGTCGCAAGCACTGCCGGCAAGTAATAGGTCGTAGCCCAGGCAATAATCTGGGTGAAACCCATTGCCCATACGAGCCTGGAGCGATTGATCGGAGAATGAATCTGCTGTGGAAATGACACGACCGATGCGCTCATTTTTAGTTGTTAGTAACAACAAGCTAGCGCCTTCTTCTGGCTATCGTCAATCTAAGTTCGTTGTTGACGCCTCCGAGATTCGAGGATTACTGTTGCAGCTAACAACTAATTTGTGACGGTTATGACGAAGCTTAAAAACGATCAGCTGACTCAGGATTCCGAGGACTTGCATGAGGCGCTGAACCAGCTGGTTCGCGTCTATCAGTTCCGTGATCGCGACCGGATCTGCTGTTACGACGTATCGGTAACCCAATGCTATGCCGTCGAGACGCTTGTCAAAAGGGGCGCGCTGCGCCTTCAGGTCTTGGCGGAAGAAATGTTCTTGGACAAAAGCACGGCAAGCCGAGTGATCGATACCTTAGAGCGTAAAGGGTATGTGTCTCGCGTTGAGGATGATGAAGATCGACGTGCAGTCCGAATCCAGGCAACGGATTCTGGACGGGAGCTATACGAGAAAATCAGAGCTGACCTGATTGCTGAGGAGCGAGCGATGATCGAGAACATCTCGGCTGAAGCCAGGCAAGGAGCACTGAGTTTGCTTAGGCAGATTACGCGGGCCACGGAGATTCGCTGCGGGCTCGTGAGTGAGTGTTGCCCAGCCGTGAAGAGCAAGGATTGAAAGGGAAAACTTCCTTTTAGAAGCAATGTTGTTACTACCAACCGAGTGGGGCTCGAATAATGCTAACAATGCAAACGCTGATGCGATTTCGTTTAGCTGAACGCTTAGATGCTACCAAAATGGCAGCCATCTACAACCAAGGTATTGAGGATCGTAGCTCTACGTTTGAAACAACTCCTGTATGTGCATCAGACATGTTTGATCGCATTAACTCAGTAGAACGCTACCCGGTAGTGGTCATGGTTGATGTGGCTGATCAGGTTGTTGGATGGGCTGGACTCAGTAGTTATCGCACCCGAGCCTGTTACGACGGCGTTGCAGATTTCTCCATTTATGTAGATCGCGATGTTCGCGGCTACGGGTTCGGCAAACAGTTGCTTCAGGCATTGCTGGACGAAGCCGAAGCTCGCGGATTCTGGAAGGTTCTTTCGCGTATTTTTACCTTCAATCACGCCAGTCTTGCACTGTGTGAAGCCTGCGGTTTTCGTCAGGTGGGGGTGTATGAAAAGCACGCCTGCCTGGAAGGGCGCTGGCTTGACTGTACGATTGTCGAACGCCTGTTTCCGGTCAATCAGCCAGTCTGAAAAAGGAATGGACCATGGTGAACAACGATCTTCCCGTTGCCATAATCGGAGCAGGGCCGGTGGGCCTGGCGACAGCCGTTCACCTATTGGCCCGAGGGATCACACCGTTGATTTTCGACGCTGGTCCGAAAGCTGGGTCCAGCATCGAAGAATGGGCGCATGTGAAGATGTTTTCTCCGTGGCAGTTCAATGTGGACAAGGAGGCGGCCAAACTTTTGCTGGCCGATGGCTGGATTCCACCACCGGAGAACGAGTATCCAACGGGTCGTGAACTGCTGGACCGGTTTGTTCGACCTCTCGCAGACCTCGAACAGATCAAGCGTCACTTGCAGCTCAATACCCGTGTTCTGGCAGCCACTCGCATCGGTCAGGATGTGATGAAGACCCAGGGCAGATCGGCTGCCCCTTTTTTGCTACGCGTCGCAGGACCAACGGGTGAACAGGATGTGCTGGCCAGCGCTCTCATCGATGCCTCGGGCACGTACCTGACGCCGAACTGGATGGGTGCCCATGGTATCCCTGCCTTGGGCGAGATCGAGCATGCAGCGCACATCGCGTACGGCATCCCGGAGGTATTGAGTCGTGCCCGGAATCGCTATGCCAACAAAAGAGTGCTGGTAGTAGGTGGTGGTCACTCCGCGTTTAACACCCTCCAGGATCTGGTACGGCTGACTCAGGAGGCACCGCAAACCAAAGTGCTATGGGCAATCCGGGGTAATTCTCTTGAGCGCATTCTGGGCGGTGGTGCGAATGATCAATTGGAAGAGCGCGGAAAGCTCGGCCTGAAGATTCGCCAATTGCTGAATGACGGCGTGATCGAGCTGTTCAAAAGCGTCGCTATCGATCAGGTAGTAGGCAATGCCCAAGGGTTGGTCGTGAAGGCGGGAGGCCAGTTATTTCCACCTGTGGACGAAATCATTGTGGCGACTGGATTCCGCCCAGACCTGAGTCTGCTCGCCGAGCTGCGTATCTCACTTGACCCAACAACCCAAAGTGCAGTGTTGCTCGCTTCAATGATCGACCCCAACCAGCACAGCTGCGGTACGGTCAGGCCTCACGGCGCAGTAGAACTTTCCCATCCAGAGGAAGGTTTCTTCATTGTGAGGATGAAGAGCTATGGCCGGGCGCCTACGTTTTTGTTAATGACGGGGTATGAACAGGTACGGTCTGTTGTCGCGGCGTTGGCGGGTGATTGGGAGGCGGCCAAAAGGGTTGAGCTGATCCTTCCGGCAACTGGCATTTGCAACTCGGATTTCGATGAGGCTGATGATCGCCTTGAAGCTTCGGCTAGTCAGACATCTTGTTGCGCGACGGCGGGAACATTTCCTGAGGCCGCACCTCTTACCTCGCCGGGTTGTTGCAAAGCCTAGAGCACTGCCGCCTAACCCGCCCTCGACGTCCGGGGCAGGTTAGGGGCGCCCTTCTTATTTCTTCTGCTTGTCCAGGTAGTCCTTGAACCAAGGAACGACCTTTTTCTGCTTGCGCGACAGACTCATTACAAAAACCATATATACCGCCGCAGATATTTGTAGATAACTGGAAAGCGAGTTACGTGACTGACGCGGCAATATAGGGCTTTCATTGAAGCTGGACGGCGGAATCCAAACGTTTTTATGGATTACTGTGCCATTAGCTCTTTACCTGGTATACGGAAAATCATATATTCGTTATACCGTATATGAGCTGAGATTTCACAATGACCAGCAAAGCCCGTGTCCTGTTCGTCTGTACCGCCAATGCGGCCCGCTCTCCGTTGGCCCAAGCGTTGCTGAGGCATACCGATTCGGAGCATTTCGAGGCGTTCAGCGCCGGCACAACTCCGACTCAGGTCGATCCACGCACCTTCGAGGCACTCTCCCACATCGGTGTGAGCACGGAGGGATTACGTAGCAAGTCGATAGACGAGTTCCGTGGTGAGCGTTTCGATTACGTCATCACCTTGTGTGATAAAGCCGCAGCGGAATGCCTGTCCTTACCTGGAGCCGAGGAGGCATTGGCCTGGAGTTTTGACGACCCGGTTACCAGCACCAAACCCGATGCCTTCCGTCACACCCTTCACGAAATTCATGAGCGCATCAAGATGTTCGTCTTGGTCAAAAACAAACACTGAGAAAACGATATGGCTGACCATCTGACACCGACCACTGTTTTCAAATGCCTTGCTGACGACACTCGGGTCCGCACGATGATGCTCATCACCCGTGAAGGAGAGCTTTGTGTTTGCGAGCTGACCTGCGCGTTGAACGAGAGTCAGCCAAAAATCTCCAGGCACCTAGCGCAACTGCGTACTTGCGGCCTGTTGTCGGACCGTCGGCAAGGCCAATGGGTGTATTACCGACTGCACCCGAATCTTCCTGATTGGGTTCATCAAGTGCTGACCACCGTGCTGAAAAGCAACAAGCACTGGTTGAGCCCTGATGCCAAACGCCTTGATGAAATGGGTGACCGTCCTGAACGGGCAGCCGTGTGCTGTGAAAGCAAAATCGCCTGATTCCGCCTTCGACTACGAGATCGCTCGATGAAAATCCTGTTCCTGTGCACTGCCAATAGCTGCCGCAGCATCCTTTGTGAAGCAGTCTTCAATCACTTGGCGCCGGAAGGTATGAAAGCCTACAGCGCGGGCAGTCAGCCGAAAGGCGAAGTACATCCGCTGAGTCTCAAGACGTTAGAAAGCGCTGGTATTTCGACGGAGGGATTGATCAGTAAGTCCAGCGATGTCCATGTGAACTTGGCTCCTGATTTCGTCATCACGGTGTGCGACAAGGCTGCCGGTGAGGCCTGCCCGGTATTTTTCGGACCGGCCACGAAGGCGCACTGGGGGTTGGCTGACCCGTCGGAATACCACGGGACTCAAGAAGAGATCGGGGCGGCTTTTGAGGCCACTTTGGAGCAGATCAGAACCCGTATTGAAGCCTTTCTGGCTTTACCGCTTTCCCAGCTGAGTGCCGAACAGCTCAAGGCAGAGCTGGCCCTGATTGGCACGCTGTAATCACAGGAGCATTGATCATGAGTAAAAGCCGCCTTTCGTTCCTCGACCGTTATCTGACGCTGTGGATTTTTCTCGCCATGGCCTTGGGGATCGGTCTGGGGAGCCTGTTCGAAGGCTGGCCGCAGTGGCTCAACAGTCTTTCCGTGGGCACAACCAACATACCCATCGCTATCGGCTTGATCGTGATGATGTATCCGCCTCTGGCCAAGGTTCGTTATGAGGAACTG
The DNA here is from genome assembly GCF_049897065.1 of Pseudomonas sp. DWP2-2. Classification (NCBI taxonomy): domain Bacteria; kingdom Pseudomonadati; phylum Pseudomonadota; class Gammaproteobacteria; order Pseudomonadales; family Pseudomonadaceae; genus Pseudomonas; species Pseudomonas sp. DWP2-2. The sequence goes on along the minus strand of NZ_JAFCVN010000013.1, from coordinate 143,701 downwards.
CCGGAGGTCTTCAAGGACAAGCGCATCCTCGTTTTGTCCTTGGTCCAGAACTGGGTCATCGGCCCGGTGTTGATGTTCGCACTGGCGATCATCTTCCTTCGGGACCAGCCGGAATACATGACCGGCCTGATCCTGATCGGCTTGGCTCGTTGCATCGCGATGGTGCTGGTCTGGAACCAGATCGCGGGTGGCAACAATCAGTACGTCGCCGGGCTGGTTGCGTTCAACAGCATCTTCCAGATCCTGTTTTTCAGTGTGTATGCCTGGATTTTCCTGGGGCTGTTGCCGCCGCTGTTCGGGCTGGAAGGCAGCGTGATTGAGACCAGCTTTGTCAGCATTGCCGAGTCGGTCCTGATCTACCTGGGTGTGCCGTTCCTGGCTGGCTTCCTGACTCGCAAAATCCTTATCGCCCGTAAAGGTGAAGTCTGGTTTAAGGAGCGCTTCATTCCCAAGATCAGCCCGCTGACGCTGGTGGCACTGCTGTTGACCATCGTGGCCATGTTCAGCCTCAAGGGCGACGTGGTGCTGCAATTACCATTGGATGTATTGCGCATCGCGATTCCTCTGACGATCTATTTCGTCGTGATGTTTTTCATCAGCTTCTGGTTGGGCAAGCTGCTCAAAGCTGATTACCCACGCACCACCGCACTGGCTTTCACCGCCGCAAGCAACAACTTTGAACTGGCGATTGCCGTGGCCATTGCCAACTTCGGCCTCGCTTCCCCAGTGGCCTTCGCCACGGTTATCGGCCCGCTGGTGGAAGTGCCGGTACTGATTTCTCTGGTCGGTGTTGCCCTTTGGTTGAAACGCCGCTGGTTCGATGAATCCAAGAGCGCCGTAGCGCAGGACAAAGACTATGTTTGATGACCACATCCCCCAGCTCGATACTGACCTGATTGATCTTCCTTCGACAGATAAGCTCGGTATCGAAAAGACCTCCATCCACAAACCGCGCATTTTGCTGCTGTACGGATCGACGCGTGAACGCTCTTTCAGTCGTTTGCTGGTCGAGGAAGCAGCTCGGTTGCTGGAGCACTTCGGCGCCGAGACGCGGATTTTCAACCCGTCAGGCTTACCGCTGCCAGATGACGCACCAGACGATCACCCGCGTGTGAAGGAACTGCGTGACTTGGTGTTGTGGTCCGAGGGGCAGGTCTGGTGCTCTCCAGAGCGTCACGGAAATATGAGCGCAGTTTTCAAAGCGCAGATTGATTGGGTGCCTCTCGCAATGGGCGCGGTACGCCCGACTCAAGGCAAAACCCTCGCCGTTATGCAGGTCTGCGGCGGCTCACAGTCGTTCAACGTCGTTAATCAGCTGCGAGTGCTGGGACGGTGGATGCGCATGTTCACCATTCCCAACCAATCGTCCGTACCGAAGGCCTACATGGAATTCGACGATAACGGCCGGATGAAACCTTCTCCATTCTACGACCGCGTCGTGGATGTGATGGAAGAGTTGGTGAAATTCACGCTGTTGCTTCGTGACCGTCAGGACTATCTGGTGGATCGTTATTCCGAGCGCAAAGAGTCAGCGGAAGAACTCATGAAACGTGTCAATCAGCGCTCCATCTGAGGATTTTTTACCGTGCTACAACACCCATATTCCGTACTGCCCTTGGCACAGTTCGATGGCCAATTGATTTTCACCCCGTGTCCAGGCACGAAGGGCACCCTGCCTTTCGAGGCGCTGCAAACCCTCAAAGATGCAGGGGCTTCAGTGTTGCTGACGCTGATGCCAACCGAGGAGCTGCTTCAGAACGAGATCGACCTTCTGCCCGAAGAATGTCAGCTGCTCGGCATCGAGTGGTTCCACTTGCCAGTAGAGGACGATCAGGCTCCAGGCGACGCATTTAAAACCGCATGGGAGCAGCACCATCCGCGACTCAAGCAACTACTGACCGAAGGGAAAACCATCGCCATTCATTGCAAGGGCGGCTCGGGCCGTACCGGGTTGGTCGCCGCTCAGTTGTTGATCGAAAGTGGTGTGCCATTCAGCGATGCCATTCGCGACGTTCAGTCGTTACGTCCACGCGCCATTCAGCATCCTGCCCATATCGAATACATCGGCCAGTTCGACACCCAGTCGAACTCCCACTGACTACAGATACAGAGCACAACAACATGACTATCAAAGTTGGCATCAATGGTTTTGGCCGGATCGGTCGCCTCGCTCTGCGAGCATCCTGGAGCTGGCCAGAGTTTGAGTTCGTACAGATCAACGATCCAGCGGGTGACGCGGCAACGCACGCGCATTTGATCAACTTCGACTCGGTGCATGGTCGTTGGCACAACGAAGCCAGTGCAGAAGGCGATCATGTGGTGATTGGCGGCAAGCGCATCAAGGTGACCGCGAACAAAGCGATTGCGGACACCGACTGGTCGGATTGCGATCTGGTGATCGAGGCCAGCGGCAAGATGAAAACCGTCGCTGTGCTTCAGGCTTACCTCGACCAAGGCGTAAAGCGTGTGGTGGTCTGCGCTCCGGTGAAGGAAAAAGGCGCGCTGAACGTCGTCATGGGCGTCAATCATCAGCTGTTCAATGCGGCGGAACATCGCATCGTCACCGCTGCTTCGTGCACCACCAACTGTCTGGCGCCAGTGGTGAAAGTCATCCACGAAAAGCTGGGCATTCGCCACGGTTCGATCACCACCATCCACGACCTGACCAACACCCAAAGCATTCTCGATCAGCCGCACAAGGATCTGCGCCGTGCGCGTGCTTCGGGGATGAGTTTGATTCCGACCAGCACCGGCTCGGCCACCGCCATCGCCGAAATTTTCCCAGAGCTGCGTGGGCGACTGAATGGTCACGCCGTACGCGTGCCGCTAGCCAACGCTTCGCTGACTGACTGTGTCTTTGAAGTCGAGCGCGCCACGACCGTCGAAGAAGTGAACCAGTTCCTCAAGGACGCTTCCGAGAACGAGCTGAAAGACATCCTCGGTTTCGAGACGCGTCCATTGGTGTCCATCGACTATCGCACAGATCCACGCTCATCGATCATCGATGCGCTGTCGACCATGGTCATCAACGGTACACAGGTCAAACTCTATGCCTGGTACGACAACGAGTGGGGCTATGCCAACCGCACCGTCGAACTGGCCAAAATGGTCGGTCTGGCAGTTTAAGGAGCGGTCATGAAAGCGTTGTCAGCCCTCGCGCCGGAAGTGCGGCAGTACCTACTCGTTACGGGCAACTACTGGGCCTTCACTCTCACCGATGGTGCTCTGCGCATGTTGGTGGTGCTGCACTTTCACGCATTGGGCTACAGCCCACTTCAAATCGCGGCGTTGTTTCTGTTCTACGAACTCTTTGGCGTGATCACCAACCTGGTGGGCGGTTATCTCGGTGCTCGGCTGGGTCTGAACCGAACCATGAACATCGGGCTGGGCATTCAGGTTGCGGCGCTGCTGATGCTGACCGTCCCGGTAGCCTGGTTAACCATCCCGTGGGTGATGGGCGCTCAGGCGCTGTCGGGGATTGCCAAAGACCTGAACAAGATGAGCGCCAAAAGCTCCATTAAGCTTCTGGTTCCGGATGGGCAACAGGGCAAGCTCTACAAGTGGGTGGCGATCCTCACTGGCTCGAAGAACGCACTCAAGGGCGTCGGTTTCTTTCTTGGCGGAGCCTTGCTGGCCTTGATCGGCTTCAAAGGCGCCTTGCTGTCCATGGCGGGTGTCCTGGCGCTGATCTGGATCAGCAGCTTGATTCTGTTGAAGAAGGACCTGGGCAAGGCCAAAGCCAAGCCAAAATTTCGCGACATCCTGTCCAAGAGCCGGGCGATCAATATCCTCTCAGCGGCCCGAATGTTCCTGTTCGGCGCCCGCGATGTCTGGTTTGTGGTGGCCTTGCCGGTGTACCTGAGCAGCGTCTTCGGCTGGGACTTCTGGGAGGTTGGCGGCTTCCTTGCGGCCTGGGTGATTGGCTACGGCATTGTGCAATCCTTCGCGCCTAACATCACCGGAAAGAAACATGGGCACGTACCGGATGGTCGTGCTGCATTTTTGTGGGCACTTGCACTGGCAGGTCTGCCGGCGGCAATCGCTCTCGGGCTGAACACTGGGCTGTCGCAGCAGATGGTGCTACTCGGCGGATTAATGGTCTTTGGCGCGCTGTTCGCGGTGAATTCGTCGCTGCACAGCTATCTGATCGTGTCCTACGCTAAGGAAGACGGCGTTTCGCTGGACGTGGGGTTTTATTACATGTCCAACGCTATGGGACGACTGATCGGCACGGTGCTCTCCGGTTGGGTGTATCAGCTGTATGGGCTGAGTGCGTGCTTGTGGATATCGAGCGCATTCGTGCTGTTCGCAGCTTTGATTTCGATAGCCCTGCCTCGGCATGCAAATCACTGAAATAGTCCCTTGGTCTATTTCTGGCAACACCAGATGCCGCCATTCTGCTGTCTTTACATTGTGACGAAATGCTTCGTCAGTTAACTGCGACTCGACAGCGATTCAATGATGCGACATTGCTCTATAACACCCCCCTGACAGCAAACGCTCAGTCGTGTCAGTTCGGCTTCTAAACCGCGTAAGTCTTGAATGCGCATTCGCACCTGTTCTAATTGACCTTGAACTTTCGCATCCACGGCGGCGCAGGAAGCATCGCGTCGATCAGCAAGGCCCAACAGGTCACGAATGTCATCCACGCTGAACCCCAGCGCTCGGCTGCGGCGAATAAACAACAACCGATTGCGCTCTTCGTCCGTGTAAAAGCGGTAGCCCGATGAAGACCTTCCAGCAGAAGGCAGCAGCCCCGACTGTTCGTAATAGCGGATGGTTACGGCTTTGGTATCGGTCAGCTTCGCCAAGGCACCGATCGTGTACGTGGGCGCATTCATTTCTCTTGACCTTATAGTTGCTAGAACCCTCATTGTACTCGCGCTAGGCGACAAGCAAATCCATGCTCAGCCTCCGAACGCTACATAGGGCTCTGATTCGATGACAACCACACATCAAGTACGTCGGTCCGAAGCATGGCCGCTTCTGCTCTGCGCATGGCTGCTTGCCCTTATAGCAACGCTTTCAGTGTTGTTTGTTGGGGAGATTATGGGGCAAGTGCCCTGTGTGCTCTGCTGGTTCCAACGTGCATTCATGTTCCCCCTCGTTCTGGTGCTGGGCGTAGCTTGCTACCTGTCGGACGCGGGTGTCTGGCGTTATGCGATGCCATTAGCCGTTATGGGCTGGTTCATCGCGCTGTATCACAATCTGCTGTATTTCGGACTGATCCCTGAAAGCATCAAGCCCTGTGGGGCCGGTCCATCCTGCTCTGGCGCGGACATGACTATCCTCAGTGGGGTTCCGTTGCCACTGTTATCGCTCGGTGTGTTCAGCATTCTGATCATTCTTTTTGCCTTCATCCGTCGGAGATTCACCGTATGAGCAGACGCACTGTCGTCCTCGCCATCAGCGTGCTAGCCATTGTTGGCTTTGCCGCCGCCGCTTTTTTTTTTAACCGCGCCGTCACGGTTCCTCAGGCCACGGCACCCGTGCCGCAAAACAGCGCGCTGGAACGGTTCAACTCTCCAAGTTTCGGCCCAGCCAACGCGCCGGTGACTATTGTCGAGTTCTTCGACCCATCGTGTGAAAGCTGCCGTGCTTTCTACCCTATCGTGAAAAAGATGATGTCCCAGCACCCTGCCGATACCCGCTTGGTGTTGCGCTATGTGAGGCTTCACGTAGGGTCAGAAGAAGCTATTCGCATTCTTGAGACTGCCCGTAAACAAGGCGTATTTGTGCCGGTACTTGAAGCAGTCCTGGCGGCCCAACCGCAGTGGCATGATGATGCGCGAGCTTCAGCCGCATGGGATGCAGCGGCTCAGGCAGGCCTGGACGTAAACAAGGCCCGTGAGGACATGATGTCGCCTGATATCACCGCCACGATAGAAAGAGATGCCGTTGATGCCAAAACCGTAGGCGTAAGCGGAACACCAACATTTTTCGTCAATGGCAAGCCACTGACCAATTTCGGTGCTCAGCAGCTCTATGATCTGATCTGGAGCGAGGTCAATCAGTCACGTTGAACAGGAATGGTCGCGCTGGGAAATGCTTCAAAGCATCGAATCAGCGCTTGACCTTATAGTGGCTATAGGGTGTTCACTCTCACCATGAATAGTGGAGAGCGTTCTCATGAAAACCTGTTGCGATGACAAGCAAGCACCCGAAAATCACACCGGCGTGGACGTTTTTGATCCTGTCGCGTCCAAGAGCTGCTGTGCGACTTCCGCAACATCGGGTGAGAGCGAGACAGTTCGAGATCAAGCCACCAGTTGCTGTTCTCCAAAGACCTTAGACGTGAATCCAGCGCTTTCAACGACCAAAAGTGCGGACTGCTGCTCTGCTGGTGGGAATCTCGGCAAGACAAGCTGCGCCACTACAGCTCCGACATTTTCTTTACATGCACTTTCCGAACCGATCAAGCCCGCCACTTCGGTTGTTAACGATGCGTGCTGTTCGCCGTCTGGAGTGGGTGGCCCAAGCGCGTGTGCACCCAAAGTGTTATCAGCCGCTGCCAGCGACACGACTCGCTTCAGTAGTTTCCGGATTGGACAAATGTGCTGTCCTACCGAGCAAGGGATGATTGAAGGCAAGCTTGCGAAGATGGGCGGAATTCAGAAACTGGAATTCAACATGATGAACCGCACTTTAGGTGTCTGGCACGAACTGCCGGACACCTTAGGTATTGAAGCGGTGGTGTCATCGCTTGGCATGCACGCTGAACCGCTGACTGCTGAGGGCAAGGTAGCGAACGCGGATACACCGCAAGCCCAGTCTGACGTTGCATCACCGCGTAAAAGCAGTTGGTGGCCACTAGCGCTGTCCGGTGTTGCAGCGGTAGGCGCGGAAGTCTTGCACTTCACCCAGTCAGCCCCGGAATGGGTGATTGCTGCCGTCGCCTTATTCGCCATCACACTCTGCGGGCCCACGACGTACAAGAAAGGTTGGATCTCGCTTAAAAACCTTAACCTGAACATCAATGCCTTGATGAGCATTGCGGTGACGGGAGCAGTGCTGATCGGACAGTGGCCAGAAGCGGCGATGGTCATGTTTTTGTTTACCGTTGCCGAATTGGTCGAGGCCAAGTCGCTGGATCGTGCGCGCAATGCGATCAAGGGTCTGATGGACTTGACCCCGGAGCGCGCAACCGTGCGCCAGTCAGACGGCAGCTGGCTGGAAGTCGATGTGAAAACCGTCGAGATCGGTTCCTTGGTTCGAGTACGCCCCGGCGAACGTATCGGCCTGGATGGCGATGTCGCCTCCGGCAACTCTACCGTCAACCAGGCACCTATCACGGGCGAGAGCCTGCCCATCGAGAAAACTGTCGATGATCCTGTGTATGCCGGCTCCATCAATGGGTCGGGGTCCTTCGAGTACCGCGTGACGGCTGAGGCTAGCAACACGACGCTGGCTCGGATCATTCATGCAGTTGAAGAAGCCCAAGGTTCGAGGGCCCCGATCCAACGGGTCGTCGATAAGTTCGCCAAGGTCTACACGCCGGCGGTGTTCTTCTTCGCCGTCGCTATTGCGGTAGTACCGCCACTGCTTATGGGCGGATTATGGACTGACTGGATCTATCGAGCGTTGGTGCTTCTGGTAGTAGCCTGTCCTTGCGCGCTGGTGATCTCGACCCCAGTCACCATTGTAAGTGGCCTGGCGGCGGCGGCGCGAAAGGGCATCCTGATCAAGGGGGGGGTGTACCTGGAAAACGGTCGCAAGATCACCCATCTGGCCCTGGATAAAACCGGGACAATTACCCACGGCAAACCTGTACAAACCGATTTCCTGCCCTTGGCTGATGGAGTTCCCGGAGATTATCGCATTGCCGCCGCGAGCCTTGCCCAACGCTCGGATCATCCGGTTTCGCAGGCCATTGCCAAACAAACGGCCCAGCAATCGTTGCATTTGCGCGAAGTGGAAAACTTTGAAGCGCTACTGGGTCGCGGCGTCCGCGGCGTAATTGAGGGCAAGCGCTACCAATTGGGTAACCACCGTTTGTTGGAAGAGTTGGGGTTCTGCACGCCGGACACCGAGGTAGCCCTGGACCACCTTGAGCGGCAAGGGAAAACTGTAGTCATTCTGTCCGATGACACACGGGCGCTGGCATTGTTTGCAGTCGCCGATACGGTAAAGGACACCAGCCGGGTCGCAATCGAGGAACTTCACGCATTAGGTGTGAAGACGTTGATGTTGACGGGTGACAACCCACATACCGCACAGGCGATCGCCACGCAGGTAGGCATCGACGAGGCCAAAGGCAACCTCCTGCCGATCGATAAGCTTAAAGCCATCGAAGCCTTGATCGAACATCATGGCACCGTCGGTATGGTGGGCGATGGCATAAACGATGCCCCGGCGCTTGCTCGATCCGATGTAGGCTTCGCCATGGGCGCTGCTGGCACCGACACGGCGATCGAGACCGCTGACGTGGCAATCATGGACGATGATTTGCGTAAAATTCCTGCATTTATTCGCCTATCCCGCCAGACCGGAGCGGTGCTTACGCAAAATATTGCGCTCGCGCTGGGCATTAAAGTCATCTTCTTAGCCGTCACGCTCACCGGCCATGCCACGATGTGGATGGCTGTATTCGCGGATATGGGGGTGAGCCTGTTAGTCGTCCTGAATGGCCTGCGCTTGCTGCGTAATTGAGATGGACTTGAACCACCAGTTGCGAGCGGCTATCGACGAATCCTTTCTGAATGCCAGGCATGCCTTGGGGGCAAATTCCCCTCAGCGGGCTTATCCGTGGCTGGAAAGGGCTCACGTCCTTACTCAGCGAATCCCTCCGCTCCATGCTTACAGCCATTGGCTAATGTTTCTGGCTGGTTGGGAGGAGAGGGACTTTCGAGAGATGCTTGGTCAAGCGGCGCGCATTCCGGCTGCTTTACTGTTCTCCAAGATTTGGGTGCCTGAGGGTAATAACGGCCGGGCAAGAGTCAGCGCCTTTCAACCGATGCCGCTATCAGATGAACTGAAACGGTTACTACGGGACAGCCAATGAACACCTACTCAATGACCACTCGTGCTCCGATGCCTGGGCTTTGGTGGGGAATCGCAGCTACCTTGGCGTTGATCGATCAGGGGCTGAAGTTCACTATCGAGCACCTCTATGAGCTGGGCACCTCGGTCGCCGTAAGCTCATTCTTCAACATAGTGCATGCCCGTAATACTGGCGCCGCGTTCAGCTTCTTGGCTGACGCTGGAGGCTGGCAGCGTTACTTTTTTGTTGTCATTGCGCTGGCCGTAGCATTGACGCTCATGGTGATACTTCGACGGCAACGTCCCTGGAGCGAAGCCTTGGGCTATTGTCTCGTCTTGGGTGGTGCCGTGGGAAATCTCATCGATCGATCTGTACGAGGTTTTGTCGTGGACTATCTGGATTTTCACTATCAAGTCTGGCACTGGCCAGCGTTCAATGTCGCGGATATCGCCATCGTTGGCGGAGTATCGCTTTTATTGATCACGGGCGTAATAAGCCCAGCTCCCTCAAGTAAGCGCTGACGATGGAGCGCCACCTTCCAGTTGGGTCCGTCAGGTGGTCTGGTCGCGCATGGCTAACGACTGGGCTGGCGGTCTTCGCTGGCCGTGCTGGTCATCAGGATTGGCATCACCATCAGGCTCATCAGATAACGATAGGTCTGGACGCGCCCATAACAGTTGAGTGCCTGCAAAGTCAGCACACCGAGTTCGCAGTGTTTATTCCTGCCGGAGTTCGGCATCGAATCAGCGGAGCCCTCATTGTTTCAATCTACTTAGATGTTTTGGCAGAAGAGGCTCAGGTTTTGCCGAAGAGTATGTGGCCGACTTCAATCGAGATCGCTCCTGCTGACGCCGCAGAAATTGCGAACTCCCTGACGGGAGGCACGGGAGACACTCGGTTCGCAGTGCGAAAAGCTCTACAGATAGGTGATGTACTTCCCGCCGAAGATCAGCGCCTCGCGGTAGTCAGCACGGCCATTTACCAGGGTAAGGTACGACGCGAAGAGTTGGCCACATTGGTCCACCTGTCCCCAACTCGATTCTCGCATTGGTTCGTGGAGCAGACGGGTTTGCCGCTGCGTAGCTATGCGAAGTGGCTAAGGCTGACCCAGGCAGTTCGGTATCTGGCGTGCGGGCAACCTATCACCACTGCCGCTCACGAGTCAGGATTCTCCGACTCTGCCCACTTCTCCAGAACCTTTCGCTCGCTGTTGGGTATAGATCCCTCATCGGCGCTCGCCGAGGTGAACCTGCACGAAGCGAGTGTCTCGCGAGCTTTGCGGCCTTAGCTACAGGCCGCTTGCCGATTCGAATAGTTAAGCTTTCAGCGCCAGGATTCGACGTGCGCCGTTCAGAACGATCAGGCCAACAACCGTACCAATCACCAAGTCTGGGTACGAAGACCCTGTCCACGCGACCAATGCCCCCGCAGCGATTACGCCAACGTTCGCAATCACATCGTTGGCTGAGAAAATCCAACTTGCTTTCATGTGGGCGCCACCTTCGCGGTGGCGATAGATCAGCCAAAGGCAAGTGACGTTCGCCACCAGCGCGACGGCGCCTATCCCCATCATCAACATTGACTCGGGTTCGCTGCCATAGAGAAAGCGTCGAGCAACTTCAAAAAGCACACCCAAGGCTAAAATGATCTGAAACATACCCGCCAAATGCGCCGCGCGTACCTGCATCCCCGCGCTGCGACCGACCGCATACAGAGCCAGCCCGTAAACGGCCGCATCAGCAAACATGTCCAGCGAGTCGGCAATCAGCCCAGTCGATTGAGCAATGAGGCCAGCACCCATTTCGGCGACAAACATCGCGCCATTGATGCCGAGCAAGATTTTTAGAGTGCCGGCTTCCTTTGAAGCATTCAGCTCTTCACTGGCACTGTTAGACGATATGGACTCAGGGCTGACGGGCTGCGTACCCAGGAGCGTTGCTCCCAAGCCAAGTGACTCCAGCTTGATAGCAATCTGATCTACGGGCCCTTCGTGAAATACACTTACCTGTCTACCGGATAGATCAAAAGATAATGAAGCAATCTCGTGCAAGCCATTCAGTGCGAGTCTGATCATCCTTTCTTCGGAAGGACAGTCCATTTTTGGCACCGAAAACTTACTGATCCAGGTCCCTTCATTCAATGGTTTTGCTGCTGCTTCTGGGCCAGTCGAAGCCGGGCCGCAGCCACAGGATTTGTCACAAGAACTAATGGACAGCTCCTCCAAATGCACTCAATCCTTTCGATTACAAACCTTCTAGCCGCTATAAGGTCAAGCGGGAATGCTGATTCCTCGATTGTAGCTCTTTCATTCAATTCAAACGCCAGCCTCTAACATATCGTCGTCGCTTCCTACAGGAGGTGAGAGATGATTGTTATTTTCCGATACGCCATACGCTGGATGAGCTATCCGCTCATATTTGGTGGCAGCGCTGCCTTCATGATCTGGGCGCTATACACCGGCATTCCGCCATGGCCGACTACACTCCTGATCGCCATGGTGAGCTTGTTCGCGATTGCCGGATTGGAACGAGTCCAACCTTTTCGTAGGTCTTGGCTCGAAGATCATCAAGACACCACCACCGACGTATTGCATATGCTGGTCAACCTTTCCGTCATTCAGTTCACTGCTGAAGTCGTCGCCAAGCTTGGCGATGCGGTGCCGGCATCAGTTCGTCTTTTTCCCAGCGAGAGTCCCCTCTGGTTACAGCTGGCTCTGGTCGCAACCGTCCTCGATTTAAGCCTGTATGTCATGCATCGCATCAGCCATCGGGTGCATTGGCTGTGGCGTATGCACATGATTCATCACAGCGCGGATAGACTGTATTGGATGAACGGGGAGCGCAGACATCCTCTACATGCGGCGCTAATGGCCGGGCCGGGATTGGTGGTTCTGCTCGCATCAGGGGCGCCGTCTTTGGTTGTCGCAACTTGGTTTAGCATCTTGACCGTCCACTTGGCCTTCCAGCATTCAAACCTGGATTACTCGCTGGGTTGGTTGCGCAACGTGATGGCAGTCGCGGAGACACATCGCTGGCACCATAAGCAAGAGTTCGAGGATGCCCAAGTAAATTTTGGGGAGTTCTTCCTTTTATGGGATCACCTATTTGGAACCTTTTATGATGGAGCAGACAAGCTCGGTGATGCACAGGTAGGGCTGCAAGAGCGGGACTATCCGACTGGGTATCGAGCGCAGCTGATCGCGCCGTTTAGGCGCAAGCTTCCCGAACGTACCGTCGGTAGTGATCACTCGGCGAATTAGGGGATGGGTAGTGCGAGCCCACCAAAGAGGATAAATTGTTCGGTGTGAACGCCTATGTTCTACACATAATGTCGGCTTAATTCCCTTCATGTGTTATCGCCTATGTCGGACTCCGACGCGAGTTGTTGGTGACACGAGTTCAATTGTAAGAGCCATTTGCAGCGACTACACTCCAGCCCATGACACGCTATCTGCGGTTTTGCCTCATCTTCATGATCAGCTTGGCGCTTCCCCTCAGCGGGATGGCGGGTGTTCAGGCACCGACAGAACCGTGTCCAATGAAGACGATGGGCATGGCGATGATGGACGACATGGGGATGGACTGCTGCAACGATATGAAAAGCCCTTCCGAGCACGGCAAACCTTGCAAGCCGGGCCAGGAATGCAAGACGGGCGGCATGTTGCAAGTCTCGATTCTCAAGCCTCCAATAACCGTGTTCAGCCCCGTAGTGCTTTCCTTCTCCAGCGATTCCCTACCCGTACAAACCCCATCCGGGGTATGGCGCCCCCCTCGCGTTTGAATCCTGTCCCACATTGAGCCTCATTCCCCATTAGCGGGATGGACTAGCTGCGCGCATGTTTTTTGACGCGAGCAGTGGATTTTCACAGGAATTTAAATATGAACTCCAAGTGCTATTGCACAGTTTGGTCCCTGGTGGCCGGTCTGGCGGCAAGCGTACTGGCTTTGCCGAGCTTCGCTGCCGCGTTGACACTCGATGAGGCGTTGCGGCTGGCCGAAAACAATGCACCGTCGCTGACCGCACAAGACGCCAAAATTCAGGCTGCCAGCAGTGCAGCCATCCCTGCCGGTGAGCTGCCTGACCCCAAGCTGCTGCTGGGTGTGCAAAACTTCCCGATTGGCGGTCCGGATCGCTGGAGCATCGACCAGGACTTCATGACCATGCAAATGGTCGGGGTCAGGCAAGAAATGCCCAACAGCAACAAACGCAAAGCGCGCATTGAAGTTGCCGATGCAGCTGTTGATCGCGCCGCTGCGGAGCGTCGAGTCGAACGTCTGAAAGTACGCCAGTCCACGGCTTTGGCCTGGATCAGCAGCTACTCGGTTGAGCGCAAAGATGTGCTGTTCCAAGACTTCTACAAAGAAAACCGCCTGCTGAGCGATACCGTCCGAGCCCAGATTGCCGGTGGCCGCGCTCAACCCGCTGATGCGGTGACACCCAAGCAGGAAGCGGTTCAACTGGCGGAGCAACAGGACAATCTGATTCTCCAAAGAGCACAGGCCCGAGCGGCCCTCAAACGCTGGATTGGTTCCGCAGCCAACGACAAGCCTGTGGGCAGCCTACCTGAATGGCCTGTCGAAGCCTCAAGCTACGCCCATAAACTGCAACACCATCCCGAGTTGGCCGCATTTGCGCCGATGACCCGTGAAGCGCAAGCCAAAGTTAATGAAGCGGTGTCGGAGAAACAGTCGGACTGGAGCTGGGAACTGGATTACCAGCGCCGAGGCCGTGAGTTCGGCGATATGGTCAGCGTGCAATTTTCCTGGGATCTGCCGCTGTTTCCTGACTCCCGCCAAAACCCCAAAATTGCAGCCAAACAGGCTGAACTCAGTCAGCTTGAAGCCGAGCGCGAAGCCCTATCTCGCGAGCACACCCAGCAACTGGAAAACGAACTCGCTGACTATGAGCGCCTGAATCGTGCTGTGCGCCGCAACCAGGAAAGCCTGTTGCCGCTGGCCAAGGAAAAGGTCGAACTCAGCATGGCCAGTTATCGCTCGGGCAAAGGCGATTTAAACGCCGTTGTTGCCGCCCGGCGTGAACTCATAGAGGCCCGCCTTAAACAGATCGACGTGGAAGAGCAGCAAGCGCTGACCAGTGCGCGTCTGTATTTTGCTTATGGGGAGTCCAGCCAATGATCCTTAAAAAAGGAAACGTGGCATTGCTGTTAGGCATCTCGCTGGCACTCGGTATTGCCGGTGGTTACTGGTTCGCGCATCAACGCATGAGTGGAGTACCAAATACAGCCTCGGAGCAGAGCCTCAATTCAACGGGTGAACGCAAAGCGCTCTATTGGTACGACCCCATGTACCCGCAGCAAAAGTTCGATAAGCCAGGTAAGTCCCCCTTCATGGACATGCAACTGGTCCCCCAATACGCCGGCGGCGCAGGGGACCGAGCGAGCGTCAGCATCGATCCAAGTCTGACCCAGAATCTTGGACTGCGTTTTGCGACTGTCACCCGTGGGATCTTTGATTCCAGCCTCGAAGTAACCGGTGTCTTGGTGTTCAACGAACGTGATGTCGCTGTGATTCAGGCACGCACCACAGGCTTTGTGGAGCGGGTCTATGCCCATGCTCCCGGTGATGTGCTCAAAGCCAACTCGGCGTTGGCGGATATCCTGGTGCCGGAATGGGCCGCTGCTCAGACAGAGTTCCTTGCCCTGAAACGCAACGGGGATGCCGCCCTGTTGGATGCGGCACGCCAGCGTCTACGGCTCACAGGGATGCCGGCAGCGCTGATTACTCAGGTAGAGCGTGGCGGTAAGGTTCAGCCGTACTTGACGCTTACCAGTCCCATTGCCGGTGTGCTGCAAGAGTTGAACGTACGTGCGGGTATGACCGTGGCGACCGGCGACACCCTTGCACGCGTTAATGGCTTGAGTAGTGTCTGGCTAGCGGCGGCCGTACCAGAATTGGATGCCGGATCGATCGCCGTGGGACAGGCAGTCGAAGCGCGTCTGCCAGCCTTCCCTGGGACAATACTCAAAGGCAATGTCAGCGCGATTTTGCCCGAGACCAATCCAGACAGCCGCACTCTTCGCGTACGAGTCGAGTTACCCAATCCGGACGGACGCCTCAGACCGGGTTTGACGGCGCAGGTACGCCTAAATCGTTCGACCGAGCAAAGTGTGTTGTGGGTGCCCAGCGAGGCCGTCATTCGCACGGGCCGACGTGCCTTGGTGATGCTCGCCGAAGATGCTGGCCGCTACCGTCCCGTGGCGGTGCAGCTCGGGCAGGAAAGCGATGGCAAGATAGCGATAGTGAAAGGTCTGGAAGAAGGCCAGAAGGTGGTTACCTCTGGCCAGTTCCTGCTCGACTCGGAGGCCAGCCTTAAGGGCATCGTTGCAAGCTCAGAGGAAGAGTCACCACCCAGCGCAGCAGCCTCCAGCTTTCATGAAGCGGATGGGCAGATCGTCGAGATCAACGACAAAGAAGTCACTCTCGCCCATGGCCCTTTCAAAACGCTGGGCATGCCCGGCATGACGATGACGTTCCCACTCTCCAACCCAGCGTTGATGCAGGGTCTGAAAACGGGCGATAAGGTTCGGGTCGCGGTGAGTCAGACCGACGATGGCTTGCGTGTTGAGCGCCTGGATAAATCGGGGAGCCAGCCATGATTGCTGCCCTGATTCGTTGGTCAGTGGCCAACCGATTCCTGGTGCTACTGGCGACGCTGTTCGTCACCGCTTGGGGCATCTGGTCGGTGCAGAGCACGCCCATCGATGCGCTACCTGATCTCTCCGATGTGCAGGTGATCATCCGCACCCCTTATCCGGGACAAGCGCCGCAGATTGTCGAAAACCAGGTGACCTACCCGTTGGCTACCACCATGCTCTCGGTGCCGGGAGCCAAGGCGGTACGTGGTTATTCCTTCTTTGGTGACAGCTTCGTGTACGTGCTGTTCGAAGACGGCACTGACTTGTACTGGGCCCGCTCGCGGGTGTTGGAATACCTGAGTCAGATACAAAGTCGGTTACCGGCCAGCGCCAAGCCGGCATTGGGGCCGGATGCGACGGGCGTGGGCTGGATCTATCAGTACGCACTGGTGGACCGCAGTGGCGGACATGATCTGGCGCAACTTCGCGCACTTCAGGACTGGTTCCTTAAGTTTGAACTCAAGACTCTACCCAACGTTGCGGAAGTGGCCACGGTGGGTGGCATGGTCAAGCAGTACCAAGTGCAGCTCGATCCGCTCAAACTGGCCAGCCTCGATATCACTCAGGCTGAGGTAACCGAGGCTATCGGCAAGGCCAATCAGGAAACTGGTGGCGCGGTGCTGGAGATGGCAGAGACCGAGTTCATCGTGCGTGCTTCCGGCTACTTGAAGACGCTCAATGACTTTCGGGCGATCCCGCTGAAGCTGGGCTCGGGCGGTGTGCCGGTGACCCTTGGCGATGTCGCCACGATTCAGTTGGGACCGGAAATGCGGCGTGGCATTACTGAACTCGACGGCGAAGGCGAGACTGTCGGCGGCGTGGTGATATTGCGCAGCGGCAAGAACGCTCGCGAGACCATTGCGGCAGTCAAAACCAAACTCGACGAACTGAAAAGCAGCCTGCCGGCCGGGGTCGAAATCGTCACCACCTATGACCGCAGCAAGCTGATCGACCGCGCTGTGGAAAATCTCAGCCACAAGCTCATCGAAGAGTTCATCGTCGTCGCGTTGGTGTGTGGGATCTTCCTCTGGCACCTGCGCTCATCCCTAGTGGCTATCATCTCCTTGCCTGTTGGTGTGTTGATTGCCTTCATCGTCATGCGTTACCAGGGCATCAACGCCAACATTATGTCCTTGGGCGGGATAGCCATCGCCATCGGCGCCATGGTCGACGCCGCCGTGGTGATGATCGAGAACGCCCACAAGAAGATTGAGGCGTGGCACGCGGCCAATCCGGGGGAAGAACTGAAGGGTGAGCGTCATTGGCACGTAATGACCGAAGCGGCGGCAGAGGTAGGCCCAGCGCTGTTCTTCTGTTTATTGATCATCACTCTGTCGTTCATTCCGGTTTTCACGCTGGAAGCTCAGGAAGGACGGCTGTTCGGCCCTTTGGCTTTCACCAAGACCTACGCCATGGCCGCAGCGGCGGGATTGTCAGTGACCTTGGTGCCGGTGCTGATGGGCTACTGGATTCGAGGACGAATTCCCAGTGAACAACAGAACCCGTTGAACCGGTGGTTGATTCGGATCTATCAGCCAGCCCTGGACACAGTCTTGCGTCGACCAAAGATCACGCTGCTGGTGGCGGTATTGGTTTTTGCCAGTGCGCTATGGCCAATGTCTCGCTTGGGTGGCGAGTTTCTCCCCCCGTTGGACGAGGGCGACCTGCTCTATATGCCTTCAGCTCTGCCGGGACTGTCGGCGCAGAAAGCGGCACAACTGCTGCAACAGACTGACCGCCTGATCAAGACCGTGCCAGAGGTCGAACACGTCTTCGGTAAGGCCGGACGTGCGGAAACCGCCACCGACCCGGCACCGCTGGAAATGTTCGAGACCACCATCCAGTTCAAGCCGCACGAGCAATGGCGTCCAGGCATGACCCAGGAAAAATTAGTGGAAGAACTGGATCGAGTGGTACGAGTCCCTGGGCTGACGAATATCTGGATACCACCGATTCGTAACCGTATCGACATGCTGGCTACGGGGATTAAGAGTCCCATCGGAGTGAAAGTTGCGGGCGCCAACCTGACGGAAATCGATGCGGCCACCCAGGCGGTTGAGCGAGTGGCCAAGGGCGTACCCGGTGTCAGTTCGGCTCTGGCCGAGCGACTGACCGGTGGTCGCTATATCGATGTCGATATCGACCGCAAAGCCGCCGCTCGCTACGGACTGAACATCGCCGATGTGCAGTCGATCGTGGCCGGCGCTATCGGCGGTGAAAATGTCGGTGAGACCATTGAAGGGCTCGCACGCTTCCCGATCAACGTGCGTTACCCACGGGAGTGGCGTGACTCGCTCGGTTCCTTGGAGCAATTGCCGATCTATACCCCGCTAGGTAACCAGATCACCCTAGGCACGGTGGCGAAAGTAAAAGTCACGGACGGTCCACCGATGCTCAAAAGCGAGAACGCACGACCCTCTGGTTGGGTGTATATCGACGTGCGTGGCCGGGACATTGCCTCAGTGGTCGCCGATCTACGCCGGGTCGTCAATGAGCAGGTCAAGTTGCAGCCCGGCATGAGTCTGAGTTACTCAGGGCAGTTCGAATTTCTAGAGCGGGCCAACGCACGACTCAAGCTGGTGGTGCCTGCCACGCTGTTGATCATCTTCGTGTTGCTCTACCTGACGTTTGCCCGCTTCGATGAGGCATTGCTGATCATGGCCACTCTGCCATTCGCTCTCACGGGTGGGGCATGGTTCCTCTATCTATTGGGATTCAACTTGTCAGTCGCGACCGGGGTCGGTTTTATCGCCTTGGCCGGTGTTTCCGCCGAATTTGGCGTAATCATGCTGCTCTACCTGAAGAACGCCTGGGCCGAACGTGAAGACCTCGGCGACAACACTGAGCACGGGCTGGTGGCGGCCATTCGTGAAGGCGCTGTGCAGCGCGTTCGACCCAAGGCCATGACCGTGGCGGTCATCATTGCCGGCCTGTTACCCATCTTGTTGGGCAGCGGTACTGGTAGCGAAGTGATGAGCCGTATCGCCGCGCCTATGGTTGGCGGCATGGTCACGGCACCCTTGCTTTCCCTGTTTGTCATTCCGGCAGCCTATCGCCTGATGCGTCGCCGGCACCTCTTAGTTGAACCTATCAACCATCAAGGAAAAATCGTATGAAACTGACCCTGATTGCAGTTGCAAGCACCGTCGTTACGCTGTCCCTTTCTGCCTTGGCAGAGGACATGCCGGGTATGAAAATGGACGGTATGGAGGGCATGCAGATGAAGCAAGACGCAAAGCAAGCTCCAGTAGCCAAAGCGGAGGGCACAATCAAGGCTATTAACTCCGAGAAGCACACTGTGACTATCGCGCATGGCGCTGTGCCGGCGGTGCAGTGGCCGCCTATGACCATGGCTTTTTCCGCCACGACGGACCAATTGACGGGGCTAAGCGCTGGAGATCAGGTGACTTTCGAATTCAGATCTGAGGGCGCGAAAGCCACGGTTGTGTCCATTAAAAAGGTGAAATAAGCACGAGACGGATTGGCCCTCCCACATGATGTAGGTACGAAGGGGGGCTCCGCGTCTGTTTGATTTTGGTGTTAACCAACCGCGATCAAGCTAAACCGGCGCGACTTGAAGCTGATCATCTGTTCGAACTCTTCCAACTATCTAGTAAGCGAAGAGCCATCCGAAATTGCGCAAAATACGACTTGTGTAAAGCACGATCTTTACACAAGTCTTCGCACGCTTTCCCATTCCAGGTTTTCTGCGAATCAAGACGGACTGTTCTTTACGTTTTTCTGTGAATGTCGTTATTTTTTTTGATTTTTACCAGTAAAATAAGGCGATATAGGGGTGATGGTCTGCTCTTATGTGAACTACCTTTCTAAGGTCCAAGACCGACCCTGAACAAACAAAACCCCCGATAGCGAAAGCATCGGGGTTTTTTTATGGTCGACGTGCAGGCGTCGCGCGCGGGGTGCCTTTGTACAGGCAGCACACCAACCCCAGCATTTGTTCTCATGGCTCACAAGATTTAGGCTGGCGCCACCTCTAACAAAGAAGGAAGGCTGTGATGACCTGGTCCGCCAAGCAGTACACGATGTTCGAACAGCAGCGCACTCGCCCCGTCCGTGACCTGGTTGCGGCAATTCCCAACACCGACGTGGGCACCGCAGTCGACCTGGGGTGCGGGCCGGGAAACTCCACTGAAGTGCTGGCCGAGCGTTTCCCCCAAGCGCACGTCACTGGCATGGACAGCTCCGATGACATGTTGGCAGACGCCCGCAAGCGCCTGCCCAGGTTGAACTTCGAGCTGGCGGACATCGGCGCCTGGCATTCTGCGCAACGCTTGGATGTGATTCTGGCCAATGCCTCGCTGCAATGGCTGCCCGACCACGCCACGCTCTACCCGCATTTGGTCCACCAACTGAACCTAGGCGGTACGCTGGCGGTGCAAACCCCGGACAATCTTGACGAGCCCGCCCATCGTCTTGCCCGAGAAGTCGCGGCCGATGGCCCATGGTCGGCAAAGATAGGGGCGGTCAAACACAATGAACGGCACACCGCCAGTTACTACTACGAACTGCTGAGCAAGCATTGCAGTACCGTGGACGTGTGGCGCACCACCTATCAACACCCCTTGGCGGACCACGCGGCGGTGGTGGAGTGGTTCAAGGCTTCGGCATTGCGGCCTTTTCTTGCGCCGTTGACGGACGATGAAAAAGCCGCCTTCCTGCAGCAATACCAGGCGCGAATTACCCAGGCTTATCCAGCCCTGGCCGATGGCACGGTGTTGTTGCCCTTTCCGCGGCTGTTCATCATTGCCACACGCTAAAGCGATCAGCCCAGGTGGCGGTCACGCAGCCGCTGCTTGGGCTTTCAGATATTCCTCTGCCGACACTACACCCGCATAGCCAAATGCCAGGGAGGCCATGTACGCCCCGTGCACCTGTGCCGCCGGAATCACCTGGCCGTTGAATTCCTGGTCGCGGGTCGCGCAGGCGTCATGGATCACCGTAACCTTGTAGCCCAAGTCCGCTGCCGCCCGCACCACGGCGTCAACGCACATATGGCTCATGCTACCCACCACCACCACCTCGGTGATGCTGCGCTGTTCCAGCAGTTCGCGCAGGTTGGTTTGGCGAAACGCATTCACGAAGTGTTTGAGCACCACCGGTTCATCGCCCTCGTTGAGCACCTTGGCATGCAAATGCGCGCCTTCGGAGCCCGGTGTGAAGAACGGTGCGTCGTCGCCAGCGAACTCATGCCGTACATGAATCACCGCATCGCCTGCCTGCCGAAACGCCTGGAGCACCTGCGCCGCCTTGTCCGCTGCGGCTTCCACGCCGTCGAGCGGCCACTTGCCCTGGGGGAAGTAGTCGTTCTGGATATCGATTAGGATGAGCGCCTGCTTGGCCATGTGTGTTGCCTCGTGATGGGTTGATGGGCCTAGTATCTTAGCTGGCGATCACACCGAGAATTGGCTGCACCGACAATAACAGGGGGAAAACTGACAATGGCCGCGCAACGCAGCACTGTCGAGCTGGGTGTGTTGATCTACCAGGGCGCGCAACTCGCCGCAGTCCACGGGCTGACCGACCTGTTCGGGGTCGCTAACCGCATCGCCGCCGAGCATGAATCTGCGCAGTTACCGCTGCTGCGGGTCAGCCACTGGCAGGTAGATGCCCACGGCACGCCCGCGCGCACGTTCGACAGCCCCCCAGGCCCCGAGCAACCGATGATGGCCGTGTTGGTGCCGCCCTCAATTGCAGAGTTCACCGAAGACCAGGCGCCGCCTGCGCTGCTGGAATGGCTGCGCCTGCAACATGCGGGCGGCACCGTGCTGGGCGGCGTGTGCATCGGCTCGATCATGCTGGCGCGCAGCGGCCTGTTGGATGGTCGCAGTGCCACCACCCACTGGTCCTCCGCGAAGTCTTTTGCGGCCTGTTACCCGGCGGTGCGACTGGAAGCGGATAAACCTATTGTCGATGACGGCGACCTGATCACCTCCGCTGGGCTGATGGCCTGGTCGGAGCTGGGCCTGCGCCTGGTCGATCGGCTTATGGGGCCGAGCATTGCAGCTGACACTGCGCGCTTTCTGGTGATCGAGCACAGCGCCAGTGCCAGCCAGTGCGGTAGCAACTTTGCGCCGATTCTCAGGCATGGTGATGGTGCGGTCCTCAAGGTCCAGCATTGGCTGCAGGCCAGTGGCGCGGTGGATGTGTCCGTGGCGGCGATGGCGCAGGAGGCGAACCTGGAGGAGCGCACGTTCTTGCGCCGCTTTCGCAACGCCACCGGGCTGAAACCCACCGAGTACTGTCAGCATCTGCGAGTCGGCAAGGCGCGGCAGATGCTGGAGTTCACCAACGGCACGATCGATCACATTGCCTGGACCGTGGGCTATCAGGACCCCAGCGCCTTTCGCGTCATCTTCAAGAAAATCACCGGCCTGTCCCCCAGCGATTACCGCAACCGCTTCGGGGTTTGAATCGTGCAGAACGCCGCAGGCTTCTCCCCGGGTCGTGCAGAATAAAACAGGCTAACGGCCATCACTTTTTGCGCAACTGATTGATTTAACAGCTCTTCCCTCAATCCCAGCGTTGGCCTGATCCATGCAACCTCACTGCTACACAAAGGTTGATAGAAAAGGGGACCGCATGACCCCCATAAGTCGCAAGAAGTTGGTGGTCGCCCACTCCATGCGAGAGGGTGCGCCCCTGCATGAAATCGAAACCAACCGCGCCCTCGCACGCTGGCTCGCGCAGATCCTGGGGCTCAAGTTCGGTGGCAGTTACGACCCGGCCCTGCATGCGGGTCGGGAGTTGTATCTGCTGCCCACGCAAACCCTGGTCGGGCCAGCCCAAGCGCGCCAGCTCAATATCAAGGGGCCACAAGATCTGTGGGGCGGCTATGTCGATCACGCGTTCATCTGCACCAAAGCCATCAGTCACGGGCTGCTGAGTCCCGAGGCCAAGGCGCCCGAAGGCTGGTCGCCGTCATTCTGCGAGCGTGTGCGTGACGTGGTGTTGGACGGTGTGAGTGTGTTCGCCCTTGAGGATGCACGGCCTGCCGCGACCCGCTTGCTCTACAGCGGCCCGATTCGTCTGAAACCCGTAAATGCCTGTGCAGGGCGGGGGCAGGAAGTTATCCACAGCCTGGATGAGTTCGACGCGATAGTGGCGCGCCCGGAAGCGGCCCGAATGTTCAATGAAGGTGTGGTGCTGGAACAAGACCTGCACGCGGTGGTCACCCACAGTGTGGGCCAGAGCTTTATCGGCGCTCACCTCTTCAGCTACTGCGGCGAGCAGCACCTGACGCAAGACGGGCAGGGGGAAGAGGTCTACGGCGGTTCCGATCTGCTGGTCGTCCCCGGTGATTACGCTGCCCTGCTCAAACTGGATCTGCCTGAAGACGTGCGTGAGGCCATCGAACAGGCGCTGGTTTTCGACCGTGCTGCGAATGAGGCCTACCCAGGCTTCTTCGCCTCGCGCCGCAACTACGACATCGCCCAAGGCCTGGACAGCACAGGCCAGCGCCGCAGTGGTGTGCTCGAACAATCCTGGCGCATGGGCGGGGCCAGCAGCGCGGAAGTCGCGGCGTTGCAGAGTTTTATCAACCATCCGGGCCTTAAAGCCATCCGTGTGTCCTCGGTAGAAACCTATGTAGACCAGGCGCTGCCGGCGGATGCCATCGAGGTATACCGAGGCCCGGCCGAAAACAGCGACTTTCTACTCAAGTATGTGACGGTCAAGACTTATGACGGCTAGAAGCGAGAGCATCACCATCGATATAGACGACGAACAGATGAGCGGGACATTCCTCAGTCCCAAGTCCAAAGTGCCCGGCGTGTTGTTCGTGCACGGCTGGGGCGGCAGCCAGGAGCGGGACCTGGAGCGGGCCAAAGGCATCGCAGGCCTTGGATGTGTATGCCTGACCTTCGACCTGCGTGGCCATGCTGGCACCGGCATCCCCTTGTGCCGCGTCACCCGCGAAGACAATCTGCGCGACCTGTTGGCCGCTTACGATCGCCTGCTGTCCCACCCGGCTATCGACACCTCGGCGGTGGCAGTGGTGGGCACCAGTTATGGCGGGTACCTCGCGGCGATCCTCACCTCATTGCGCCCGGTACGTTGGCTGGCGCTGCGAGTGCCGGCGCTGTACCGCGACCAGGAATGGCTCAAGCCCAAGCGCGACTTGGATAAAGCCGACCTGATGGATTACCGCGGCACCCTCGTGCACGCCGAAACCAACCGCGCCCTGCATGCCTGCGCGCAATTTACCGGCGATGTGCTGATTGTCGAGTCGGAAACCGACGACCATGTGCCCCACGCCACCATCATGAGTTACCGCGCAGCGTGCCAGCAGACCCATTCGCTGACCCACCGCATCATCGACGGCGCCGACCATTCCCTGAGCGACCCGGTGTCGCAGCAGGCGTACACCTCGATCCTGGTGGACTGGATTACCGAGATGGTGGTGGGGGAGCGGTTGAGCATCATTCAGGCCCGATAGTCGTTGCCCTTGTGATCGCTATCGCGGGCAAGCCTGGCACCACCTTGGAATGCATTCCCCTGTGGGAGCCGGGCTTGCCCGCGATAGCGATTCAACAATCACCACCGTCTCATCAGGCTGTTTTCTTAACCCGCAACGCCTTGGCCTTGGCCTCCACCCCCAAATACATCACCAGTGCAATCAACAACGGGCAGATAAAGTAAATCGCCCGATACGCGATCAGCCCCGCCAGCAAACTCCCCCGCGACGCCTCATGTTGCAACAGCGCAATGAACACCGCCTCCAACACCCCCAACCCGGCGGGGATGTGGGTGACCACTCCGGCAATCGCGCTGATCAACAGCACGCCCAGCACCAGTGGGTAATCCAGTTTGGCCGGCAGCAAGGTAAAGATCACCGCGGCCATCAATGACCAGTTCAACGCACCCAGGGCCAACTGCAAACAGGCCATGCGCAACGACGGCAAGTTGATCTCGATACCGCGAATCGACCACGCACGCTTTTTCGAAAACCGGCACGCCGCCAGGTAGCCCAGGCTCGCGATCACCAATAACACCCCGACGCCTTGCAAGGCGCCGCTGCTGAGCTTCCAGCCTGGCGGCAGGGTCACCAACCCGCTGCTGAACACCACCCCGGCCAACACCATATAGCCGAACCAATTGGTGGCCAGGCTCAGGCCGAGGATCTTGGCGATATTGCTGGTGCTCACGCCCAGGCGTGAATACAGCCGATAACGCATGGCGATGCCGCCGACCCAGGCGCTGAGGTTGAGGTTGAACGCGTAGCTGATGATGCCCACCGGTAATATCTGCTTCCAACGCAACGGCTGGCGAATGTAGGTGCGGCCGATCAAATCGAAGCAGGCATAGACGATAAAACTGCACAGCGTCAGCGCGCCGGCGATGAACAATGTGCGTAGCTTGAACTCGCTCAGGGTCTGGAACACTTCGCTCCAGTCGATGCGCCGGGCGAGCAGGGTAAACAACACGATCAGCAGCACGAAGAACGCAATCGTCAGCGGTTTCTTCCAGCGCTTGAACCCAGAGGCTTGCGCTTGGGGGCGGGCTTCAGACGTCATGGGGTGTGGTCTCAAAAGGCTTCAAACGCGGTTTGTGGGCCGGCAACCAACTGGCCAGGACCGGGAAATGGCGCATTACATGGAACACTAGGAAACCCACGGTCAGGCGCCAGAGCCACAGGCGCGGCTTGCGCTTTTCCGGCATGGTCTGGCAATGATTTCGGGCGAGGGCCTCCAGGCGTTCGTAGAGCTGCTGATTGAAAGCCCGGTCGCGAATCAGCACATTGGCTTCCAGGTTCAATGCCAGGCTCAGTGGGTCCAGGTTGCTCGAACCGACGGTGCTCCATTCGTCATCCACCAGCGCCACCTTGCCGTGCAGCGGGCGTTGGCAGTATTCGTGAATCACCACGCCATCCTTGAGCAAGTAGTCATAGAGCATGCGCGCAGCGAGTTTCGCCAACAGCACGTCCGGCTGGCCTTGCATGATCAACTGCACGTGCACGCCACGGCGCGCCGCGTTGCGGATCTCGCGAAGCAGGCGATAGCCGGGGAAGAAATACGCGTTGGCGATCACCACCCGCTGCCGGGCCTGGCTCAAGGCGTGGATATACGCGTCTTCGATGTCGTCACGATGCTGGATATTGTCGCGGTAAATCAGGCGTACCAGGCCGTCGCCTGGCTCGTTCGTCCAGGGTGAAGGCCGCTGTTGGCGCCGCCGCCAACCGCGACGGCTGCGCACCTGGCGGCCACTTTGGGCAAGAGCGAAATGGTGCAGGTCGGCCACGGCCGGGCCGATCACCTGCACGGCGTAATCCTGCTTGGCTTCGGGGCCGAAATCCGCCAAGTGGTCAGCAGAAAAATTGATCCCGCCGATAAACGCCACGCGGGCATCCACCACCACAATCTTGCGGTGCAGGCGGCGAAACCAGTTAGTGCGTATGCCGAAGGTCTTGGGCGCCGGGTCGAACATTTGCACCATCACCCCGGCTTCGGCCAACTCCCGCAGGAAGCCCGGGCTCAGCTCGCCGCAACCAAAACCGTCGAGGCTGACCACCACCTTTACCCCACGCTTGGCCGCCTCGATGAGGATGCTGTGCAGCTCAAAGCCGACCTTGTCTTCAAAAAGGATGAAGGTCTCCAGCAGGATCTCGCGCTCGGCGCTGCGCAATGCCTCGAACACGGCAGGAAAGTACGCCTCGCCGTTCTCCAGCAACACCACCTGGTTGCCGCTCTGCCAGCCGTAATCCAGATCTCGCGCCTTGCTGTCATCTGGCGGTTGGTCTGTGGCGATATGGTCTACCGCAACGTTCATAGCTCAACCTCCACCGACAGCGGCACATGGTCTGATAAATGGGACCAGGGACGAGTGGTGAGCACGCGAGGGTTGTGCACCGTCAGGTTGCGCACATAAATGCGGTCCAGCGGCAGCAACGGCAGGCGTGCCGGGAAGGTGCGCGCCGGTTTGCCGAGGGTGTGCATGAACACTTCCTGCAGGCCGCTTTGGCTCAGGTCGGCTTTTTGCCGCCAGTCGTTGAAATCGCCAGCGACCACCAACGGCGCATCGGCGGGAATCTCGCTGATACGTTGTTCCAGCAAGCGCAATTGTTGTTGGCGGTGCACCTCGCGCAAGCCCAGGTGGATGCAGATCGCGTGCACCTGCTGGCCGCTGCCCGGCAGGCGCAACACGCAATGCAGCAGGCCGCGGTTTTCATGGCCGCTTTGCGAAATATCGAGGTTGTCGTAGCGGATGATCTGGAATTTCGACAGCAGTGCATTGCCATGATCGCCATGGGGGTACACCGCATTGCGCCCATAGGCAAATTGCGGCCAGATGCTGTCGGCCAGGAATTCATACTGCGGCATTTTTGGCCAGTCGCTGTAGCGCTGGGGATGGCGTTCGTGAGTGCCATGGATCTCCTGCAAGAACACCATGTCTGCGCCCACGCTGCGCACCGCTTCACGCAGCTCGGGCAAGATGAAACGGCGATTCAGTGCGGTGAAACCCTTGTGGATATTAACCGTCAGCACCGTGAAACGGGTGATGGCGGTGGTCGGCGGGGTGGGGATCAGCTCTGGATGCGTCATGGCAATACTCCTGGTTCCGGCAGCCGGCCAGGTTCGGTGAGCAGGTGTTGGTCCAGCCCGAAACGTTGCAGCAATTGGCGTGCATCGAAGGGGGCGCGAACTTTGATGTCGTTGTCGAAAAAGCAGAACACGTCACGGTGTTTACGCCTGCGGGGTGTGTGGTGCGGGTCGACGAGGTGTGCATCGGCAGGTTGCTTGCCCTGGGCCCAGCGCTCAATGCGGTCACCCCAGCGCTGGAGCGCTTCGGCGCTATAACCGCTGGCGTATAACTGCTTGTCGCCGTGCAAGCGCAGGTACATGAAGTTGGCGGTCACGTCTTCCACGTACGGCCACTTGCCGGCGGTGTCCGCGACCACCAGCGCCACACCGTGCTTATCCAGCAGTTGGATGAACTCCGGCACGGCAAAAGTCTTGTTGCGAATCTCCACGGCATGGCGCAAAGGCTTCTTGGCATAGGCCTTCATGCTCGCCTTGCCGTTCAGGCGTGGCTCATGCTGGCGGGCGAGGGCGGCTGCCTGCTGGGTATCGGTAGGTAATTCAGCCAAAAAGGTTTCGAACAGCGTGGCGTCGAATTTGAAGCTGGGCGGAAACTGCCAGAGGATGGGGCCGAGTTTTTCTTTGAGTTCCAGCACGCCGGAAGCGAAGAAATTCGCCATCGGCTTGTGCACGTCCCGCAGGCGCAGGATATGCGTGATGAAACGGGGCGCCTTGACACTGAACAGGAAACCTTCGGGCGTATCGGCATACCACTCGGCGTAGCGCTTGGGGGTTTGCAGCGCGTAGAACGAGCCGTTGATTTCGATGCTGTTGACGGCGCGTGACGCAAACTGCAACTCGCGTTTCTGGGTCAGCCCTTCGGGGTAAAAGTCCCCGCGCCAGGGCGTGTAGCGCCAGCCGGAAATGCCGATGTGAATCGCCGCCATGTTTACTCCCGTGGATGGTGGGTGAGGTGACCTCCGTTATGGGATGACTGCGCTATTTGGCTGAAAGTTTCCACATTCCTACAGGCGGTAATAGGGGTGAAATGCGGGAGGGGCATTGCAAATGCAGGGAACGATAAAGGCCCCAGCTCGTCAGTTCCTTACACACCCTGCTGAAGGAGCCCGCTGTTTTGCTGAATTTAAAGACTGCATTACTGCTCGGCGCGCTGCTGCTCTGCGGCAATGGCGCATTGCAGGCCGCGGCCTCTGCGCCTGCTGCCGACACACCGGCCAAGCCGGAGCTGCTGGTGGAGGGCGGGTTGCTCGGGGCCATCAGCTCCAGCATCGACGACGTGCAGAACAAGCTCGATCTCGACCAGAACCTCATCGACGCCTGGCGCCTGCGTGCTGATCGCGCCGCAGACGAAGTAGGGCGCCTGGTAGACCAGACAGCCGCACGCTCGCCCTGGAGCGTGGCCGGCGATTTCCTGCTGTTGTCCGGCGTGTGGGCCGGTGCCTTTGCCCTGTTGACGATGCTTGGGCGCCTGGTTGTGCAACGATCGAGCCGCCGCCCGTTCCTTGCGCGGCGTCAACGGCTGCAAGGCTTGCTGAGCTATGTGGTGCCCTACACGATTCCAGCGCTGATCTGCCTGCCGCTGACCCTTTATGTCAGTCACTTTTTACCTGCGTCTGTCGGCCGAGCCCTGGCACTGTGTTTTGCCTACGCCACCAGCAGTGGCATCTTTTCCACCTCGCTGTTGCTGTGCGTCATTGTCATGTTCAACGTCGGGCACAAGCGGCCTGCCGTGCAGATCATTCGTGACTATTGCCCCAAGCCGCTGTTCCTGATCGGCTTTCTCGCGGCCCTCAGCGATGCGCTGACCAGCCCGCAAATCGCTCGTCAGTTGGGCGGCAATATCACCAGCAGCATCGCCGTGTTTACCGGCCTGTTTGCCGCAGTCATCTTTGGCGTGCTGGTGGTACGCCTGCGGCGGCCGGTGGCCCATTTGATCCGCAATCGGCCGTTGGCCCAGCGTCTCAAACATCCAGCATTGCAACAGTCGCTGCGGGTGTTTTCCGGGCTCTGGTACTGGCCGATTCTGTTGATGGTGCTGGTGTCGGCGGTCAACCTGATTGGTGCCGGTGACGACAACCAAGAGGCCCTGCGCTGCGCGCTGCTCACCACCTTGTTACTGATCGGCACGGTGTTTCTCAGCACCGTGCTGCAACACCTGTTCAAGTCCCGCAGCCAGGTATCGATCCAGCGCAGCAGTGCCTACAAGGAACGCTTCCTGAGTTTGCTGCACGCAATTTTGCGTATCGTCATGGCCATCGCGTTTATCGAGATACTCGGGCGTATCTGGGGCGTTTCGCTGTTCGAATTCGCCCAGCGCAACTCGGTGGGCCGGGCCATCAGTGATTCCCTCAGCAGTATCGGCCTGATCCTGTTGGTGACCTGGCTGTTCTGGGTGGTGCTCGACACTGCGATCCAGGAAGCCCTCAAACCACCGGTGAATAAACGTTCCAGTCGCCAGCCCAGTACCCGGGTCAAAACCATCCTGCCGCTGCTGCGCAATGCAGTGAAGATCATCCTGGTGGTGATCTGCGCGATCACCACCATGGCCAATCTGGGCATCAATGTCGCGCCGTTGCTGGCGGGCGCCGGGGTGGTGGGACTGGCGATCGGTTTCGGTTCCCAGCAACTGGTGCAGGACGTGATTACTGGCCTGTTCATCATTATCGAAGACACCCTGTCCATCGGCGATTGGGTGGTGCTCGACTCTGGTCACGCCGGCACCGTGGAGGGCCTGACCATCCGCACCCTGCGCCTGCGTGATGGCAAGGGGTTTGTGCATTCGGTGCCGTTCGGGCAGATCAAGGCGGTCACCAACCAGTCCCGTCAATTCGCCTATGCCTTCTTCTCGGTGCAGTTCACCTACGACACTGACGTGGACAGGGCCGTGGAGCTGATCCGCGAGGCCGGCCAGTCGATTCGCGACGATGTGTTCCTCAAGTACAACCTGCAAGGGCCGTTGGAGGTGTTCGGGGTGGACAAGATGGACCTCAATGGCGTGGTGCTCACGGCGCAGTTCCGCACGGTTTCGGGTGGCCAATACGCTGTCAGCCGTGCGTTTAATCAGCGCTTGAAAAAGCTTGTGGATAACTGTGATGAGGTGCATTTTGCGCAAACTTATCCACAGCAGGTGTTGTTGCCTAAGCGTGTGGCGCAGGAGCATGAGCAGGATGCGGTGTTGACGGAGCAGCCCAGGTCTCAATGATGAAGGTGGCTGTTCTGGCCCCATCGGGAGCAAGCCCCTCCCACATTGAGATTTGTGAGCACGTTTCAAGTGTGGGAGGGGGCTTGCTCCCGATGAGGCCCTCAAGGTCAGCGCCTGATCAACTTCTCCTGCACCGCTTGCTGATCCATCTCCAACAAAACCTGCTGCTTGCCCCCTACCATCACCGCCGCCGGCACCCCATCACGGTACACAACCCGATTACCGCTTACCGCTGGCACCTTGGCTCCCGGTAACAGCGTGCCGACAAGATTCAACGGATCCGCCCCACACACCGCAATTAAACTCCCATCATGGGGCCGCCGCCGCACCTCGCGCAGCAACGGTATCGCCTCCGGCAATGCAAACTGCTCTCCCGCCAACCCACTGACAAACCGCCCGCCACGGATCTCGCCTCGCGCCTCCAACCGATGGAAGGTGCGCAGCAACTCGCGCCAACTCGGTAACCAATCCGCCTCGCGCTCCAGCAGCCGCCAGAACACCACGCCATAGCGGCGCAGCAGGGTCATCGCCACATGCTCCAGGGTCTCGGCCGTATGCGCGCCGGCGGCGGTCGCCGAGCGGCGAACCAAGGCCCAACGCCCGGCGTCGTCCATACCGCCGACAAACGCCCCGCGCCCACGTCGACTGCTGCGCGCCTGGCGTTTGCTCGCGGGGGTGGTCAAGGCGCGCAGGCCGGCGAAGCTGTCAGCATTCACCAAGCCGGCGCCTACCAATTCCTGCAAGGCTGTCTCCAACTCGCTGGGCAGCAAATGGGCCTCGTGTACCAGTTCATCGAAAAACAGCGCGCCATGCTCGCGCAGGGCCAGGTGGACCTTCTGCGTCTTGGGCGACAAGGTGGTGCTGTCGGTAGGCTCGGTCAGCCCGCTCCACAACGCTACCTGGCTACGGGGGAGCAAAACCACCGGGGTGCTGCGCAATGCCGTGGCGCCGGCCTTGTTGCTCAGGCGCGTCCAGACCAGCTTGCCGCTGCGGCACAGGTCATCGAGCCAGGTCGATGAGTAATCCTTGATGCGGGCGCTGAGCAGGTCTGTGTCCCAGGCTGACGTGGCAGCGGCATAGCCTTCGAACTGGCCGACGATTTGCGGCAACACGGCGCTGCCCTGGCCGCGGGTGCTGTCGGACAGGTGTTGCCAATCGAACAGAAAGCGCATGAAATCCTGCAATGCCACCGGCTCGATTTCCCGGCGCAGGCGCTTGACCGTGTTGCGATGAATGCGCGCCAGCAAATGACGTTCGCACCATTGTTCTTCACCCACGCCGGGGCTGAAGTGACCTCGCAGCACATAGCCTTCTTGTTCCAGGCGTGCCAGGGCCTGGGTAAGCGCCACCACCGGTAATGCCAGGGGCGCTGCGATCTCGACCAGGGTCAGTGGGCCAAAACCACTCAGGCGCGCACGTAGCACTTCCACCAGCGCTTCATCAAAGGACCAGGGCTCATCGAACCCCGGCAGCAACGGCAGATCGTTGGGATACAGCGCCTGCAAACAATTCAAGCGCTCTACGGCGACCCACATTCCGTTGGGCAACTGATAGGTCCGCCCGGCCTTGCGCAAGGCCTGCAACCATTGGGCCCATTGCGGCGTAACTTCGCCCGCTGCGATGCACGCCAGGCTCATCAACGCTTCATGCATTTCATCCAGGCCATTGGGCGCCGGCCAGGCTTCTTCGCGTACACCGGCGATGGCGTCGGCATCCAGGGCGCCCAAGTCGTCGGTGCTCTGCGGGTCGCTCCAGCGTCGGTTGAGCACGGCCTGGGTGCGGCGCTCTTCCAGGGGGGCGTCGTCGAGGAAGGTATAGGGTTTAGCGCTGAGGATTTCTGCGGCCATGGGCGAGGGCGCGGGCAGGTCGCGGCTGATCAACCGCACGTCGCCGCGTTCCATGCGCCGCAGCAGCGCCAGCCAGGCGTCGCTGTCCATGGCCTCGTGCAGGCAGTCGTCGAGGGTTTGCTCCACCAGCGGGTGGTTGGGGATTTCGCGTTCGCCGGAGAGGTTTTCCAGGCAGGCGATCTGGTCGGGAAATACGCTGGCTATCAGGTCTTCGCTCTTCATGCGCTGGATCTGCGGCGCCACCTTGCGCCCGCCGGTATAACGCGGCAGCGCCAGGGCCACGCCGGCATTCCAGCGCCAGCGCACACCGAACAGTGGCGCATCCAGCACGGCCTGGATCAGGATGTGCTCGGCACTGTTGCTGTTGAGGTAACGCCACACCTCATCCAGCGCGAAGCTGTGACTGGTGGACAACGACAGCACGATGGCATTTTCACTGGCCGCCGCTTGCAACTCGAAATTGAAGGTACGGCAAAAGCGCTTGCGCAAGGCCAGGCCCCAGGCGCGGTTGATGCGGCTGCCAAACGGCGTGTGGATGATCAGTTGGGTGCCGCCGGACGCATCGAAAAACCGTTCCATGATCAATGTGTCCTGGGACGGCAAGGCGCTCAGGGCCTGGCGCGACCGGGCGAGGTAATCCAACAGTTGGTCGGCGCTGGCGACATTGAGACCCAGGGTGCCGGTAAGCCAGTCGAGGGCCGGTTGCAGGTCGCCGGGCGTGGCGCCGAGCAAGCTGTCCAATTGCCCTTGCAAGCGGGCCACGGCCACCGATAACTCGTTGCTGCGCCCGGGCGCTTCACCCAACCAGAACGGAATGGTCGGGGGTTGGCCCTGGGCGTCTTCGACCCGCACCTTGCCGGCTTCGACACGCAGGATGCGATAGGAGGTATTGCCGAGCTGGAAGATATCCCCGGCGATGCTTTCCACCGCAAAGTCTTCGTTGACGCTGCCGATATTCAGGCTTTGCGGCTCCAGCAACACGCTGTAGTCGGCGTTGTCGGGGATCGTGCCGCCGCTGGTTACCGCCGTGAGCCTGGCGCCACGGCGGCCACGCAGGGTGTGGGCCACAGCGTCGCGGTGCAGGTAGGCGCTGCGCATGCCCTGGCGGCCGTTGTAGCCCTCGCTGAGCATCTGCAAAAGGGCCTGGTAGTGGCGTTCATCCAGTTCGGCGTAAGGCGCGGCGCGGTGGATAAGCGCCAGCAGCGCCTGTTCCGGCCATTCCTGGGCGCTGACCTCGGCGATGATCTGCTGGGCCAGTACATCGAGCGGTGCCACCGGAATATGCAAGGTATCCAGCTCGCCACGGCGCACGCAGTCGAGCAGCGCGGCGCACTCGATCAGGTCGTCGCGGGTGGTGGCAAACAGGCGCCCCTTGGGCGTGCCACCGACCTGGTGCCCTGAACGGCCGACCCGTTGCAGGAAGCCGTTGATGGAACCGGGTGAGCCGATCTGGCACACCAGGTCCACTTCGCCGATATCAATCCCCAGCTCCAGGGACGCCGTGGCGATCAACACTTGCAGTTCGCCGGCCTTGAGGCGCTGTTCGGCATCCAGGCGCATCTCCTTGGCCAGACTGCCGTGGTGAGCGGCCACGGCGGTCTTGCCCAGGCGCTCGCTCAAGTGCCGGGCCAGGCGTTCGGCCAGGCGTCGGGTGTTGACGAATACCAGGGTGGTGCGGTGTTCACGGGCCAATTGCGCGAGGCGATCGTAGACCAACTCCCACACGTCGTTGGCCATCACCGCCGAGAGCGGCACCAGCGGCACTTCGATCGCCAGGTCACGGGGGCGGGCGTGGCCGATATCCACAATGGCGCAATCACGTTCGGTGCCAACTAAAAAGCGTGCGACGACTTCGATGGGTTTTTGCGTGGCCGACAAGCCGATACGGGTCAATGGCTCGGCACACAGCCCTTGCAGGCGCTCCAGGCTCAAGGCCAAGTGGCTGCCGCGCTTGCCAGCGGCGATGGCGTGGATCTCATCGACGATCACCGTACGTGTGCTGGCGAGCATGTGCCGGCCGGAATCCGAGCCGAGCAGCACGTAGAGCGATTCAGGAGTGGTTACCAGGATATGCGGTGCGCGTTTGCGCATCTGGGCGCGGTCTTTTTGCGGGGTGTCGCCGGTGCGCACAGCGGTGCGGATTACCAGCGGCGGCAGCCCCCGCTTCTCTAGATGTTCGGTAATGCCGGCCAGCGGGTTTTGCAGGTTGATCTGGATATCGTTGGATAGCGCCTTGAGCGGCGACACATACACCACCAGGGTTTGGTCCGGCAGTTCGCCGCCGTTGGCCAGGCCTTGGTGCACCAGGTCGTCCAGCACCGCCAGGAAGGCCGTCAGCGTCTTGCCGGAGCCGGTGGGCGCGGCGATCAGCGTCGAGCGGCGCTGGCGGATCAACGGCCACGCCTGGGCCTGGGCGTTGGTCACCGAAGGAAAGGTACTACGGAACCAAGTGCTGACGGCGGGGTGAAAGCCGTGCAAACCCTTGTCCGTTGATTCGGGAAGGTTCATTCACCCTATATGCAACCGGCGGGGCCAAGTTGCAACCCCGCACTTTATCCGTGACGGTTGCGCTACAAACCCGCAAAATGCAACGATTCTGGCAACTACCTACGGCAAGGCGCACATGCCTGTCGATAATAACCATCGTTCCAAACAGACCGGGCCTGCTCAATCTATGCGAATGCGCCTTATGTTACTGGGCGGCGGGAATGCCCTCGGGCAGGCGCTGATTCGCCTCGGTGCGGAGGAAGACATCGGTTTCCTCGCCCCCAAACCGCCCCAAGACGGCTGGGATGCCGCAAGCCTCACCCAATTGCTCGACGACACCCGTCCCGATGCCTTGATCAACCTCGCCTACTATTTCGACTGGTTCCAGGCCGAAGCCGTGAGCGAAACCCGCTTGGCCGCCCAGGAGTTCGCCATCGAACGCCTGGCCGAGCTGTGCCAGCATCACAGCATCACCCTGCTGCAACCGTCCAGCTACCGCGTATTCGATGGCTCCCGCGCCACGGCCTACAGCGAGAAAGACGAGCCGGTGCCCCTGGGCCTGCGCGGCCAGGCGTTGTGGCGTATCGAACAAAGCGTGCGCGCTACGTGCCCGCAGCATGTGCTGCTGCGGTTTGGCTGGTTGCTCGATGACAGCGTCGACGGCACGCTCGGGCGCTTCCTGGCCCGGGCCGAGAACGCCGACGAGCTACTGATGGCCGACGACCGCCGGGGCAACCCGACGCCGGTGGACGATGCGGCGCGGGTGATCATCTCGGTGCTCAAGCAACTCGATTGCGCTGCGCCGCTGTGGGGCACCTACCACTACGCCGGCCACGAGGCGACTACCCCGTTGGCGCTGGGGCAGGCGATTCTGACTGAAGCGCGCAACTTCCATCCGTTGGCCATCGAGTCCCCCACCGCCCAGGCTCACGCAGCGCGGCCGGATGCGGCGGATGAACCGCAGCATGCGGTGTTGGCCTGCAAGAAAATCCTCCACACCTTTGGCATCAAACCACGGGCATGGCGGGCAGGTTTGCCGGCGCTACTGGATCGCTTCTACCGCCATAGCTGACACCCTCAAAACCAAAATGTGGGAGGGGACTTATGTGGGAGCTGGCTTGCCTGCGATAGCATCACCTGGGTATCACTGATACACCGTGGTGTCTGCATCGCGGGCAAGCCCGGCTCCCACATAAGCCCCCTCCCACATGGGTTATGCGGTGTGGCTTAAACCGAACTCAGAATTTGTAACCGATACCCACCATGTAAACCATCGGGTCTACATCCACATTGACCTTGGCCCGAGTGCCCTGGCCCAGCGCGTTGTTATCCACAGTCGCTTTGGTGCTGATGTCGATGTAGCGCGCCTGGGCGTTGATCATCCACTTGTCGTTGATCATGTAGTCGGCGCCGATCTGTGCAGCCCAGCCCCAGGAGTTCTCGGCCTTGAAGTTGCTGAAACCAGCCTGTTCGGCGCGGCTGCCCACGTGCTCGTCGTAGATCCAGGTGTAGTTGATACCGGCGCCCACATACGGTTGGAACGCGGATTTGTGATCCAGCGGGTAGTACACGACGCTCAAGGTCGGCGGCAGGTGCTTCAGCGTGCCGAGCTTGCCATTGGCGGCGCCCAGGGCGGTGTTCTTGATCTTCACGTCATGCTCGAACGGCGTGGCCGCGAGCAATTCGATGCCGACGTGGTCGGTGATCATGTAGGCGAAGTTCAAGCCCAGTTGGGTGTCGCTGCTCATGGTCGCCTTGCCGCCCAGATTGGTGCCGGCCAATGGGCCCTGGTCAACCTTGACGCTGCTGCTGTCGGCCTTCGGGTTCACGGTAATTGCACCGGCGCGAACCAGAATATCGCCCGCCTGGTGAGCGTGGGCGA
This sequence comes from Pseudomonas sp. DWP2-2, assembly GCF_049897065.1. NCBI lineage: Bacteria > Pseudomonadati > Pseudomonadota > Gammaproteobacteria > Pseudomonadales > Pseudomonadaceae > Pseudomonas > Pseudomonas sp. DWP2-2. The sequence continues at coordinate 107,093 of NZ_JAFCVN010000013.1, read as the reverse complement.
CGGGGGCGACGAGGGCGAGCGCGAAGAGGGACGCGCCGAGCAGAGACTTGTTCATGGGAGCTCCAAAGGACGTTTAAAAGTTGTACGTCCAATGGTAAAGATCGTTCCGTACGGTCTTTTGACTCAGCTCAATGAAAGGGTGATCAGTCACTTGCGCCACTGATCTAAACCTGTGGGAGCTGGCTTGCCTGCGAAAGCGGTGGTGCAGTAACAGATGCAGCGCCTGATACACCGCTTTCGCGAGCAGGCCCGCTCCCACATTTGGATCTTCGGTGTGTGGGGTTATTCCTCAAGCTCGTACATGTAAATCTTCTGGGCATCCATCTGGTAACCAGCGTCCGCCAACTCGCTGGACGATGGCTTGACCTGCATCGCGCCCTCGATCCAGTACGGTTGATACAGCTCATCGAGCTTCACCCCGACTTCACTTTTCACATGCACGATCTGGTTCGATGGCGGTGGCGGCACATGGATACAGGCGCCGAAATACGGCACCAGCAGAAACTCCGTGGTGCGGCCTTCTTCGCTGACTTCCAGGGGCACGATATACCCCGGCAGGCGAATGTGCTGGCCGTCCAGGCTCTGTACCACTGGCGCGTTAGGCATGTCCTGCTTGGCCGCCGGCGCGGCTTCGACGGACAAGGCATCGGCCATGTTCGACAGGTCGTGCAGCGGCTTTATATTGGGCACTTCAGGTGGCGCATCCGGTGGGATCATCTCCTGCCAGGACAGATCCTTGGGCTGTTCCTGCGCCCAGGCAGGCACGGCTATCAACAACAACAGGGCAAACAGGGCACGACGCATCGAAGCCTTCCTCATAAACGGATGGACAGGCCATCGGCCAAAGATTGGCGGTAGGCGCGCCACGCGGGCACGCTGCCCATCAACAGGGCGGCTGCCAGGATACCGGCGAGCAACGTCCATTCATATTCGCTCGGCCACGACATCGGCAGGTCCAGACCGTAGTTGGCCTGCAAATAACCCCGCGAGGCGGCGATGCACAGGTACAGCAACCCCAGGCCCGCCACCACGCCAGACAAGGCCAAGGCGAAGGCTTCGAAGATCAGCAGCGTTGCGATGTGCCAAGGACGCGCGCCCACCGACCGCAGGATCGCCATCTCGCGGCGACGCTCGTTAAGGCTGGTGAGAATCGCGGTGAGCATGCCGATCAAGCCGGTCAGCACCACGAACAGCGAGATCACAAACAAGGCTTTTTCGGCAGTGCCCATCATGCTCCAGAGTTCTTGCAGCGCGACACCGGGCAGGATCGCCAGCATTGGCTCGCCACGGAATTCATTGATCTCCCGTTGCAAGGCAAAGGTGGAAATCTTGTTGTTCAGGCCGAGCATGAACGCGGTAATGGCCTGCGGCGTCAGGTCCATATTGCGCGCCTGGTCGGCACTGATGCGGCCTTTGCCCTGAGCCGGCACACCGTTGTGCCAGTCGATATGGATCGCTTCCATGCCGCCGAGGCTGATATGCAGCGTGCGGTCCACCGGCGTACCGGTGCGCTTGAGAATGCCGACCACCGTGAACGGCTTGTCGTCATGCTTGACCAGGCTGACCACCGCCACGCCGTGGGCCAGCACCAGCTTGTCGCCGAGTTTGTAATGCAGGGCGTCGTCCACTTCGGCGCCGAGCACCACCTCGAACGGGTCGGTGGCGAAGGCGCGGCCGCTGGCCAGCTCGAGGTTTTGCTTGCGCCCGTACTGGTAGTGCTCGAAGTAGGATTCGTTGGTGCCCATCACCCGGTAGCCGCGATGGGAGTCGCCGAGGGAGATCGGGATCGCCCATTTCACTTGAGGGTTGGCGGCGAAGTGCTCGTAGCTGTCCCAACGGATGTTGTTGGTGGCGTTGCCAATGCGGAACACTGAATACAGCAGCAGGTTGACCGAGCCGGAACGAGCGCCGACGATCAGGTCGGTGCCGCTGATGGTGCTGGCGAAACTGTTGCGCGCCTCGACGCGCACACGCTCCACCGCGAGCAGCAAGCAGACGGAAAGCGCGATGGCAAACGCGGTCAGGATCGCGGTAAAGCGGCGGTTAGCCAGGCTGGCCATGGCTAGACGGAACAGATACATCTCAAACCTCTGCGGGCATGGCGGCGCGATTGAGTTCGGCCAGCGACAGGTTGCGGTCGAACAGCGACGCCAGGCTCTGGTCATGGCTGACAAACAACAGGCTGGCGCCCGCTTCGCGGCATTCTGCGAACAGCAACTGCAGGAAGGCTTCGCGGGCGTCGTAGTCCAGGGCCGAGGTGGGTTCGTCGGCAATCACCAGTTCCGGTTGTCCGATCAGCGCTCGGGCAGCGGCCACCCGTTGTTGCTGGCCGATGGACAGCGAATCGGCACGGCGTTCCAGCAGGCTCTGGTCCTTCAAACCCAAATGTGCGAGCAAGGTCGCCGCGGCCTGGTCGACACTGCCGTGGCGCTGTTTGGCCCGTTGCGCGCGCAGCTTGGAAAAGTGGCATGGCAGCTCGACGTTCTCGCGCACCGACAGAAACGGCAGCAGGTTGAACTGCTGGAAGATATAGCCGGTGTGGTCCACACGGAAACGGTCACGAGCACCGGCCGAGAGTTCGGTCAACTCCTGGCCGAGCAGGCGGATGCTGCCCTGGCTGGGCTTCTGCACGCCTCCCAACAGCCCGAGCAGAGTGGTCTTGCCACTGCCGCTCGGGCCCTTGAGGAACAGGGTTTCCCCGGGTTCCAGGCGGAACGCGGGAATGTCCAGCAACTGCGGGTGACCGGGCCAGTTGAAGCCCAGGTCGGACAGTTCGATTAACGCTTGAGTCATGGGAAGTCAGTGTCGCCTGGTAGTCGAAAATGGCGCCGATCCACTGTGGGAGCTGGCTTGCCTGCGATACAGGCGATGCGGTGCAGCAGGCACACCGTAGCGATGCCATCGCAGGCAAGCCAGCTCCCACAGGGACTGTGCTTTCAAGTCAGAACTTCAGGGTGGCGGCGGTGGCCGTCGCTTCAACACCTTGCTGACCGCTAGGGCCGATCAGTTGTACCTGAATTTTCTGCGTGGCGGGGAAGGTTTTGAACACTTGGCTCAAGTCCAGGTTGCCCAGGGCCGCCGGCGTGGCGCAGGTGAACTGGTAATGGGCGTGGATTTCACTGTGGTCGTGATCATGCTTGTGGGCGGCTGCGCCCTTGCCATCGGTGGCGTGGTCATCGTCGTCATGCTCGGCTTCTGGTTTGTCACCGAACAACGGGCTGTTGAGTTCCTGGCTGCTGACCACGCAACCAGCGGCCTTGGGCAGGTTGAACAGTGCCGATGGATTTTCCAGCTGCTTGCGTACGGCGGCGACCTTGGCTTTGTCGGCGGCGCTGGTGGCGGCATGTTCGAAACCCACCAGGCTCATGGCCGGGCTGTCCAGTTCCAGCTCCAGGGCCTGGCCGTCCAGTACGGCATTCAGGCGCCCGACGCCATGTTCATGGGCGCCGAGGCTGCCGTGCTCGTGGTCGTGGTCTTCGTGAGCATGAGCGACAGCCAGTGGCAGTAGGGCAAACGGCAAAGCAAGCAGCAAACGGCGCATGAGAGGGCTCCAGGATGAAAGTTTTGTTATGTGATCTTATAACAATTAATCCGAGAGTTTGACCGCCCGCTTGGTGTTGCGCAAGCTGCATGGGAGCATGCCCGTCAGAAAAATGCAGGAGTAAGGACGATGTTGCGAATTCGTGGAACCATCGGCGACCTGCCGGTGGACTTGACCCTTGAGCTGGACGACGGCGATTGGGCGCGATTAGGCGCTCAACTGCAGGCCGCTCCAACGCCCAGCGCACCGGCTGCGGCGCCGGTCAAACAGAACGAAGACCTGTGGCAGAACGCCCAGGATTTGCTACGCAAGGCCGGGCAACTCAATGGCCTGGAATTGCTCGACCAACTCGAAGGCTTGGCTGGCGATGCCGGGGCGGGCAAGCGCCTGCTGGTGCGCCTGCGCCACAGCGCCAAGGTGAAGGTGAGCAGCGGCGGGGATACGCCGCTGTACAGTTGGATCGGTGATTAATACAACGCGGCAAACAACTTGCGGCGGTACACCGTGACCAGCGGGTGATCATTGCCCAGCAATTCGAACACTTGCAGCAAGGTCTTGTGGGGCAGGCCTTCGCTGTAGCTGCGATTGCGGATAAACAACTTGAGCAAACCTTCCAGCGCCGCGTCGTATTGCTGGCGCGCCAGTTGCTGGATCGCCAACTGATAGGCCGCTTCGTCATCCTGGGGGTTTTGCGCCAGGCGGCTTTTCAGCTCGGCAGCGTCCGGCAAATCCGCAGCCTGGCGCAGGAAGGTTATTTGCGCCTTGGCCCCGGCCAGGGCGGCCTTGTGGTCGTCGCTCTTGACCGCGTCGAGCACGGCCTGGGCTTCACCCAATTTACCGCGTTCGGCCAGGCAGCGTGCATACAGGATCAGGGCGGCGGCGTTGGTATTGTCCTCGCCCAACAATTGCACCAGCAACGCTTCGGCCTCGCTGATACGCCCTTCGCTGAACAGCGCCTGAGCCTGCTCCAACGGGTCCGCCGCAGCCGGCGGTGGCATTTGCACATGGGGCTCCAGCATCGCCCGCACTGCCGACTCCGGCTGTGCACCGGCAAAACCGTCCACCGGTTGGCCATCCTTGAACAGCACCACCGTCGGCAGGCTTTGAATGCCAAAACGCGCCACGATGTCCTGTTCGGCTTCGCAGTCGATCTTGGCCAGCAGCAACTCACCCTGATAACTCTCGGCAATCTTCGCCAGCATTGGCATCAGTGCTTTGCAGGGGGCGCACCACTCGGCCCAGAAATCGACCAGTACGGGCTTTTCAAAGGAGTTCTGGATAACGGCCTGGTCGAAGTTGGCGGTGGTGACGTCGAAGATGTACGGCGTGGGCTCACTCATGGGGCGTCTCGAATAAAGCGGGAATGGGGGCAACTATAAGGGCTGGCGAGGTTGGCTGAAAGCATCCTGGATTCAAGACCGCTATCGCAGGCAAACCAGCTCTCACCTTGAAATGCATTCCCCTGTGGGAGCGGGCTTGCCCGCGATGGCCTCAAGCGCGCCGCGAATGGTACAGGCTCACCTTGCGAAACTCCCAAGGCTCGGCCAGGTCCGGCAGGGTCAAAGCCTCGAGGATCTCCAACCGCTGATAATTCGGATGCTGGAAGTCCCGTACCCGTGAATCCGCTACCAGCGCTTCGCGGCCGCGGGTGAGGAACTGATCCAGCAACGGCAGGTTGGCGCGGTCGTAGAGTACGTCGGCCACCAGGATCAGGTCGAAGCGGTCGGCTTCGGCAAAAAAGTCTGCCGAATAACTCAATGACACCTGGTTGAGCTCGGCATTCGCACGGCAAGCGGCCAAGGCCAGTGGGTCCAGGTCGCAGGCCACCACCTCCAGGGCCCCAGCCTTGACGGCGGCGATCCCGGCTACTCCCGAACCTGCGCCGAAATCCAGCACGCGTTTGCCGGCGACCCACTCGGGATGCGCCACCAGGTAGCGGGCCAACGCCAGGCCGCTGGCCCAGCAAAAGCTCCAGTAGGGCGGCTCATGCAGGATGCGCCGGGTTTCTTCCTGGCTGAAGGCGCGGTCCATGTTGTCGGCGTCGAGCAGCCACAGCGACAATTCGGTGCCCGGCAGTGGGCAGGGCACTAATTGCGCGTCGCCGATCAGTTCGCTCAAGGCACGCTGCAGGTGCAGCGGTGGTGTCATGGTGCCTTGACGAGTTGCAAGGGGCCGGTGCTCTGGGTGATCGCCTGGGTGACGCGCACGGCAGGTAGATGCAGGATCAACTGGCCGGACTGGCTGGCGCGACCGCGCAATTCCACGCGGGCACCGGCCGGGAAGGCTTCAGGGTTGAAGCGCAGGCGGAAGGCCAAAGGCTTGCCGTTGCCGCTCAGTACGCTGCTGGCGAGCAGTTGCTGCGGGCGCGAACGCTCGTCGATCACCAAGAGCGCCATCTCGACTTCGGCACCGGCGGGCACGTTGGTCAGGCTGCCGCTGATTTCGCGCTGATAGGCGGGCAGGGGGCCGAGGTCTTCAATGCCCGGGACTTTCTTCTCTTGCGCGGGTGTCGGTTGAGGCGCGGCCGGCTTGGGGGCTTCGCTGCTGCAGGCGACCAGAAAACTGAACAGGCTGAGTAGAACGAGTGGTCGTAACTGCATGTACGGCTCCAGAAAGGACAAAATCCGTGGCTTAAAAAATATCAAACATATAAGCCTGCCTATATACCGTAAAGGCTATGGCTTGTCTTGCCACAGGGATGCGCTACCATGGCCCTCCCATTTTTTGTTGCCTGCCAACCATGCACTGTCCCTTCTGCGGTGCCAACGACACCAAGGTCATCGACTCGCGTCTGGTCGCCGAGGGCGACCAAGTGCGTCGCCGGCGCGAATGCCTGGCCTGTGGTGAACGTTTCACCACCTTCGAAACCGCCGAACTGGTGTTGCCGCGTCTGATCAAGTCCGACGGCAGCCGCCAGCCTTTCGACGAAGAAAAACTGCGCGCCGGTATGCAGCGCGCCCTGGAAAAACGCCCGGTGAGTGTCGAGCGCCTGGAAGCGGCGCTGGTGCATATCAAGCACAAGCTGCGGGCGACCGGCGAGCGCGAGGTCAAGAGCCTGGTGGTCGGCGAGTTGGTGATGGGCGAGCTGCAAAAGCTCGACGAAGTCGCCTATATCCGTTTTGCCTCGGTGTATCGACGCTTCCAGGACCTCAATGAGTTCCGCGAAGAGATCGACCGCCTGGCCCGTGAGCCCTCCAAACAATGACATCTGAACAGGCTGTGCTTGACGCCCACTACATGGCCCGGGCCCTCGAATTGGCGCGCAAGGGCCTGTACACCACCCACCCCAACCCGCGGGTCGGCTGCGTGATAGTGCGTGACGGGCAGATTGTCGGCGAAGGCTGGCATGAGCGCACTGGCGAGCCCCATGCCGAGCCCAATGCCCTGCGCGCCGCTGGCGACAAGGCCCGTGGCGCGACAGTGTACGTGACCCTTGAACCGTGCAGTCATCATGGCCGTACGCCGCCCTGTGCCGATGCGCTGGTGACCGCCGGCGTCGCGCGGGTGGTGGCTGGCATGCAGGACCCGAACCCCGAAGTGGCTGGCCGAGGTATGCAGCGCCTGGCCCAGGCGGGTATCGAGGTGCGCAGCGGTGTGCTGGAAACCGAAGCGCGGGCGCTTAACCCCGGCTTCCTCAAGCGCATGGAGCACGGTCTGCCGTTTGTGCGGGTCAAGCTGGCGATGAGCCTGGACGGCCGCACGGCGATGGCCAGCGGCGAAAGCCAATGGATCACCGGCCCCGCCGCCCGTGCTGCGGTGCAACGCTTGCGTGCCGAGGCCAGCGTGGTGCTGACCGGTGCCGACACGGTACTGGCCGACGGTGCCCGCTTGACCGTACGCGCCGCCGAACTGGGCCTGGACGAAGCAACCACCGCCCTGGCCATGTCGCGCCCGCCGTTGCGCGTGCTGATCGATGGCCGCCTGCGGGTGCCGCTCAACGCACCGTTCTTCAAGGCCGGCCCGGCATTGGTCATCACCTGCGTGACTCCGGAAAACCAGTTCCCCCGGGGCCCTGAGTGCCTTGTGGTTCCAGGTGTGGAGGGTCAGGTTGACCTGCGCTCGGCATTGGTCGCCCTGGCCGCCCGTGGCGTCAACGATGTGTTGGTGGAAGCCGGCCCAAGCCTGGCCGGCGCGTTTGCCCAACAAGGCCTGGTGGATGAATACGTGATATTCATCGCCGGCAAGTTCCTCGGCTCCGCTGCCCGCCCGTTGCTGGACTGGCCGCTTGATAAGTTGGCCGATGCTCCCCAACTCAAGATCACCGAAATGCGCGCTGTGGGCGACGACTGGCGAGTCACTGCCATCCCCGTCCCAGCAGTGAGCGTATAATTCCCGGCCTGCGCTTGAGCGTCAGCCCCCTCGTTTTCAGGAGAACGAAATGTTCACCGGCATTATCGAATCCATCGGCAGCATCCGTGCAATGACCCCCAAAGGCGGGGATGTCCGCCTGCTGGTTGAAACCGGCAAGCTGGACCTCGGCGACGTCAAGCTGGGCGACAGTATCGCCGTCAGCGGCGTGTGCCTGACCGTCATCGAGCTGCCGGGCAACGGCTTTGCTGCCGATGTCAGCCGGGAAACCCTGGACTGCACCGCGATGAACGATCTTGCGGCCGGCAGCCCGGTCAACCTGGAAAAAGCCCTGACGCCCACCACACGCCTGGGCGGTCACCTGGTCAGCGGCCACGTCGACGGTGTCGGCGAAGTGGTGGCCCGCAGCGAAAACGCCCGCGCCGTGGAATTCCGTATCCGCGCGCCAAAAGAGCTGGCCAAGTACATCGCCCACAAAGGCTCGATCACCGTCGATGGCACCAGCCTGACCGTGAACGCCGTGAATGGCGCTGAATTTGAACTGACCATCATTCCCCACACCCTCAGCGAAACCATCATGGCCTCGTACCAGCCGGGTCGCCGGGTGAACCTGGAAGTGGACTTGCTTGCCCGTTACCTGGAGCGCCTGTTGTTGGGCGAAAAGGCCGCAGAGCCTGCAGCCGGTAACATCACCGAAAGTTTTCTGGCCGCTAACGGCTACCTGAAATCCTGACCAAGGGGGTGCCGCGTGGCGCTCAATAACATCGAAGAACTGGTTGAAGACATCCGCCAAGGCAAGATGGTCATCCTCATGGATGACGAAGATCGCGAGAACGAAGGCGACATCATCATGGCCGCCGAAGCGTGCAAGCCCGAGCACATCAACTTCATGGCCAAGCACGCCCGTGGGCTGATCTGCATGCCCATGAGCCGTGAACGCTGCGAATTGCTCAAGCTGCCCTTGATGGCGCCGCGCAATGGCTCGGGTTTCGGCACCAAGTTCACCGTATCGATTGAAGCCACCACGGGCGTCACTACCGGCATTTCCGCCGCTGACCGCGCCCGCACCGTGCAAGCTGCGGCGGCGAAAGACGCCAAGGCTGAAGACATCGTCAGCCCCGGCCATATCTTCCCGCTGATGGCCCAACCGGGCGGTACCCTGGCCCGTGCCGGCCACACCGAAGCCGCGTGCGACCTGGCGCGCATGGCCGGTTTCGAGCCAAGCGGGGTGATCTGCGAAGTGATGAACGACGATGGCACCATGGCCCGTCGTACTGAACTCGAAGCCTTTGCCGCAGAGCACAACCTCAAGATCGGCACCATCGCCGACCTGATTCACTACCGGATGATCCACGAACGTACCGTTCAGCGGATTGCCGAGCAGCCACTGGACAGCGAGCTGGGCCAATTCAATTTGGTGACCTACCGTGATTCAGTGGAAGGCGACGTGCATATGGCCCTGACCCTGGGCAACATTTGCGCAGAAGAACCGACCCTGGTACGCGTACACAACATGGACCCACTGCGTGACCTGTTGATGGTCAAGCAGCCCGGTCGCTGGAGCCTGCGCGCCGCCATGGCTGCGGTTTCCGAGGCCGGCAGCGGTGTGGTGCTGTTGCTCGGTCACCCGCTCGATGGTGATGTGCTGCTGGCGCACATCCGCGAAACCGCCGACGCCGTGCCGGTGAAAAAACCGACCACCTACAGCATCGTCGGTGCCGGTTCGCAGATCCTGCGCGACCTGGGCGTGCGCAAAATGCGCCTGATGAGCGCACCGATGAAATTTAATGCGATATCCGGATTCGACCTGGAAGTTGTAGAATACGTGCCCTCCGAATAAAGGCTGGCGATTTTTGCCCCTTGTTCGCGGTTAAATCATCACTGAGGGACGCACTTTTCGCGTCCCGGCTCTTTAAGAGATTTGTCGAATGACCCTGAAGACCATCGAAGGTACCTTCATCGCCCCCAAAGGCCGCTATGCCCTGGTGGTTGGCCGCTTCAACAGCTTCGTGGTTGAAAGCCTGGTAAGCGGTGCGGTTGACGCCCTGGTTCGCCACGGTGTGAGCGAGAGCGATATCACCCTTATCCGTGCCCCTGGCGCCTTCGAAATTCCACTGGTTGCGCAAAAAGTTGCTCAGCAGGGTGAATACGCGGCGATCATCGCCCTGGGCGCGGTCATTCGTGGCGGCACCCCGCATTTCGAATACGTAGCCGGCGAATGCACCAAGGGCCTGGCCCAGGTGTCCATGGAGTTCGGCGTGCCAGTCGCTTTCGGCGTACTGACCGTGGATTCCATCGAGCAAGCCATCGAGCGTTCCGGCACCAAGGCCGGTAACAAAGGCGCTGAAGCTGCCTTGTCCGCCCTGGAAATGGTCAGCCTGCTGTCGCAGTTGGAGGCCAAGTGATTTCCGACGAAAGCGATCAGTTCAACCCTCAGGACCCGCGTCCTGCCGATGCCGGCAAACCGTCCAAGAGCGAGAAGCGCCGCAAGGCGCGTCAACTCGCGACCCAGGCGCTGTACCAGCGTCACCTGGCGGGCGCTTCGCTGAACGAAATCGAGGCACAGTTTCGCGTCGATAACGATTTCACCTTCGCCGACCAGAGCTACTTCCACGACATCCTGCACGGCGTGCATGCCAACCTGACCGAGATCGACACAGCCCTGGCGCCATGCCTGGACCTGACCATCGAAGAACTCGACCCGGTTGAGCTGTGCGTGATGCGCCTGTCCACCTGGGAGCTGCTCAAGCGCGTCGACGTGCCGTACCGCGTCGTGATCAACGAAGGCATCGAACTGGCGAAAGTCTACGGTTCGACCGACGGCCACAAGTTCGTCAACGGCGTGCTCGACAAGCTGGCCCCACGCCTGCGTGAAGCCGAAGTGAAGGAACACAAGCGCTAATCTGCGCTTGATTCCTCAATGGGTGAGTTTGAGCTGATCCGCACATACTTCGCCGCCGCGCCTTGTGCGCAAGGCGGCGAAGGCATTGCCCTGGGGATCGGCGACGACTGCGCCTTGCTGGCGCTTCCCGCCGGGGAGCAACTGGCAGTCTCCACCGATACGCTGGTGGCTGGCGTGCATTTTGCCGACCCCTGTGACCCGTTCCTGCTCGGCCAGCGCTCGCTGGCCGTGGCGGTGAGCGACCTGGCCGCCATGGGCGCCCACCCCCTCGCCTTTACCCTTGCCCTGACCACGCCGAGCGTCGAAGCCGATTGGCTGCAACGCTATGCCCAAGGCTTGAACGCCATGGCGCAAAGCTGCGGCGTAGGCTTGGTGGGCGGCGATACCACCCGTGGGCCGCTGAGCCTGACCCTGACCGTGTTCGGCCGTGTGCCGGCTGGCCAGGCCTTGACGCGCAGCGGTGCACAGCCCGGCGACCTGCTGTGTGTGGGTGGCGAGTTAGGCAATGCCGCTGGTGCCTTGCCGCTGGTATTGGGGCAACGCACGGCTGACGCAGCAATCGCCGAGCCGCTGTTGGCGCATTACTGGTCGCCGCAACCGCAGCTGGCCCTGGGGCTTGCGCTGCGGGGCAAGGCGACAGCGGCCATGGATATTTCCGATGGGCTGTTGGCCGACTGTGGGCATATCGCCAAGGCGTCAGCGGTGCGCCTGGTGGTTGAGCGCCACCGGTTGCCGTTGTCCGAGGCGTTGCTGGCGTTTGTCGGTGAAGACCAGGCTCAAGTAGCGGCGTTGAGCGGGGGCGACGACTATGTGTTGGCGTTCACCTTGCCACCGTCCGAGTTGGCGCCGTTGCAGGCGGATGGCTGGCCGGTGCATGTGGTCGGTCGGGTCGAAACGGGGCAGGGCGTGACGCTGCTCGACGTCGACGGCCAGGACATCACCCCGGCCGTGCGCGGCTACCAGCATTTTCGCCAGACGCCCTGAGCCGGCGGTCTGCGCTACCCTTAAGACGATTATCCCGAGTAAGAGGCCGTGACTATGGCTGCATGCCGCTGGCTGCTGATCGTGCTGTGTTCCTTCGTTTCCCTGGCCCAGGCGGACACTCCCGTGCCCGGTAAAATCGTGCTGGCCAGTGAGGAGTGGAACGACTACACCAACAGAGATGGTAGCGGCCTGGCCTGGGACCTGCTGCGCCGCGTCTTCGAGCCAGCAGGCATTACCCTGGAAACTCGCAGCGTGCCCTATACCCGATCGGTCGGCCTGGCCCAGCGTGGTGAGGCGGATGGTTGTGTCGGCACCTACCGCGATGAGGTCAGCGCAGTGCTGTACCCGCGCTGGAACTTCGACGCCGATCATGTCTACGCTCTCGGGCTGGCAACTTCACCCACGCCGACGTTGGCGACCCTGGGCAACTACCGCCTGGCCTGGGTGCGCGGCTATAAATACGAGGAATACCTGCCCACCGTGCGCCGCTTCAACCAGATCGAGCGGCGCAGCGGCATTCTGCCAATGCTGCAACACGGCCGTGCCGATTTTTATATCGACGCCCTCACCGAAGCCAAATACGTGCTCAGCCAGGCGCAAGACCCGGCGCTGTTCAAACTCACCCATATCGCTGAGCTGCCGCTCTACGTAGGCTTTGCCGACACCGAGCGCGGCAGGGCATTGATGGCCGTGTATGACCAGCGTTTGGGTATCCTGGTCCAGACCGGTGAGTTGAAATCGATATTCGAACGCTGGAAACAGCCGTATCCGTTCTGACGCCCATAGAACTGACTCAAAGGCCAATCGAACCTATTGATCTTTATCAGCGATAATTCAGCTTAAGCGTCTGTAGGAACGTGCTGTTACAATGCCCGCCTCTGTGAAATCTGAAATCAGGAGCACACGGTGCCCGTCGTTTTCGTCGCCGCTTCCAAGCTGCCTACCCCTTTTGCCACGTTCACCATGAACGGCTTTCTTGAAGAAGCCACCGGGCGCGAGCACGTTGTGCTCAGCCTCGGCGACATCACCGATGGCGCGCCGGTGCTGGGGCGTGTGCATTCCGAGTGCCTGACCGGCGATGCGCTGTTCAGCCAGCGCTGTGACTGCGGCTCGCAACTGGAGGCCGCACTGCAGGCCATCGCCCGTGAAGGGCGTGGCGTGCTGCTGTACTTGCGCCAGGAAGGCCGGGGCATTGGCCTGTTGAACAAGATCCGCGCCTACGAACTGCAAGATGGCGGCGCCGACACCGTGGAGGCCAACGAGCGCCTGGGCTTTGCTGCCGACCAGCGCGACTACGCCATCTGCCTGCCGATGCTCGAGCACCTGGGGGTCAAATCCCTGCGCCTGATGACCAACAACCCCCGCAAGGTCAAAGCCTTGACCGAGATGGGCATCACCGTGGCCGAGCGCGTGCCTCTGCACACCGGGCATAACCCGCACAACAAGCTCTACCTGGCCACCAAAGCCAGCAAGCTCGACCATATGATGGGCAATGAGCACCAGGGCGAGGTCGACCGCGCGTGACCCGTGGCCAGGTGAAACGGCGACTGTCCTTCAACTGGTGGCAGTACCTGGCCTTGGCGTTGCTGCCCTTGTTTTTGATCAACCTGCTGTTTGGCCGCGCTGAATCCTTGCTACCGGTACTGGCCATGCCGTTCTTCATCGCTGGCGTGGCCTCGATGTTTCTTAGCCTGCGTTATTTTCATGGCTATAAACACGCGCTTATCGCCACCTCCAAAGCCCTTGATACTGCTGAAGAACCCGCCGCTTGGATCACCCTGGCGGCGCGTCGGCGCACAGCCTTGCTGGTTGCAGCGTTACCGGCCTGGATCGGTGCGCTGGCGGTGTTCGTCGGCCTGGAGGCGGTGCCGCTGTTTCTGTTGGCGCTGTCGACGCTGGTGCTGTTCTACCTCTATCGCATACCGCGTCAGTTGGGATGAAGCGCTATTGGCTGGCGCTGCTGCTGGTAGTCAGTGCCCAGGCGTTGGCGGTCGAGCGGGTTGTCAGCCTGGCGCCGTCACTGTCCGAAATCGTGCTTGAGCTGGGTGCCGAGGACTTGCTGGTCGGCGTGCTTGACGGTGGTGACCGCCCGGCGGCGTTGGCGAAGGTGCCCTCGGTCGGGCACTACGGCCAGTTGGACATGGAGCGCCTGCTCAGCCTCAAGCCCGACTTGATCCTGCTGTGGCCTGGCAGCGTCGGCCCGGCCCAGCGCGAGCAGCTCCAGCGGTTGAATATCCCGGTGTACGTCGCAGAACCCCACAGCCTTGAACAACTGACCGCCCAGGTGCAGGCCATTGCCGAGCAATTGGGCCGCGCTGAGGCAGGGCGCCAGCTCGCGGTACAACTGCGTCAGCGCTTGGCCGAGTTGCGCCAGCGCTACCAGCGGGCCGAGCCGCTGCGGGTGTTTTACCAAGTGTGGAACCAGCCGCTGTACACCGTGGGCGGTGGGCAGATCATCAGCGATGCCCTCAGCGTGTGCGGGGCGCGCAATGTGTTTGATGACCTGAAGTTGCCGGCGCCGCAGGTGAATATCGAATCGGTGCTGGCGCGAGACCCCGAGGTGATCCTGGTGGGGGATCAGGCTCAGAAGGAGGCCTGGAAGGCATGGCCGGCGATGGCTGCTCGGGTGCGGTTGGTGCCGGACAAGGGCCTGGAGCGGCCCAGCGGGCAGATGTTGGAGGCGGTGGGGCGGTTGTGCCAGGTGATTGCGCCGAACTTGTGACAACGCTATCGCAGGCAAGCCAGCTCCCACTGGGGAATGCATTTCAATTGTGGGAGCTGGCTTGCCTGCGATGACGCCGGATCAGGCTACTTAGATCTCAGGTGTCCACGTCACCCCAACCATCCACACCCGACCTTCTTCACGATAATTCTGGCTTTCCCCGAGGTAGCTGTACTTCGCCCGTGCGTAAGACTTGTCCAGCACGTTATCCACCTTCAACGACAACGACACCTCCCGGTTCAACGCCCAACTACTGCGCAGCCCCAACAAGGCATAACCGCCCAGACGGTTGCGGTTGGCTTCATCGTCGTAGCTGCTGCTGATCGCTTGCCAGCTGGCGCCGAGACCGAGTTGATCAAATTGCCGGTCCAGATCCAGGTTCACCGTTCGCCGGGCGCGACGTGCCAGGGTGTGGCCGCTGTCACGGTCACGCGGGTCGATAAGCGACAGGCCCAGGTTGCCCTGCCAGCCAAACAGTTCCTGCTTGAGCGCCGCTTCAAAGCCGTTGATCCGCGCCGACGCCACGTTTTGCGGCTTGCCAGCGTCAAGGATAATCGCGTCGCTCAGGTCGGTGCGATACAGCGAGGCTTCCAGGCGCGTGCTGTCGCTCAGTTGGCTGCGCCATTGCAGCTCGTAGCTCTTTGATGTCTCGGGCTGCAGGTTGGGGTTGCTGTACTGGGTGTCGGGGTAATAGAGGTCGTTGAAGGTCGGCGCGCGAAAGCCTTCGCTGTAGCTCAAGAGCAGGTCATTGTCAGGGTTGACCGGCAAGGTCAGGGTGCCGCTCCAACTGTTCTGGCCGCCGAACTGCTGGTTCTGGTCGCGGCGCAGGCCCAGCTCGGTGGAAAACCACTGGCTATGGAAGCGATGCTGCACGAACGCTGCCCGGTTCCAGCGGCTGTTCTCGGTAAAGGTGGTAGAACCGTGGAAACGATCTTCGTACCAGTCGCCGCCGACGATCAGGCTGTTTTGCTCATCCAGGGTCAGGTCGTTCTGCCAATTGACCGAGTCGCGGTAGGTGTTGAATGCACTGTAATCATCGCTGAGGGTATCGCGCTTGGTGTCGCGGTTTTCACTGTGGCCCAGCTCCAGGCGCGACTGCCAGCTGTCATTGAGCTTGGCATCGAGATAGCCGCTGGCGCTGCTCACGGTGTAGTCGGTGTAGGGTTTCTGGCCCAGGCTCTGCCCGGTGGCGCCGTCGTAGCGGCCATAACTGTTGTCGTACTCCGACTTGCCACGGTTATCCCACAGGTTGAAGCCCGCCTCCAGCTCATCGCTGAACGAATGGCTGAGGTTCAGGCTGATGGACTGGTTGCGGTACGCATCATGGTCGCCGTCACTGGGAAACGACGCGTGGCTCGCGTTGATACCGGCGGTTTCATCCAGGCTCGCGCCCAGGTTGAAACGCGTGTGTTCATCGCCGCCCGACAGGCCCAGGCTGCGCTCCCAGGTCTGGTTGCTGCCAAAGCCAAGTTTCAAGCGCGGCTGCAAGCCTTGCTCGGCATTGCGCCGGGTGAACACCTGAATCACCCCGCCAATCGCATCGCTGCCATAAATGACCGAACGTGAACCGCGCAGCACTTCCACCCGTTCAATCTGATCGACGTTGAGGTATTGCAAGCCGCTGTCGCCGGAGGTGGTGTTGGCGATGCGTTGGCCGTCCACCAGCACCAGGCTCTGCGCCGATTTGGTGCCGCGAATGAAAATCCCCGGCAAACTGCCACGCCCACCGGATGGCGCAACTTGCACGCCCGGCACGCGGCTGAGCAGGTCGGTGACGCTGGTGGGCTGAAGGCGGTCGATGTCGGCGCGGGTGAATACGGTGTTGGCGGCGCTGCTGTCATTACGCGCCTGGACTTGGCGGTTGGCGCTGATGACCACGTCGGAGAGCTTCAGGGCCTGGTCGCGGGTGTCGGCGAGCAGGTCAGCGCAGGGTAGCAGCAGCAGGGCAAGGCACAGGCGTTTCATGGGCTGTCCATAGCATTCGAAGGTCATGCAAAACCACTGTGGGAGCTGGCTTGCCTGCGATAGCGGTGTATCTGACACATTGTTAGCGAATGTGCCGCCGTCATCGCAGGCAAGCCAGCTCCCACATTTGGGGCAGATTACAGATTCAGTAGCGCCAAGCGCTCGCGAACGGACGCCTCGATACCCGCCTCGTCCAACCCGCATTCAGCCAGCATCTGTGCCGGCTTGGCGTGCTCGACGTATACATCCGGCAAGCCCAGGTGCAGCACCGACTTGAGGATATTCTCCCGCGCCAGGAACTCGCTGACCGCCGCACCGGCGCCGCCCATGATGGCGTTCTCTTCGACGGTCACCAGCAGCTCATGGCCAGCGGCGATCTCGCGCACCAACGCGTCATCCAGTGGCTTGACGAACCGCATGTCGACCACGGTGGCGTCGATCTTCTCAGCGACTTTCAAGGCTTCGGCCAGTTGTACGCCAAACACCAGGAATGCAGTCTTGCTGCCTTGGCGACGCACGATGCCTTTACCGATTTCAATCGGCTCCAGGTCTTTCTCGATCACGGCATTCGGGCCTGTGCCGCGCGGGTAGCGCACGGCGGCCGGGCCGTTGTACAGGTGGCCGGTGCTGAGCATCTTGCGCAGTTCGTTCTCGTCGCTCGGAGTCATCACCAGCATGCCGGGGATGCAGCGCAGGTACGAGAGATCGAAACTGCCGGCATGGGTCGGGCCGTCTTCGCCTACCAGGCCGGCGCGATCGATGGCGAACAGCACATCGAGGTTCTGCACCGCCACATCGTGAACCAGCTGGTCATAACCGCGTTGCAGGAAGGTGGAGTAGATCGCCACCACTGGCTTGGCGCCTTCGCAGGCCATGCCGGCCGCGAAGGTCACGGCGTGTTGCTCGGCAATCGCCACGTCGAAGTAACGCAGCGGGAAACGCTCGCTGAACGCCACCAGATCGGAGCCTTCCTTCATCGCCGGGGTAACCCCTACCAGGCGCGGGTCGGCGGCGGCCATGTCGCACAGCCATTCGCCAAACACCCCGGAATACTTCGGCCCGCTGGCCTTTTTCGGCGCGGCGGCGGGGGCATCGAGGGGTTCGAGCTTGGTGATCGCGTGGTAACCAATCGGGTCGACTTCCGCCGGAGCGAAACCTTTGCCTTTTTTGGTGACAATATGCAGGAATTGCGGGCCCTTGAGGTCGCGCATGTTGCGCAACGTGGCGATCAGGGTGGGCAGGTCGTGGCCGTCGATAGGGCCGATATAGTTCCAGCCCAGCTCTTCGAACAGGGTGCCGGGTACCAGCATGCCCTTGGCGTATTCTTCGGTGCGACGCGCGATTTCCCACGCGCCAGGTAGGCGCGACAGCACTTTCTTGCTGCCTTCGCGCATGCTGGCGTAGGTACGGCTGGAGAGGATCTTCGCCAGGTAATTGGACAAGCCACCCACGTTGCGCGAAATCGACATGTCGTTGTCGTTGAGGATCACCAACATGTTGGCGTCCACTTCAGGCGCATGGTTCAGCGCTTCGAAGGCCATGCCGGCGGTCAGCGCGCCGTCACCAATCACCGCAATCGCCTTGCGCTCACTGCCTTGCAGGCGGGCGGCAATCGCCATGCCCAGCGCTGCACTGATGGACGTGCTGGAGTGGCCGACACCAAAGGTGTCGTACTCGCTCTCGGCACGGCGCGGGAAGGCGGCCAGGCCGTCCTTCTGGCGCAGGCTGGCCATGCGCTCGCGACGGCCGGTGAGGATTTTATGCGGATACGCCTGGTGGCCCACGTCCCACACCAGCCGGTCGTCCGGGGTGTCGAACACGTAATGCAAGGCGATGGTCAGCTCGATCACGCCCAGCCCGGCGCCAAAATGCCCACCGGTCTGGCCGACCGTGTAGAGCAATTCCAGGCGCAGCTCATCGGCCAGGGTTTCCAGCTCGGCTTCACCCAGTCGACGCAGGCCGTCCGGCGTGGCAGCACGGTCGAGCAGGGGCGTAGACGGGCGTTTGCGGGGAATCTCTTGAAACGTCGTGGGCATCAGGCGAATCGTTATAGGTATAGAAGAGGCGGCAGTTTACCTCAAGCCGTGCAAACTGCCCACGCAGAGGGCCTAACTTGGCCGATATGCGGCGCAAATGGCCGCGGCTGTCAGTGGCGACGTTCGACGATATACCGCGCCAGGTCACGCAGTGGCTCGGCCGCCGCGTCGAAAGGTCGCAGGGCATCCAGGGCCTGGTCGCGCAGCTCGACGGCGTACGCCTTGGCGGCTTGCAGCCCCAGCAATGCAGGATAAGTCGGCTTGTCCCGTGCGATATCGGCGCCTTGGCGTTTGCCGAGGGTGGCGGTGTCACTTTCCACGTCGAGAATATCGTCCTGCACCTGGAAGGCCAGGCCGATAGCGCGGGAATAGGTCTGCAGGGCCGCCAATTGCTCGGCGCCGGCGCGGCCACTGGCCAGGGCGCCCAACTGCACGGCCGCCTCAATCAGCGCGCCGGTCTTGTGGCGATGCATGTGTTCCAGGGCTTTTTGATCCAGCTTGAGGCTGACCGAGCCCATGTCGATGGCTTGCCCGCCGACCATGCCAGCCGGGCCTGCGGCGTGGGCCAAGGCGGTGACCATGCGCAGGCGGATCTCGGCGTTGACGCTGCTCAAGCGCGGGTCCAGCAATGCGCTGAACGCCAGGCTCTGCAAGCCGTCACCGGCCAGGATCGCATAGGCTTCATCAAAGGCTTTATGGGTGGTGGGCTGGCCGCGACGCAAATCATCATCGTCCATGGCTGGCAAATCGTCATGCACCAGGGAATAAGCGTGGATCAACTCCACCGCACACGCCGCGCCATTGGCCTCGGCCGCCGGCGCTCCCAGGGCTTCGCAGGCCGCATAGGCCAGCAACGGGCGCACCCGCTTGCCACCATTCATCACGCTGTAGCGCATGGCTTCATAGAGGCGCGTCATTTCCGGGCTTGGCGCAACAAACAGGGGCTCCAGCGCGGCATTCACCCGGGCTTGGCTACTGGCCTGGTATGCGCTGATCATTCCGGCTGTTCCGCATCGAAAGGCTCTTCGGCCAACTCCCCGTCACGCTCCAGCAACACCTGGACCTTCTGCTCCGCCTGCGCCAACGCGCTCTGACAGTCGCGGGTCAGGCCGATGCCTTGCTCAAACGCTGTCAACGAGTCTTCCAGCGACAACTCGCCGTTCTCCAGACGCTCGACCAGGGCTTGCAGGTCGGCGAGGGATTGTTCGAAATCGAGTGCAACTTTTTTGCGGGCCATGGCGGCAATTCCGGTAGACGGTAAACCGGCGCGACACTAGCAGACATGGGGGATTGGGGCAAATGAGTGGCGCACACACGGTGGTGTAAGCCGATTGATGAGTTTATTCGGCTCACCGAGTCTCAGCTTGCCTTCGTGGCGACCGAGCACTCCCCCTGCGCCGCTTTCAATTGGGCCTCGAAGACCAATAAACCCCGATGCATATTCTGCAATGCCACAATTTGCATGGCTAACGCTTGCTTCTTATTGGCGATGGCTTGATCAGCCTTGTCCCAAGGAAGCGCGTCACCCTCGTACCCCTGCAAAATCTCCTGTAATTCCTTGAGCTTGAACCCCAGCTGTTGCGCGCACTTTATAAACATCAGCCGCTCGACACTCTGCGCGGTATAAACGCGATAACCGCCCTCACGCGCAGGTGCTGGCATCAGCCCGATCGCCTCATAGTGACGAATCGCCTTGATGGTCGTGCCGGACAACTGCGCGGCTTTGCCGATGTACATGAAAATTCCCTTTTTCAAATAGTGCGCCGGCCTGTTTGAGCCACTTGGCCCGCTGCGTCAGCGAAGAGCCCAGCACCGGCCCCAACAGCAGCGTCTTGCTCGTCGCGATGCCGCACAGCGCCAGCGTGGTGCGCCGCATTTGGTGGATGGCCGGCATGCGATAAGCCCAGCGGTAATACCACGGCGGCGTGTCGAGGGTCACTAACAAGTGCGCGGTTCGGCCCTTTAGCAGCGTGTCTGGGAATGCCTTGCCTGTGCGGTATTTGAAGGCAAAGCCGGGGAGGAAAACGCGGTCGATAAAGCCCTTCATCAGTGCCGGGATACCGCCCCACCAGACAGGGAAAACCCAGGCCAGATGCTCGGCCCAAAGGATGTCGGCTTGGGCGCTGAGCAAGTCAGGTTCCAGCGCTTGAACCTGGGTGTAAGCATGATGAAGGATGGGGTCGAACCTGAGATCACCCAGGCGCAGGACGCGGACTTCGTGACCGGCCGTTTTAGCAGCGTGGATATAAGTGTGTGCGAGGGCGGAACAAAAGCTATCGGCGGACGGGTGGCCGAGAATGACCAGAATGCGCTGACTCATGGTGATAAGTTCTGAGAAAAGGGCATTCAGGGTAGGGGGTGCCGTATAGGGGAGAGTCAAGTGCCAGCAGGACCTTTCTGTGAGGTACGCAGGACCCTTCCTGAACTGTTCTCGAATGCTTGTGACGGTACTGTCGGTTGGCTAGCCTGCCGAAAACACCAGAGTAAAAAAGGCATGAGCGAAACTTCTATCGGGTTGATCGCGCCTCCTGAGGGCTACGGCGATTGGCTGACAGACCTCAAGGGCCGTATCCATCAGGCGCAACAGCGCGCATCAATTGCCGTTAATCGTGAGCTGGTGCTGCTCTACTGGCAGCTCGGCCACGATATTTTGACGCGTCAGCACGCTCAAGGCTGGGGTAGTAAAGTGATTGACCGCCTTGCGCAAGATCTGCGAGCGGCCTTTCCGGACATCAAGGGTTTTTCGCCGCGCAATCTGAAGTACATGAGGGCTTTTGCCGAGGCGTGGCCGGATTCGGAGTTTGTGCAAGAGGTGCTTGCACAATTGCCTTGGTACCATCAAATCGCGCTTCTGGACAAACTTCCCGGCCCTGAAACGCGACGTTGGTACGCCATCCAAACGATCAAGCATAGTTGGTCGCGCAACACCTTGGTGATGCACATTGAAAACCGCCTGTTGGAGCGCAGTGGCAAGGCAGTGAGCAACTTCGAAAGCCATCTGCCCAAAGCGCAATCCGACCTGGCTCGCGAGTCTCTTAAGGACCCTTATCGCTTTGATTTCCTCAGCCTGGGTCAGAATGCACAAGAGCGCGAAATCGAAAACGCCCTGATCAAGCATGTCACTGACTTCTTGTTGGAGTTGGGCGCAGGTTTTGCCTTCGTTGGCCGGCAAGTGCTGCTGAATGTAGGCGGCGATGAGTTCTTCATCGACCTGTTGTTCTATCACCTGAAGCTGCGTTGCTATGTGGTGATCGAACTCAAGGCGGGCAAGTTCAAGCCCGAGCATCTGGGCAAATTGAGCTTCTATCTTGCGGCGGTGGATGCCGAGATAAAGCACCCACAAGACGGCCCGACTATCGGTCTCTTGCTGTGCAAGGGTAAAAATGAAGTGGTGGCTGAATATGCACTGCGCGATAACAACCGACCTATTGGTGTGGCGGAATATCAACTGATGGAGTCTTTGCCAGTCGAACTGCAGTCGAGCTTGCCTAGCATCGAGCAAATCGAGCGAGAGTTGGCGGGATAGGCTGGGTCTTTTCGGTGGTTGAAAAATGTAAGGAAAAATCTCACGCGTGAGCTATTGAGTACCTTGCGGATTGCCTGTAGATTTTCTCACGCGTGAGTTTTTCACAGCGAGGTCAGTACCATGAACAGCAGCTCTCCATCGAGCCCATCAACTGGGCCCGATACCGATTCAACAAGCCTCAAGGGAGAGCGCTTGAAGCCGTCCGCAAAAAAGCCGTCGAGCTTTTACATGAAGCAGATGCGTGCGGGGCTGGCGGCGGCCGGTTATGTGAAACACGAGACTTGGGTGCTTCCCGAAAACCGAAGCCTGCTCAAGCAAATGGAGAAACAGCTACGCCAACCGATCCTGGCTGGCTCATTCATGTCGGAGAATTTCATGAGCGCAGGTACCAACTGGAATATCGATCGCCTCTTCAGTGCTCTTCAGGCGCTGGATGACGTGACGTCCAATGACATTACGCTTTCTCTCGTCCAAGGCTCCGAGTCCAGCATCAAGCTGGAGATGAACGACTTTGGTGGCTTGCCGATTTACATCGCGGTGGTGGGCGAGCAAATCATCGTGGATACCGTCCTGGTTGACGCTGAGTCCATCAACGACGTGCCGGCCTTCAACGACGCCGTGCTGCGCAGCCGGGAGATGTTCCCGTTGTCGTCCATCGGTATCGAGTCCATGCCGAACGGGCAGGTGGTTTACAACATGTTCGGTGCGCTCAGCTCCGACTCCAGCCTGACCAACATCGTGACCGAGGTGAAAACCCTGGTTGATAACGTGCAGCGCGCCAGCGAAGCCTTCGAACGTTTCTTCATTTAATTATTCGGGAAAACCCAATGACTCAGTCCATCTGGAGCAAATTGTTCACCGCGTTGCGTGGCGGTGCCAGCGAAGTCGGCGAATCGATCGTCGACCAACAGGCCCTGCGCATCCTCGACCAGGAAATTCGCGATGCCGACAGCGCCTTGGCCAACGCCAAGCGTGAATTGGTAAGCATCATGGCCAAGCACAAACTGGCGGCTGATCGCGTTGGCGAGTACGACGCCAAGATCAAAGACCTGGAATCCAAGGCGATGGCCGCTATCCAGGCCAACCGTGAAGACCTCGCCCTGGAAGTGGCCGAAGCCATTTCGACCCTGACCAACGAGCGGGACGTGGAGCAAAAGCAGACCACCGAGTTCGGTGGGTACGCTGAGAGCATGCGCAAAGACATCACCAAGGCCGAAAGCCGCATCAAAAGCCTGCGCCAGCAAGTGGACATGGCCAAGGCTCGCGACAGCGTGCAAAAGGCCCAGGTCAGTGCCTCCATTGCCAGCGGCGGTGCCAACGGCAAGCTGGAAACCGCCGTCGGTACGCTCAATCGCTTGCAGGCCAAACAGCAACAACGCGCCGCTGAGCTGCAAGCCCAGGATGAGCTGGCTGAAGCGTCGACGGGGACAGACCTGGAACGCAAACTGCGCGATGCCGGCATCACGCCGAACGAAGGCAGTGCCAATGCGATTCTGGAGCGTCTGAAGCAAAAGTCGGCTGAGTAATCAACGTAGGTCAGTTAAGCCTGCAACTCTGTGGGGAGGGAGCTTGCTCCCGCTGGGCTGCGCAGCAGTCCTGTTTTTGGGGCCGCTTCGCGCCCCAGCGGGAGCAAGCTCCCTCGCCACAGTCGCAGTGCTCTTCTTTTGCATGTTGAGGTCAGGATGAACGCCTTGAAGGGTTTCAAGACAATCGCAGGCCTGGCCCTCTTCATGGTCGCGCTGCAACTGCTCAATGTGGCGACCGGTTACAGCCTCATGGCATTCGGGCTAATCCCAAGAACGGTGCAGGGTCTGTTCGGCATACTCTCCTCGCCGTTTTTGCACGCCTCCTTCGCTCACCTGAGCGCCAACCTGATTGCCTTTTTGGTCTTGGGCTCTCTGGTCATGATCGAAGGGGTCAACCGGTTCATCGCCGTCAGTGCCATCGTCATTCTGCTGGGCGGCTTGTTGGTCTGGCTGTTCGGTTTTTCAGGCGTACACGTCGGCGCCAGCGGCTGGGTGTTCGGGCTATGGGCCTATCTGCTGTCTCGCGCCTGGTTCCATAGAAGCTGGGGCAACCTGCTAACAGCCGCTGTCGTGGCTTTGCTGTATGGCGGACTGGTCGTGGGCTTCCTTCCGCGGCAGGGCGTTTCCTTCGAAGGGCATCTGTTTGGTGCGCTCGCCGGATTTATTGCAGCCAAGGTACTTCTATCCACGCCGCGCAGCGGGTTTAATGCCGGGTGAACGCACTTGAGCATCCAGACGCCGAGGCGATGCTGTCGTCAGGATTCAAGTACCCAGGGAGCCAGGGGCCAAATGTCGATTTTCCTACTGTTACGCATGTACGCCTCGTCCCTCTTTCACCGCTTCGGTTGGGCAGGGCTGATCGTTGCCTTGGGTGTCCACCTGAGCACGGCTTATCTGGGCCTGGTGTTGCTGGGCGAACAACACCTCACCGCTCCCGCCACGTTTATCTACTTCTACCTCACCACCACACTCACCGTCGGCTATGGCGACCTCGCGCCGCAGACCTCGGCGGGACGAATTTTCGTGGCGACCTGGGTCATGCTCGGGGGCATTGCGCTGCTCACGGCCGCCATCGGCAAAACCACCAGCAGTGTTATCGATGCATGGAGAAAAGGCATGAAGGGCAAAGGTGATTTCACCGGCAAGGTCGGCCATACCGTGCTGATCGGCTGGGAGGGCGCGTCCAGCGAGCGGGTGATTGAATTGTTGCTGCAAGACGAAACCTCGAACGACAACCTGATCGTGATCTGCGATTGCAGCCTTGAAGAAAACCCGATGCCGGGCAAAGCAGCGTTCATCCGCGGCGAAAGCCTGTCTTCCACCGCACTGTTGCTGCGTGCCGGTGTGCCCGGTGCCGAGCGTGTGCTGGTGCGAACCCCGTCTGATGACCTGACGCTGGCCACCGTGCTGGCGGTGAACCAACTGAGTCCCGTCGGGCATGTGGTCGCCCACTTCAACGAAAGTGAAATCGCCGCACTCGCCAGCTCCTACGCCCCGCGCCTGGAGTGCACGTCCAGCATGGCAATTGAAATGCTGGTGCGCGCCTCTCAGGATCCGGGCTCGTCGGTGGTCATCAATGAATTGCTGTGCGTAGGGCAGGGCGCCACCCAGTACCTGATGAAATTGCCCGAAGCCTTTGAGGCAACATTCGGCGAGCTGTACACGCAGATGAAGGAGCGCCACAACGCCACCCTCATTGGCTATCGCGCCAAAGGTGTTCAGCAGCCGTCGATCAACCCGCCCAGTGCCACAGAGGTCAAAGGCGGCGAACTCTTCTACATCGCTTCCACTCGCCTTAAGGAAATCTCCCATGGGATGGCTTAAACAGTTGATGGGGCTTGAGGCCCCAAAAGCCACTACCGACTCGAGCCGAACCGCCAGCCCAAGCCTGCCTGCTACCGGTCCTTTGGGCCTGGCGCCGGGCAAGGGCGTGATGTTCGACACCACCCTGAAATTGCTGCTCGATGAAAAAACCAACGTGGTGATCCCCGGCTCCCAGGAAATCTGGAGCAATGGCACCATCGATCTTGGCCAGTCCACCTGGCTGTCGCGCTATTACATGAACGACGAAGATTATTGGTTGCAGGTGCACACCACCGGCCAGATAGCGGGCCAGGTCGAGTCAGTGATTCTGTTCAACTACCTCAGCTACGTCACCATCAGCAGTGAAGCGGAACTGCGCAGGCTGGCGGGCCCACAGAGCCTGATCGGGCTGCCGACCTACACCCACGACGGCGTTGAGTACTTCCGGGAGTGGGGCAGCGAGGACGGCCAGACCGAATTGGTGGCGATGAGCGAACAGGTCACCAGCCCAGAAGCCACCTACAGCGTCGAGCACCGTTCGATGCTATACGCCCGCGACACCGGCCTGACCGACCGTCGAGAATTCCTGCTGTTCTCCGTCGAAGAAGATGCCGAAGGCACCATCAGCCTGAGCATATCCCTGGGCATTTCGCTGTACACCACCGACCTGACTACGCTCTAAAAAAGGAAGCCGTCCATGCTAGAAGCACTCTCCATCTCCCTCAACAAAGCTGCGGTGCTCGGCTTTGTCCTCTACATCCTGGGGGCTGCGGTACTGTTCGCGCTGTTCCAGTTCATCTACACCCGCATCACCCCGCACAAGGAGTTCGAACTGATCCGTGCGGGCAACACCTCCGCAGCGGTCGCCCTGGGCGGTGCCATCGTCGGTTTCGCCATTCCGGCCAGCAACGTGATTGCCTACTCGATCAACGTTCTCGACTTCATCGTCTGGGCCGTGATCGCCGCCGTCGTCCAGCTGCTGGCGTTCCTCCTGACCAGCCTGGTGCTCAAAGGCACGTCCGAGCGCATCAAGAAGGGCGAACTGGCGGCCGGTATCTACGTGGCCGCGGTGGCCATCAGCGTCGGCATGCTAAATGCCGCGTGCATGACGCCCACCTCGAACTGATTGCCCACGGAGCTCCCGATGAAACGAAGCAAGTACGTCCAGCTGTCGCTGGCAGCGTCGGTCGCCATGGCGATATCCGGCTGCGGCCCAACGGAAAAAACCTACGATCTGCAAAAGAAGTACAACTTCCAGTCGGTACAGCAATGCGCCGATGAAAAGCTTCCGGTGGACGTCTGCTCGGACGCCTACATGACGGCCATGGCCGAGCATCGCCGCATTGCGCCGGTGTATGACAGCCAGGCCGATTGCGACGCCGACTTTGTCGCTGATTGGTGCCAGCAAGACTCCACCGGCAAATTCATCCCGCGCTTGGGCGGTTTCGAACTGACTGCCGAAGGCCAGGTGACCCAATCCCAGGTCGACGCTGCCAATGCGCAAGCGGCCAATGCTCAGGCCAGCAGCGGCGGCTCAGGCTTCTCCACCAGCAGCCTGCTGACCGGCTTGCTGATCGGCAACATGCTGAGCAACAACCGCAACAGCTACCGTTCGGAACCGGTGTACCGCTATCGCGATGATCGCGGCAACTACGGTAATTCGACGCTCAACCAGCGCGTGTCCAATGGCGCGACCTTTGGCCGTTCCAATCAGGCCCGGTACGGCAGCAGCAATTACACCAACACGCTGCGCTCTTCACCTAAGTCGAGCTCGGTTTCATCGGCCACCTCCCGCGGCGGCTTCGGCAGCAAAGCCAGCGCACGCAGCGGCTGGGGCGGCGGGTCGAGCAGCTAAGGAAACCGGCCATGAAGAAGATCCAATGCGCAGAGCGTCATGACTGGAAACACACAGCCGAGAGTCTTGGCTTCCTGTTCCATACCATCGACGACGAACCTTACTGGGACGAAAGCGCGTACTACCAGTTCACGCTCAAACAAATCGAGCGCGACCTCGAAGACCCGACCACCGAGCTCCATGACATGTGCATTGACCTCGTCGCCCGCGTGGTCCACAGCGAAGAACTGCTTGAACGCCTGAGCATCCCCGCGCCGTTCTACGACATGATCCGAACCTCATGGCTCGAAGGCCACCCGCACCTGTACGGGCGCATGGACTTCTCCTACAACGGCAGCGGGCCCGCCAAGTTGCTGGAGCTCAACTACGACACCCCCACCAGCCTCTACGAAGCAGCTGCGTTTCAGTGGGGCTGGCTGGAACAATGCATCGAGCGCGGCCTGCTGCCCAAGCACGCCGACCAGTTCAATAGCATCGACACCAAACTGCACCAGGCCTTCGCCCAACTGCAGGTCAACCAGCCGTTCTACTTCGCCTCGATGAAAGACTCCATCGAAGACAAAGGCACCACCGACTACCTGCGTCTGGTTGCCGAAAAAGTCGGCATCGAATCGCGCCACATCGACGTCGAAGACATCGGCCTGACCAGCGAAGGCCGCTTCGTCGACCTTGAAGATCGCTGGATCCCCCACCTGTTCAAACTGCACGCCTGGGAGTTCATCTTCCACGAGCCCTTTGGTGCCGCGATTGCCAAGAGCGACACGCAGTTCTTCGAACCCGCGTGGAAATCCGTCCTCTCCAACAAAGGCATCCTGCCGCTGCTGTGGGAATTCAACCAAGGCCACCCCAACCTGCTCGCGTCCCACCTGGACACCGACCCAGGCAAGGCCGTGCCAAAAGGCTGGGTGCGCAAGCCGTTCTTCTCCCGGGAAGGCGCCAACATCGAACTACAAACCGCCGACGGCCTGATCGTAAAAGAAGACGGCCCCTACACGGATGCGCCCTTCATCCTTCAGGAGTTCGCACCGCTGCCAAAATTTGGGGACAGCTACACGCTGATCGGCTCTTGGGTAATTGGCGACCAGGCCGCTGGCATAGGTGTGCGAGAGGACAATAGCTTGATCACCAAGGACTCAAGCCGGTTTCTGCCGCACTTGATCCTGGATTAAGGAAGTTGATCGTTCCCATGCTCCGCTTGATCGTTCCCACGCTCCGCGTGGTAATGCATCCAGTGACGCTCCGCGTCACCCACACGCATCTCAATCTACGCCCATAAAAAAGCCTGCCTTTTCAGGCAGGCTCAATACGGAGCATGGCAGTCTTAGCTCTGGCGAGCAGACAGGGCCGAGTAGCTGTTCATCAAATTGCGATAGTTAGGAATCCGCTGGGACAACAAATTCCCCAGCCCTTCGATATCGTTGCGCCAGTCGCGGTGCAACTCACACGCCACCGAGAACCAGTTCATCAACTGTGCACCGGCCTGTGTCATCCGGCTCCACGCCGCCTGCTGCACCGTGGTGTTGAACGTGCCCGACGCATCCGTCACCACAAACACCTCAAACCCTTCCGCCAGCGCCGACAACGTCGGGAACGCCACACACACATCCGTCACCACACCGGCAATGATGATTTGCTTACGCCCCGTGGCCTTGATCGCCTTGACGAAATCCTCGTTGTCCCAGGCATTGATCTGACCAGGGCGAGCGATATACGGCGCGTCCGGGAACATCTCCTTCAACTCCGGCACCAGCGGGCCGTTAGGGCCTTGCTCGAAACTGGTGGTGAGGATGGTCGGCAAGTTGAAGAACTTGGCCAGGTCAGCCAGGGCCAGCACGTTGTTCTTGAACTCGTTGGGGGAGAAGTCCTGCACCAGGGAGATCAGGCCGGTCTGGTGATCGACCAGCAGAACAATGGCGTCGTCTTTGTTCAAGCGGTTGTAGGTTGCAGTGCTCATGGTTGAATCCTTTTTTGTTTAGGTTGGTTGGGCGTTGCGTTCAACATGGGCACAGATTAATGGGTGGGTGACGAGGGATAAATTGGGTGGAAGGAGTCTTACTGTCAACTTAAAAGAGACAGTTGTTGGCGCATAATGTTTGCATCGGATTGCTGCGCAAAGGATCCCCATCGCCTGCATCTTATGGTAGCTGTGCGCAGCACACCCTCGTGTGCGCCGGGTTCCAAGCGACCGGTGGACTAACTGCTTACGGCTGCCACCGTTTGTTTAGTTCCACAAATGACCGCTTCAATTAGCGATTGGAACTTTGCTATGGATAACGTTGTTTTGGATTCGATGTCGTCACGCGACTCATGTCTCACTGACATAGCAATTTTATTGAGTGGCAGTTTTTCAAGCGTTGGTGGTAGTTGCGGAAAATACTCAATTCGGTCAGGCCGGTTCTACTCATTGTCTAAGCGTATTGGGACGATCGAGAGGTCACGATTTTTCGGTTTGCTCTCCCGTTTTGCTTATTCAGACGATTTTCTCGAGCAGATTGTCTCCTAGGTGACACTTTGGGCTTTCTCGCCTTAATAGAATTAGAACTCCCATGTTTCACGCACGTTGTGAAAAGTGCATGCGCGCGTGGTAGGGCCCTTTGTGTATTCGTCAAAGGGCCATTTTACGAATCGGAGTCGGATAACAATGTATAAAAAGGCTGTTTCTCGAGTTTTTGCCCTGAGTGCTTGTGCAATATCGCTTCAAGCATATTCCAACGGCGTCACAGTTAATGAACAGAGTGCAAGTGGGGCGGGCACGGCATTTTCTGGCAGGGCATCGACTGTTCTGGACGCAAGTATTATCTACGGAAATCCCGCAGGATTAGTAAAGCTCAAGCGTTCGGAGGTCAGCGGTGGTTTTGCAGTCATTGATCCGAGCATTGATATAAAAAATGTATCGAGCAGTGCTCGAGGTACTAATAAGGGTGATTCAGCTCCTATTACAACCATTCCGTTTGGGTACGCTTCGTCCCCCTTGAGTGATGACGTCAGTGTTGGGATAGGTGTGTATGCGCCGTTCGGACTGATCAACGACTATGAGTCTTCGTTCCAAGGTCGCTATCACGGATCATATAGTATGGTAAAAGTCATCACTTTCCAGCCAACCATCAGCTTCCGAATCAATGACTTCATTTCTGTCGGAGGAGGTTTAACCATAAATCGTCTTGATGGCAAGTTGAAGAATGACTTGGCCACCGCAGCGCTTAACCCAACTGGAAAAGATACCGAACTCAAGATTAAGGGGGATGATACTGCTATCGGTTATAACCTTGGTGTGATGATCGACATCAGTGAGTCCGCCACGTGGGGCTTAGCCTACCATTCCAAGGTTGATTATAGCCTCAAAGGCCACATCAGCGTTTCGGAGTCCCCCGCTGCTTTTCGCTTGAACGGTCGATACGGCACGAGCATGGATGTCACTCTTCCAGAGTCTGTCGACACCTCACTGACATACCGCTTCGATGAGAAGTTGACTGGTTACCTTGGCACAACTTGGACACGCTGGAGTCGCCTGAAGGATTTGACTGCTGAGAATGAGGGAATCCCTCCGCTCGGCGTCGCTTTAGGATTTGGGACGGTGGGTGAGGAGGTCAACTTTCGTGATATTTGGTCGGTGGCTGTAGGTACTGCCTACCAATTGACACCGCAGTGGGTGCTGCGAACTGGCTTTGCCTACGATCCGTCTCCGACGACGAACGAAGATCGGATCGTTCGCATCCCTGTGGGGGATCGTCGAACAGTGACTGTTGGCGCAGGTTACTCTCCCTTGAGCGAGGTGACATTCGACATTGCATATGCTTACCTTTGGGAAAACGCTGCTCCGGTCAGTCAGTCAAACTCATCCGGTCTCCAGCCCGCATACAGCGCGAAGTACGAAAATAGCGCACATGGACTGACAGCGCAGATGACTTATCGCTTTTGAGCGGGCGATGTTGATATCGCACTTCGGCGCCCTGCCGGGTAATTGCTCCGCTACGGTGGTTGTCAGATTTACTGGCTGTTCCTCATCTTTGCCAGAGCAACCCTGACGATATAAAAGCTTCGTCTTTAAACGACCTCTACAGTGGTTTTCTGGCCGCCGTCTGTACCGACAATGTCATGGTATATCGCCTGTCGCTATACAGGGTATTCTGGATAGCGATGGGTCCGAGGCCGACTATATAACTCTGATAACATGATCTTCGCGCCTCGGTCATACCAAGGTTTCCAGATACTTGGGTCAGTTTAAACCCCCGTTGACCAATTGGATGTAAGTTGTATAAGGCTGCGCGCTGCAATAGGCGTTTACGCGTGATGACCGGACGATTTACCAATTCACATAGAGTGGCCGATTCGGCGTAAGATCAGTCAAAGTTTCAGAGCGTGAAGTTGGCATTACGTTAATGAGTCATGTGGCAGAACTCCAACACCTGATCGGTCATGATTTGTAATTGTTTATCCACCAGTTCGTCATTGCATGCACCGTCCGCCTCGAAAGTTGTCTGCGTCGAATTGATCACAACGCCCATAGGTGTGGGCCAGCCACGCAATGCATGAACGATACTGCGCAATCCCACTAGGGTAGCCGCGCCGGCCTGCCAGCCTGCCGCTAAACCGATGCAGCCCACGGCGCGACGACTTAGGTAGGGATGCGCATCGCCACGCGCCTCCTCCATATAGTCGAGAGCGTTTTTCATCAATCCAGAAAGCGCTCCGTGATAACCGGGCGAGGCCAGAATCACGCCATCGGCTTGCCGTATCTCGTTGAGCAAATCCTGCACCAGTGGGTGGGAAACCGGTGCTGAGCCATACAGGGGTAACTGCAGTTTTTCTCCCCCCAACAGTTTGATGCGAGCTCCACCGTTTTCTGCATGACTGAGGACGTTGAGCAGCACTCGCTCAGTCATTGAACCGGAGCGAGTAGTGCCACCGATAGCCACGATATAAGGTTTTTTCATTTCAGTGTCTCTTCCGTGCAGATGAAGGCCGGCCGGCGAACGGCCTGCCAGTAGTCGTTGACCAAACCGGCGATTAGCTCGCGTGCGGGCTCCGAACGCTTGATCGCATCCACGCCGTGTCCCGCGGACCGTACTTGAGTCCAGCGTCGTTTTGCGCCTTTGGGATCGGCGAAGTCGATCGCCGTGGACTTGCCCGGGTTGTCATCAGTGATATCCGCAAGATCCAAACTCTGCCGCAACCAGTTGGCTGCCACACCGGTGACTTGGTTGCTTAGCACCAGATCCTCGAAGCCAGATTCCACTAGCATTTTCCTGTAGTGCTCATCAGCGAGGCTTTCTTGGCAAGGAATGAAACGCGTACCCATGGATGCTAAATCTGCACCCAATAATTCGGCGGAGCGTACTGAGGCCCCCGTCATCAAGCCTCCGGCCAGTACCAAAATGCCGTCGAAGAACTCACGAACGGCGCCGACCATGGCGAAGCCGTTCATCTGTCCCGTATGCCCGCCAAATCCGGCACTGACTAAAATCAGGCCATCAGCGCCTGCCTTAGCGGCCTCCCTTGCATATTTCAGCGAGTTGACATCCGCTAGTACGCGGCCACCGTATCTCTGTACCCGCTCGATTACCGCCTTGGGACTGCCAAGCGCAGTGATCACGAGTGGTGGCTTGAACTCTTCAACTAACTCGAGATCTTGCGATAGACGATCATTACTGCGGTGTACCACTAGGTTGACCGCCCAAGGCGCAT
Source organism: Pseudomonas sp. DWP2-2 (assembly GCF_049897065.1). NCBI lineage: Bacteria > Pseudomonadati > Pseudomonadota > Gammaproteobacteria > Pseudomonadales > Pseudomonadaceae > Pseudomonas > Pseudomonas sp. DWP2-2. The sequence goes on along the minus strand of NZ_JAFCVN010000013.1, from coordinate 74,240 downwards.
CCTTTTCGGTAAGCGTCTGGCTAATCTGCAATAGCCATTCTCGAAGAATCGCAGGAGTGCGGGCGTTGGGAGTCGGAAAGCTACCAATTACACCGTTTCGGCAACACTCGATCACCATTTGCGGTCCAGAAATGAGGAACATTGGAGCCGCGATTAGCGGCAATGCAAGACGTGAACGCCACTCCGTAGGAATGCTCATTGGAGGTCTCCTCTGTTTCAGAACATAGAGACGTTGGTATCGAGCCCAAGGAATAGCCGCCCGACCACTTCATAGGTGGATTCACTCACCATGAAGTGTTGGGTGACTACGTGGATGTCACGCAGACATTGCTGCAGGGGCGAACTGTCAAAAATCGAAGAGCCACCACCCAGTTGATACATGCTGGTAACGATGTTACGGGCGATCTCTACTGCGTAAGTCGTAGCCAAGCGAATATCGCGGCGCTTTTCAAGGGCAATCACACCTTGCTGCTCGGCCTCATTCCACGCCTGACGAACGGATTCCATCAAGAAAGCCCTCGCTGAGCGCAAGCCAGCCTCGGCCTTTGCTATTGCCTGTTGCGTGCCCGGACGTTGATCCAGGGTTTTGCCGCTGAACTGCGGTGTTCGCACTTTGGCTAGGTCGCACAGGCTGTCCAGCGCATGTCGGGCTATACCCAGCGCCACAGCACCTACGCCAATACCGAGCAGGCCGAATGCGGGAAACCGATAAAGCGTTCGAGGCAGCGGCTCATCATCCGTAAGCGAGGCGCTGTGATGTTCAGCTACGAATACGTCATGCACTTCGAACTCGCCGCTGCCACTTCCACGTAGCCCAAACGTGTCCCAGTTGTTCAGCCAAGTCACTTGGTCTCGACGGAATACCATCATCTGCACACGTGTAAAACCGTCGGGGAGGATTTCTGGTTTGCCCTGCTCGTTGAGGACCATGCAGCCACCGAGGACGATGTCAGCATTTTTGCTTGCCGACCCCCATGCCCAGCGACCACTGATGCGAAAGCCCGGTACGCCGTCGCGCACTTCACGTGTGGCTTTGCCACGCGGGGCGAACACACCCGCCGCCTTTAGCTGAGGATTGGAAAACAGTTCCGACGCGCCCTCATTGGGTAAATAGGCGGCGAGAATACAAGCGGTGCAGTCGATGAATGTGCACCAGGCAGCCGAGGCCTCGTAGCTTGCCAGCCGCTCAATAACTTCGACAAAGGTCTCCACACTCACTTCCAGTCCACCATACTCGCGCGGCGTCAGCATACGGTACAGTCCGGCGCCGGCCAGCGCTTCGGCCAAGTCTTGAGGCAGGAATCGATTGGCTTCGATCTCCTTGCTCCGGGCCGCACAGCGACGCCCAAGATCATCGGCCGAGGCCAAGAGGTCTTCACGCTGGGAATCGGAAGGGGCAACAGTGCTCATTATTGTTCTCCTGTTTTCAAGCGGGTGGCAGACAGCTGCACAGAAAAGTACTCCAAGTGGAGTATTTTTACTTTTATCCGAGTGGATAATTTTGTCAATAGGCGCGTATCTGAAATAATCACCCCTCATGCCGCAGCCGGAAAAATTGGCCGTGGAGAACCGTCTTCCTCCTCAGGTCTTGTCATGACAGAACTGCATTCGAATAAACCGTCGCCGTCCCGCTGCGACGAAAACCTTTCCGCCAAAGGGGAGCAGCGCCGCCTTTCGCTGATTGAAGCAGCCATGCGTCTGATCGTTCGCGATGGGCATCACAGCCTCAGCCTGCGCAGCGTGGCCAAGGAAGCGGGTTGCAGTCATGGCTCGGTTGCTTACTATTTCGGTTCGAAGGGCGCATTGATGTCGGCAGCCATCGACCATGCCTGCGAAAAAATCGCCACCAGTTTCAGCGAAATCGCTCCTGACTTAGAGGCGTGCGCACATGACCCAGCACGGTTCGCTACGCTCATCGCCCAGTACAACACTCGCCTGCTGATCGAGGATCGCAGTATGGGGATCGCTGTATACGAACTGAATCTTGCCGGTGCCCACGACCCGAGCTTGCGTCCAGCCCTATCAAAGTGGGGACGTATACACGCTGACCTTTGCAGAGAGGCGTTTCTGAAGCTCGGCTCGCAGGACCCAGGCGCCGACTTTGCCTTCGTCTTGCATGCCATCGGCGGCTTGGTCATTGCTCAGTTATCCCTTCCACGCAAGGACTTCGAACATCGGATTTTCCTACCCGCCATCGAGCGTTTGGTATTCAGTGTTGCTGGACTCGCGCCGAGAGCTGCTCAAGCTAAATCCTAGTGTGGCGTGTTAATACGTAGAATAATAAAGCATTAAATAATATATAAATTATTGCGTTACTCATGATTGTTGTGGGGACTGACCTACCACGTTGAAGGTGGGGGGGCGCATTTGCCAGTCTGATCGAGTGGGCAGTGTTCGGTATTTAGATCGGTTTTTTTTGCAGTTGTCTTAATATATAAGGCTGAGGTTGTGGAGGGTTGGCTTCTAATCAAGTCTGGCGCGTAGTCTCCTTTTCGTAGGTCAATAACAGTAATCGACGAACGTATCGCCAACCACGGGTTGTCCGAATTTGCGTGACGGCTTGTAGTCGTGATTTGATGTGGTCAGGGCGCAACCTGGTAAGCCGTACCTTGAACATATTCTGGCGGCGGATAGGTCGGTTGGTTAGAGACGATTGATTACATGCGAAAGGGGAGTGATGAAATGACCGGTTTTAATTGGATCGAAGACTTGAGTCCTTCGGCTAGCGAAGCTTTGCGTGAAAAGTCACGCATACGTAGCCTGCCTGGTGGCATTACTCTGTACCGTCAGCGTGATCCAATGACGGAGGTCTTTCAGATTGTTTCTGGCGCGGTTCGGCAATGTATATTAACCGCGGATGGACAAGAAGTTCTGATCTATATCTATAGGCCCGGAGATGTAATCGGTGACAGCGCTGTAGCTAGCAATGAATCGTATTCGATAAACTTTATCACGCGGGGGAAGTCGGTATTAAGAGTATGGGGTGCGCGTGACTTTAATGATCTTAGGGCTCGTTATCATGACATTGAAGCGGCTATAGTTGCGCAGACTAATCGTCGACTCAAAGGTGCGCTTCAGATAATCGAGGAGCTTTTGACGCTGCCGGTCGCCGCCCGCATAGCGTCTCGGTTTGTTTCTTTGGCACAGATGCAAAAGTCAGAAAAAGTTGCTGTCAGCCTGAGTTTGTCCCAATCAGATATAGGCTTGATGGTTGGCAGTGCTCGACCTAATGTTAACCGAGCAATAAGGGAATTGCGCGAGTTGGGTCTAATAGAAACCGATTACGGTAGAATTTTGGTAAAGAATAGGGAAGGGCTTGTCCGCTACATACACGATCATGGTCGTCAAACTAAAAACAATATAGATGATGAATGATACGACATCGCGACGGGTGATGTTGCATGAGAAGGTACAAGAGTGTCATTTGTATGACGTTGTTAGGGAGCGACTCTTTCTATCATAGGGGCCCGGTGTGTGACCCAAGGCGGATCGGGTTCATTACAAAAATCGAAGCGCTTTAAAATTGTTCTCTGATACGCACACGTCCGGTGGGTAGCATTAAAAATGAATAGTAATAATAAGCTTTTTGATGTGTCTGGCAAGGTTGCTGTCGTAACTGGAGGCACTCGAGGGATAGGTTTCATGATTGCCAAAGGGCTGGTGCAGAACGGGGTTAAAACCTATGTGGTATCTCGCAGTTCTGAAGCCTGTGCACAAGCAGAAGCTGATTTGAAACAATATGGTAAGGCGATCGCAATCGCTGCCGACTTGGCAGACCTAGCGCAGCTGGACGTTGTGGTCGAAAAAATTTTGGCGCGTGAGCCAGAAATCGACATTTTGGTAAATAATGCTGGCGTCACTTGGGGGGCGAGTTTTGATGCGTTTCCTGAAGCTGGGTGGGATAAGGTGATTGATCTCAATGTGAAATCTGTCTTCTTCTTAACTCAGCGCTTGGTGAACGCGTTAAAGGCAGCCGGCAGCCTCGCGGATCCATCTCGAGTGATTAACATCGGTTCTGTCGACGGGATTAGTGTTCCTGAGTTTGAAAATTATTCATATTCCACAAGTAAGGCAGCGGTGCACCATTTGACCCGCCATTTAGCGTGCGATCTCGCGTATGCAAACATTAACGTTAATGCTATAGCGGTAGGCCCTTTCAAAACTAAAATGACAGAGTTTATGCTTGGTAAGCATGGCGATGCTATAATAAAGTCAATGCCGCGCGGACGTCTTGGTATTGAATCAGATATCGTTGGAACCGTTATTTTTCTAACGTCCGCGGCATCGTCGTTTATGACTGGAGCAGTGATTCCGCTTGATTCCGCTTGATGGCGGTTGTTCAATCAGTCGATAAGAATGCACCCGCTGATAGACTTTAAAAAGATCGAAATATTCTCTATTAGAGTAATTGAGGTGACCGGGTAGTTGTGAAAAATCAGTTTTTTCCGCGGTCCACTCGCTGGTAAAAATCAAAGAATATTTAATATTGGTGTTGCAATGTTCTGGAGGCGATAGTGGCCGCTGTGCTTGCGATGCTCTGTTTTGCAGCTTGAGCGCGCGTGAATATTTTCAGGGCGTTGCGGGGTTGTGAGCTAGAACTTTTTCCCAATGGGTTTAGGGAGGCGGAAGCCACGACCTTCTGGAATACTTCCCATTTTTTATTGCGGTAAAATTATTGTCTGCAGTGTACTTCGATTTGGGGGGCTATTGTTAATGCAATTGAGTTATGGTCTGTGTGTCATCTAATATTAAATGTGATTTCTGTGTTCGATATGCTATTAATTACCTGCCAGGTGTTTGCTGTTTCTCTGTGGTTGCAATAATTAAATATCAAGCGCGTTTTTTCTTGGTGGTGATTGCGGGTGTTGTAAAACTCGGCTAGCTGAGTTTTCCCTAAAGCCATATTTACGGATGGGTTAATTAAAGAACACCATGGGAAAGAGAAATGTCCGAAAGCCCCGAAATATCTTAGCTATCAGGAAGATTCTCGGATGGGGCAGGATTATTTCGGACATTAAAAAGCCGGCTTGTGGCCGGCTTCTCGGGGGACTGCCTCAGCTTGTTTTTGACAAACCTCACCAGCCTTCAAATCGCTCAGCCCACATTGCGTCAGGCTGAATAGTAGGGGCATCCGCGGGAACTCCTCCGCTTCGCCGGCAGGGAATCAGCTAAAAGCGACCCCTGCCAAATGTGCGGCGCATGATACCCACATTCACTTCAGTTGCCCACCTCCGGTTCCGATTTAGAGCCTTCCCAGCCCAGCAGGTGTTCATCCAGCGGCACCGGTGGGCGGCGGTTGTTGAGGGTGGACCACCAGAATACCCAGCCGACGATCTTGAAGCTTTGCTCGAAGCGTTCCTCGTGGTTCAGATATTCGTCCGGGTGTTCGCTGGCGTTGTGGCTGCGCATGCGCAGGCCGCCGCCAGGGCGGTTGTAGAGGTATTTGATGCGCAGCATGCCGTCGTGTTCGACGGCGTAGATTTCGCCGTCGATGATTTGGGTGCGGCCTCGGTCGATGGCGAGGGTGGCGCCTTGTTGGATGATGTCGATCATGCTGTTGTCGACCATGTAGGCGCCTATCGCGCGGTCGGGGTTGACGTTGAGGGTTTCCAGATTGTGCAAGGAGACGCGGATGCGTTCGGTTGAGGTGAAGGTGGGGTGGAGAGGGATCTCCACGTCGGTTTTTTCCGGGCGGCAGGCGGGGCCTGTGAGGTATTTGCCTGTGTCTTCGCGGGTGGTTGCAATCCTTGCGATGGGGCCTTCCAACAGGTAGTTGGCAGGCGGGTGCTTGGGGCCTTTACCGTCGCTTAACCAGCGACTTGAGACGCACAGCAATTCTGCGATCTCGTTGAGTCGGCCCATGGGGACGCCGCGTTTGAACCAGTTGTTCACGTGCTGAGGCGTGACGCCGCGGTTCTTGGCGAAGTCGGAGGCGGAAAGATGAACTTCCCGTAGTAGTGCTTTTAAACGATCACCTGATGTATTCATAAACGCAGAGTTTACTGGCCGGAAAGTCCCATCAAATAAACCATGCGTTGATTTGCAGTTGTAGGATCTGGCTTAGTTATGGCTTGATCTTTCATATGTGCAACTTGGTTAAACGCTGCAACTAAACATTGAACTTGATGTTTAGTCTGGCCCATAAAAAAGCCCCGAATTAACGGGGCTTTTTATTTGCCGTGGCACTGAGGTGCGGGTATCAGCCTTTGTAGGCAGCAACCGACTTCATGATCTCGGCGCGGGCGGCGTCTGCGTTGCCCCAACCGTCGATCTTCACCCATTTGCCTTTTTCGAGGTCTTTGTAGTTCTCGAAGAAGTGCTTGATCTGTTCCAGCAGCAGTGGCGGCAGGTCGGTGTATTCCTTCACGTCCACGTACAGCTGGGACAGCTTGTCGTGTGGCACTGCGATGACTTTGGCATCGCCGCCGCCGTCGTCGGTCATGTTCAGGATGCCGACTGGGCGGGCGCGGATAACCGAGCCTGGGGTGACCGGGTAAGGGGTCACGACCAGCACGTCGAGGGGGTCACCGTCGTCAGCCAGGGTGTTGGGGATGAAACCGTAGTTGGCCGGGTAGAACATCGGGGTGGCCATGAAACGGTCAACGAACAGGCAGTCGCTGTCTTTGTCGATTTCGTATTTGATCGGCGCGTGGTTGGCCGGAATTTCGATGGCGACGTAGATGTCGTTCGGCAGGTCTTTGCCAGCCGGAATCTTGCTGTAGCTCATTGGGCGTTGCCCCCGTTAGTTGGCCATATGACATGGCCGGATTGGCCTAAAAGTGGCGGCGATTATAGGCATATTCTGACGCCGATGCCATGCGCCAAGCGTCGTACGGTCATTCGCCCTGTGGCGAGTAGCGCGGGTCGCTGGCTTGCAGTTGAGTCAGGCGGGCCAGCGGATCTTGGCGATAAAAGCGGCTGAGTTGGGCGTACACCTGTGGATAACTGTTGACCAGTAAATCCGGGGCGCTGAAGAAATACTCGCTGGTGACGGCAAAGAACTCCGCCGGGTTTTCCGCAGCGTAAGGGTCTATCTCGGTCTCGGCGTCCGGGTTGGCGTCCAACTGGCGGTTGAGGTCATCGAAGGCGCCTTGCATGACGCTGGCCCAGTCCTGCACGCGCATGTCATGGTGCAGCGGCGGCAGGCCGTTGGCGTCGCCGTTGAGCATGTCCAGCTTGTGCGCCAGCTCGTGGATGACCAGGTTGTAGCCTTCCCATTGGCCGCTGGCGAGCACACCAGGCCAGGCGAGAATCACCGGGCCTTGTTGCCAGGCTTCGCCGCTGTGTTCGCCGTCCCATTCGTGCTCCACGCCACTGGCATCGCGATGGCGTTGCGGGCTGAGGAAGTCGTCGGGGTACAGCACGATCTCATGGAAACCCTGGTACCAGTCGAGGTCGCCCAGGTTCATCAGCGGCAATTGCGCCTGGGCGGCGAGCAACAGGCGTTGTTCCTGATGCAGTTCGACGCCGGGCAGGGCGGTGAGGTGTTTTTCGCTGAGGAACACCACGCAGGCTTCGCGCAGCCACTGGTCTTGCTCCGGCGTGATGCCGTCGAGGAAGGTCAGGTGGTGGCGCACCCGTTGCCAGGTGTCATCGGCAATCGGGTGCTTGGCCAGCAGGCGCCGGCGACGCCAGGCGCTGAGGGACCACACGGGCGGTCAGTGCGGGTTGGCTTCGGAGGACGTGCGGCCAAAGCGGCTGCGCACTACGCCAATAATCATCGGCACCAGTGACAGCAGGATGATGAACACCACAAGCAGCGACAGGTTCTTCTTGATAAAAGGCACGTTGCCGAAGAAGTAACCCAAGGTCACCAAGCCACCGACCCACAGGATGGTGCCCAGTACGCTGAAGCCGAAGAAGCGCGGATACGGCATCTTGGCCACGCCCGCGACGAACGGCGCGAAGGTACGCAGGATCGGCAGGAAGCGCGCCAGGGTCACGGTCTTGCCGCCGTGCTTGTCGTAGAAGTCGTGGGTTTTTTGCAGGTAGTCGCGGCGGAAGATCTTGGAGTTCGGGTTGCTGAACAAGCGCTCGCCCGCCGTTCGTCCGATCACGTAGTTGGTGCTATCGCCGAGGATGGCCGCCAGCATCAGCAGGCCGGCCAGCAGGACTGGGTCCATACCGCCGCCAGCCGCTACAGCACCGGCGATGAACAGCAAGGAGTCGCCCGGCAGGAAAGGCATGACCACCAGGCCGGTTTCGCAAAAAATCACCAGGAACAGAATGGCGTAGATCCACGGACCGTAATTGGTTACCAGCATGTCGAGGTAGACGTCGAGATGCAGGATAAGGTCGAGCGGGTTGAAATCCATGGATGGCACCTGTGTGAATAGCCCGACTCAGCGGGCTTGTGCGGAAGCTCAGGCAATAAGGCTACAAGTAATTGTCGCGGTTCTTACAACCCTGAAAGGTCGGCATTATACGGATTGAGAGGTGAAAAGCGTGTGGCTTTTGTAGCGGGGAGTGTCGCGAAATTGTGAAGGGGTTGGGCTTCAAGCCAGTCGCCGGATCCAATGTGGGAGCTGGCTTGCCCGCGATAGCGGTGGGTCAGTATGAGAAATGCTCGCTGACACTCCGCCATCGCAGGCAAGCCAGCTCCCACAAGGATAGTGCGGTGTCTGGCTGACTGGTTTTCAGTCTTCGTTGATCGGCAACACGTAGTTTTTGAATTCGGTGTCTTCGCGAAACCCAATCGATTCATAGGTCTTCTGCGCCACGTCGTTATCGCTGCTGGTCGATACCCGCAACCGTACAGCGTGGGTGTCCTTGGCCATTTTCTTGGCCGTGCGCATCAGGTTGTCAGCCACCAGTTGCCGGCGTGCGTCCTCGGCCACATAGATGTCGTTGAGGATCCACACCCGCTTGAGCGACAGCGAAGAAAAACTCGGATACAGCTGGCAAAACCCCAGCAGCCGCTTGTCGTCATCGTCGGCCAGGGCCAGGTAGATCACCGACTCCTTGCGCCGCAGGCGCTTTTCCAGGAAGGCCCGTGACGAGTCCGGGAACGGCAAGGCCCCGTAGAACTCGCGGTATTTGACGAACAACGGGGTCAACAGGTCCAGGTGTTCCAGGGTCGCTTGAGTAATCCGCATGCCAGGCCTCAACTTCCAAATGGGGTATGACCACACGAGCGGCCGTGACTCGATGCTGCCTAATGACGCCAAAAAGCGCAATCGTGCCGCTATCGGTCATCCGCCGGGCTGAGCAGGAAATTGCCCTTCATCAGGTCCGGGTCGTCGGATTCGAGGGTCTGAACCTGTGCCTCATCCTTGAGATTGACCCCCGACAACTGCCGGCGACACGCCTCTCGCATCAAGTACAGCAGGCGATGGGCCGCCATGCCATAACTCAAGCCCTCCAGCCGCACATTGGAGATGCAGTTGCGATAGGCATCGGTGAGGCCGACCTTGGGGTTGTAGGTGAAATACAGGCCCAGGCTGTCCGGCGAGCTGAGCCCCGGTCGTTCGCCGATCAGGATCACCACCATCTTGGCGCCCAGTAGCTGCCCGATTTCATCGGCCACCGCCACGCGGCCTTGCTCCACCAGAATCACCGGTGACAAGGACCAGCCTTCGGCGTGGGTCTGTTCTTCCAGGCGCGCCAGAAACGGCGCTGTATGTTTATGCACGGCCAGTGCCGACAGGCCATCGGCCACCACGATGGCCAAGTCCACGCCACCGGGTTGGGCCAGGGCGTAGTCGCGCAGCGTTTGCGCCGACTCATCGCTCAGGCGTCGCCCAAGGTCCGGGCGTTGCAGGTAGATGTGCCGGTCCGTGGCGGCGCTGTGCAACAACAGGCTGTCTCGGCCACGTTCGGCCAGTTGGTGGCTGAGCCCGGCGTGATCGAAGGGCAGGTGCACCGCGTCCCGCGCCTGGGCGTGGGCAAACTGGAAGTCCAGTTGGGCGCTGGTGGGAAGGCTGGTGCCGGTGCGGCCCAGGGCAATACGCGCCGGGGTCAGGCGGCGCAGTTCCAGCCACGGGTTGTCAGGCAATTCTGGTTGCACAGTCGGCTCCTTCATCCCAATTGCGCCAAGGCGTGACGAAAGGCCGGTGGCAGGCTGTTGCCAAAGTGCACCTTGCCATCGGCCTGCGTGAAGATGCCCATTTTCGCCAGCCACTGCTCGAACTCCGGCGCCGGTTTTAAACCCAATGTTTGCCGCGCGTACAGAGCGTCGTGGAACGAGGTGGTCTGGTAGTTGAGCATGATGTCGTCGGAGCCGGGGATGCCCATGATGAAGTTGATGCCGGCCACACCGAGCAGGGTCAGCAGGGTGTCCATGTCGTCCTGGTCGGCTTCGGCGTGGTTGGTGTAGCAGATATCGCAACCCATGGGCACGCCGAGCAGTTTGCCGCAGAAGTGGTCTTCCAGGCCGGCGCGGATAATCTGCTTGCCGTTGTACAGGTACTCCGGGCCGATAAAACCGACCACGGTGTTCACCAGAAACGGCTTGAAGTGCCGCGCCACGGCGTAGGCACGGGTTTCACAGGTTTGCTGGTCGACGCCAAAGTGCGCATTGGCCGACAAGGCGCTGCCCTGGCCGGTTTCGAAGTACATCAGGTTCTGGCCCAGGGTGCCGCGCTTGAGGCTCAAGCCGGCGTCGTAACCTTCCTGCAGCACGTTCAGGTTGATCCCGAAACTGGCATTGGCCGCTTCGGTACCGGCAATTGACTGAAACACCAGGTCCAGCGGTACGCCGCGGTTGATCGCTTCGATGGAGGTGGTGACGTGGGTGAGCACGCAGGCCTGGGTGGGGATTTCGTAGCGCTGGATGATCGCGTCCAGCATCTCGAGCATGGCGCAGATCGAGGCGATGCTGTCGGTGGCCGGGTTGATGCCGATCATGGCGTCGCCGTTGCCGTACAGCAGGCCGTCGAGAATGCTCGCGGCGATGCCGGCCGGTTCGTCGGTGGGGTGGTTGGGCTGCAAGCGCGTGGACAAGCGCCCGCGCAGGCCCAGGGTGCCGCGAAACTGGGTGACCACGCGGATCTTCTGCGCCACCAGCACTAGGTCTTGCACGCGCATGATCTTGGACACGGCCGCGGCCATTTCCGGTGTCAGCCCTGGCGCCAATGCGCGTAGGGTATGTTCATCAGCCGCATCGCTGAGCAGCCAGTCGCGCAGGCCGCCGACGGTGAGGTGGCTGACCGCTGCAAACGCCTGTTTATCGTGGGTGTCGATGATCAGCCGGGTGACTTCATCGCTTTCATAAGGAATTAGTGCTTCTTGCAGGAAGTGCTTGAGCGGGATATTCGCCAGCGCCATCTGCGCCGCCACACGCTCACCGTCATTCTGGGCGGCGACACCGGCGAGGAAGTCCCCGGAGCGTGCGGGGCTGGCCTTGGCCATCACGTCCTTGAGGCTGTCGAAGCGGTAGGTTTGAGCACCCACCGCGTGGGAAAAACTTGCCATACAGTGTCTCCTTGATGACGCGGGCCTGCTGTGGGCAAGGCACCGCGTCGAGGTTTTCGGCAGTTAGTGCAGAGCGGCCTCTGCGGCCTGGATCGCCGCGAATTCCTCTTCCGGCGTGCCTGCTACCAAGTGATGCCGGCTGTAGAAAGCAAAGTAAGCAATTAATACTCCATAGATGATCGCCGCGCCAATCACCACACGCGGGTCCACCAGAAAGCCAGCCACCACGGCCACGCAAGCCAGCACCAGCGCCACGCCCGAAGTGAAGATGCCACCCGGCGTGCGGTATGGCCGCTCCATTTTAGGGCGACGGATGCGCAGGGTGATGTGGGCGGCCATCATCAATACGTAGGAAATGGTGGCGCCAAACACCGCCACCAGGATCAGCAAGTCACCCTGGCCGGTCAGCGACAGGCCAAAGCCGATAATCCCGGGGATCACCAGTGCCAATACTGGCGCCTTGCTCTTGTTGGTCTCGGACAATTTGCGCGGCAGGTAACCGGCACGGGACAAGGCAAAGATCTGCCGCGAATAGGCGTAGATAATCGAGAAAAAGCTCGCGATCAAACCGGCCAGGCCGACCAGGTTGACGAAGCTCCCCATCCAGGTGGAACCGCCGTATGACAACGCCAAGGCTTCAACCAGCGGGTTGCCGGATTTGATCAGCGCGTACGTCCCCGCACCGCCCGGCGCGATCACCAGGATCAACAGGGCAAAACTGGTCAGCACCACAATCGCGCCGATCAGCCCGCGCGGCAGGTCGCGCTTGGGGTTCTTGGTTTCTTCAGCGGCCAGCGGCACGCCTTCTACCGCCAGGAAAAACCAGATGGCATAAGGGATCGCGGCCCACACGCCGACGTAGCCGAACGGCAGGAAGCTGCTGGCGCCCTTGGCCTCGGTCACGGGTATATCCAGCAGGTTGGCGACGTTGAAGTGCGGCACCATCGACACCAGGAACACGCCCAGGGCAATCGCGGCGATAGCGGTGATCACGAACATCAGCTTCAAGGCTTCGCCCACACCAAAGATGTGGATGCCGATAAAGATGATGTAGAACGCCAGGTAGATCATCCAGCCGCCAATGCCGAACAACGACTCGCAATAGGCGCCGATAAACACCGCGATGGCGGCGGGGGCGATGGCGTATTCGATAAGGATGGCAGTACCGGTGAGGAACCCGCCCCAAGGGCCGAAGGCGCTGCGGGCAAAACCGTAGCCACCGCCAGCAGTGGGGATCATGGACGACAACTCGGCCAGGGAAAAGCACATGCACAGGTACATGGTGGCCATCAGCAAGGTGGCGAGGAACATGCCACCCCAGCCGCCCTGGGCCAGGCCGAAGTTCCAGCCGGCGTAATCGCCGGAAATAACATAAGCGACGCCAAGGCCAACCAGTAGTACCCAGCCGGCGGCGCCTTTTTTCAGTTCGCGTTGTTGAAAATAATCGGTGCCGACTTTTTCGAAGTCGACAGAAGAACCAGTGGGTTCGCTAGGCATGGGAAGTACCTTTGATTGTTATTGTTTTTAACTCGGCATCTGTGTGCCGAACGAGGTAGCAATTACTGGCGAAGTTCAAGTGTAGGAGCGGGCAAGCCAGCTCCCACACTTGATTGCATTTCAAGTTGGGAGCGGGTTGCTTGTTAAGAGGCTAAGTTAGAAAAAGCCCAACGGATTAATGTCGTAGCTCACCAGCAAGTTCTTGGTCTGCTGGTAGTGATCCAACATCATCTTGTGGGTTTCACGGCCCACGCCAGACTTCTTGTAACCACCAAACGCGGCATGCGCCGGGTACAGGTGGTAGCAGTTGGTCCACACGCGGCCGGCTTTGATCGCCCGGCCCATGCGGTAGGCGCGGTTGATGTCGCGGGTCCACAGGCCGGCGCCCAGGCCGAACTCGGTGTCGTTGGCAATCGCCAGGGCTTCGGCTTCATCCTTGAAAGTGGTGATGCTCACCACCGGGCCGAAGATTTCTTCCTGGAACACGCGCATGTCGTTGGTGCCCTTGAGCAGGGTCGGCTGGATGTAATAGCCGGTGGCCAGGTCGCCCGTGAGCTTCTCGACCTTGCCGCCGGTGAGCAATTGCGCGCCTTCGCCCTTGGCGATTTCCAGGTAGGACAGGATCTTGTCGAACTGCTGCTCGGACGCTTGGGCGCCGACCATGGTGTCGGTGTCCAGCGGGTCACCACGCTTGATCGACTCGACCTTCTTCATCACCACTTTCATGAAGTCGTCGTAGATCGACTCTTCCACCAGAGCGCGGGAAGGGCAGGTGCACACTTCGCCCTGGTTGAAGAACGCCAGCACCAGGCCTTCGGCGGCTTTTTCGATAAATGCAGGTTCCGCTTTCATGATGTCGGCGAAGAAGATGTTCGGCGACTTGCCGCCCAGCTCGACCGTGGACGGAATGATGTTCTCGGCCGCGGCATGCATGATGTGCGAGCCCACAGGCGTTGAACCGGTAAAGGCGATCTTGGCGATGCGCTTGCTGGTGGCAAGGGCTTCGCCAGCTTCCTTGCCGAAACCGTGCACCACGTTCAGCACGCCCGGTGGCAGCAAGTCGCCGATCAGCTCCATCAGCACGCTGATGCCCAGCGGCGTTTGCTCGGCTGGCTTGAGCACCACGCAGTTACCGGCGGCCAGGGCCGGTGCGAGTTTCCACGCGGCCATCAGCAGTGGGAAGTTCCACGGGATGATCTGACCAACCACACCCAGCGGTTCGTGGAAGTGGTAGGCGGCGGTGAGTTCGTTGATTTCCGCGCTGCTGCCTTCCTGGGCGCGGATGCAGCCAGCGAAGTAGCGGAAGTGGTCGGCGGCCAGAGGAATGTCGGCGTTGAGGGTTTCGCGCACGGCCTTGCCGTTGTCCCAGGTTTCGGTGATGGCCAGCAGTTCGAGGTTTTGCTCGATGCGGTCGGCGATTTTCAGCAGTACCAGCGAGCGGTCCTGGGCGCTGGTTTTGCCCCAGGCGTCCGCGGCTGCGTGGGCGGCGTCCAGTGCTTTGTCGATGTCTTTGGCGGTAGAGCGCGGGAAGTCGGCGATGGGCTTGCCGTTGACCGGCGAGGTGTTGGAGAAGTAGTTGCCATCGACCGGCGCCACGAATTCGCCGCCGATGTAGTTGCCGTATTTGGCCTTGAACGAAACGATGGCGCCTTCGGTACCGGGGTGTGCATAACGCATGGTGGGCATCTCCTGCTTTTATGTTTATCGGAGTACAGCGCTGCGAGCGCGTTATAAAGCGTAGAGCAAAGGTCGGGCCATCGCCGTGCGGGCCAGCAGAATCAAGAGGTTGGGCTTTGTTGCAAGGCTTTGCCGTGACGGGAGTGATACAGGTAAGGTGACAGTTTGTGCCATAAACGATACAGCCTGTGACCGGTGGGTCGGGCCGGGATTGCAATGGCCGGATGGCTGGGGGATGCTGGGCGTTCTCACGCAGGGAGAATAATAAGAACATGCATAACGATCATTTCAGTCGCCATGCCCAGCAAGTCTTGACCGTCACCCGTGGCCAAGAGCTTTCCCAGGGGCCTGGCAGCGACCCGTCCATCGCCCGTTCCTGGCTGCGCTGCGTGGAGGATTACCACCTCGACCCGGCGCTGACCATCGCGCCCACCGTGCTCGAGCACGGGCGCTTGCTGGAAAGTCGCGAGCGCCTGCGCCAAGTGCTGCACATCGCCGGCAGCGAAATGAACAGCCTGCACCAGCAACTCTCCGGCGCCGGTCATGCGGTGCTGCTCACCGATGCGCGTGGGGTGATCCTCAACTGTGTCACCGCGCCGTCCGAGCGCAAGATATTCGAGCGCGCCGGCTTATGGCTGGGCGCTGACTGGAGCGAAGCCTGCGAAGGCACCAACGGCATCGGCACCTGCCTGGTGGAGCGGCAGTCGTTGACGATCCACCGTGACGAGCATTTTCGCGGCCGTCATACCGGGCTGACCTGTTCGGCCAGCCCGGTGTTCGACCCTCATGGTGAATTGCTGGCGGTGCTGGATGTGTCCTCGGCCCGCGAAGCCGTGTCGCGCCAGAGCCAGTTCCACACCATGGCGCTGGTGAACCTGTCGGCCAAGATGATCGAAAGTTGCTATTTCCTGCGCCACTTCGAACACCACTGGCTGTTGCGTTTCCACCTGCAGGCCGAGTCGGTCGGGTTGTTCAGCGAAGGCTTGCTGGCGTTTGATGGCGAAGGGCGCATTTGTGCGGTCAACCAGAGCGCTCTGAACCTGTTGGGGCAGCTACGCGGCGGCTTGGTGGGCCAGCCGGTGGAGGCATTTTTCGACTGCTCCCTGGATCAGTTACTGGGGCGGGCCAGCGCGAATGCCACGGCCAGTTGGCCGCTGCGCACCCGCGATGGCCGGCCTTTGTTTGCAGCGCTGCGAGGCCAGCTGCGCAGTGTGCCTGTACCCATCATCAAGCCGCAGGCGCCACGGCCTTTGGGTATCTGCGTGGGCGACCCGGCGTTGCAAAATGAGCTACGCAAGGCCTCGCGAGTGTTCGAGCGCGACGTGCCCTTGCTGATCAACGGCGAAACCGGCTGCGGTAAAGAAGCCTTCGCCAAGGCTGTGCACCAGGGCAGCCAGCGGGGCGATAAGGCCTTTGTTGCGCTGAACTGTGCGGCGATTCCAGAAAACCTGATCGAGAGCGAACTGTTTGGCTATCGCGCCGGCAGTTTCACCGGCGCCCTTAAAGAAGGCATGCGCGGCAAACTGCAACAGGCCGACGGCGGCACGTTGTTTCTCGACGAAATCGGCGATATGCCCCTGGCGTTGCAAACCCGCCTGTTACGGGTGCTGGAGGATCGCCTGGTGGTGCCTATCGGCGGCGAACCTCAAGCGGTGAACGTGCGCATCATCAGCGCCACGCACCGTAATTTGCTGGAGCGCGTGGCCGATGGCAGCTTTCGCGAAGACCTGTATTACCGCTTGAACGGCTTGGAAGTGGTCCTGCCGCCGTTGCGCGAACGCAGTGACAAGTCGCAACTGTTGGACTTCCTCCTGGCCCAGGAAGCGGGCACCGAGCAGGTGATGCTGGACGAGCCTGCGCGCCAGGCTCTGTTGGCATTCCACTGGCCCGGCAACCTGCGGCAGTTGCGTACGGTGTTGCGCACGGTAGTGGCGCTCTGTGAGGGCGGGCGAGTCGGTCTTGAAGACTTGCCGGCACTGATTCGCCAAGCGCAGCCGCAAGGGGCGAGGGTGGATGCGCCATGCGTCTCGCCGCTGGAGAACGCCGAGCGCCAGGCATTGCTCAACGCGTTGGCGCAGCAGCGCTGGCATATGAGCCATGTGGCTGAACAGTTGGGGGTCAGTCGCAATACGCTGTACCGCAAGTTACGCAAACATGGCGTTTCACGGGACGCCATGCAGTAAGGGGCGCTGTCGGAGTAACCTGGTTATTGCGAACTGCTCGTTTTTTGTCTCACGCGCTACCTTGAAAGACGCTGAGCTTAAAAACGCCGGCAGCGCGGTTCAAGGCCTCCCTTGTGCCGGATCCTACCGGCGAGCGTTTCGTGCTCAGCTAAAGCGTGCGAACTTTCCCACCCTACGCTAACCTGCCTCGATGTTTACGAGGTCGACTATGCACATTCATATTCTGGGTATCTGCGGTACGTTCATGGGTTCGATGGCGGTTCTGGCCAAAGAGCTGGGCCATCACGTAACAGGCTCCGATGCCAATGTTTATCCACCCATGAGCACGCAGCTACAGGCGCAAGGGATTGAGCTGACCCAAGGTTACGACCCTTCGCAATTCGACCCGGTGCCGGACCTGGTCGTCATCGGCAACGCCATGTCTCGCGGCAACCCGGCGGTGGAATACGTACTGAACAAAGGCTTGCCTTACGTCTCCGGCCCCCAGTGGCTGGCGGACCATGTGCTGCAGGGCCGTTGGGTCCTGGCAGTGGCGGGCACTCACGGCAAGACCACCACCAGCAGCATGCTCGCCTGGGTGCTGGAGCATGCAGGCATGAGCCCGGGTTTCCTGATTGGCGGTGTGCCGCAGAACTTCTCGGTATCGGCGCGCCTTGGGGAGACGCCGTTTTTTGTGATTGAGGCCGATGAATACGACAGCGCCTTTTTCGACAAGCGCTCCAAGTTCGTCCATTACCGCCCACGCACAGCGATCCTGAATAACCTTGAGTTCGATCACGCGGATATCTTCCCCGATCTGCCGGCGATTGAGCGCCAGTTCCACCACTTGGTGCGCACTATCCCAAGTGAGGGCCTTGTCATTCATCCCACCACCGAGCCTGCGTTGCAGCGTGTGATCGACATGGGCTGCTGGACCCCGGTGCAAACTACCGGCGCGGACGGGCAGTGGCAGGCGAGGTTGCTCAGCGAAGACGGTTCGCGGTTTGAAGTGCTGTTCGAAGGCCAGCCCCAAGGCATCGTCGATTGGGGCATGACCGGCCAACACAACGTGGCCAACGCTTTGGTGAGCCTGGCTGCCGCTCGGCATGTTGGCGTGGTACCAGCCATGGGCATTGCCGCCTTGAGCGCGTTCAAGAGTGTGAAGCGGCGCATGGAGAAAGTCGCTGAAGTAAATGGAATTACCATCTACGACGACTTTGCCCACCACCCGACCGCAATTGCCACAACCCTGGATGGCCTGCGCAAGCGCGTCGGCGATGCGCAAATTATTGCCATCGTCGAGCCGCGCTCCAACTCCATGAAGCTGGGCGCGCACCGTGATGGCCTGCCCGAGAGCGTCAACGATGCCGACCAGGTGGTGTGGTATGCGCCGGCCAACCTCGGCTGGGATTTGCCCGCGATTGCTGCGCTATGCACCGTGCCCTCCACAGTCTGCGATTCGTTGGAAGGCATCATTGAGCATGTGAAATCCTTGGCCCAGCCCGGCACCCACGTGGTGGTCATGAGCAACGGTGGCTTTGGCGGCCTGCACGGCAAGCTGGCCGAGGCACTGAAATGAGCGGGCCGGAACGCATCACACTGGCGATGACCGGCGCATCCGGTGCGCCCTACGGCTTGCGCCTGCTCGACTGCCTGGTGCGTGAAGACCGTGAGGTGCATTTTCTGATCTCCAAGGCGGCGCAATTGGTGCTGGCGACTGAGACCGATGTCGCGCTGCCTTCCAAGGTGCAGATGATGCAGGCATTCCTCACCGAGTACACCGGCGCAGCGGCGGGGCAGATCAAGGTTTACGGCAAAGAGGACTGGATGTCGCCGGTAGCCTCAGGCTCCGGTGCGCCAGCGGCGATGGTGGTGGTGCCGTGTTCCACCGGCACCTTGTCGGCGATTGCCACAGGCGCCTGCAACAACCTGATCGAAAGGGCGGCGGATGTGACCTTGAAGGAGCGCCGCCAGTTGATCCTGGTGCCGCGCGAAGCGCCGTATTCGAGCATTCACCTGGAGCACATGCTCAAGTTGTCGAACATGGGCGTGACCATCCTGCCCGCGTCGCCTGGTTTCTATCACCAGCCACAGACCATCGATGACCTGGTGGACTTTGTGGTGGCGCGCATTCTCAACCTGTTGAACATTCCCCAGGACATGCTGCCGCGTTGGGGCGAGCACCATCTGGGCGGCGATGAATAAAGCACTGCTGCTGTTGATGGCGCTGCAACTCACCGGCTGTGCCACAGCGCGTACTCTGGATGCCGCGCAACCGGGCGCCCCGGTGGTGTATGCCGGCACACGCCTGGATCTGTACGCGATCAATGGCGGCTGCTGCGCCAAGGACCGCTTTGGTGCCGAGGCCCCGAGCTATCCCCATCTCGACCTGCCCGCCAGCGCGTTGCTCGATACCTTATTGTTGCCACTGTCGGTGTTGACGGTGCTGGGTGTGGGCTTCAACGCCACGGGCGGGCTGTAGATAGGATGTGGATCGTTCCCACGCGCGTTGGATTGGATCGTTCCCACGCTCCGCGTGGGAATGCAGTCGGGGACGCTCCGCGTCCCAAGCATGACGCAGAGCGTCATAACCGGCGCTCCCACGCAGAGCGTGGGAGCGATCAGTACAAGCGCTGCACCATTACTTACCGAGCTTGCGCAACTCGTCCGATTCCACCACCCGCACGCCATCCTGTTCTTCCAGCGCCAGGCGCCACATGGCGCGGGCCAGTTCGCAGACTTCAATACCGTGGTACTTACCGGGAATCAGCCGTGACAGCGGCCCGGCCAACTGCTCGGCCAGGCGCGGTTCCAACCGCTCCCCCAGCAGCAGCGATGGACGTACGATGGTCAACTGCGGCCAGTCTTGCGCTCTCAGCGCCAGTTCCATTTCCCCCTTGACCCGGTTGTAGAACACCGAGGATTTCGGGTCGGCGCCAATCGCACTGATCACGATCAGATGCCGCGCGCCCAGTTCCCGTGCGCGCTTGGCGAAGGCCACCACCATGTCCAGGTCGACCGCACGGAACGCCGCTTCCGAGCCGGCCTTTTTGATCGTGGTGCCCAGGCAGCAGAAGGCAATATCCACGCGGCCGCTCAGTTGCGGCAGGAACACCGCCGGGTCGCCCACCGGGTTTTCCAGGCGTGGATGTTCAGCCAATGGTTTGCGGCTGGGTGCCAGCACGCGGGTCACGGTGGGTTCGTTGAGCAGGCGGTCGAGCAGGTGTTCGCCAGTGAGGCCGGAAGCCCCGGCCAGCAAGATATGCTGCGGTGTCAGGTACATGGTGTTTCCCCCTTGTTACACGTTACAGCTTAGTTGCCTTTGGCTTCCTTGCTATTCATTGAGACGCTTTCGAGCGCCTTTCGTGCCTGCTGTTTACGTAATAATTGCCAATGGGCGATCACGCCTTTAGGGGCCCAGATCTGCGGTTCGGAGGCTTCGAAGTTGTCCGCCTGTTCGCGTTCGGCCACGTGCAGTTGCGCCAGTTTGAAGGCGTGTTGCAAATCATCCGTCTGGTTGAAAGCTTGTGCGAAAAGGGCATCACCGAAGTAGGTGAAGTCTGCTTCTTCCGAGCAGCCGAATGACACGCGGTCTGCACGGGAGGCGGTCATGATCAGGGTGCGCTCATCTTTGAGCGCCGGTATGAAACCGCCGGAGTAACACGCGGAGATCACGATGACCTTGTCGCGGTTTTTCAGCGGTGCGAGCACGGCGGCCAGCTCGTCGGCGGGCAGGTCGGCCAGTTCCATGCGCGGTTGGTCGAGCACCAGCTCATGCTCATGGGTGCCATGGCTGGTCAAGTAAATGAACACCAGGTCTTCCGGCCCGGTCCGTTCGGCCAGGGTTTGCACCGAGCGGCGCAGGCTTTCACGGGTGGCCAGGGGGCGGTCGGCGATATGGTCGCGGTGGTTGACCAGGCGCACCTGCCCGCGCGCGCCGAAGCGGGTGGCGAGCAGGTTGCTGACGT
The DNA here is from genome assembly GCF_049897065.1 of Pseudomonas sp. DWP2-2. Classification (NCBI taxonomy): domain Bacteria; kingdom Pseudomonadati; phylum Pseudomonadota; class Gammaproteobacteria; order Pseudomonadales; family Pseudomonadaceae; genus Pseudomonas; species Pseudomonas sp. DWP2-2. Next base: position 53,524 of record NZ_JAFCVN010000013.1, on the reverse strand, counting down.
AATCGGCCTCGCGCAGGAACACGCTTTGTTTGCCGTCGCCCGCCAGCACCAACGTGTATAGCTCGACGGCCGGAGTGGACGCGGGCACTGTCGCCAGGGCGTCATCGAGCAAGCGGCCTTGAGCCAGTATGCCGGTCTCCAGAGGGTCGGGCAGCAGCTTGCCCTCGGCGTCGCGCACGCGCAGGCCGTTGACCCAGGTGCCGGACTGCACGGTGCCGTCGGTGAGTACCAGGGTGCCACGGCCTTGATAGTTGTCGCTGTCGAAGCCACCGATATAGAAACTGCCATCGGTGAGGTTCAGGCGCCCTTCGCCGGTAAAGCGCCAGTCACTGAACTGGCCGACATAGTGGCTGCCATCGACCCCGATCAATTCGCCTTTGCCGGTCAGCGCGCCTTCCTTGAACTGGCCGATCCACACATCACCGTCGGCGTTCTCGTAGCGGCCTTTACCGTTGAGCTGGTTCTGCTTGAATTGACCGACATAGATATCCCCCTCGGCGCTATTAAAGGTGCCATTGCCTTCCAGTTGGCCATCGACAAAGCGGCCGCTGAACTGGTTGCCGCTGTCGTCATTGCGCTGGCCTTCGCCATTGGGCTTGCCGTGGGCGAACTGGCCCTGGTACTGGCTGCCGTCGGCCAGTTCCAGGCGGCCGAGGCCTGAGTACTGGTCGTCCTGAAATTCGCCGCGATAAGTCATCTGCCCCTCTTTGAGGGTGCCTTCGCCGTTGCGTCGGCCGTTCTTGAAACCGCCCACGTAGCTGCTGCCCGAGGTGGTCAGGCTGCCCTGGCCATCAAACAGGCCCTGCTTGAATTCGCCTTTATAGACTTCGCCATTGCTGCCATGCCATTCGCCCTGGCCGTGCCACTGGCCTTTGTCAAACTGGCCGGCGTACCAACTGCCATTGGGGTAGTCCACACGGCCTTGGCCTTGCAGCAAACCGTTGACCACATCGCCACGGTAGCGGCCGCCATCGGGCAAGCGCGCATCGGGCGGCAACAGCGATTCGCCGTCTCCGCAAGCGGTGAGCAACAGGGCAAGGGCAAGGGGAGCGAGTGGGCGCATAGCGGGATCCGGATAATTGAGCGCCGAGTATGCCGTAGCCGGGGTGCCGAACCTAGTGGTCTATGCGCAGGATCCATCACCTGTAGGAGCGGGCTTGCCCGCGAAAACTCACAGGCGCCGCATTTGTTCAGCAAGCACGCGTTATCGCTGACGACCTTCGCGAGCAAGCTCGCTCCTACAGTGGGGGTGTGGCGATCATACGAAGCAGAGTGACAGCGACTCGGCAATATAGGCCGGCTTCTCCTGACCTTCGATTTCCAGGGTGGCGGTGGCCTTGAACAGCCATTGGCCCGGTTTTTTCTCGGTGACGTCAGTGAGGGTGACGTTCAGCCGCACCTTGGAGTTTACTTTCACCGGCTGGATAAAGCGCACGCTGTCCAGGCCGTAGTTGACGGCCATCTTCAAGCCTTCGGGCATGATCAGGATGTCTTCCATCAGCTTGGGCATCAGCGACAGTGACAGGAACCCGTGGGCGATGGTGCTGCCGAACGGGGTTTGCGCCGCCTTGACCGGGTCGACGTGGATGAACTGATGATCGCCGGTGGCTTCCGCGAACAGGTTGATACGCGCCTGGTCGATGGTGAGCCATTCGGAACGTCCCAGTTCCTTGCCGACGTAATCTTTGAGCTGCGCTACGGGTACATAGGGCATTGCGTCTCTCCTTGGTTCATCACTTATGTGCCCGTTGATAAGGGGCGTTTTTATGGGTTACAGAGAACCAATGTAGATCATCATGGGCAATCAGCCTGGTCAACCCAACATGCTTTTGGCGAATGCCGGAGCATAGGGCGGGCATGCTTATAATGCGCGCGAGTTTTGAGGGGGAGAGCGGGATGCTGTTACGTGGCCTGACCTGGCTGGTGCTGTTTCAACTGATCGGCACGGCGATCAATCATTTACTGGTGCCGGTACTGCCGGGGCCGATCATCGGCTTGTTGCTGATGCTGGGCTTTCTGGTCTGGCGCGGTGAAGTCGGCGAGCCCCTGAGCCTGGCTGCCGGCAGCCTGTTGCGTTACCTGCCACTGCTGCTGGTGCCGCCGGCCGTGGGAGTGATGGTGTATGCCAAGGACATCGTGGCGGATTTCTGGGCCATCGTCGGGGCGTTGGTGGTGTCGCTGGTGATCGCCATGGGCTTTGTCGGTGTGCTGATGCAGCAGATGGTCAAGCGCAAGGAGAAGGACCAATGATCCTCGACTGGCAGGGCGCCTGGACGGCGGTCATTCATCACCCGCTGTTCGGTATCGGTATCACCCTGGGCGCCTATCAACTGGTGCTGGCGGGGTTCGAGAAAACCCGCTGGATCTTCCTGCAGCCGGTGCTGGTGTCGATGCTGCTGGTGATCGGCGTGCTGCTCACCTGCGGGCTGAGCTACGCCGAATACCGCAAGAGCACCGAGATCATGGGCATCCTGCTGGGGCCTGCCACAGTGGCCCTGGCGGTGCCGCTTTATCTGAACCTGCGACGGATTCGCCAATTGTTCTGGCCGATATTTACTACGCTGGTGGTAGGCGGGGTATTGGCCACCGGCCTTTGTGTGGCGTTGGGATGGTGGTTCGGGGCCGAGCACAGGGTGCTGATGACCATGGCGCCCAAGTCGGTCACCTCGCCGATTGCCATGCTGGTGGCCGAGCAGATCGGCGGCGTGGCGGCCTTGGCGGCGGTGTTCGTGTTGATCACTGGGGTGGTCGGCGCGATGATCGGTCCAGCGCTCTTGTCGCGCCTGGGTGTACGCAGCCCCGAAGCGCGGGGCATGGCCCTGGGCATGACCGCCCACGCCGTCGGCACTTCAGTAGCCCTGCAGGAAAGCGAAGAATGCGGCGCCTTCGCGGCGCTGGCCATGAGTTTGATGGGCGTGGCCACGGCGGTGTTCCTGCCGTTGGCGGTGTCGGTCATTGTTTAACCCAGGTTTTAAGGAAGCCGTTATGAGTCTGGCGCTATTCCCCCTCAACACTGTGCTGTTCCCGGGCTGCACCCTCGACTTGCAGATATTTGAGGCGCGCTACCTGGACATGATCGGCCGTTGCATGAAAAAGGGCGAAGGCTTTGGCGTGGTGTGCATCCTTGAAGGCTCGGAAGTGGGCACGGCCCCTGACGGTTATGCGCTTGTCGGTTGTGAGGCGCTGATTCGTGACTTCAAACAGCAGGACAACGGCCTGCTGGGCATTCGCGTCGAAGGTGGCCGTCGTTTCCGCGTGCGTGAGGCCGGCGTGCAGAAAGACCAGTTGCTGGTGGCCGATGTGCAATGGCTGCAAGAATTGCCGGACCAGCCGCTGGGCGAAGAGGACGCGGACTTGCTGGCGTTGCTTGAGGCCTTGGCCGAACACCCGATGGTTGCCTCGCTGGACATGGGCGGCCAGGCCGAAGGCCAGCAAGCCCTGAGCAATCAGTTGGCCTATCTGCTTCCATTTAGCGAGGCCGACAAGATTGACTTGCTGCAACTGGACGACCCAGGGCAACGCCTGGATGCGATCCAACTGTTGCTCGATGAATTGCAGGGCGAGCTGTTCACCTGAGATTCGGATTTGCCTGACAGAGCTTTCAGACTTTGCTCGGTCGCCTCCACTGCGCCGCCTGCACTATTTTCCGATCGCACAACAATGATCGGAGATAACCATGATTCGGCTGACCCCCTCGGAACAAGTCGCGTGGGACGCTTATTTTGTCAGCGTGACCACGCAATTACTCCAGCAGGAAGCCACGCGTGGCGCGGAGTACATCACCGAGCGCGCCGCCGAAATGGCCGATGAGATGCTGCTGGAGCGCCGCGAGCGTTACGCTGAACGGCGCAGCGCCTCCGTGGACTGGATCGGCCCGGCCAAGGGTCAATAGGCGTACCTGAGCAGTGCGTGGGGCGTACCGGTAAAGGCGATGAAACCGAGCACGGCCACCACGGCGGGCAGCACCAGCCACCAGGCTTTTTGCGACATGGCTGGCAATGGGCTGCGGTGCTCGATTGCCGTCAGGCTGAACGCACATACGGTCATTGCCAGCAAGGTGCCGGCCAGGATGTCCGTGGGCCAATGGGCGCCCAGGTACACCCGCGACAAGGCAATGAACGCCGCGGGAATGCAGCCCAGCAGCATCCAGGTCAGGCGCAGCCGCGTAGGTTGGCCGCGACCGGCCAATACCGCGAGCGCCAGGAAGAAGGCAAAGGCCCCGGAGGCATGGCCGCTGGGCATGCTGAAGCTGGTCAGCGGGTCCGTTAGGATTTCCGGGCGGCCACGGGCGAAAAACAGCTTGGTGCCGGTGTTAATCACTGCCGCGCCAGCGAGGGTGGCGCCGACAAATACAGCGTGGCGCCACTGCCGTGCCAACAGCAACAGGCCAGTGAACACGGCGCTGGCGAAAAACATCTTCTTGAACTCACCCAGTTGGGTGACCCGCACCATCACCTCGTCCAGCCACGGGCTGCGATGTTCCTGCACCAGTGCGCTCAGGCCCTGGTCGAAGTCATTGAGATGGGGGTAGCCGATAAACAGCGCGATCAACAACACTAGGCTGGCGCAACCAATCCACAAGGTGGTGCGCCGATGCCCGCGCCAACTGCTGTTCAAACTCATCCCCAGCAGTACCGCCAGGCACGCCGCGATAATCGCCGCTTCCGGCCAGAAGCCTTCCGGCAAGGGCAGACGGAACGCGGCGCCGGCAGCCCAGCCCGGCAGCAGATAGGCCACGGTCCAACCCGCTGCGGCAATGATGCTCACAGCGGCAAAGCGCGGGAAGGGCATGTCGCACATGCCGGCGACCATGGGCAGCATGGGACGCAATGGGCCGATGAAGCGCCCGACCAACAAGCTGGCGATTCCGTACTTGTGGAAGTAGGTTTCTGCGCCGTTCATCCATTCAGGATGCTGGCGCAGGCCGGGCAGGCGCCGGATGTTCTGATGGAAATGGCGGCCCAGGTAATAGGAAACGCCGTCGCCCAATAAGCCGCCGAGGAAGCCCAGCAGCAGGGTTTCACTCAAAGGCAGCGCACCGCTGCCAGCCAACGCGGCGATTGCAAACAGCAATACCGTGCCTGGCACGATCAACCCGGCAATCGCCAGGCATTCCACACACGCGACAATAAACACCGCCGCTGCCAGCCATTGTGGGTTGAGGGTCAACCAGCCGGTGATGCTATCGAGCCATTGGCCCATACAATCCACTCCATGCATACAAAACAGAATTTGAGACGGTGAAATTCAACTGTGGGAGCTGGCTTGCCGGCGATGGCTGCGGCATGGCCAGCATTGAAGTTGCCTGACACACCGCTATCGCAGGCAAGCCAGCTCCCACATGGGATGTGTCGCGCGTTAAATCAAAAAATAATCCCGGCCTTCGACCTGCCCCCGACGCAGCGGGTTCCGCGTGCAATAAGGCGCATAGCCAGCATCGACGAAACGGTACATCAAGTGCTCATCGCGCCCGCTGGGAATGCCCAGGCGCGTGGTCTGGATAATCTGCGTGGGCACCTGGCCCACGTCTTCGACATACAGCAGTTCCTGATCGAAGCGCTTGGCATCCCACATTGGCACTTTCAGGCCCAGTGCCTTGCACAGCAGCGTCTGGCCTGCACACAGCTTCTGCGAGGGGCGTGGGCTGCCGTCGGGGTTGGGGTTGTTCAACAGCATCTGCGCCAGGCTCGCCGCACCGGAAATTTCGTCGACCCAGGGATAGGCCGATTTGATCAGCACGGCATTGCCCGGGCCGTGGGCGCTGAAGTTCAACGAATCACCGCCACGGGCGTAGTACATGTAGATATGGCCACCACCCAGAAACAAAGCCTTACGCTTTTCTGTGTAGCCGAGTGAGGCGTGGCTGCCTTTTTCGGCCACGTAATAGGCTTCGGTTTCAATAATTCGCGCCGAAAGCCAGAGATCGCCCACACGATGACGAATGACTTTTCCGAGTAATTCACGCGCAAGCAGTTGGGCATCGCGGTCGAAGAAGCTATCGGGCAGCGGGCTGGCGGGGAGCAGCGGGGCAAAGTCGGGCATGGCGGTCAAGGGTTGATACGGCTAAATGTGACCGAATCATAACAACTCTCACCTTAATTACGGCTGAACCTGGGGTTTTTACAGTTCATTTCGACCATCCGCCCCTCACCGCTGTCAGTCGGGCGGCGTCACAGCTATAATCTGCCGCTTTCCTCTTTGCCAAGACTCCCTGACCATGACTGAGTCCGTTCTTGACTACATGACCCGCCTGGGTCGCGCTGCCCGGCAGGCCTCGCGGTTGATCGCCCGTGCGAGCACCGCGCAGAAGAACCGTGCGCTGCTGGCGGCTGCGGATGCTCTGGATGCTTCGCGCTCCGAGTTGACCGCCGCCAACGAGCTGGACCTGGCCAATGGGCGCGCTAACGGCCTGGAGCCAGCCCTGCTGGACCGCCTGGCGCTGACCCCGGCACGTATCGACGACATGATCGAAGGCCTGCGTCAGGTGGCCAAGCTGCCTGACCCCATCGGTGAAATTCGCGACATGCGCTACCTGCCGTCCGGCATCCAGGTGGGCAAGATGCGCGTGCCCCTGGGCGTGATCGGCATCATCTATGAGTCGCGTCCGAACGTGACCATCGACGCCGCGAGCCTGTGCCTCAAGTCTGGCAACGCCACTATCCTGCGTGGCGGTTCCGAAGCGATCAATTCCAACCGCGCCATCGCCGCCTGCATCCAGCAGGGCCTGGCCGTGGCCGAGTTGCCGGCTGAAGTGGTGCAAGTAGTGGAAACCACCGACCGTGCTGCCGTGGGCGCGCTGATCACCATGCCGGAATTCGTCGACGTGATCGTGCCGCGGGGTGGCAAGAGCCTGATCGAGCGCGTCAGCCGTGATGCCAAGGTGCCAGTTATCAAGCACCTGGACGGCGTCTGCCATGTGTTCATCGACATCGCCGCCGACCTCGACAAGGCGATTCGCATTGCCGACAACGCCAAGACCCACCGCTACGCGCCGTGCAACACCATGGAAACCCTGCTGGTGCACGCTGGCATTGCCGAGCGTGTGCTGCCGCCGCTGGCCGCCATCTACCGTGACAAGTCGGTAGAGCTGCGCGGTTGCGAGCGCACCCGTGCGTTGCTGGGTGCGGACGTCATCGAGGCGACCGAGCAGGACTGGTACACCGAGTACACGGCCCCGATCCTGTCGATCCGCATCGTCGACGATCTGGACCAGGCCATCGAACACATCAATACCTATGGCTCCAAGCACACCGACGCCATCGTTTCCGAGCATTTCAGCGATGCCCGGCGTTTCCTCAACGAAGTGGATTCCGCTTCGGTGATGGTCAACGCCTCGACGCGTTTTGCCGACGGCTTCGAGTACGGCCTGGGGGCTGAGATCGGTATTTCCACCGACAAGCTCCACGCACGCGGCCCGGTGGGCCTCGAAGGGCTGACCAGTGAGAAGTACGTGGTGTTTGGCGACGGTCATGTGCGCACTTGATGACTAAACGCATCGGGCTGCTCGGCGGTACTTTCGACCCCGTGCACATCGGCCATTTGCGCAGTGCCCTCGAAGTTGCGGATGCCCTTGCGCTGGATGAGCTGCGCCTGCTGCCCAATTTCCGGCCGCCCCATCGCGACACGCCGCAGGTGGCCGCCGAGCAACGCCTGGAAATGGTGCGTGTTGCCGTGGAAGGTATATCGCCGCTGGTGGTGGACGATCGCGAACTCAAGCGCGATAAACCGTCCTACACTATCGACACCCTGGAGCTGATGCGCGCCGAATTGGCCGCGGATGACCCACTGTTTCTGCTTTTGGGCTGGGACGCATTTTGCGGCCTGCCCTCTTGGCACCGCTGGGAGGAACTCCTCCAGCATTGCCACATCCTGGTTTTGCAACGCCCGGATGCCGACAGCGAACCGCCGGATGCCTTGCGCAACCTGCTGGCCGCGCGGTCGGTAAGTGACCCCTTGGCCCTGACCGGGCCGAACGGGAATATTGCATTCGTCTGGCAGACCCCGCTTGCGGTGTCCGCCACCCAGATCCGTCAACTGCTGGCCAGCGGGAAGTCGGTACGTTTCCTGGTGCCTGACGCGGTCCTGGCCTACATCGATGCGCACGGGCTTTACCGTGCGTCGAACTGAAAAGGCGCGCTTGAACGCACGAACCGTGCAGCAAGCGCCCGAACATACGAGCAAAACGAGTTTTATATGACGAACAAAGACGTAAGCAAAGTTAAGCGCAAAGGCACCTTCAAAAGCGCGCCGCTGCCGGTTGAAGCCCATGTCGGCCCGGAATTGGCTGGCGAAGAGCTGGTGAAAGTCGCCGTGGCTGCCCTGGAAGACGTTAAAGCCCAGGACATCCAGGTGCTGGACGTGCGCGACAAGCAGAGCATCACCGACTTCATGATCATCGCCACCGGTACCTCCAACCGCCAGATCGGCGCGATGCTGGACAAGGTTCGCGAAGCCGTCAAAGCCCAGGGCGTCAAGCCACTGGGTGAAGAAGGCAAGGGCGACAGCGACTGGGTGCTACTGGACATGGACGATGTGATCGTTCACATGATGACCTCCAATGCTCGCCAGTTCTACGACCTGGAACGTCTGTGGAAAGGCGCCGAGCAGAGCCGTGCCGCCGATGGCAAGCACCACAGCCCGGAAGTGGGCCACGCGCACTTCGACAAGCTCAACAAAGACCAGGAATAAGGAACGGCTGTGCGCCTGCGTCTGATCGCTGTCGGTTCACGCATGCCCAAGTGGGTGGAAGAAGGCTGGCACGAATATGCCAAGCGTCTGCCCGCTGAGCTGTCGCTTGAGCTGGTGGAAATACCGCTCAATACCCGGGGCAAGAACGCCGACGTGGCGCGCTTTATCCGTCAGGAAGGCGAAGCCATGCTGGCCAAAGTCGGCCCCAATGAGCGCATCGTCACCCTTGAAGTGCACGGCAAGCCCTGGAGCACCGAGCAACTGGCGGTGGAACTGGATCGCTGGCGCCTGGATTCGCGCACGGTCAATTTCATGGTCGGCGGCCCGGAAGGGCTGGCGCCGGAAGTCTGTGCGCGGGCCGATCAGCGTTGGTCGCTGTCGGCGCTGACATTGCCACACCCGTTGGTAAGGATTCTGATCGGTGAACAGCTGTATCGCGCCTGGACAGTCCTGTCCGGGCACCCTTACCACAAATAGTCTGCGCCGCCCCCGATGACCCAGCCGATCCGCATCAAGGACCACGAGAAAGACGCACGTCTGGTACGCGCGCGGGTGGTGTTCGGTGCTGTCTTGGTGGTGGTGCTGATGTGCGTGCTGATTGCGCGGCTGTATTTCCTCCAGGTGATCCAGTACGACTATCACTCCACGCTGTCGGAAAACAACCGGGTGCATGTGCAGCCGATTCCCCCGACCCGTGGGCTGATTTTCGACCGCAATGGCGTAGTGGTTGCCGATAACCGGCCCAGCTTCAGCCTGAGCATGACCCGTGAACGCTCCGGCGACTGGAAGCAGGTCCTGGATGTCATCGTCGAGGTGCTGCAACTGACGCCGGAAGACCGGGCCGTCTTCGAGAAGCGCATGCGGCAGGGGCGCCGGCCGTTCGAGCCGGTGCCGATCCTGTTCGAGCTGACCGAAGAGCAGATCGCCCGTATTGCGGTGAACCAGTTCCGCCTGCCGGGTGTGGAAGTGGTGGCGCAGTTGGTGCGGCATTACCCGCAAGGGCCGCACTTTGCCCACTCCGTTGGCTACATGGGGCGGATCAACGAGAAAGAGCTGAAAACCCTCGACCCGATCAACTACAGCGGCACCCATCACATCGGCAAAACCGGTATCGAGCGCTTCTACGAGGCCGAGTTGCATGGCCAGGTAGGTAACGAGGAAGTCGAGACCAATGCGCGTGGTCGCGTATTGCGCGTGCTCAAGCGCACCGATCCGGTGCCTGGCAAGGACATTGTCCTGAGTCTGGACATCAAGTTGCAGGAAGCTGCCGAGATGGCCCTGGGCGGTCGGCGGGGTGCCGTAGTGGCGCTGGACCCGAAGACTGGCGAAGTGCTGGCGATGGTCAGCCAGCCCAGCTTCGACCCCAACCCCTTTGTGACTGGCATCAGCTTCAAGGCCTACGCAGAGCTGCGTGATTCCATCGACCGGCCACTGTTCAACCGTGTGTTGCGCGGCCTGTACCCACCGGGCTCGACCATCAAGCCGGCGGTGGCGATTGCCGGCCTGGATGCTGGCGTGGTCACGGCCTCAAGCCGGGTGTACGACCCTGGCTACTACATGCTGCCCAACTACGATCACAAGTACCGTAACTGGAACCGCTCCGGTGACGGCTATGTCGACCTAGACACCGCGATCATGCGCTCCAACGACACCTATTTTTACGACCTGGCCCATAAACTGGGAATTGATCGGCTGTCTGCCTACATGGGCAAGTTCGGCCTCGGTCAGAAAGTCTCCCTGGACATGTTCGAAGAATCCCCCGGCCTGATGCCGTCGCGGGAGTGGAAGCGTGCGACCCGCCGCCAGGCGTGGTTCCCCGGCGAAACCCTGATCCTGGGTATCGGCCAGGGCTATATGCAGGCCACTCCGCTGCAACTGGCCCAGGCCACGGCGCTGGTGGCGAACAAAGGCGTGTGGAACCGACCGCATCTGGCCAGGACCATCGAAGGCGAAAAGCCGGTGGACGACAATCCGATTCCTGACATTGTGCTGCGTGACCCGTCCGATTGGGCCAAGGTCAACCACGGCATGCAGCAGGTGATGCACGGCGCTCGCGGCACTGCGCGCAAAGCGGCAATTGGCGCTCAATACCGCATTGCCGGCAAAAGTGGTACCGCCCAAGTGGTCGCGATCAAACAAGGCGAAAAGTATGACCGCTCCAAGGTCCAGGAACGCCACCGCGACCACGCCTTGTTTGTCGGCTTTGCCCCGGCGGAAGACCCAAAAATCGTGGTGGCAGTGATGGTCGAGAACGGCGAGTCCGGCTCCGGCGTCGCGGCCCCAGTGGTACGCCAGGTGATGGACGCCTGGCTGCTGGCCGACGATGGCCGGCTCAAGCCCGAGTATGGCGGCCCCCCTTCAAGCCCCGAGGTTACGGCCCGTGAAGAGTAATTTTGACCGCATCCTCTCCAGCGAAGATGTGATGCGTCGCCGTGCGACGTTGCTGCAACGCATGCACATTGATGGCCCCCTTCTGATCCTGCTGCTGACCCTGGCGGCCGGCAGCCTTTTTGTACTGTATTCGGCCAGCGGCAAGAACTGGGACCTGCTGATCAAGCAGGCGTCCTCGTTTGGCCTGGGCCTGCTGTCGATGGTGGTGATCGCCCAGTTGGAGCCGCGTTTCATGGCGCGCTGGGTGCCCTTGGGGTATGTCGCCGGCGTGTTGTTGCTGGTGGTGGTGGACGTCATGGGCCACAACGCCATGGGCGCCACACGCTGGATCAACATCCCCGGGGTGATTCGCTTCCAGCCGTCGGAATTCATGAAGATCCTGATGCCCGCCACCATTGCCTGGTACCTGTCCAAGCGCACCTTGCCGCCGCAGCTCAAGCACGTGGCGATCAGCCTGATCCTGATCGGTGTGCCCTTTGTGTTGATCGTGCGCCAGCCGGACCTTGGCACCTCGTTATTGATCCTCGCCGGTGGCGCGTTCGTATTGTTCATGGGCGGCCTGCGCTGGCGCTGGATCCTCAGCGTGCTGGCAGCCGCCGTGCCCGTGGCCGTGGCCATGTGGTTCTTCTTCATGCACGACTACCAGAAGCAACGGATCCTGACGTTCCTCGACCCGGAGAGCGACCCGCTGGGTACTGGCTGGAACATCATCCAATCCAAGGCGGCCATCGGTTCCGGCGGGGTATTTGGCAAGGGATGGTTGCTGGGCACCCAGTCTCACCTGGACTTCTTGCCCGAGAGCCACACCGACTTCATCATCGCGGTGATGGGCGAAGAGTTCGGCCTGGTGGGCATTTGCGCGTTGTTGCTGATTTATCTGCTGTTGATTGGTCGCGGCCTGGTGATCACTGCCCAGGCGCAGACGCTGTTCGGCAAATTGCTCGCCGGCAGCCTGACCATGACTTTTTTTGTTTATGTTTTCGTCAACATCGGTATGGTCAGTGGCCTGCTGCCGGTGGTTGGGGTGCCGTTGCCATTCATTAGCTACGGCGGAACTTCGCTGGTGACATTGCTGTCAGCGTTTGGGGTTTTGATGTCGATTCATACGCATCGCAAGTGGATCGCACAGGTTTGAATAAGGTGAAGATGTCAATGCAAGTAATGCGCGGCTGGGCGACTCGGCATGCGACCTGGATGGGCCTGATCGGGCTGCTGGGTGCAACGCAAGAGGCGCAGGCCGGTGACTACGATGGCTCTCCCCAGGTTGCCGAATTTGTCGGTGAGCTGACCCGCGACTACGGTTTTGCCGGTGAGCAACTGATGGGCGTGTTTCGCGAAGCCCAGAAAAAGCAGGCGATCCTCGACGCCATCTCCCGGCCCGCCGAACGCGTCAAGCAGTGGAAGGACTATCGCCCGATGTTCCTCACTGATGCGCGCATCGCCCGCGGCGTGGATTTCTGGCGCCAGCACGAGGCGGTACTGGCCCGCGCCGAGCAGGAGTACGGCGTGCCGGCGCAGGTGATCGTCTCGATCATCGGCATCGAAACCTTCTACGGGCGCAACACCGGCAGCTACCGGGTGATCGATGCCTTGTCGACACTGGGCTTCGATTACCCGCCCCGCGCCGAGTTCTTCCGCAAGGAACTGCGCGAATTCCTGTTGCTGGCCCGCGAAGAGCAGGTCGACCCGCTGAGCCTCAAGGGCTCCTACGCCGGGGCGATGGGCTTGCCGCAGTTCATGCCGAGCAGCTTTCGCGCCTATGCGGTGGATTTCGACGGTGACGGGCACATCAATATCTGGAGCAACCCCGACGATGCCATCGGCAGCGTGGCCAGCTACTTCAAGCGCCACGGCTGGGTCGCCGGCGAGCCGGTGGTTATCCGCGCCGATGTCACGGGCGAGCGCGCCGACGAGGGCCTGACCCAAGGTATCGAACCGGTCAAGACCGTCGGGGAGTTGCGAGCGCTGGGCTGGTCGAGTCAGAATGCGCCACGCGACGACATGCCGGTGACGGCATTCCGCCTGGAAGGCGCAAATGGCCCTGAATACTGGATGGGCCTGAAGAATTTCTACGCAATCACGCGTTATAACCGCAGTGTGATGTACGCCATGGCCGTGCATCAGCTGTCAGATGAGCTGGTTCAAGCACGGGGCAACAAGTAATGCGGGTATCGCCGTTCAAAAAACCGCTCAAGCTGGTGGCGTTCGCCGCGTTGTCCTTGTTGGTAGCCAGTTGCTCCACCACCCCTAACCGTGCGCCGGCCAAGAAGGCGGGCGGTGCGGTGGTACGTGCCCAGCCGGGCCTGGACATCAACCGCGCGCACAAAGACGGCGCGCCGTGGTGGGATGTGGATGTGTCGAAAATCCCGGACGCCACGCCGACCCTGCACACCGGCCCGTACAAGGCCAACCCCTATACCGTGCTGGGCAAGAATTACTTCCCGCTGCAGGAATCCAAGACTTACGTGCAGTCGGGCACCGCGTCCTGGTACGGCACCAAGTTCCATGGCCAGAACACCGCCAACGGCGAAGTGTATGACCTGTATGGCATGAGCGCGGCCCACAAGACCCTGCCGCTGCCCAGCTATGTGCGCGTGACCAACCTGGACAACAATCGCACCGTGATCCTGCGGGTCAATGATCGTGGGCCGTTCTATTCGGACCGGATCATCGACTTGTCCTACGCGGCCGCCAAGAAACTCGGTTATGCCGAAACCGGCACCGCACGGGTTAAGGTCGAAGGCATCGATCCGGCGCAGTATTGGGCCCAGCGTGGCAAACCCGCGCCGTTGATGCTCAACGAACCGCCAACCCCGCAACCGCAAGTGACGGCCTCCACCGGCAAGATCGAGCAATGGACCCCGCCACCTGCGCAGCATGCGCCTGATACCGTGGTGGTACCTCACGCGGCAGCGGGCGCCTCCATGGCCGGTGGGCAATACCTGCAGGTCGGCGCTTTCGCCAACCCGGATGCGGCAGAACTGTTAAGGTCCAAGCTCAGCGGCATGGTCAGCGCGCCGGTCTTCATCAGTTCCATCGTGCGTAACCAGCAAACCTTGCACCGTGTACGCATGGGCCCTATCGGCTCGCCGAGCGAAGTGGCGCAAGTGCAGAACAGCGTGCGTCTGGCCAATCTGGGGCAACCCAGCGTGGTCACCGCAGAATAAGCAGTAACGGATTGATGGCTCAGACGCGCATGCGCGCTTGAACCCTGGTTGTTGGCTCGTTGAACAATAAAAACCCAGGGGCAAGGGGTGAGCGGGCAACCGAACACGTGACAGTCTGGAAGCGGGCTGTCTGAATAGTTTTGCCCGCGAGGGCAAGTTTCCATAAGCAATTTCGAGAGACGGATGAACATCACCACCTTAGCCAAACGTACGTGCCTGCTTATCTCGCTGATCATCACGCCAGCCGCCTGGGCGGTTGAAATGGTGCCGGCCTCCCCGCAACTGGCCGCCAAGTCGTGGGTCCTCATGGACGCCGCCAGTGGCAACGTGCTGGTCGAAAACGGCGGTGATGTACGCCTGCCGCCTGCCAGCCTGACCAAGCTGATGACCGCCTACATCGCGACCCTGGAAATCCGTCGCGGCCAGATCGGCGAAAACGACCCGGTTACCGTCAGCGAAAACGCCTGGCGTACCGGTGGTTCGCGGATGTTCATCAAGGTGGGTTCGCAAGTCACCGTGAGCGACCTGCTGCACGGCATCATCATCCAGTCCGGTAACGACGCCAGCGTCGCCCTGGCCGAGCACATCGCCGGCAGCGAAGACGCCTTCGCCGACATGATGAACAAAACCGCCGGTGAGCTGGGCATGACCAACAGCCACTTCATGAACCCGACCGGCCTGCCGAACCCAGAGCACTATTCGTCGGCTCATGACATGGCGATCCTGGCGCGCGCCATCATCCGCGTTGACCCGGTGCACTATGCGATCTACTCCCAGAAGGAATTCTTCTGGAACAACATCAAGCAGCCTAACCGCAACCTGTTGCTGTGGCGCGACAAGACCGTCGATGGCCTGAAGACCGGCCACACCGACGAAGCCGGCTACTGCATGGTGTCGTCCGCCGTACGTGATGGCCAGCGCCTGATCGCCGTGGTATTCGGCACCAACAGCGAGCAGGCCCGTGCGGCCGAGACGCAAAAACTGCTGACTTACGGCTTCCGCTTCTTCGAAACCCAGACCTTCTACCAGAAGGGTGCTGAGCTGGCGACCGCGCCGGTGTGGAAGGGCGCGACGTCGCAAGTCAAGGCCGGCCTGGCCGACGACCTGACCCTGACCATGCCTAAAGGCCAGCTGAAAAAGCTCGCCGCCAGCATGACCCTGAACCCGCAATTGGTTGCGCCAATCGCCAAGGGTGATGTGATCGGCAAGGTCGAAGTCAAGCTGGACGACAAGGTGGTGCACAGCGCCGACCTGATCGCGCTGGACGCTGTCGAGGAAGGTGGTATCTTCCGCCGCGTATGGGATAGCATCCGTCTATTCTTCTACGGCTTGTTCAACTGATTGTGTGCACCTGCAAAGCCCCGCGTTGATCCAACGCGGGGCTTTGCCCGTCGCCACGGCTTAGCGCTTACGAGGCTGTTCTGCCATGACCGATAAAGACGTAGAAGTAAAGGCGCCAAAGATCGAATTTCCTGTGACGGATTATCCCGTCAAGGTGATCAGCGATACCGGTGTCGGCCGCAAGGACAAGATTCTCGAGATCGTCAGGAAGCACGCGACGATCAACGACAACCGCGTGGACGAGCGCCAAAGCTCCACCGGCAAGTACACCACGATCCAGTTGCACATCGTTGCGACCGATCAAGACCAGCTCTACAACATCAACAGCGAACTGCGAGCCACCGGCTTCGTGCATATGGTGCTGTGATGTCGCAAGTCCTGGGCTTTCGCGAGCTCGGCCGGATGGCATACGAGCCGGTCTGGCATGCCATGCAGCGCTTTACCAATGAGCGCGGCACTTCGGCCCCGGATGAAATCTGGCTGGTAGAACACCCGCCGGTATTCACCCAGGGCCAGGCCGGCAAGGCCGAACACTTGCTGCTGCCGGGTGATATTCCGGTGGTGCAGGTCGACCGAGGGGGGCAAGTGACTTACCATGGGCCCGGTCAACTGGTGGCTTACCTGCTGCTGGACGTGCGCAAGCTGGGGTTTGGCGTGCGCGACCTGGTCAGCCGCATGGAGACGTGCCTGATCGAGCTGTTGGCCAGTTACGGCGTGACCGCCGTGGCCAAGCCCGATGCACCGGGTGTATACGTGGATGGCGCGAAAATCGCCTCCCTGGGGCTGCGCATTCGCCACGGTTGTTCCTTTCATGGCCTGGCCTTGAATGTGGACATGGACCTGGCGCCGTTCCGACGGATCAACCCGTGCGGTTACGCCGGGCTTGCGATGACCCAGTTGAGTGACCATGCAACATCCATAGAATTTGCCGAGGTAAGTGCCCGGCTGCGCGCGCAGCTCGTCAAACACCTCGACTATGCAGAGCAGACGACCCTGACGGGCGGAATCGATTGATATGACTACTGATGTTGTGCAAACCATGATCCCGACGCTGGACATCACTGAGCGTCCAGCCCCGGCCCCGCGTGCCAAGGTGGAAGCCGGCGTCAAGCTGCGCGGCGCCGAGAAGGTTGCACGCATCCCGGTCAAGATCATCCCGACCACCGAACTGCCGAAGAAACCTGACTGGATTCGCGTGCGCATCCCGGTTTCGCCGGAAGTCGACCGTATCAAGTCGCTGCTGCGCAAACACAAGTTGCACAGCGTATGCGAAGAAGCCTCCTGCCCGAACCTGGGCGAGTGCTTCTCTGGCGGCACCGCCACGTTCATGATCATGGGTGACATCTGCACCCGTCGCTGCCCGTTCTGCGACGTCGGCCACGGCCGTCCGAAGCCGTTGGACGTCAATGAGCCAGAAAGCCTGGCCATCGCCATCGCCGACCTGAAGCTCAAGTATGTGGTGATCACCTCGGTAGACCGCGACGACCTGCGTGACGGTGGTGCCCAGCACTTTGCCGACTGCATCCGCGAGATCCGCAAGCTGTCGCCGAACGTGATGCTCGAAACCCTGGTGCCGGACTACCGTGGCCGGATGGACGTCGCCCTGGACATCACCGCTGCCGAGCCGCCGGATGTGTTCAACCATAACCTGGAAACCGTGCCGCGCCTGTACAAGGCGGCGCGCCCGGGTTCGGACTACCAGTGGTCGCTGACCCTGCTGCAGAAATTCAAGCAGATGATGCCGCACATCCCGACCAAGTCCGGCTTGATGCTGGGCCTGGGTGAAACCGACGAAGAAGTCATCGAAGTCATGAAGCGCATGCGCGAACACGACATCGACATGCTGACCCTGGGCCAGTACCTGCAACCGTCCCGCAGCCACTTGCCGGTGCAGCGCTTCGTGCACCCGGACACCTTCGCCTGGTTCGCCGAGGAAGGCTACAAGATGGGCTTCAAGAACGTGGCCTCGGGCCCGTTGGTGCGGTCTTCGTACCACGCCGATGAGCAGGCCAAGCTGGTCAAGGCGAGCCTGGTTTCGTAAGCCGCTCCAGAATCAATGTGAAATGCGGGCTTGTGTGGGAGCTGGCTTGCCTGCGATAGCATCACCTCGGTGTCACTGATTCACCGAGGCGCTTGCATCGCAGGCAAGCCAGCTCCCACATTTCGTTCTGCGTCATATAGGGAGAACCATGGATGACCGCCGCCGTACCTGCACTGCGCCCCGAAGGCACCCTCGGCCTGATCGCCCCCGCCGGCCCCGCCGCGCTGGATGTTGAAAAAGCCCGGCAATGGATGCGTGCCCGCGGCTACGACCTGCACATTTTCCCTGGTGTGCACGAGCGCGACGGCTACCTGGCCGGTAGCGATGAAGTGCGCCTGCGCGATTTGCATGCCGCCTTCGCCAACCCCGACATCGATGCCATCCTCTGCCTGCGTGGCGGCTATGGCACGCCCCGTTTGCTCGATGCGCTGGACTTCGACCTGCTGCGCGCCAACCCCAAGCCGTTTGTGGGCTACAGCGATATCACCGCCTTGCACCTGGCCATCAACCGCTATGCCGGCTTCGTGACGTTCCACGGGCCCATGCTCAATGCCGACCTGCTCGGTGGCAAACAGCCGCCCACCGAATCCTCCTTGTTCAGCCTGCTGCGTGGCCAACGGGGCGCCGGCAGTGTGCTGCCGCACCCGATGGCCTACCCGCTGACCACAATCGAGCCGGGTGTGGCTTGTGGGCGCTTGCTGGGCGGTAACTTGTCGATGATCGCCGCGGTCATGGGTACGCCTTACGAAATAGACGCTGATGGCATCATCCTGTTTATCGAAGACGTCAACGAACCGCTCTATCGCATCGACCGCCTGCTGACCCACCTGCGCCTGGCTGGCAAGCTGGCTCAAGTCGCTGGCGTGTTGGTAGGGGACGTGGCCGGTGTGGATAGCGCGGCATTGGCGCGTCTGCTGAAGCAGACCTTTGAGCCGCTGTGCATTCCAGTGCTGGCAGGCTGGCGCAGTGGGCATTGCGACCCGAACCTGACATTGCCGATGGGCGCCGTGGTGCGCCTGGATGCGGGGGAGCAGCGGGTGGTGTTGGAGCAGGATGTGGTGTTCAAGGCCTGATCGTTCCCACGCTCTACGTGGGAATGCCTCCAGTGACGCTCTGCGTCACCCTCTTCAGCCGCGGACGCGGAGCGTCCAAGGCAGCGCTCCCACGCAGAGCGTGGGAGCGATCACTTCAGCGGTTCTGCAGCGATTCCAGCAATTTCACCGTCGGATACCCATCCGCCGGCCAGCCCAGCGCCTGCTGTGCAGCCCGAATCGCCTTGCGCGTGTTGGCGCCAATAATCCCGTCGGCATTACCCGCGTCATACCCTTTGGCGCTGAGTGCCGTCTGCAGGTCAATGCGTTGCGAACGGCTCAGTGGCAGCTCATCTTTTGGCCAACTGCCCCGAATCACACCGCCGCCGCCAAATCGCTCCGACAGCAAGCCAACCGCCAGTGCATAGGACGACGAATTGTTGTACTTGAGGATCGCGCGGAAGTTATCCAATACCAGGAATGCCGGGCCACGGTAGCCGGCCGGTAACAGCAGGGCGGCGGACAACTGGTCGACATTGACCGGCAGGCTCACGCCAGGGGGAAGTTGGATGCCCAGTTGCAGCCATTGCGCCACGGTCTTGCGCACGCCGCCATCGGCCAGGCTGTAGTCGAAGCCAGACGGCAGCGGCTGCACTTCAACGCCCCATGGCTGGCCTTTCTGCCAGCCGGAGCTTTGCAGGTAATGCGCCGTGGAGGCGAGGGCGTCGGACGGGCTGTTCCAGATATCGCGGCGACCGTCACCGTCAAAGTCCACGGCATGGGTGTTGTAGGTGGTCGGGATGAACTGGGTCTGGCCCATCGCCCCGGCCCAGGAACCTTTCATCTGGTCGGCCTGAATATCGCCATGCTGGATGATCTGCAGCGCTGCCAGCAACTGCGCTTGCGCAAAGGCCGGCCGACGTCCTTCATAGGCCAGGGTGGCCAGGGAGCGGATCACCGAGTTATTGCCCTGGAAAGCGCCGAAGTTGCTCTCCATGCCCCACACCGAGACCAGCGCCTGGCGGTCGACGCCATAGCGTTGCTCGATGCTTTGCAGAATATCGGCGTACTTGACCAGCAGTGCCTGGCCATTGCGCACGCGCACCGGCGACAGTGCACCGTCGAGGTATTCCCAAACCGGGCGAGAAAATTCCGGTTGGCTGCGGTCGGCGCGAATCACCGCCATATCAGGAGTGACGCCGGCAAAAGCGTTATCGAACACGGCCGCAGTGATCCCGGCCTGCAGCGCTTGAGCACGGAAGCCAGCCTGCCATTCGGCAAAGGTCTGGGTCGGTTGGATATCGAGATTGTCCACCGCCAACGGGGCCACCACGGCAGGCGCGATAGCCGGGGCCGTCTGGAGCTTGGGCAGGGGTTGAGCGTCCGCAGCGGTAGGTTTTTCGGCGCAGGCGACGAGCAGAATGAGGCTGGAGGCAGCGATCAATTGGCGCAGGTGCCAATGACGAGAAAGACGAGAGGGCATGCACAGGTCCAGGGGGTTACAAATCAGGTACAGACCTTATCATGCCAGAGGGGCGCTTGCCTTCAGGCAGCCAGAAAGTAAGAAGCCTCCCAGCTATTAGACTGGAAGGCTTCGCGGCGGTAGCTGCCTTTGCCTTTGCCGGCGCGTTCCTGGCGGCTGCGGAACAAGGGCTGGGCGATGATGGATTTGGCCTTGTTGGGGCCATGCTTGGATGGCTTTTTGCTCATGGTGGATTCTCTCGCTTGGGGTGGAATGCAGCGGTGCAAATCATCTGCCGAAGTGGGCCGGCTGTAAAGCCCGTCGATAGGTGGGAAATGTTGCAAATAGGCAGTGGGCAGAGTCAATGTGGGAGCTGGCAAGCCAGCTCCCACAGGGTTTTGTGCCGTTGTACAGAGGTGGTTATTCGGCAGGCAACGCCAGGCGCTGGCCGGCCATCAACAGCGACAGACGGCTCAGGCTCATCCACGGCGAGCCGGCCGCCTGGCCCTTGATCTGTGCATCGATGCGCTGCGCTTCCAGCAACAGTTGCGCCCAGCGTTGCGCCGAGTGCCGCTGCAGGGCTTTGCTCATCAGGGGTTTGCGCTTGTCCCACACCGGTGGCCGCGCCTGGCTGAAGCATTTGTCCAGCGGTGTGCCCTGGCTGTATTGAAGGGCAATATTCGCCAACACGCGCAGCTCACGGGCCAGGGCCCAGAGAATCACCGGTGGTTCCACCCCTTCGCCGCGCAGGCCTTCGAGCATGCGCAGGGCGTGGGCGGGCTCGCCGTTGAGGATGGCGTCCACCAGGCCGAACACATCAAAGCGCGCGCTATCGGCCACTGCGCCTTGCACGGTTTCGACGGTGATCTGCCCGTCTTCGGCCATCAGCTTGAGCTTTTCGATCTCCTGGGCGGCGGCAAGCAGGTTGCCCTCGACCCGAGCGGCGATCAGCTCCACGGCATCCTGTGTCGCTGCGAGCCCTGATTGCGACAGGCGCTGACGAATCCACTGCGGCAACTGGTTGCTGTCCACTGGCCAGATCTGGATGAACTGAGTCTGTGGACCTTCAACCAGAGCCTTGCCCCATTTGGTTTTCTGCGCGCTGCCGTCGAGCTTGGGCAGGCTGATCAACAGCACGGTGTCTTCGGCAGGGCGCGAGCAGTATTCCATCAAGGCCGCCGCGCCTTTATCGCCCGGCTTGCCCGAGGGCAGGCGCAGTTCCAGCAGGCGTTTCTCGGCAAACAGCGACATGCTCGCGCCAGCTTGCAGCAGGGTGCCCCAGTCGAAACTGGCGTCGGCGCTGAACACCTGGCGTTCATCGAAGCCTTGCTGGCGTGCGGCGGTGCGGATAGCGTCAGCTGCTTCCTGGCACAGCAGCGGGTCGTCGCCGCTGACGATGTACACAGGCGCAAGGCCACCTTGCAGGTGCTTGGCGAGTTGGGCGGGGGCAAGTTTCATAGGCGGGGCGAACGGGGCGCCAGGGGCGCCCCGTCTGGCTTACTCGACAGGGACTTCAACAGGCGACTGTTTCGGTGTGTTGTCTTCATATTCCTGCGCGGCTTTCAGGGCGTCGGCGTCAGCCTTGGCCTTGTTGTCGGCCACTTGCTGCAGCTCAGCCAGTTTTTCCGGGGTGAGCATTTGCAGGCGAGTCATCATGCGCTGGATCAGCTCACGACGCATTTCCTTGCGCACCTGGATGGTCTCGGAGTCTGAACCCACCAGGTTGTTGCCATCGTGGCTCACCACTTTCTGCACCTGGATCTTGTCACCCATCAACGGCAACTGATCACGGCCTTGTATTTCGAACATCAGCGCCGTGTTCAACTCGACGTCGGACGCACGGCCAGCACTGGCGTAGCTGATATTGCGCTGGGTTTCTCGCTCATCCGTCAGGATCAGTTTGTAGGTTGCGCCGTTGTACACGTGCACACCGCTGTTTTCCAGGGTCTGGCGCAGCTGGGTGACGGTTTCGCCGTAGGCGTTGCGGGCGCTGACGTCGAGTTCCTTGAGCGACAGCTCATTGGTGCCGGTGCCGCGCAGCTGGAAGCCGCAAGCGCTCAACAGCACGGCAAGGCCCATAACCAGCAGATTGCGTTTGATCATTTTGTTGCTCCCCTTGAAACCAGGTGGGCCTTATCGGGCCCTAAAGGTTTAGTTCGGCGCGGGGCCAAGCCCCGCACCCGATCCGATTTAGCTGGCGACGATATTGACCAGTTTGCCGGGCACTACGATCACCTTGCGGATGGTCAGGCCTTCGGTAAAGCGCAGCACGTTCTCATTGATACGTGCAGCTGCTTCAACCTCTTCACGGCTGGCGCTGGCCGGCATGTCGATCTGGCCACGCAGTTTACCGTTAACCTGGATGACCAGTTGCAGCGTGTCCTGTACCAGGGCGCTGTCATCCTGCACCGGCCAGGCGGCATCGATGACGGCACCGCTGTGGCCCAGACGGCTCCACAGTTCATGGCTGATGTGCGGCGTGATCGGCGCGAGCAACAGGGTAACTGTTTCCAGGCCTTCCTGGATCAGCGCACGGTCTTGTTCGGTCGCCTGCGAGGCTTTTTCCAGCACGTTCATCAGCGTCATCACCTGGGCGATGGCGGTGTTGAATTTGTGGTTCTGCCCAACGTCCTGGCTGGCCTGGCGGATAGCCAGGTGGATGCTGCGGCGAACGGCTTTCTGCTCGTCGTTCAACGCGCCGATATCCAGCTTGCCCGGCAGGCCCTGGCTGACATGAGCGTGGGCCAGGCGCCAGACACGCTTGAGGAAACGGTGCGAGCCTTCGACGCCCGAGTCGGACCATTCGGCGCTCATGTCAGGCGGCGAGGCGAACATCATGAACAGGCGGCAGGTGTCGGCGCCGAACTGATCGATCATCGACTGTGGGTCGACGCCGTTGTTCTTGGACTTGGCCATCTTCTCGGTGCCACCGATTTCCACCGGCAGGCCGTCGGCTTTCAGCTTCGCGCTGATGACCTTGGCCTTGCTGTCACGCTCAAGCTCGACATCCGCCGGGTTGAACCAGGTGTAGGCGCCATTGGCTTCGCGGCGATAGTAAGTGTCGGCGATCACCATGCCCTGGGTCAGCAGGTTCTTGAATGGCTCATCGGA
This sequence comes from Pseudomonas sp. DWP2-2, assembly GCF_049897065.1. Classification (NCBI taxonomy): domain Bacteria; kingdom Pseudomonadati; phylum Pseudomonadota; class Gammaproteobacteria; order Pseudomonadales; family Pseudomonadaceae; genus Pseudomonas; species Pseudomonas sp. DWP2-2. The sequence goes on along the minus strand of NZ_JAFCVN010000013.1, from coordinate 30,292 downwards.
GCTCACCAGGCCTTCGTCACGCATCAGCTTGTGGAAGAAGCGCGCGTACAGCAGGTGGAGGATGGCGTGTTCGATGCCACCGATGTACTGATCCACTGGCAACCAATGGTCGGCTGCGGATTTCTCCACCAGGCCGCCTTCATAGTGCGGCGAGGCATAACGAGCGTAATACCACGAGGACTCGACGAAGGTGTCCATGGTGTCGGTTTCACGCTTGGCCGGCGCGCCGCATTTAGGGCAGCTGCACTCGTAGAACTCGGGCATGCGCGCCAACGGCGAGCCAGCACCATCCGGCACCACGTCTTCTGGCAGCACGACCGGCAGTTGGTCTTCCGCTACCGGCACGTCACCGCAGGCTTGGCAGTGGATGATCGGGATCGGGCAACCCCAGTAGCGCTGGCGGCTGATGCCCCAGTCACGCAGACGGAACTGGGTGCGCGAGGCACCGAGGTTTTTCTTGATCAGGGCCACTTCCATGGCGTCGAACGCGCCCTGGAAGTCCAGGCCGTCGAATTCGCCGGAGTTGATCAGCGTGCCGTGCTCGCCGTAGGCGTCTTGCCACGGAGCGGGGTTGGTATCACCCGAGCTAGTGCGCACGACCGACTTGATAGGCAGGCTGTACTTGGTGGCGAATTCGAAATCGCGCTCGTCGTGGGCCGGCACGGCCATGACGGCGCCATCGCCGTAGTGCATCAATACGTAGTTGGCGACCCAAACCGGCAGTTTCTCGCCGGTCAACGGGTGCTCGACGAACAGGCCGGTCGGCAGGCCTTTTTTCTCCTGGGTGGCGACATCGGCTTCGGCCACGCTGCCGCCTTTGCATTCAGCGATGAACGCCTGCAGCTCAGGGTTGTTCTGTGCGGCCTGGGTGGCCAGCGGGTGTTCGGCGGCCACGGCGACGTAGGTCGCGCCCATCAGGGTGTCGGGGCGGGTGGTGAACACCTTGAGTGCGCCGGCTTCGCCGATGGAGTCGACGTTGTACGGGAACTGCACTTCCATGCCCTTGGATTTGCCGATCCAGTTGCGCTGCATGGTCTTGACCTGTTCAGGCCAGCCCGGCAGATCGTCAAGGCTCGACAACAGTTCATCCGCGTAGGCGGTGATCTTGAAGTAGTACATCGGGATTTCGCGCTTTTCGATCAGCGCGCCGGAACGCCAGCCGCGACCGTCGATGACCTGTTCGTTGGCCAGTACGGTCTGGTCGATCGGGTCCCAGTTCACGGTGCCGCTTTTTTTGTAGATCACACCTTTTTCGAACAGGCGCGTGAACAGCCATTGTTCCCAGCGGTAGTAATCCGGCTTGCAGGTGGTGACCTCGCGGGACCAGTCCACCGCCAGGCCCAGGCTGCGCAACTGGGTCTTCATGTAGGCGATGTTTTCGTAGGTCCACTTGGCGGGCGCCACGTTGTTTTTCATCGCGGCGTTTTCTGCCGGCATGCCGAAGGCGTCCCAACCCATGGGTTGCAGCACGTTCTTGCCGAGCATGCGCTGGTAGCGCGAAATCACGTCGCCGATGGTGTAGTTGCGCACGTGCCCCATGTGTAGCTTGCCGCTGGGGTAAGGGAACATCGATAGGCAGTAGTAAGTCTCCTTGCCTGGCTGTTCACTGACTTCAAAGGACTTTTGCTCGTCCCAGAAGGTTTGGGCGGCATTTTCTATTTCACGGGGCTGATATTGTTCGTGCATGGCTACTTTTGAACTGGATAGGGGTGGCCTAATCCTCTTCGGTGCACTGTCCGGGTTGTTCGACACCAAGAAGCGGCGCGTCCGTGCCCAAACCCTGCGGGAAGTGGAGTTACAGGAAGCGCCGTAGCATACATGACCCCACTCTATCGAGGGAAACCCTGATTGCGCGCCAAGGGCCGTCTGTCGCGGCACCGGGCAGGCGCAGCAACGGGGGCTACGCTGTTTAGTGGGGAGCAAGTATTTCTTCAATGAGGTGAGGGGATGGTTGAATCGCAGCGAACTTTAACGAAACCGCAGTTGTATGAAGGATTGATCGACCGTTTGGGTCGGGCATTGGATGCCGCAAGAACCGCAGGCCGATTGCGTGATGAACGGCCTCTGGAGCTGGAGTTGCGAGGCTTGAGCCAGGCGGAGCTTGAATTGATCAAGAACTATCTGGCGTTGAATCACGACCGCGCCTCCCATGGGCAGGCTTCCCCGCCCGCTCATTCGGCCAAGGTCATCTGGCTCAAAGACCTGGCGACCGGCCGCGGGCCAGAGAACTTCCGCTCCGTGCGGTGCAAGTGAGCCCCGCGTTATCCGTTAGCGTTATCAAAATGTTGTCGGTAAGGATTGTTGCAAAACCCCGATGCATCTAGGCTTCGGGCATCTTTGGAGATGCCCGATGCCTTTTCGTTATTTCATTAAACAACTGTTGTTGCCGCCCGGTATTTTTCTGCTGTTGTTGGCGTGTGCCTGGTGGTTTCGCCGCAGCCGTCCGCGCCTGGCGGGCTTGTGCTTTGCCCTCGGGCTGGGCGGAATGTGGTTGATCAGCCTGCCAGTGATGGTGCAATGGGGCGCCCGTGCCCTGGAGACAGAGCCGCCTTTGGCCCGGGAAGACTGGGCTACCCTGGCCCAGCGTGCCGATGCGATTGTGGTGCTGGGCTCGGGGCGCGAGCGTGGAGACATTGCGTGGGGCAGCGACCAGCCCACCGGTATTGGCCTGGAACGTGAGCGTTTTGCCGCGCGGCTGGCCAAGGCATCCGGTTTGCCAGTGCTGACCAGCGGCGGCTTGCACTACGGCACGCCGCCCAGTGAGGCCGAGCTGATGGCCGTGTCGATGCAGGATGACTTCGGTGTCACCGTGCGCTGGAAAGAAGAGCGCAGCCGCACTACCTGGGAAAACGCCCAGATGAGCGCCGAGATTTTGTTGCCGAAAGACATCAAGCGTGTAGTGGTAGTGACCCAGGCCTGGCACATGCCGCGTTCGGTATGGAGTTTTGAAAAGGCCGGCTTCACCGTGGTGCCGGGGCCGGTGGGCTTTTTGGGTGTCGACCATGGCCGACCGCTGGGTGGCTGGATGCCGGAGGTCAAGGCGGTGTGGCAAAGCGGGCAGTTGATAAATGAAGCGGTGGGGCAGGTGGGGTATCGGTTGTTCTACCGATAGGTGCAACACAGGAGATCAAATGTAGCAGCTGGCTTGCCTGCGATGGCGGTGGGTCAGTGAGCACTCAGGGCACTGATACACCGCCATCGCAGGCAAGCCAGCTCCCACAGGTCAGACCGTTTTGGCCATCCGAGCCGCCAACAGCGCCCAGCCAAAGAGCAGCACACACACAATGATCAACGGCCACGAACGCCATTGCAGGTACGGCGTGAGGTTATGCATCGGCACCACCTCCCCATAGAGAATGCCACGCTCGAACTGCGGGATCTGCGCGGTGATCTGCCCAAACGGGTTGATCAGCCCGGTCACGCCGTTGTTGGTGGCGCGGATCATCCAGCGGCCAGCCTCCAGCGCACGCATTTGCGCCATTTGCAGGTGCTGCAGCGGGCCGATGGAGCGGCCGAACCAGGTGTCGTTGCTGATAGTCAGCAGCAGGTCGCTCTGGGCCGACAGGCCGGCGGCGAATTCGGGGTACACCACTTCATAGCAAATGAACGGCGCAATCTGATAACCCTTGGCCTGCAGCATGGCCTGGTCAGAAGGGCCGCGGGCGAAGTCCGACATGGGCAGGTCGAAGAAGGCAATCAGCCCGCGCAGCATGTCCTGCAGCGGAACGTACTCGCCAAACGGCACCAGTTTTTGCTTGAGGTAGGTGCCGTCGCCTTCGCCGACCACGGTGATGCCGTTGAAGTAGCGCTTCTGGTGGTGCACTTCCTGGCGAATCGGTACCCCGGTGATCAGCGCACTGTCCCGGTCGGCGGCAAACTTGCCCATCATGCCCAGGTAGCCCTCCACGGATTCCTTGAGCACCGGCACGGCAGTTTCCGGCCAGACCAGCAGGTCGACGCGCTTGGAACTCAGGCTCATGTCGCGGTACAGCGCCAACTGTGCATTGAGCTGGTCCGGGTCCCACTTCATGCTTTGCTCGACGTTGCCCTGAATCGCAGCCACGCTCAGGGGCGCGCCAGACGGCGATGTCCAGGCGTGGTGCTTGAGTGCCAGGCCAGTCGCCCAGGGCGCAACCAGCAATAACAGGCCCGCGCCGATGAAGGCATTGCGCTTGCTGGCCAGCAGGCGCGGCAGGTTGCACAGCAATGCGGCAGTGAGCGCGAGGGCGAAGGAAATCAGCCACATCCCACCCAATGGCGCGAGGCCGGTCAACGGCCCATCGAGTTGACTGTAACCGGAGTACAACCACGGGAAACCGGTAAGGAACCAGCCACGAAAGGCTTCCTGGCCGACCCACAACGCGGCGAACGTCAATGCATCCGCCAGTGGTGCTTCGTTACGGCGCAACCAGCGCGCCCATAGCCAGGCGGGCAGGGCAAAGAACCAGGCGATGGCGGCGGTGAACAGCAGCATCAGGAACCCCGCCAGCAGCACCGAAGCGCCGCCGAAGTGGTGGATGCTGTAGTAGATCCAACTGGTGCCGGCACCAAACAGGCCGAAGCCGAAACACCAGCCACGGCCCAGGGCCTGGCGGGGTGTCAGCTCCCGCAGGCCGATATAGAACAGGCCGACCGCTACCAGCGCCAACGGCCAGATATCGAACGGCGCCAGCGCCAGGGTTGTGATGGCGCCGGCCACCACGGCCAGCAAGTTACCGGGCCAGCCGGGTGAGGTGAGACGGCGCATGTCAGTCCTTAGCGGGCGATGGGTGTCAAACGGATCAGATGGATACGACGGCTATCAGCATTGAGGATGCGGAAGCGATAGGCGCCGATCTCGGTGGTTTCATTACGCTTGGGCAGGTGCCCGAACGCACTCATCACCAGGCCGCCGACGGTGTCGAACTCATCGTCCGAAAACTCGCTGTCGAAGAACTCGTTGAAGTTTTCGATGGGCGTCAGTGCCTTGATCAGGAAGTCACCGCTGGGCAGCGGCTTGATGTAGCTGTCTTCTTCGACGTCGTGCTCGTCTTCGATGTCGCCGACGATCTGCTCCAGCACGTCCTCGATGGTGACCAGGCCGGCCACGCCGCCGTATTCGTCAATCACAATGGCCATGTGATTGTGGTTGGCGCGGAACTCGCGCAGCAGCACATTCAGGCGCTTGGACTCGGGCACGAAGGTGGCCGGGCGCAGCAGGTCCTTGATGTTGAAGCTGTCGCCATTCTCCTTGAGGATCAACGGCAGCAGGTCCTTGGCCAGCAGGACACCCATGACGTCGTCATGGCTTTCACCGATCACCGGGTAGCGCGAATGCGCCGAGTCGATCACGGCCGGGAGGAATTCCCGTGGGGTCTGGGTCGCCTTGATGCTGATCATCTGCGAGCGCGGGACCATGATGTCACGTACTTGCAGGTCAGCCACCTGGATGGCGCCCTCGACGATGGCCAGCGCTTCGCTGTCCAGCAACTTGTTCTGGTGTGCATCGCGCAGCAGCTCCAAGAGCTCCTGGCGGTTTTTCGGCTCGTGGGCAAAAGCCTGGGTCAGTTTACCCAGCCATGACTTCTGCCCGTTGCTCGATCGGTCTTCGCTCATAGCGATTACTCTAAATCCTTTGATATGACAGTTGAGTGTTGATCAGCTTTCGTCGTCTGCATATGGGTCGCGGTGACCCAGTTCTGCAAGCAACGTTCGTTCCAGTGCTTCCATTTCCTCGGCTTCGTCATCGTCTATATGGTCGTAACCCAAGAGATGCAAGCAGCCGTGGATGACTAGATGGGCCCAATGGGCCTCAAGTTCCTTGCCTTGTTCCGCCGCTTCTCGCTCGACCACCGCGACGCAGATCACCAGGTCGCCCAACAGCGGGATATCCAGCAATTCGTCGGGCACGTCGGCGGGGAAGGACAGCACGTTGGTCGCGTAGTCTTTCTGGCGCCAGGTGTGGTTCAGCTCACGGCCTTCGGCCTCGTCCACCAGACGAATGGTCAGCTCCGAGTCAGCGGTGCGCTGGCGCAAAGCCAGTTCACACCATTGGCGGAACTGGGCTTCGCTGGGGGCGGGCGCGTCGGTGGCCAGCTGCAGGTCTAGCTCAAGCATCGTGGCGAGCGTCCTTGGCGGGCGCGTCGTCGCGGTGTTCGAAACGCTCATAGGCTTCGACAATGCGCTGCACCAGCGGGTGGCGCACCACGTCCTTGGGCATGAAGTGCGTGAAGCTGATACCCGGCACGTCCTTGAGCACCTCGATCACCTGGCCCAGGCCCGACTTGGTGCCCTTGGGCAGGTCGACCTGGGTGATGTCGCCCGTGATCACGGCAGTGGAGCCGAAACCGATACGGGTGAGGAACATCTTCATCTGCTCGACGGTGGTGTTCTGGCTTTCGTCGAGAATGATGAAGCTGTTGTTGAGTGTACGGCCACGCATGTAGGCCAGCGGGGCGATCTCGATCACCTGGCGCTCGATCAGCTTGGCCACGTATTCAAAACCGAGCATCTCGTACAGCGCATCGTAGAGCGGGCGCAGGTACGGGTCGATCTTCTGGGCCAAGTCGCCGGGCAGGAAACCGAGCTTTTCGCCGGCCTCGACCGCTGGGCGCACCAGCAGGATGCGCCGCACTTGCTCGCGCTCCAGGGCGTCGACGGCGCAGGCCACCGCGAGGTAGGTCTTGCCGGTACCGGCCGGGCCGATGCCGAAGTTGATGTCGTTGCCCAGGATTTCCTTGACGTACTTCTGCTGATTCAAGCCGCGTGGGCGAATCATGCCTTTTTTGGTACGCAAGGCCACGCTGGCTTCGGCCACCGGGTTATTGGCCAGGTCTTCCACAGCCGACTCCTGCAGGTACAGGTGCACGGTCTCCGGCGACAGCTCGCTACCCTTGGTTTCGCGGTAGAGACGGCGCAGCAGGTTTTCTGCAGACGTGGTGTGTTGGGGTTCACCAATGAGCTCGAACTGATTGCCGCGGTTGCGGATCTCGATGCTCAGGCGTTGTTCGATCAGGCGCAGGTGCTCGTCGAACTGTCCGCACAGGTTGGCGAAACGGCGAGCCTCAAAAGGCTCGAGGATAAAACGATGGGGTTCTGCTATGGGTGCGTTCAAGGTTGCTTTTAGCCGCCCTTTGGCTGATGAGGTGAGAGAGAGAATAACGCCAGGCGCTGGTGTGCGAAAGCACTTAAATAGCCTGGCCCCACTCTCGATAACCCTGAAGAACCCCTGTGGGAGCTGGCTTGCCTGCGATAGCGGTGGGTCAGTTGGCACATAAGGCACTGATACATCGCTATCGCAGGCAAGCCAGCTTCCACATTTTGATCTTCATCCGGTCAGCGAGATCAGTTGATCAACGAGCCACGCAACGAGTGTGGCTGCGCCGCATCAATGTGCACATCGGCAAACTGGCCGATCAGCGTGGGATTGTCGCAGCGGAAGTTGACGATTCGGTTGTTCTCGGTACGCCCCTGCAATTCACCCGGGTCTTTCTTCGAATAATCGGTCACCAGAATGCGCTGGATCGAACCGACCATTTGTCGGCTGATTTCGAAGCCCTGCTGATTGAGGCGATGTTGCAGCGCGTTCAAACGCTCTTTTTTCAACGCCTCCGGGGTTTCATCCAGCAGGTCGGCAGCCGGGGTGCCTGGGCGCTGGCTGTAGACGAACGAGTAGGAGAAGTCGAAACCGACGTCTTCGATCAGCTTCATGGTCTGCTGGAAGTCTTTCTCGGTTTCGCCCGGGAAGCCGACGATAAAGTCCGAGCTGATGCAAATGCCTGGCACGGCGGCGCGCAGCTTGCGCAGTTTGGATTTGTATTCCAGTGCGGTGTGGTTGCGCTTCATCGCCGAGAGAATGCGGTCCGAACCCGATTGCACCGGCAAGTGCAGGTGCTTGACCAGCTCTGGTACTTCGGCGTGGGCCTGGATCAGGCTGTCGGAAAACTCCAGCGGGTGCGAGGTGGTGTAGCGGATGCGCTCGATGCCATCGACGGCGGCGACCACGCGGATCAATTCCGCCAGGTCGGCCAGGCGGCCGTCATCGGTCTGGCCACGGTAGCCGTTGACGTTCTGGCCCAGCAGGGTGACTTCGCGCACGCCGTTTTCAGCCAGGTGGATGATTTCCGACAGCACATCGTCAAACGGCCGGCTGACTTCTTCACCGCGGGTGTAGGGCACTACACAGAAAGTGCAGTACTTGCTGCAACCTTCCATCACTGACACATAGGCGCTCGGGCCGTCGATACGCGGCTCGGGCAAATGGTCGAATTTCTCGATTTCGGGGAACGATACGTCCACTTGCGGCAGCTTGGTGATGCGTGCGGCGTCGATCATCTCTGGCAGACGGTGCAGGGTTTGTGGGCCAAACACCACATCGACGTAGGGCGCGCGGTCGCGAATCGCGGCGCCTTCCTGGCTGGCCACGCAACCGCCGACGGCGATCACCATGTCCGGGTTGGCCAGTTTCAATTCGCGCCAGCGGCCCAGCTGCGAATACACACGGTCCTGGGCCCGCTCGCGGATCGAGCAGGTATTGAGCAGGATCACGTCGGCATCTTCGGCGCGGGCAGTGACTTCCAGGGCCTGGTGTTCGCCCAGCAAGTCGACCATGCGCGAGCTGTCGTACTCGTTCATCTGGCAACCGTGGGTTTCGATGTAAAGCTTCTTGGCCATGGGAATCGTCAACTGGTGGTAAAGAACCGCGCATTATAGGGGGCATGCCCATTGGTTCCTAGCGCTGTGCATCGGGTGCCATGCTATAGTTCGCGCCCTCTTTTATATCCCCATGTGTTGTTCGCCCACCATGACCAAACGTGAAGCTCCAATCTATAAGGTGATTTTCCTCAACCAGGGCCAGGTGTTCGAAATGTACGCCAAGCAGATCTATCAAAGTGATCTGTGGGGCTTCCTGGAGGTGGAAGAGTTCGTCTTTGGCGAGCGCACCCAGTTGGTGGTCGATCCGGGCGAAGAAAAGCTCAAGGCCCAGTTCGAAGGTGTGGTACGCAGCTTTGTGCCGATGCATTCGATTGTGCGCATCGATGAAGTCGAGCGCCTGGGGACGCCGAAGATCAGTGAGGCTCGGGGCATGAGCAATGTGATGCCGTTTCCGATGCCGATGCCTGAGAAGTAGGGCTTTAGACCGAGGGGTGCCTATCGCAGGCAAGCCAGCTCCCACACTCGACCGCGTTTCAATGCTGGAATGCGGCCCACTGTGGGAGCTGGCTTGCCTGCGATAGCGATGTAAGGTCTACAAAAAATCAGGGAAGGGGTGAGAACGGCGAACGCCCATCAGCACTCTGCAATTCTTGCAGGTAGTTGCGGAAAATCTGCCCCAGCACCTGGGTTGCCACTTCCAGTTCATCGCGCTGCATGTGCTCGGCGACTTCGTCGGCAGTGTCCAGTGCGTCTTCGGCGCCGTTGACCGCGGCCATTTTCAGCACGATGTACGCCTGGACGTTGTTGGCCGGCACGCCTTCGCCTTTGAAGAACATGTTGCCCAACTGGTATTGCGCCTGGGCGTGGCCCTGCAGCGAGGCTTTCTCGAAGTAGCTCAACGCTTTGTTGAGGTCAACGGCCGGGTTCTTGCTGTCGTGGTAGTACTCGCCCAACTCGTATTGTGCTTGCGCATCCCCTTCCTCGGCCTGTTTCTGGCACGCGCTCAGGGCTTCGGCCTGGCTCTCTGGCTGGGTATTGAGGGTGCAACGACCCATCGCTGGGATTAACAACGAGTTGCCGCCGGCCTGGGCATGTGCCAGTAGCGGTTGAAGGAGCAACAGGCAGCCCAGAACCAGGGTGCGGCCGGTGCGTTTCATGGGAATCGACTTACCTCTGACGGGGCGCGCGGACCCTCGATGGAGTCCAATAAGCGCGCATTATGAAATAAGCAGGCCTCTGCTTACAAAGTCTTTACTCGTTTTTCTGCTGCTTGGGCAAGTTATCTGCCGGATTGCAGGGCAATTCTCGAAAAAACCAGGAATTCTCTGTAAGCAAAGTAGCAAATCTGACGCTGCCAGGGGCAACGTCAGAGGTTGCCGTCACTTATTTCAGGGCCGCGAACGCGCGCTCGGCAGCATCCAGGGTCAATTTCAGTTCGGCTTCGCCATGGGCGATCGAAGTGAAGCCGGCTTCAAAGGCGCTCGGTGCCAGGTACACGCCGCCTTCGAGCATCAGGTGGAAGAAGCGCTTGAACAACTCGGCATCGCTGCCCATCACGTCATCGAAGGTGACGATATCGTCGGCGCCGCTGAAGTACAGGCCGAACATGCCACCGGCCTGGGTGGTCACAAACGGGATGCCGGCGGCATCGGCGCGCTGTTGCAGGCCGTCGAGCAGGCGTGTGGTGTAGTCGGTCAGCTCGGCGTGGAAGCCCGGGCGGCTGATCAGGCGCAGGGTGGTCAGGCCGGCGGCCATTGCCAGCGGGTTACCCGACAAGGTGCCTGCCTGGTATACCGGGCCGAGCGGGGCGATGTGTTGCATGATCTCGCGCTTGCCGCCGAAGCAGCCTACCGGCATGCCGCCGCCGATGATCTTGCCGAAGGTGCTCAGGTCTGGCGTGACGCCGTAGTAAGCCTGGGCGCCACCGAGGGCGACCCGGAAACCGGTCATCACTTCGTCAAAAATCAGCACCACGCCATGCTTCTCGCACTGCTCGCGCAGGCCCTCAAGGAAACCCGGGGCCGGTGGAACGCAGTTCATGTTGCCGGCGACTGGCTCGACGATGATGCAGGCAACGTCCTGGCCGACTTCGCTGAGCATCTGCTCGACGGCCGCGATGTCGTTGAACGGCAAGGTCAGGGTGTGCTTGGCGAACGCCGCAGGTACGCCAGCGGAATTGGGTACGCCTTGGGTCAGCGCGCCGGAGCCGGCTTTTACCAGCAGGCTGTCGGAGTGCCCGTGGTAGCAACCTTCGAACTTGATGATGTTGTCGCGGCCGGTGAAACCACGGGCCAGGCGGATCGCGCTCATGGTGGCTTCGGTGCCGGAGCTGACCATGCGCACCATTTCCATCGACGGCACGATCGAGCAGACCAGGTCGGCCATCTCGGTTTCCATCGCGGTCGGGGCGCCGTAGGACAAGCCGTGCTGCAGTTGCTGGCGCACCGCGTCCAGCACGTCCGGATGGCTGTGGCCGAGGATCATCGGGCCCCAGGAGCCGACATAGTCGACATAGCGCTTATCGTCTTCATCGGTGACGTAGGCGCCTTCGGCATGCTTGAAGAACAACGGCGTGCCGCCCACGCTCTTGAACGCACGCACGGGGGAGTTCACACCGCCGGGGATGTGTTTCTGGGCGTTGGCAAACAGGGTTTCGGAACGGGACATGATCGGGCTCTCTAAACTGAAGATTTAAGAAGATGGTTGAACGCACGGGCGCGGCGAGTGACTTCCTGGGTGCTGTCGGCACCGAACAGGCCATGGACCACGGCGAGCAGGTCGGCCCCGTGGGCCACCAGCGGCTCGGCGTTTTCCAGGGTGACGCCGCCGATCACGCAGATCGGCAGGTGCAGGCGCTTGCGGGCCTGGGCCAGCATGTCAACGGTAGCGGCAGGTGCGCCGGGTTTGGTCGTGGAATTGAAGAAGCGGCCGAAGGCGACGTAGCTGGCGCCTTCTTTGGCGGCCTGTTCGGCCAGTTCGATGTGGCTGTGACAGGTGGCGCCGATGATCGCCTTGGCGCCGAGCAATGCCCGGGCCGAGGTCAGCGGGCCGTCGGTCTGGCCCAGGTGCACGCCGACGCCCAGGCGCGCGGCCAGTTCGGCATCGTCGTTGATGATCAATTGGGTCTTGTAGCGTGAGCACAGTTCGTACAGCTTTTCGGCTTCACGCAGGCGCCGTGCCTCGTCGCTGCTTTTGTCGCGGTACTGCAACAGGGTGACGCCACCGTCCAGCGCCGCCTCGACGTAGGCGAGGAATTTGCCGGCCAACAGCTGGCTGTCGGTAATGGCGTAAAGGCCGCGTAGTTTCATCGGGCAAACCCCTTGCTGACGAGCGATAAGTTACGAGCAGAAATCCAGCGGCAATCGGCGCGGCACGAACTGGCCCTGGCCGAGTTGTTCGGCATCACGCAGGGTACGCCACGTGTAGTTGAGGGCCGATTGCACGGCGCTGGCCAGGCCTTCACCCTGGGCAATGCGCCCGGCCAGCGCACTGGCCAAGGTGCAACCCGAGCCGTGATAACTGCCGGGCAAGCGCTGGCAGGTAAAGGTCTGGCGCGTGCCGTCGCGGCTGTACAGGCGATTGTGCACTTCGTGCTCATCGCCATGGCCGCCGGTGATGAGCAGGTGCTTGATGTACGGCAGCAGCTTCTCGGCGCAGTCGTCGGCGCTGCCGTCGGGCAGTTCCGCGAGGATGCGCGCTTCTGGCAGGTTGGGGGTGGCGATCAATGACAGGGGCAGCAGCCGCTCGCGCATCGCATAACCGACCTCGTCCTTGCCCAGGCTACCGCCGCCGCCGGCGCGCAGCACCGGGTCGCAGACCACCGGCAAATGCGGGTGCGCCTGCAGCAGTTCGACCACGGTGTCGACCATCGCAGTGGAGCCGAGCATGCCCAGCTTGACCGACGCGACTTCAGAGTCGCCGAGCACGGCATTGGCCTGGGCCAGTACCCACTCACGGTCAAGCACGCGGAAATCACTGACATTGACGGTGTTCTGCACGGTCAGCGCGGTGACGGCCGGGGCCGCGTGGCAACCCTGGGCGAGCAGGGCTTCGATATCTGCCTGCAGGCCGGCGCCACCACTGGGGTCGTGGCCGGAGAGACAGAGGACAACGGGGCGAGAACTGTAGATATTCATGGTGCGCGAGCTTACCACCAAACGCTTTTTGCGTGGCTGCCTGGCGATGGCAGAAGTTTGCTGTTGCAGCGTCGCTTTGCGTGGCCGAACGCTGCAACGCAGCGGTCTGAAAGCATTGCGCTAGAGCTGTTCTAAAAAAAGTTCCTGCAGTGGCTAATGGCTTTTACTGGCTATGCTAAAGTGCATCCCAATAACTTACTGTATCGCCGGTGTACGTCTTCTCAAAAGGAATGGGGGGCTTTTGACACAACCGGACCAGGCTACGCTGGGGCTCTATGCGCTATTTGCTGATGTTTATATTGTGCGGGCTACCGATGCTCGCCGGCGCTGTCGAGTTCAACCAGGACACGCGCAGCCTCCCGTTGGGCCGGGTCATGCAAGTGCTCGAAGACCCAACCGATGCCCTCACCATCGCCGATGTCAGTTCCCCCGCCTATGCCGCCCAATTCAAGACCCACGACAAAGACACGCTCAATGCCGGCTATTCACGCTCGGTGTTCTGGCTGAAGGTCAACCTGCACTACACCGCCAAAGATCCCCGCGCACCGCGCACTTGGTTTCTGGAGCTGGCCTACCCGCCGCTCAATCGCCTGGACCTCTACCAGAACGACGGCACCGGCCACTACCGCCTCACCGCCCGCACCGGCAGCGCATTGCCGTTTTCCAGCCGTGAGGTGAGCCAGAGCAACTACCTGTTCAAGCTCAGCTTCTTGCCCGACCAGCAACAAACCGTCTACCTGCGCTTGCAAAGCCAAGGCTCGATCCAGGCACCGCTGACGTTGTGGGCGGGCACCGCCTACATGGAAGAGCAACCGTTGCGTTTGTACGTGCTCGGCGCCATCTACGGTGTGTTGCTGGGCATGCTGATCTACAACCTGTTCATCTACCTGAGCGTACGCGACACCAGCTACCTCTATTACATCTTCTATATCGCTTCGTTCGGTTTGTATCAGCTGTCGGTCAACGGCGTTGCGGTGGAGTATTTCTGGCCGAACAACCCCTGGTGGGCGAATGCGGCGGTTCCCTTCCTGATCGGCTCGGCGGCCTTGTTCGGCAGCCTTTTCGCGCGCAGTTTCCTGCACACCGCGCAGCACAGCCGCTGGCTCAACCGCATCCTGCTGGCGCTGGCGGCCTGTGGCGGGTTGGTGATGGCACTGGCGCTGTTGACTAGTTACGCCGTAGCTCTGCGCCTGGCCACTGCGCTGGCGCTGGTGTTTACCGTGACCATCTTCGTGGCGGCCATCAAAGCCTGGTATTGCGGGCAGCGCATGGCGCGTTATTTCATCATCGCCTGGTCGGCCTTCCTGCTCGGCGGGGTGATCAATACCCTGATGGTGCTGGGTTATCTGCCTAACGTGTTCCTGACCATGTACGCCAGCCAGCTCGGCTCAGCCATTGAAGTGGCGCTGTTGTCCCTGGCCCTGGCCGACCGTATCAACGGCATGCGCGAACAGCAGGCGCAGATTCTCCTCGATGCCAGCCAGAAGCTGGAAGCGCTCAACCAGCAACTGGCCCGCAGCAATCGCCTCAAAGACGAATTTCTCGCCACCCTGACCCACGAATTGCGCACGCCGATGAACGGTGTGATCGGCTCTTTGGAACTGATGCAAACCGTGCCTTTGGACGATGACCTGACGCAGTACCAGCAAACCGCCGCCGGCTCGGCGCGGGACATGATGCGCATGGTCAACGGCATCCTCACCCTCACCGAGTTGCAGGCCGGTCGCCTGGTGGCCCAGCCGCAAGTGTTCAGCCTGCGCGGCGAGCTCGATACCTTGCGCCAGCAGTTCACCGGCAGCGCCCAGGCCAAGGGGCTGGCGTTCTCCATTGACGTCGCGGATGAGCTGCCAGACCGGCTCATCGGCGATGCCCAAAAGTTGCGTCAGTGCCTGGATTGCCTGCTCGACAATGCGTTCAAATTCACCCACGTCGGCGCGGTGCGTTTGCGTGTGGTGGGCGTGCCGCAAGGGGATGGCGCCTTGCACTTGAGCTTTATCGTCACCGACACCGGTATCGGCTTTGCCTTTCTCGATGAGGCCACGTTGTATCAGCGTTTCTTTCAGTTGGACGGCTCGATGACGCGTGAATACGGCGGCCTGGGCATTGGCCTGGCGATTTGCCGGCAGTTGATCGAACTGCTGGGCGGGCGCCTGACCCATCATTCGGAGCCCCGTAAAGGCAGCCGCTTCCAGTTGGAAATGGACGTCAGCGCCGTGCCGCAGCAGGTGACGCCGGCCGCGCAGGCTTTGCCTGCACAGCGTGCGCCTCAGGAATGCACGGTGCTGTTGGTGGACGACAACAGCGTGGGCCAGTTGGCGGTGCGTGGCATGTTGCTCAAGCTCGGTTACCGGGTCAAAACCGTGGACAGCGGCCCGGCGGCGCTCGCTGCATTGCAGGGGCACAGTTTCGACGCCGTGCTGCTGGATGTGCCAGAGGGTGGCTTTTCGTTGTGCTGCCAGATTCGCGCATTGCCCGGCTGCGGTGAATTGCCGGTGATCGCCCTGAGCACTTCGCCCAATGGGCCGGAGCGTGAGCGCTGCCATGGTATTGGCATGACGGACCGACTGGCCAAACCGGTGCGTTTCGACGCCTTGCAGGCGGCGCTTGAGCGCAGCGTGCTGTGTGCGGATGAGGGTGAAAGCGCCGAGCATTCGGCACGTATGCCACTTTTTTAAGCGCGGTGGCGATGCTTAACTGAAAAAACCGGCCTCAATCGATCCGTGTTTTTTGTAGAAGCGAGCTTGCTCGCGAAGAACGTCAACGATAACGCGCCCCGCCTGGGTTAGCGCGTTGCTCTCAGGTTTTTCGCGAGCAAGCTCGCTCCTACAGGCAGCCTGAGATCGATGCGGCCTTTTTCCAGGAGGCCCGTCATGAACCTGCATCAGTTTGCCGAAACCCACGACGTCACCAACCAGCCACCGTCCCTGGACGGCACTAACCTGTATCGCATCGACTTGCCTTTGCAGGAATGGTCACGCCGCTTCGGCGCCGGTTGGGCACAAGCGCGCATTGATGCCTACGGTGCGCTGGCCGGTGGGCCGTTGATGGCAGCCGGGTTCCTGGCCAACCAGAACAAACCGGTGTTCAGTAGCCATGACCGTTACGGCCATCGTATCGACCTGGTGGAGTTTCACCCGGCTTATCACGAGTTGATGCGCACCGCCGTCGAGCATGGCCTGCCGTCGTTGCCGTGGGCCCATCCGCAGCCTGGCGCCCATGTGGCGCGTGCGGCGATGACCTACCTGCATAGCCAGGCCGAAGCCGGCAGCGGCTGCCCGCTGACCATGACCTTCGCCTGCGTTCCGGCCCTGCGCCTGCAACCGGAGCTGGCGGACCTCTGGCTGCCTAAAGTGCTCAATACTCACTACGACCCGCGCAATGTCGGCATCGCCCACAAGGCCGGCGTTACTATCGGCATGGCCATGACCGAGAAGCAGGGCGGCACCGACGTGCGCGCCAATACCACTCGCGCTTATCCCGTGGGCGCGGGTGGCCCCGGCCAAGCCTACGAACTGGTGGGGCATAAGTGGTTCTGCTCGGCACCAATGTGCGATGGCTTCCTGACCCTGGCCCAGACCGATAAGGGTCTGACCTGTTTTTTGCTGCCCCGGCACCGCCCGGATGACACGCGCAACGAGTTCTACATCCAGCGCTTGAAGAACAAACTCGGCAACTGCTCCAACGCCTCCAGCGAAGTGGAGTTTCGCGGCGCCCTGGCGTGGATGGTCGGTGAAGAAGGCCGCGGCGTTCCAACCATTATCGAAATGGTTGCCATGACACGTTTCGATTGCATGGTTGGCTCCAGCGCCTTGATGCGCCAGGCGCTGACCCAGGCCAGCCATCACTGCGCCCATCGCCAAGTGGGTGGCCGCGTGCTCAGCGAGCAGCCGCTGATGCAGAACGTGCTGGCCGACCTGGCCCTGGAAAGCGAAGCGGCCCTGGCCTTGAGCCTGCGCATGGGGCGTGCCCTGGATCAGCTTGATGATGAAAATGAAGCCAAGTTCGCCCGGCTGGTCACAGCCGTGGGCAAGTATTGGATCTGCAAGCGCGCGCCCGCGATGATCAACGAAGCCGCCGAATGCATGGGCGGCGCCGGGTACGTGGAAGACAGCATCCTGCCGCGTCTTTACCGTGAGGCACCGGTTAACTCCACGTGGGAAGGCTCTGGCAATGTGCAATGCCTGGACGTGCTGCGTGCGTTGTCCAAAGAGCCGGGTGTGCTGGAGGTGTTGTTTGTGGAGCTGGGGGATGGCCATGGCGACAAACAGCTGGCGCGGCATATCGAGCAGTTGAAGGCGGCGTTCATGGACACCCAGGATATCCAGTATCGGGCACGGCAACTGACCGAGGACATTGCCCTGGCGTTGCAGGCCAAGTTGTTGCTGGAGGCGGGCAATGCGGCGGTGAGCGACGGGTTTATCGCCAGTCGGTTGGGTGAGTCGTCGGGGCGGGTATATGGCACCTTGCCGCGTGGGGTGGATGTGCAAGCTATTGTCGCCCGCTCAACCCCACAATCCCTCTGAATAAACACAGTCAAATGTGGGAGCTGGCTTGCCTGCGATAGCGGTGGTCCAGCCAGCAATTATGTGGCTGATAGACCGCTATCGCAGGCAAGCCAGCTCCCACCTATCAAAGCATTCCACTTCCGGTGTTTCGGTGAGGCCTGGATACAGGCAAGATAAAGGCCTGCAAGTCAGAACACAGGATGCTTACCGTGACCGAAGCTTTTGTTGTCGTTAAAACCGCCGAAGACGCCGTGGACCGGCTGGCGGCGCTGCATGAGCGTGCGACTGGCGCGCTCAACCAAGCGCTCAAGCAATACCTCAAGGACCGCGTCGAACCCGACGCCGCTCAACGCGCACTGTTTCGCTACCCGGAACTGCGCCTGACCTACCACTGCCACGGCGAAGTCCCACAGACCACCCGTGCGTATGCCAAGGTGCAGTTGCCCGGTACCTATAGCGTCACCGTGACCCACCCGGCCGCGTTCCGTAAGTACCTGCTGGAGCAACTGGTGCCGCTGATGCACGACTTCACCGTGACGGTGGAAGTGGGCGTCAGCCAGCAGAACATCCCGTACCCCTATGTGGTGGAGCAGGGTGATGAACTGGCCGGCTCCGGCGTCACCGCCGCGACCCTGGCTCGTGTATTCCCCAGTACCGACCTGTCCGCCGCCACCGACGGCATTGCCGATGGCCTGTACGACTGGGAAAACACCGACCCACTGCCCCTGGCCCTGTTCGATGCCGCCCGCGTGGACTTTTCCCTGCGTCGTCTGGTGCATTACACCGGCAGCGACTGGCGCCATGTGCAGCCGTGGATCTTGCTGACCAACTACCACCGCTACGTGGACCAGTTCATCCTGCATGGCCTGGAGCAACTGCGCAGCGACCCGCGGTTTATCCGTATGGTGCTGCCCGGCAACGTGGTGATCGACAAGAGCATGGACCACGGCGAAGCCTCGGCCATTGCCGCCGGCGTGGTCTGGCACCGCTACCAGATGCCGGCGTATCACCTGCAGGCCACTGACGGCCACGGCGTGACCTTGGTGAACATCGGCGTAGGCCCGTCCAACGCCAAGAACATCACCGACCACCTGGCCGTACTACGCCCGCATTGCTGGCTGATGATCGGCCACTGCGGCGGCCTGCGCCAATCCCAGACCATCGGCGACTACGTACTGGCCCACGCCTATATGCGCCGCGACGGGATTCTCGACCGCGTGGTACCGCCGAACATCCCTATTCCGGCCCTGGCCGAAGTGCAGCTGGCGCTTCAGCAGGCGGCTGCCAAGGTCACTGGCGAAAAAGGCGAAGAGCTGAAAAAACGCCTGCGCACCGGTACCGTGCTGACCTATGACGACCGGAACTGGGAACTGCGCTGGGCCCAGGAGCGGCCGTTGATCAACCTGTCCCGTGCCGTGGCCGTGGACATGGAAAGCGGCACCATCGCCGCCCAGGGTTACCGTTTGCGCGTGCCTTACGGCACCTTGTTGTGCGTATCGGACAAACCCTTGCACAGCGAGATCAAGCTGCCGGGTTCGGCCAACGCGTTCTATGAGCGTGCGGTCAGCCAGCACTTGAAGATCGGCATCGAGGCGGTCGACCTGTTGCGCACCGAACTCAACTCGTTGCACTCGCGCAAACTGCGCAGCTTCGACGAACCGCCGTTCCGCTAAGCGGTTGGGATGGTCATTTGGCGGTCAGGCCACTAGCATTGTCGGTCCTGACCGTTAGATGTTCCTTTGCCATGTCCCGTCCTACCCGTCCCGATTCGCGCCGCCCTGGCGTGAAACCTTCGCAGCCTGTTCGACGTGTCGCCAAGGCGCCACCGGCCGAGCCGAAGCTGATCCTGTTCAACAAGCCGTTCGATGTGCTGACCCAGTTCAGCGACGAAGGCGGGCGCGCGACGCTCAAGGATTTTATCGATATTCCCGGTATTTACCCGGCGGGGCGCCTGGACCGTGACAGCGAAGGCTTGCTGCTGTTGACCAACGATGGCCAGCTTCAGGCGCGCATCGCCGATCCCAAGCACAAATTGGCGAAAACCTACTGGGTGCAAGTGGAAGGTGAGCCGACTGAAGAACAGCTGCAACGTCTGCGCGATGGTGTCGAGCTGAACGATGGCATGACCTTGCCTGCCGAGGCTCGGCAACTGGATGAACCGGCGTTATGGCCGCGCAACCCGCCGGTACGCTTTCGCAAAAGCGTGCCGACGCATTGGCTGGAGTTGGTGATTCGTGAAGGACGCAACCGTCAGGTACGGCGCATGACCGCAGCAGTGGGCCTGCCGACGCTGCGCCTGGTGCGCGTGCGCATTGGCGACTGGTCTATCGACGGCCTGGATCAAGGCCAATGGAAGGCGGTGCCGGCGCGCTTATAAGGCGCCGGATTCAATCAGGCCGATCACCACGCTCTTGATGATGAACGCTGCCACACCAAGGCCCAACACGAAAAACAGGATGAACGAACCAAAGCGCCCGGCCTTGGATTTCTTCGCCAGGTCCCAGACGATGAAGCCCATGAAAATGATGAGGATAGTGACCAGGCCGGTCATCATCCATTCTTCAAACAGGGCGGGGTCGATGTTGTTCATGGGGCTCTTCCGACAAGACAAGCGAGCAGTATACGGCAGCGTCACAGACGCAACATTGACCTGAGTCCTGCACGGTCAAACTGTGGGGGGCCTGATGCCATTGTAGGAGCGAGCTTGCTCGCGAAAAACTCACAGACGCCGCGTTCATTCAGGAGGCACGGGTTATCGTTAACGTTTTTCGCGAGCAAGCTCGCTCCTACAGTTGAGCATCGTTGTTCTCAGGTGCGCAGGTGGGTCAGGGGCAGTTCGGTGCTGTTCAATACCTGGTTGAGCACAAAGCTGGACCGCACGCTGGTCACCCCTTCGATTCGGGTCAGATGCCCCAGAAGCAATTTCTGATAGTGATCCATGTCCGGCACTACCACCTTCAACTGGTAGTCCGCATCCATCCCGGTCACCAAACTGCACTCCAGCACTTGCGGCAGGGTGCGGATGGCGGCTTCGAAATTCTCGAAGCGTTCCGGCGTGTGACGGTCCATGCCGATCAGTACGTAGGCCGTAAGGCTCAGGCCCAGCATCTTGCGGTCGAGCAGGGCGACCTGGCGGGCGATGTAGCCGTCGTCCTCCAATTGCTTGACCCGGCGCGAGCAGGGCGAAGGCGACAGGCCGATGCGTTCGGCCAGCTCCTGGTTGGAGATCCTCGCGTCGCGCTGCAATTCCGCCAGAATACTCAGGTCGTATCGGTCAAGCTTGCTCATTGGGTTGGCCTTTGTCGTAACTATTGCGGTGAATTATCTATGAAGGGTTAAAAATTGCGCAAGCACTGTTTATTGACGCAATCTTCGCAATCCTCTGCCCGCCTGGCACGCCTATGATTACCAACAGAATCACCGCCTGGACAACAGTCCACAGCAGCGCGCCCAATCAGGCCCGTTGCGGCCGCCGCCCCAGCAGGGTTGAGCCGGCCTCCAGGCTGCACACTGTCCACAAGACGGCGTGAGGTGAGCCAACGTCAAAAGCGTTGAGCACGGACGAAATTCTCAAGGGGTGGCCGACGGGTCACCCCTTTTTCTTTGTGCGCGTTTTGCCTTCAGAAAATAGTTCTCGTGACTGATAACCTGTCTCAGAACCGGGCGAGGCTTTTCCAGTCTCATGATCAAGCCCCAATCCGCAGTGAGGAAAAGCATGAAGCGCATCTGGCGTATGGCAGGTGTTGGTTTGCTGGTGGTCAGCGTCGGCTCCCAGGCGATAGCCGAGGAACGCGATAACTCACCGGGCCAGGGGCAACGGCCTGAGCACAATCAGCCACGCCCACAAAACCCGCAGGGTGATCGTGGCGGCGAGCACGAGGGTGGCCAATGGCAAGGTCGGCCTCAAGGTCATGAGCCGGGGCGACCAGCACCGCAACCGCAACCCTCCAATAACCTGCCGATCCAGGGCCGGCCCGATACCGTGCGCCAGACCCAGGAGCCGCGCCAGGGTTATTACCGTGATATTCCCAGACGCCCCGATGACAACCGGCATTGGGAGGCCGGCGGCCCCGGTTCGCGTCCGAGTAACGATCGCCCCGGTGATAACCGCTGGCCAGGCCGCCCCGACGGGCATGGCAATGGCTGGGGCCCAGGCCCGCAGCATCGCCCTGGATATGTCATCGACCGTTTCCCCGATCGCAATTACCGCGTGCCTTACCGTGGCCAGGACTACTTTTTCTCCGGCGGCTACTGGTATCGCCCCCAAGGCCCGCGCTACGTAGTGGTGACGCCGCCCTATGGCATTCGCGTGCATTACCTGCCGGACTACGCACGTGAAGTGTGGGTAGGCGGCTCGCTGTTGTTCCTCGCCGCAGGCGCCTATTACGCCTACGAGCAAAGCACCCAGCAATACGTGGTGGTACAACCACCGACGCAGGTGCCATCACCTCCGCCGACGCCTCAAGGCAACGGCTATGACGTGGTGGCTTACCCGGCCAACGGCCAATCGCCAGCCCAGGTACAGCAGGACGGCTACGACTGTTATCGCTGGGCGGTGCAACAAAGTGGCTTCGACCCGCGCACCGTTACCTATGCCCCGGACCCTGCGGTGGTACAAACTTACCGCCAGGCCCAGGGCAACTGCCTGGGCAGTCGTGGATATCAGGTGCAGTACTAGGTTTTGTTGCCGGTGACCACTTCCCGCGGGTCGGCATGCACCAGCACTTCGGCCTTCGGATATTCCCGGTGGATGGCATCGGCGGCCTGGTCGCTGATGCCGTGGGCCACCGACAGCGTTAACTCGCCCGGCAACTCCAGGTGCAACTGCACAAACCAGTGGTTGCCGGAAACCCGCGTACGCAAGTCGTGGGCACCCAGCACGCCGGGTACGCCCCGGGCCAGTTCCAGCATGTGCTGGCTGACGTCTGGCGGTAACTCTTCATCCATCAGCACCGCAAAGCTTTCCCGGGCGATCTGGATCGCGCTCCACAGAATGTAAGCGGCGATTCCCAGGCCAAACCAGGCGTCGACCTGATGAAAGCCAAAACCTGCCAACACCAGCGCAATCAGGATGCTGCCATTGAGCAGCAAGTCCGAGCGGTAATGCAGCGAGTCGGCGCGCACCGCATTGGAGCCGGTCTCGCGCACCACGCGGTGTTGCAGCACCAGCAGGGCCACGGTCAGCGCCAGGGACAAGATAATCACGCCGATACTCAACCACGGTGCGCCAACCGGCTCTGGGTGCTTGAGCCGTTCATAGGCCTGGAGCGCAATCAGCACCGCACTGCCGGCGATAAACAAGGCCTGCGCCATCCCCGCCAGCGACTCCGCCTTGCCATGCCCATAACGGTGATCGTCATCGGCCGGGCGCAGGGCGTAATGCACTGCCAGCAAATTCAACAGCGAAGTGACGCCGTCGAGCAGTGAGTCGGTCAGCCCGGCGAGCATGCTCACCGAGCCGCTGAGCCACCAGGCGATGGCCTTGGTCACAATCAACACACAGGCCACGCCCACCGAGGCGCGGGTGGCCAGGCGCAAGAGCCTTGCGTGTTCGGGGCTGCTGGTCATGAGCTGTCCTTACGCGGCAGGCTGCAGGCCCAGGGCCGCCAGTTGCTGCACGCTGCCCTTGAACTGGATCAGGCGCGGGTCATCCAGCGGCAAGGTGCGGCCGGTTTCCTTCTGGATGATGCTTTGCAGCTTGGCGTTATCGACCGTGCCGTCGGCGCCGATGGCTTCGTGCAGTTTCTCGGGGGCGACCTGGGCGGTCTTGCCCGGTTCGAAGTAAATGGCGCCCGTGGCGAAGTCGACACCGAAGGCGATCAGGCCGGGGATCACATAAAACAGCAGGCCGAGGGCATCGAGTACCGCGATGGTTGGGTCGATCTTGCCGTCGATCTGGCCACGGCGGTCGGGGTAGAAAATCGACCCACAGGCGGTGAGTTGGCTCAGCAGGGTGACGGCGAGGACACCGCCGATGACACGGGAAGCGATACGCATGAAAAAGTCTCCTGAACAGATTTAAGGGTGACTATAAGCCAGATCGGCCAGGCGCCGATGAATCCATGTGGGAGCTGGCTTGCCTGCGATAGCGTCGGCTCGGGGAATACAGTGGCAACTGTCATACCGCTATCGCAGGCAAGCCAGCTCCCACCTTTGACTGCATTCCCAGTCCCAAGAGTGGCTGTTTTTGAGACCCGCATCGGCATCCGGCAGTTCGCCGTTATACTCGCCGCTCTGCTTTGGAGCCAGTATGAATTCGTTGCCGATCGATGATGTTTTACCCGCCTTGCGTGACGCCTTGGCTCATCGCCATGAAGCCGTGCTGGAAGCGCCCCCCGGAGCCGGTAAAACCACCCGCGTGCCCTTGGCTTTGTTGCATGAGCCCTGGCTTGCCGGGCAAACCATCCTGATGCTCGAACCCCGGCGCCTGGCTGCCCGTGCTGCTGCCGAGCGGCTGGCCAGTGAACTGGGTGAAAAGGTCGGTGAGACCGTGGGCTACCGCATTCGCCTGGACAGCAAAGTCGGCCCCAACACGCGCATCGAGGTTGTCACCGAAGGTATCCTCACCCGCCGCCTGCAGGACGATCCGGCGCTGGACGGCGTGGGCTTGTTGATCTTCGACGAATTCCACGAGCGCAGCCTCGACGCCGACCTGGCGCTGGCCTTGAGCCTCAACGGACGCGAGCTGTTTCGCGACGAGCAGCCGCTGAAAATCCTGCTGATGTCCGCCACCCTTGAAGGCGAACGCCTGGCCGGCTTGCTGGATGACGCGCCGATCCTGCGCAGTGACGGGCGCATGTTCCCGGTGCAGATGCGCTGGGGGCGCCCTTACCAGGCCGGCGAGTTTATCGAGCCGCGCGTGGTGCAAACCGTCCTCGAAGCCCTGCATGACGAGGCCGGCAGCGTGCTGGTGTTTTTGCCGGGGCAGGCGGAGATTCGCCGGGTCAACCAGCAACTGGCCGAGGCCCTGGGTGATCGCCCTGACGTGCTGTTATGCCCTCTACATGGCGAGCTGGACCTCAATGCACAGCGCGCCGCCATCGACCCGGCGCCGGCCGGCAAGCGCAAAGTGGTGTTGGCTACCAACATCGCCGAGACCAGCCTGACCATCAACGGCGTACGCGTGGTGATCGACGCCGGGTTGGCTCGGGTGCCGCGTTTCGACCCCGGCAGCGGCATGACCCGCCTCGACACCCAGCGCATCTCCCGCGCCAGCGCCACCCAGCGCGCCGGTCGGGCAGGTCGGTTGGAGCCGGGGGTGTGTTACCGATTGTGGTCCGAAGACCAGCACGACGGTCTGGCCGCTTATGGCAGCGCGGAAATCCTCGCCGCCGACCTGGCGGGGCTGGCCTTGCAACTGGCCCGTTGGGGCGTGACGCCCAGCCAGTTGGTGTGGCTGGATGCGCCACCCACAGCAGCGTATGCCCAGGCCCAGGACCTGTTGCAACGCCTCGGTGCATTGACCGACGAAAACCTCACCGCCCATGGCCAGAAGATGGCCGAGTTGCCCGC
Organism: Pseudomonas sp. DWP2-2; assembly: GCF_049897065.1. Classification (NCBI taxonomy): domain Bacteria; kingdom Pseudomonadati; phylum Pseudomonadota; class Gammaproteobacteria; order Pseudomonadales; family Pseudomonadaceae; genus Pseudomonas; species Pseudomonas sp. DWP2-2. Next base: position 5,505 of record NZ_JAFCVN010000013.1, on the reverse strand, counting down.
CCACCCGCGTATTGCCCACCTGTTATTGCGTGGCCAAGACCTGGGGCTCGCCGCCACCGCCTGTGACGTGGCGGCGCTGTTGGGCGAGCGCGATATCCTGCGCGGCGGCGGTGCCGATTTGCACAGCCGCCTGGCGCTGATGTCTGGCGAGGAGCGTGCGCGAGGTACCCAGGGTGGCGTGCAGCGCGCCAAGCAACTGGCCCGGCAATACCGTGGCTACCTGCGCGGCAAGGCGACCCAGCCGGTGGACAACCCCGACCACCCGCGCTGGCTCGGCGCCTTGCTGGCACTGGCCTACCCGGACCGCGTCGCCCAGCAACGTCGCCCCGGTGGCGCTGAATACCGCCTGGCCAATGGCCGCGCAGCGCTGTTTGCCGAAGCCGACAGCCTGATGAAACAACCCTGGCTGGTGATCGCCGACCTGGGCAGCCGCCAGGGCCAGCGCGAAGAACGCATCTACCTGGCGGCGGATTTTGATCCGGCACTGTTCGACACGGTGCTGACCGAGCAAGTGCGCAACGTCGACCAACTCGACTGGGACGAGCGCGAAGGCGTCTTGCGTGCCGAGCGCCAACGCAAAGTCGGTGAACTGGTGCTCAGCCGCGAACCCCTGACCGGCCTCGACGAATCCGCCCGCAGCCAGGCGCTGGTCAACCTGGTGCGCCGCAAAGGCCTGGAACTGCTGCCCTGGACCCCGGAACTGCGTCAGTGGCAAGCCCGTGTGATGCTGCTGCGCCAACTGGATGCCGGCAACACCAGCGAGTGGCCCGACCTCAGCGACAAGGCCCTGCTCGCCAGCCTCGAACACTGGCTGATGCCTTACCTGGGCAAGGTCTCGCGCCTCAGCCATTTCGCCAACCTGGATATCTCCAGCTACCTGCACAACCTGCTGCCCTGGCCCTTGCCCCAACGCCTGGAAGAGCTGGCGCCGCAGCATGTGAAAGTGCCGTCGGGGTCATCGGTACGCCTGGACTACAGCGAGCAGCCGCCGATCCTGGCGGTGCGCTTGCAGGAATTGTTCGGGCTGGCAGACACCCCGCGCATTGCCGGCGGGCGCCTGGCCGTGAAGTTGCACTTGCTGTCCCCGGCGCGCCGGCCGGTGCAGGTCACGCAGGACCTGGCGAACTTCTGGCGCAGTACCTATGCCGAGGTGAAGAAGGATCTCAAGGGGCGATACCCCAAGCATTATTGGCCGGATGACCCGTTGGTGGCCGAAGCGACGGCCCGAATCAAGCCGCGTAGGTAGGCACTATGCAGTTCAAATGTGGGAGCTGGCTTGCCTGCGATCGCATCGCTGCGGTGTCACTGAAAGACCGCATCGGCGGCATCGCAGGCAAGCCAGCTCCCACAAAAGATTAAGGATGTGGGTTATTGCGCGGCAGGCAGCAGGAAGCGGGCGATAACCGGTAGATGGTTGGAAATGCGCAATGTGTCCTCCTGCCTCACCTTCGCCTCCACCCGCTTGATGCGCGGGCTGTAGAACAGATAATCCAAGGTGCGATCCGGCCCGTCCAGGCTCGGGTCATTGGGGAAGTGCGTCAGCCATTTCTCACGATCAATCCCGCTGGACTCGCTGTTACGCGGGATCATCGGGTACTTGTCCCACAGCAGGTGCAACTCGCTGTCCGGCGCATACTGCCCACGCTTAGCCGCGTCCAGGCGCAGGTATTGGCCCAGTGGCAGCAGGTTGAAATCCCCGCCGATCAACCAGGGCGTGCCCCGGCCTTCGAACTTGTCCAGCAGCTTGGCCGCGGCTTGCACTTGTTGTTGCGCTGCCGAGCGGCCAGGTGCGCCGCCGTCCAGGCGTGTATTGAGCACCGCCAGTTGGCCGCCATCGCTCAAGGGCAGGTAAGTCAGTAGCAACGCAGGTTTAGGTTGGAACTGCCGGCTGACGAAGTTGGCATCGGCGGTTGGCAGTTGCAGGCGTTCGGCATGTTCGATCTGGTAGCGGCTGAGCGTAGCGAGCTTGCGCCCGACGCTGCCGAAGATATGCAGGCTGGGCACAAAGTCGGCTTTCCAGTCGAAGGCCTGGGCGCTGCACGGGTAGAGGTCGACCAGACGCTCCTGCAACAGCGCAAGCTGGTCCTGATAATGGGAAGGCTTGGCGCCTTCGTCGACTTCCTGCAACAGCAGGATGTCGGGCTGTTCGTCGCGAATCACCCGCGCCACTTCGTCGAGGCTAAAGGCCATGTCTTCGACGGTGGGGCGATCGTCCGGGCCGCTGCCGTCCGGGGTGTCGTACCAGAACACGTAGTTCTTGCCGGCCAGGTATTGCACATTCCAGGTCATGACCTTGAGCGCCTGCCCCGGCAGCAGTGTCGGGGCGCGGGGTGCCACGCAGCTGACGGGCAGGGTCTCTTTGTCGGCAGGGCGCCAGGTCAGGCTGTAGATCAGCGCGGCCAGCAGGCCGGCGATGATCAACAGGCTCAACAGGGTTATGCGCAATAAACGGGTCATCGGCTCGGCTTATATGCGTGTCAGAAGAGCCACGGAGCATATCACCGCACGTCGGCGTCGCCACCGATCAGCATGAATAAACGGAACAGCACCACGCTGGTGAACAGTTGCAGGAAGCTGTGGGCGCTGTCCATCAGCAACCCCAGCAACGGCGCGGGCTCAGGGTACGCCGCCACGCTGGCGCCCTTGAGCAGCCACAACGGCGTCATCACACACAGCAGGCACACCAGGATGCGCCAGAAATGCCCGCGGGTCAGGCGAAAGCTTTCCTTCATCGCCTCCAGGGCGGGCATGCCGCGCAGCACCAGCAGGTATTCGGCAAACGCCAGCACCACCATCAGCCACAAGCCCGGCAGGAAATACAGCGACAGCCCCAACAGAATCAGCAAGGTGCTCATGGCTGTCAGCAGGGCAAAACGCGGCCACAGGCTCAAGGCCATGGCCCACACGTCCTTGGTGCGCGGCGACTCGCCCCGGGTGCGGGCGTCGAGAAACAGGATCAGGGCGCCGGTGTACAGCGGGTACACCAACAAACCTACGACCACGCTGTAGCCGGGAAACGCATCCGGGCCCAGCGTGTGGTCCAGCACCTGTTGCAGCAAGGCTTCGAGGATCACCAATGGCAGGCACAGCTGGACGATGGCGCCCAGGTTGCGCTGGGTAAAGCGGAAGGAGTCGCGCAAAACGTCTAACGGATTCATCAGGGTCATCACAGGCCTGGAAGCAGAGGGCCACACTTTAACCGATCAGGGTCCAAGGGGCGCAAACGTAAACCTTGAGTAAAGACCATTGAAACAACTCGTAACATCCCCATAACTGGAAAGCCCCCATCCTGATCACAGGCGGGACCGGAATTTTTTATCGGCAATCTAACGAGGTCGCCATGAACAGCGAAGAGCAAACCCTGATCGATGGACTGTTTTCACGGTTGCAGCAAGCCGAAACGGACTCAGCCCCCCGCGACGCCCAGGCCGAAGCGCGGATCAAGGAGCATATGGCTCGCCAACCTGCCGTCGGCTACTACATGACCCAGTCGATTCTGGTACAGGAACATGCGCTGCAGAGTCTTGACGCGCAGAACAAGCAACAGGCCCAGCAGATTCAGCAATTGCAGGACGAGCTGCAACGGGCCAAAGCCACGCAACCTGCGCCGGCCAGCGGTGGTGGGTTCCTGTCGAGCATCTTTGGCGGCGGCTCCCGTGAGCCACAGCCTGCGCCGAGCAACTCAGGTGGCGGATGGCGTGAACCGGCGCGGCCATCGTTCAACCAGCCAGCGCCCCAGCAGAACTATCAACCGGCGCAAGCACCGGCAGCCGCGCCAGCCGGCAGTGGCTTCCTCGGTGGTGCCATGAAGACCGCCGCCGGCGTGGCCGGTGGGGTGTTGCTGGCCGAAGGGATCAGCAGCCTGTTCCATCACAACCAGCAACCGCAGGTGGTGGAAGAGATCATCGAACAACCGGCACCGGCCAGTGATTCAGGTAACTGGGGCAACGATGACCAGAAGTTTGCCGGCAATGACAGCTGGGGCAGCAATAACGCCGATAGCTTCGCCGACAGCGATTATTCCGACGATTCCTCTTCCTTTGGCGACGACGATTCCTTCGTCTGACACATCAGGCCCGGGGCGCTGCGGCGCTCCGGTCTGATTTTTTCCCGGAAACGCTCCCTTGGCTGGCATACTGGCGCCCTTTCCGGGCGCTGGCGCCTGGCTGTCCATGAGGAAGTGCGGTGAAAAAAATTGCAGTGTTCGCCGATGTGCAAAACCTCTACTACACCGTGCGCCAGGCCTATGGTTGCCACTTCAACTACGCCGCCCTGTGGGCTGACATCAGCGCGCGCGGGCAGATTGTCGAGGCGTACGCCTATGCCATCGACCGCGGCGACAGCAAGCAGCAGCAGTTCCAGCAGATCCTGCGCAACCTGGGCTTCACGGTAAAACTCAAGCCGTATATCCAGCGCAGCGACGGCTCCGCCAAGGGCGACTGGGACGTGGGCATCACGCTGGACATCATGGACGCCGCCGACCATGTCGACGAAGTCGTATTGGCCTCTGGTGACGGTGATTTCGACATGTTGCTCGAACGCATCATCCACAAGCATGGCGTGCGGGCCGTGGCCTACGGCGTGCCGGGGCTGACGGCCAACTCATTGATACGCGCCGCCAGCCACTACGTGCCGATCGAAGGCGCGTTGTTGCTCAAATAGATCGTAGAACGGAGTTGGAACAGGTTTGGAACGTATAGCGGTCATCGACTTTGAAACCACTGGCATCACCCCCAGCAGCCACTGCCGGGCCACGGAGATTGGCGTGGTCATCCTCGAGCGTGGGCAGATCGTGGACCGCTACCAGAGCCTGATGAACGCCGGTGTGCGCGTACCGGCGTTTATCGAACAGCTCACCGGCATCAGCAACGCCATGCTGCGCAGCGCGCCACCGGCTGAACGGGTGATGAACGAAGTCAATGAGTTCGTCGGCACCACGCCCTTGATGGCGCACAACGCGGCGTTCGACCAGAAGTTCTGGGACTTTGAGCTGGGCCTGATCCGCCGCACCCGCCTGCAGAAATTCGCCTGCTCCTTGCTGCTGGCCCGCCGCCTGATGCCGGCGGCGCCGAACCACAAGCTCGGCACCCTCAACATCTACGCCAAACTGCCCCACACCGGCAAGGCTCACCGGGCCCTGGCGGATGCGGAAATGGCCGCCAACCTCACGGCGCACCTGGCCCAGGAATTGCGCCAGACTCATGGCTTGCGCGAGCTGTCCCATGACTTGCTATGCACCTTGCAGAAAGTGCCTGCCGCGAAGATCAATGAACACCTGAAGAAACATCGCGGGTTTTAAGGCCTGGCGCTGATCGTCCCCACGCTCCGCGTGGGCATGCATCTGGTGACGTTCAGCGTCACGATTTTAAGAGCGGACGCAGAGCGTCCAGGGCGGCATTCCCACGCAGAGCGTGGGAACGATCAGCAAACAGCGCGGGTTCTGATCCGGCTACTGCCTCAAGAACACTGGAGTTCCCATGTGGGCGCTGGCTTGCCTGCGATAGC
>NZ_JAFCVN010000012.1:0-154899 GCF_049897065.1 Pseudomonas sp. DWP2-2 | reverse complement strand
GCTTGCGATCTCTCGTAAGCGGGAGGCGAATTCTACAGCGTTACACGCTGCTGTCAACACCTCTTTTTCAACTTCCTTTTGGCTTCGATGAACTGAAGCAACTTGCTGCCGAAAACTGCGTAACTCATTGTTTACCAAGGAGTTTTCCGTTTCGACTGCGCCGGAAGTGGGGCGAATTATAGACAGATATAATTCGCCGTCAACTCTTAATTCCGCTTTTCTATCAATAAGTTAGCTTCGGCTAAAAAACAACCAGCTCTCCACTGGACTTCTATCTATATAGAAGGAAAAGCTTAAATAACACCTGCTTCCTTCAATGCAGCCACATGAGCAGCTCCCAGCCCCAGAACTCCTTGCAGCACCTGAAGCGTGTGCTCGCCCAGTAGAGGAGGCGCACTCCGGTACTCTACAGGCGTCTTGGATAAGCGTATCGGGCTCGCAACCTGAGGCACCATCCCCGCCAATGCATGAGGCAACTCCACCGCCAAGCCACGCGCCTTGACCTGAGGATCGGAAAACACCTGCGCCAGATCATTAATCGGCCCACACGGCACGCCCACTCGCTCCAGCTGCGACACCCACTCAGCGGTAGTCTTGAAGACCGTCGCCTGGCGAATCAAGGGAATCAGCTCCGCGCGATTAGCCACCCGTGCGCGATTGGTGGCGAAACGCACGTCATCCGCCCATTGTGGTTGCCCAGCGACTTCAGCGAATTTACGGAACTGCCCGTCATTGCCTACTGTGAGAATGAAATCTCCATCGGCAGTGGGGAAATCCTGATAGGGCACAATATTAGGGTGAGCGTTGCCCAGGCGCTTCGGCGGCGTCCCGGTGGTCAGGTAATTCATCGCCTGATTCGCCAGGCAAGCCACCTGCACATCCAGCAACGCCATGTCGATATGCTGCCCACCACCATCGTGATCGCGATGAGCTAGCGCAGCCAGGATAGCCACGGTCGAATAAAGCCCGGTCAAGATATCGGTCAAGGCTACGCCAACCTTTACCGGCCCGGCGCCTTCATCCCCTTCAGGCCGCCCCGTCAGGCTCATGAGCCCACCCAAACCTTGGATCATGAAGTCGTAACCGGCGCGCATCGCATAGGGGCCCGTCTGGCCAAACCCCGTGATGGAGCAGTAAATCAGCTCCGGGTTAACCTCTTTGAGGGACTCGTAGTCCAGCCCATACGCCGCAAGGCCGCCCACCTTGAAGTTTTCGATCAGGATGTCCGACTTGGCAGCCAGGTCGCGTACCAGTTTCTGGCCTTCTGGTCGGGTAAAGTCGATGGTCACCGACTCTTTATTACGGTTGGCCGACAGGTAGTACGCCGCCTCACTGGTGTTCTCGCCATCCGCATCCTTAAGGAAGGGAGGACCCCAAGCGCGCGTGTCGTCGCCGCTGCCCGGCCTTTCGACTTTGATCACCTCGGCCCCAAGGTCTGCAAGAATCTGCCCGGACCAAGGGCCCGCGAGTACTCGCGACAAATCCAGCACTCGCAGATGCGAAAGCGCGCCCATACCCATGCTCCTATTAATAGAACGCTTGAAGACCGGTTTGCGCGCGCCCCAGGATCAAGGCATGCACGTCATGGGTCCCTTCATAGGTGTTGACCACTTCCAGGTTGACCAGGTGGCGTGCTACCCCGAACTCGTCAGAGATGCCGTTACCGCCCAGCATGTCCCGGGCCATGCGCGCGATGTCCAATGACTTGCCACACGAGTTACGCTTCATGATCGAAGTGATCTCCACCGCCGCCGTACCCTCATCCTTCATCCGCCCCAGGCGCAGGCAACCTTGCAGGGCCAAGGTAATCTCGGTCTGCATGTCTGCCAGCTTCTTCTGGATCAGCTGAGTGGCAGCCAATGGGCGACCAAACTGCTGGCGATCGAGTGTGTACTGGCGCGCGGTATGCCAGCAGAACTCAGCAGCCCCCAGCGCACCCCAGGAGATCCCGTACCGTGCCGAGTTAAGGCAGGTAAACGGCCCTTTCAAACCACGTACATCCGGGAAGATATTTTCTTCCGGCACAAATACGTTATCCATGACGATTTCACCGGTAATGGAAGCCCGCAACCCCACCTTGCCGTGGATAGCCGGAGCGCTCAGACCTTTCCAGCCTTTTTCCAGGACAAAGCCACGGATATCTCCCGCATCGTCTTTACCCCACACCACAAACACATCCGCAATCGGACTGTTGGTGATCCACATCTTCGCGCCGGTCAGGCTGTAGCCGCCATCCACTTTGCGTGCACGGGTAATCATCGCGCCCGGATCGGAACCATGGTTGGGCTCGGTCAGCCCAAAGCAACCGATCCATTCACCAGAGGCCAGTTTGGGCAAATACTTCTGTTTTTGCGCCTCGGTACCAAACTCATTGATCGGCACCATGACCAGGGAAGACTGCACACTCATCATCGAGCGATAGCCGGAGTCGACACGCTCGACCTCACGAGCAATCAAACCGTAGCTGACGTAGTTCAACCCGCTGCCGCCGTATTGCTCGGGGATCATTGCCCCCAGCAAACCGGTTTCGCCCATCTCACGGAAAATAGCGGGGTCTGTCTTTTCATGGCGGAAGGCTTCGAGCACACGAGGAGCCAGCTTGTCCTGCGCAAATTGCTCGGCGCTGTCACGCACCATGCGCTCTTCTTCGGTGAGCTGTTGATCCAGCAGCAGTGGATCGATCCAGTTGAAGCTTGCCTTGCCAGCCATGAATAAGTCCTCGCGAAAAAATCAGAAGTCGTGGATCCAGACTAGGCGCGGTCAGCGCAGAGGGCAAACGAGGTTTTTGCATAGGCTTGTGCTAATTTCTCACTTCGTAACACTCAAAAAGCCCATAAATGCGCTTTATCTGTGAGGGCAATGTACATGCGCCGGAAAATCCCCAGTACCACCGCACTCATCAGCTTTGAGGCAGCAGCCCGCCATGAGAGCTTCACCAAGGCAGCAATGGAGCTTTCCATCACCCAAGGCGCGATTTGCCGACAGATCGCCAGCCTGGAGGAGTTTTTGAGTGTCGAGCTGTTTCGCCGCTCACGCCGCGGCGTGAAGCTGACGGAGGCGGGGCTGTCTTATAGCCGTAGGGTTGCAACACAGCTGGACGCCGTGGAGCGCGACACCTTGTCGGTAATGGGCCAGCAAGGCGCCAATGTGATCGAACTGGCGGTGGTGCCCACCTTCGGCACGCAGTGGCTGATCCCACGCCTGAAGGACTTTCAACATCAGCACCCGGAAGTCACGGTGAACCTGACGAACCGCACACGCCCCTTCCTGTTCGCCGATACCGAGTTCGATGCGGCGATCTACTTCGGAGATGCCGATTGGTCGGGTACGCAATCCCACAGGCTGATGGGCGAAAACCCAGTACCGGTCTGCAGCCCGCGCTTACTCGGCGACCGCACGCACTTCACCCCTCAACAGATCGCCGAGCTGCCACTGCTGCAGCAGACCACACGCCCCTACGCCTGGCGCCAATGGTTCAACGCCCAACAACTGAGCATCCCTCGCGACATGACAGGCCCTCGATACGAGCTATTCTCGATGCTGTCTCAAGCGGCCATGCATGACATGGGCATCGCACTGATCCCTCCTTTCCTCATCCAGCAGGAGCTGAAGGAGCAACAATTGGTAATCGCCAGCACTGAAGCACTGACCAGCGAAAAGGCTTATTACCTGATGATTCCTGACAGAAAGGTCGAATCTGCCTCTCTGCATGCATTCAGGGACTGGCTGGTCGACCAGTCAAGACGCTACAACCCAAGTAAATGAAGGACAAAGCGCAATTACTGACTTTGTAGTCAAATAAATTAAGAGCCTACAGATGTACGTATATGTCGCATTTAAACAGGCTGTACTTGTCAGCCAAAAATAAGGCTAAAAGCCATGTATTTCATGGCTCGTAGCGACTCTTACCGGTCAATGCACGACTATTCACACTGGCAATGGAAAAACGGACCGAAAACGCCTGAACGCCTTTAAAGACCTGTATTTAAAGAGGTTATTTCAGCCTGTTGCGACAATCAGTCACAGGGTGACTTGTAGTTAATTTTTCGTCACCCGTCATAATCCCTTGATGGCCGTAAAGTTCGCCTGCAAAATGCCGCGCCCCGCTGTCATTTCAGCGGGATCGTGCTGATCGGCCGCCCCAGTTGCGCCACTCGCGGTGCACTGGCCTTTTTACAAAAAGATCAAAAGCAAAAAGATCATGCAGGAGATTTGACGTGCACATTGGTGTTCCTCTCGAAACCCAGACCGGTGAAACGCGGGTGGCTGCCACCCCGGAAACCATCAAGAAGCTGATCGGCCAGGGCCATAAGGTCACTGTACAAAGCGGCGCAGGCATCAATGCCAGCATCGTCGACAGTGCCTATGAAACGGCAGGCGCTACCATTGGCAGCGCCAACGACGCATTTGGCGCCGAGCTGATTCTCAAAGTGGTTGCCCCCAGCGACAGCGAACTTGCGCTGATCAAAAGTGGCACCGTATTGGTGGGCATGCTCAATCCGTTCAGCAACGAAACCATCGCCAAGCTCGCCGAGCGCGGCATCACCGCCTTCGCCCTGGAAGCCGCGCCGCGCACGTCACGCGCTCAAAGCCTTGATGTGCTGTCTTCGCAAGCCAACATCGCCGGTTACAAGGCCGTGTTGCTGGCCGCTCATCACTACCCGCGCTTCATGCCGATGCTGATGACTGCTGCCGGCACTGTAAAAGCCGCACGCGTACTGATCCTTGGCGCCGGTGTGGCGGGCCTGCAAGCCATCGCCACGGCCAAGCGCCTGGGCGCGGTGATCGAAGCGTCCGACGTACGCCCGGCGGTTAAGGAGCAGATCGAATCCCTGGGCGCCAAGTTTGTCGACGTTCCCTACGAAACCGATGAAGAGCGTGAATGCGCCGTCGGTGTCGGGGGCTACGCACGCCCGATGCCCACCAGTTGGATGCAACGCCAGGCCCTGGCCGTGCACGAACGCGCCAAACAGGCCGATATCGTCATCACCACCGCCCTCATCCCGGGCCGCAAGGCGCCGACCCTGCTCAGCGCCGATACCGTGGCGCAGATGAAACCCGGCTCGGTGGTCATCGACCTCGCCGCTGCCCAGGGTGGCAACTGCCCGCTGACCGTGGCCGACCAGGTCGTGGTGGAAAACGGCGTGATCATCTGCGGCCCGACCAACCTGGCGGGCGCTGTCGCCGCCGATGCGTCGGCCTTGTATGCGCGCAACCTGCTGGACTTCCTGAAGCTGGTTTTCACCAAGGAAGGGCAGTTTGAAATCAACCTCGAAGACGACATCGTCGCCGCGTGCCTGATGTGCCGCGACGGCCAAGTCATCCGCAAAAACGCCTAAGCAGGGATTCAGACGATGGAAGAGCTTATCTCCCCCGGTATCTACAACCTGATCATCTTTGTGCTGGCGATTTATGTCGGTTATCACGTGGTCTGGAACGTAACACCTGCATTGCACACGCCACTGATGGCCGTGACCAACGCCATTTCCGCGATTGTCATCGTCGGCGCCATGCTGGCTGCCGCGCTGACCGTCACGCCGTTGGGCAAGACTATGGGCACACTGGCCGTGGCCCTGGCGGCGGTAAATGTCTTCGGTGGCTTCCTGGTCACCCGCAGGATGCTTGAGATGTTCAAGAAGAAAGCCCCGAAAGTAAAAGAAGAGGCGCCCAAGTAATGAGCATGAATCTCGTGACGACGCTCTACCTGATCGCGTCGATCTGTTTCATCCAGGCCCTCAAAGGCCTCTCGCACCCGACCACTTCGCGGCGCGGCAACCTGTTCGGCATGCTCGGCATGGCGCTGGCGGTACTCACCACCGTCGGCCTCATCTATAAGCTGGGGGCTGAACTGGCGACTGCCGGTATCGGCTACGTCATCGTTGGCCTACTGGTTGGCGGTACCGCCGGCTCGATCATGGCCAAGCGTGTTGAAATGACCAAGATGCCCGAGCTGGTCGCGTTCATGCACAGCATGATCGGCCTGGCAGCGGTGTTCATCGCCATTGCCGCCGTGGTCGAGCCGCAGTCCCTGGGCATCGTCAAGCACTTGGGCGATTCGATACCGGCCGGTAACCGCCTGGAACTGTTCCTCGGTGCCGCTATCGGTGCAATCACCTTCTCCGGCTCGGTGATCGCATTCGGCAAGCTGTCGGGCAAGTACAAGTTCCGCCTGTTCCAGGGCGCACCGGTACAGTTCGGCGGCCAACACAAACTGAACCTGGTGCTCGGCCTCGCAACCCTGGGCCTGGGCCTGGCGTTCATGTTCACCGGCAACCTCACTGCGTTCGCGCTGATGCTGGCCTTGGCCTTCGTGCTGGGTGTGCTGATCATCATCCCGATTGGCGGCGCCGACATGCCCGTGGTGGTGTCAATGCTCAACAGCTACTCCGGCTGGGCAGCGGCGGGCATCGGTTTCTCGCTGAACAACTCGATGCTGATCATCGCCGGTTCCCTGGTGGGCTCCAGCGGCGCGATCCTGTCGTACATCATGTGCAAGGCGATGAACCGCTCCTTCTTTAATGTGCTGTTGGGCGGTTTCGGCAATGCGCCGGATGCTGGCGCTGCGGCGGGCTCCAAAGAAGCACGCCCGGTGAAGTCCGGCTCCGCTGATGACGCCACCTTCCTGCTGACCAACGCGGACACCGTGATTATCGTCCCAGGCTACGGCCTTGCGGTCGCGCGGGCACAACACGCGCTCAAGGAACTGACCGAGAAGCTGACCCACCACGGCGTCACCGTAAAGTACGCGATCCACCCGGTGGCGGGCCGTATGCCGGGGCACATGAACGTATTGCTGGCCGAGGCTGAAGTGCCTTACGACCAGGTGTTCGAGATGGAAGACATCAACTCCGAGTTCGGCCAGGCCGACGTGGTGCTGGTATTGGGCGCCAACGACGTGGTCAACCCGGCCGCCAAGAACGACCCGAACTCACCCATCGCCGGCATGCCGATTCTCGAGGCGTTCAAGGCCAAGACCATCATCGTCAACAAGCGCTCGATGGCCAGCGGCTACGCCGGCCTGGATAACGAGTTGTTCTACCTGGACAAGACCATGATGGTGTTCGGTGATGCCAAGAAGGTCATCGAAGACATGGTCAAGGCCGTCGAATAACACTGCGCCAGCGCAATACCTGAAACCCTGGCCTCACGTAGGCTGGGGTTTTTTTATGGTTCCCCCGCTCCGCGTGGGAACGCATCCAGGGATGCTCTGCGTCCCGCTTTGCACACATATGAAACCCGACCAAAGGCTCTAAATCGCGACCTGGCATTCGACCATGGTAGCGGGCCGAAACTTTTTGAAATCACTACACTGCCCACCTTGCTTTCCGTAGCCAGAGATAACAATTCATGTACCGTGATCGTATCCGCTTGCCTTCGTTGTTGAACAAGGTCATGAGCGCGGCAGACGCCGCTGCACTGATCGAGGACGGCATGACCGTCGGCATGAGCGGCTTCACCCGTGCCGGTGAAGCCAAGGCCGTCCCCCACGCCCTGGCCGAACGCGCCAAGACTTCGCCACTCAAAATCACGCTGATGACCGGCGCCAGCCTGGGCAATGACCTGGACAAGCAGTTGACCGAAGCCGGCGTACTGTCACGACGCATGCCCTTTCAAGTCGACAGCACTCTGCGCAAGGCGATCAATGCCGGCGAGGTGATGTTTATCGACCAGCACCTGTCGGAAACCGTCGAGCAACTGCGCAACAATCAGCTCAAATTGCCCGACATCGCCGTGATCGAAGCCGTCGCGATCACTGAGCGGGGCCATATCGTGCCCACTACCTCCGTAGGCAACTCGGCCAGCTTCGCGATTTTCGCCAAACAGGTGATCGTCGAGATCAACCTGGCGCACAATCCGAACCTGGAAGGGCTGCACGACATCTACATCCCGACCTACCGGCCGACGCGCACGCCGATCCCGCTGGTGAAAGTCGACGACCGTATCGGCAGCACCGCGATTCCGATCCCGCCCGAGAAAATCGTCGCCATCGTCATCACCAACCAGGCGGACTCCGCCTCCACGGTAACGCCGCCTGACAGCGACACCCAAGGCATCGCCAATCACCTGATCAACTTCCTCAAGCAAGAAGTCGATGCCGGGCGCATGACCAACAAGCTCGGCCCGCTGCAAGCCGGCATCGGTAATATTGCCAACGCGGTGATGTGCGGATTGATCGAGTCGCCGTTCGAAGACCTGACCATGTACTCGGAAGTGTTGCAGGATTCGACCTTCGACCTGATCGACGCCGGCAAGCTGAGCTTTGCCTCCGGCAGTTCGATTACCTTGTCGGAGCGACGCAATGCCGATGTGTTCGGCAACCTGGAGCACTACAAGGACAAATTGGTGCTGCGCCCGCAGGAAATTTCCAACCACCCTGAAGTGGTACGGCGCCTGGGCATCATCGGTATCAATACCGCGCTGGAGTTCGATATCTACGGCAACGTCAACTCCACCCACGTCTGCGGCACGCGGATGATGAACGGCATCGGCGGCTCCGGGGATTTCGCCCGCAATGCGCACCTGGCGATCTTCGTCACCAAGTCCATTGCCAAGGGCGGCGCAATTTCCAGCGTGGTACCGATGGTCAGCCATGTGGACCACACCGAACATGACGTGGACATTCTCGTCACCGAAGTAGGCCTTGCCGATCTGCGGGGCCTGGCGCCACGGGAGCGCGCTCGGGTGATCATCGATAACTGCGTGCACCCAGCCTACCGCGATGCCCTCAACACTTACTTCGATGCCGCCTGCGCCATCGGTGGGCATACGCCGCACATCTTGCGCGAAGCACTGAGTTGGCACATTAACCTGGAAGAAACCGGGCACATGCTCAAGGCTTGATGAATACAGATCCGGGCTGATGCAAATACAGTTTCATCAGCTCGGTGAACCCACCCGCACTTATGGAAAAAACTGTACTGCTGTACTGGTCATTTCCTACCGAAATATCCCACACACCAACTCAAAAATGCCTATTTCGCACCTTTTAAGTGCGCACAGGTACAGTTGCCCCAATTTCGTACCGTACAGCCTCGCTAAACAGTTAACTGGCCTCTCACAATACAGGTGAACTGTATCTAGAGAGTCTTGCCTCGGAGGAGGATCATTGGCATCAGTTAAACCACTACCTAATCCCGCCACAAGCGGAAGGATGTCATCATGGAACGTACACTCAGTTCCGAACTGTTCTTCGAAGAAAAAGCTGTAAACACCCAGGCTTCCCTGCCTTTGCGCGTTCTCGCCAACCTGATGTTGTGGCAGCGCCGCATCTCCAGCCGCCACCAGTTGGCTCGCCTGGATTCGCGTCTGCTGGCTGACGCCGGTATCAGCGAAGCTCAACGCTACGAAGAGCTGAGCAAGCCGTTCTGGCGCTAAGTGGCGCCCGCTGGCCCTGACCTGACGGGTCCACTGCCAGCACCCTGATTTGTCAAAGCAAAGCCCGCCCCGGGTAACCGGAGGCGGGCTTTGTTGTATCTGCGATAGCGCATTGGATTGGCTCGATTCAAGCCCAAAGATACAGTTTTAAATTTATAAAATATGACAGGTACAGTTTAATTACAGGCTTCCGAATAGCCCTGCACACGCCTAATATCGGTTCACCACGTGGCGAACCCTGTAGAGCGTGCGTCTGATGCTCGACAGTCCCAGTCCGTTTCATTGTGGCCGTTTCGCGCCACCTTATTATTCGTCTACAGGAGTTACCCCATGTCCCGTCTTCGCCTGCTGTGCACTGCCGCTGTGCTGACTCTGGCTGCCAATGCCAACGCGAGCAGCCTGATCATGACGACCGACTCGATCGTCGGCGCTCTGAAGGCAACCTCCGATGCCACGTCTGATGCCACTTCATCCCTGCGCGACAACAAGGTCGTACAAGCAGCCCGTGACGACGCCGCCAGCTTTGTCGCCAGCGAAGGCGCCATCCGTGGCGTGAAACTGGAAAGCGCCCTGGCCCAGATCCGTCAACAAGCGCCGCAATTGAATACCGCTACCGATGCACAGCTGGCACAGGCCATCCTGGCTATCTGATCCACGGCAACCAGACGGGAGCGCCCGCCGCTCCCGGATGGCTCGGCGCTGGCTCTCGCCCGGCCGTTGCGCTAGCCTTGGCGCTCGCTTTCAGTTGTAGAGTCCCATGGCTTTTTCATACCGTTCATTGAGTGTTCCTGTTCTGTTTTGCGCCTGCTGGTCACCCCTGGCTTCAGCGTTGGATGTGTCCACACAGAGCACTGTTGTCAGCGTGTATGCCACCAGCAAAGTGACCTCTGCGCCGTTCGACAATAAGTTGGTCATGGCCGCTCGGGATGATGCTGCCGCTTTCATTGCCACTGACGGCCAATGGCGGGGCGCACGCCTGGAGTCCGCGCTGGACTATCTACGCCGTACCCAGCCAAAACTTCATGCAAGCGACCTTGAACTGGCGCAGGCAATTCTCGTCCAATAATTATCGTTGTATTTCTATCTTTGTCATTGGAGTCACCCCATGCGTAGCCCGCTGATCGTCGCCGCCCTCGGCTTGCTGTTTTTGGCCGATGTCGCCCAGGCGCAAACCTTGAAGGCCACCAGCAACATCGTCGTGCGCGCCTCGGCGCGCACCATTGATTTCACCTCGGACACCACCACCTCCATCCGCGACTCCAAGATCGTGCGCGAAGCCCACGATGACGCCGCCAGTTTCGTCGCCACCAATGGCGAGATCCGTGGCGCCCAGCTGGAAGCCGCGTTCGATACCCTTCGCACCCGCGTGCCAGAAGCCCGTGATGCCAGCGACCAGACCCTCGCCGAAGCTATCCTCGCTCTGTGAGGCGTCTCAAAACCTGGCTCCTGGCCGGGGCCGTGCTGCTGTGTGCAAGTACAGCCCAGGCCGGCCTGCAACTGCGGCTCAAGACCCAAGGCTTGAGCCCAGCCGAACAGCAGGCCAGCCAGGCATTGCTCGATGAAGCACTGCGTTCCTTGCCACCGCGCTTTGTCGAGCAGCTGGATCGACGTATCGATGTCGGCTGGACCGACAAGATGCCTGAAAACGCCTACGGCCAGGCATCCCTGGTGTCCGAGCTGGACCTCAACCAGAACCTGCTCGCCAGCCTGACTGACGGCAGCGCCGCCACCCAGAAAACCAATCGCCCCCACGGTACCGTGCGCCGGGAGATGCTCGCCACCGTGCTGCATGAACTGACCCACATCTATGACCGTGCGCGCCTGTGGTCCAAGGACGAGCGCACGCTGATCCAGCGCTGCAGCCGCCAGAACAACATCACCGGCTTGATCGGCTTGCCCGACCAGTGCCGTGGCCAGAACGACCGCCGCTTTACCCTCAGTGACGACCCGCGCCTGCTGGACCTCGCCGGCTGGCCACAATATGTCGGTCGCCGCGGCGAGCGTGAGCAGCACAACCATCAGGTGGTACGCAGCCCGGACATCTACGAAACCACCAGCCCGCTGGAATTCGTAGCAGTCAACATGGAGTACTTCCTCCTGGACCCCAGCTACGCCTGTCGCCGCCCCGCGCTGTTCCGTTATTACAAGGATCACTTCGGCTGGGCACCGCCCGGACAGGACACCTGCGCCAGCACCTATGCCTTCCTGAACGCGGGCAACGATTTCGCCAAGACGCCCTTGGGCCAGATCGATCCGGAACGCGTGTATGAAATCGACTATCTGCTTGCCGAAGCCAACCAGAACCTGGTGAGCCGTTGGGGCCATAGCATGTTGCGCCTGGTGATTTGCGCTCCAGGCCGCCCGCGTGGCCCGGATTGCCGGCTGGATCTGGACCGGCATCTGGTGCTGTCTTACCGAGCCTTCGTCGGTGACGTCCAGCTGTCGAGCTGGGATGGCCTGGTGGGCAAATACCCGTCGCGGCTGTTCGTACTGCCGCTGGCCCAGGTCATTGATGAGTACACCAAAACCGAACTGCGTGGCCTGGCGTCGGTGCCGCTGAAGCTCAGCCGCCAGGAAATCAACGACACCGTCGAACATGCGGCTGAGATGCACTGGAGCTATGACGGCAACTACTTCTTTATCTCCAACAACTGTGCGGTCGAAAGCCTGAAACTGTTGCGCAGCGGCAGCGCCAACCCGCAATTGACCGGCCTGGACAACATCACCCCCAACGGTTTGCTGGAAGTGCTCAGCGCCCGCGGCCTGGCCGATACCAGCGTATTGAATGACAAGCGCGAGGCACTGCGGCTGGGGTATCACTTCGACTCGTTCCGCGAGCGCTACCAGGCCATGTTCGATGTGCTGCGCAAGCAACTGCCGATCAAGCAGACCCAAGTCGAAGACTGGTTGTCCCTGGATGCGCAAGCGCGTCGCCAATGGTTCAGCCAGGCCGACCTGCGTACCAGCGCCGCGCTGTTGCTGCTGGAGCAGGCCAGCTATCGCAAACAACTGATGCTCGCCCAGGATGAGGTCAAACAACGCTATCTCAATGCCCGCGAGCT
Source organism: Pseudomonas sp. DWP2-2 (assembly GCF_049897065.1). Lineage (NCBI taxonomy): Bacteria > Pseudomonadati > Pseudomonadota > Gammaproteobacteria > Pseudomonadales > Pseudomonadaceae > Pseudomonas > Pseudomonas sp. DWP2-2. The sequence goes on along the minus strand of NZ_JAFCVN010000012.1, from coordinate 142,462 downwards.
GAAATACGGCGGCATGGAGAAAGCCAACAACACGCTGCAGCAAATTCTCGCCAACAGCGGCTTCCTGAGTCGCCCGGCCGAGTTGCTGGACAGTGGGGGTTATGGCCTGCCGCAACCTTCGGAAGCCAAGCGCCTGGAATCGGAGAGCGCCGAACGCCAGAAGCAGTTGCAGTCGTTGACCGGCGAGCTGGATAAAGAGGTGAGGGCGCTGCTCGATCCATCCCGCGCCGCCGAGATTGCCGCCTGTGAAGCCAACCTCAAACAAGTAGGTGAACACCTACGAGCGCTGCATAAAGCCGCCGGTGGCCTCGAGCTGCCCTGAACACCACTGTGTAAGCTGGCTTGCCCTTGTAGGAGCGAGCTTGCTCGCGAAAAACTAACAGGCGCCGCGTTTCTATAGGAAGCGCGCGTTAACGTTGACGTTTTTCGCGAGCAAGCTCGCTCCTACAAAAGCAAGCCAGCCACATTTTGTTCTGCGTCAACCTGAAGAACGAGTGCCTGCCCTTCATCAGCTGTTTTCTCAGCGAAAGCTGGCTGAAAGCTTCCCCGTCTAGGATCGCCCTCACTGCCGGCAACAGACCGGCTGTTAACAACAACAATGGTGATTCCCGATGTCCGCTCGTACCCGCCTGTTCGCTCCAACTCCACCCGTACGCCTCGTGCCTTTCGTTCTGCGCTGACCGCCACTCGGTCCGCCATTCCCTAGCCGCGCTACGCCTGGAGTATTCCTATGCTGACTTTCCTTGGCTTTGCCATGGTCATCACGTTCATGTTCCTGATCATGACCAAGCGCCTGTCCGCGCTGATCGCCTTGATCATCGTGCCGATCCTGTTCGCGCTGTTCGGCGGTTTCGCACCGAAGATCGGCCCGATGATGCTCGAAGGCATCACCAAGCTTGCGCCGACTGGCGTGATGCTGATGTTCGCCATCCTCTATTTTGCCTTGATGATCGACTCCGGCCTGTTCGACCCGGCCGTGCGCAAGATCCTCAAGATGGTCAAGGGCGACCCGCTCAAGGTGTCGGTCGGCACCGCGGTACTGGCCCTGGTGGTATCTCTGGACGGTGACGGTGCCACCACCTACATGATCTGCGTCGCGGCCATGCTGCCCCTGTACCAGCGCATCGGCATGAGCCCAAGGATCATGGCCGGCCTGATCATTCTCGCCGGTGGCGTCATGAACATGACCCCCTGGGGCGGCCCGACGGCGCGCGCCGCCAGTGCGCTGCATGTAGACCCGTCGGACATCTTCGTACCGATGATCCCGGCCATGGCCGCCGGTGTGGTGGCGATCCTGGTGATTGCCTACATGTACGGCAAGCGCGAACGTGCGCGCCTGGGTGAATTGCACCTGCAGGGCGACGAGATCGACCACAGCGAAATCAGCGTGTCGCAATTCCCCGACGCCCGCCGTCCGAAACTGATCTGGTTCAACGGCGCCCTGACCCTGGCGTTGATGTGCACCCTGATTGCCGGCCTGTTGCCGCTGCCGGTGCTGTTCATGGTGGCGTTCAGTATCGCCATGATCGTCAACTACCCATGCCTGCAGCAGCAGAAAGACCGCGTCGCGGCTCACGCCGGTAGCGTATTGGCGGTGGTGGGCTTGATCTTCGCCGCCGGTATCTTCACAGGCATCCTGTCGGGCACCGGCATGGTCGACGCCATGTCCAAGAGCCTGTTGGCGGTCATCCCAGAAGCGATGGGCCCTTACCTGGCGGTGATCACCGCGCTGGTTAGCATGCCGTTCACCTTCTTCATGTCCAACGATGCGTTCTACTACGGCGTACTGCCGGTACTGGCCGAAGCTGCCAGCCATTACGGTATCACCGCGGTGGAAATGGCGCGGGCGTCGATCGTCGGGCAACCCGTGCATTTGCTCAGCCCACTGGTACCCTCGACGTACTTGCTGGTTGCTCTGGCGGGTATCGAATTCGGCGATCACCAGCGCTTCACGCTCAAGTGGGCAGTGTTGGTGTGCCTGTGCATAATGTTCGCCGCATTGCTGATGGGGATTTTTCCGCTGTTCAGCACTCTATAATCGTACCGACTCACTCACCGCGCGGCGCTACAGCTTGCGCGGTTAACACTTGCTCAAAGGAATACACATGGAATGGCTGACCAATCCGGAAATCTGGATTGCCTTCTTCACCCTGACGGCCCTTGAGATCGTCCTGGGCATCGATAACATCATCATGATTTCGATCCTGGTCAGCCGCATGCCCAAGCATATGCAGGCACGCACTCGGATCTTCGGCCTGGCGTTGGCCATGGTCACGCGCATCCTGTTGCTGCTGTCGATCACCTGGGTCATGCAACTGACCGCCGACCTGTTCGTGGTGTTTGGCCAGGGCATCTCCGGTCGTGACCTGATCCTGTTCTTCGGTGGCCTGTTCCTGCTGTGGAAAAGCTCCCAGGAGATGTACCACGCGCTGGAAGGGGAAGATGAAACCCAAGACGAGCCCAAAGGCGCCGGTGGCAAGTTCATCTACACCATTATCCAGATCGCCATCATCGACATCGTGTTCTCCCTGGACTCGGTGATTACCGCCGTCGGCATGGTTTCCCACGTGCCGGTGATGGTTGCCGCCATCGTCGTTGCGGTATTGGTGATGATGCTGGCTGCCGGCACTATCAGCGAGTTCATCGACAAGCACCCGTCGCTGAAAATGCTGGCGCTGTCGTTCCTGCTGGTCGTGGGTACCGTGCTGATCGCTGAATCTTTCGACGTACACGTGCCAAAAGGCTACGTCTACTTCGCCATGGCGTTCTCGCTGGCGGTGGAAGCGGTGAACATCAAGATGCGTACCGCCATCGCGAAAAAGAAGAAACAGCAGGACCCAGTGAAACTGCGCAAGGACATTCCGGGTCAGTAAATTTGACCCGCGAGTGATCGTTCCCACGCTCCGCGTGGGAATGCCCTCTCGGACGCTCCGCGTCCGCAAAGTGACGCAGAGCGTCACAGGATGCGTTCCCACGCCGAGCGTGGGGAACGACCTTCATGACAGTTTTGTTTCAATCCCGAGTTTAGCTATGCGATGCTGGCGCAGAGCCCATTCGCCAACTACAGCTTAGGTACAAGACGTAGAGCGGCACGCGGTAACTTTCCTTCGCTCCTGCTGGAGCGCACCCACACGGGGGGCCGAGCATGCTGACCTTGCTCAATCTGCTTTCCGCCGTGACCCTGCTTATCTGGGGCACGCATATCGTCCGAACCGGCATCCTGCGGGTCTACGGTTCCAATTTGCGCCAAGTCATCGGGCAGAACATGTCCAAGCGCTGGCTGGCATTTGTCGCCGGTATCCTGGTGACGGCCATGGTGCAAAGCAGTAACGCCACCGCGATGCTGGTGACTTCGTTTGTCGGCCAAGGGCTGATGAGCCTCACGCCGGCCTTGGCCACCATGCTTGGCGCCGACGTCGGTACGGCCTTGATGGCGCGGGTGCTGACGTTCGATTTGTCCTGGCTGTCGCCGCTGCTGATCTTCCTCGGGGTGATTTTCTTCCTGTCGCGCAAACAGACGCGAGCAGGGCAGTTGGGCCGGGTCGGAATCGGCCTGGGCCTGATCATCCTCGCGCTGCAGTTGATCGTCGAAGCCGCCGGGCCCATTACCCATGCCCAGGGCGTCAAAGTCATCTTCGCTTCGCTGACCGGCGATATCTTGCTGGACGCCCTGGTGGGCGCGCTGTTCGCCATGATTTCCTACTCCAGCCTTGCTGCGGTGTTGCTCACGGCCACCCTGGCCGGTGCCGGCGTGATCGGCTTGCACGTGGCCATCGGCTTGGTGATCGGCGCCAACATCGGCAGCGGTGTACTGGCTTTTCTCAGCACCAGCATGCAAAACACTGCCGGTCGCCAAGTGGCCCTGGGCAGCCTGTTGTACAAATTGATCGGTCTGTTGCTGATCATTCCGGTGCTTGACCCGCTCGTGGGCTGGATGGACGGCCTGGACTATAGCGTCCAGGGCATGGTCATCACCTTCCACCTGCTCTACAACGTCAGCCGTTGCCTGATCCTGTTGCCCACCATCGGGCCCATGGCACGCCTGTGCGAATGGCTGCTGCCGGAACGCCCCGAAACCAATGGCAAGGCCAAGCCACGCCATCTGGACCTGGCCTCATTGAATACCCCAAGCCTGGCCCTGGCGAACGCCGCCCGCGAAACCCTGCGCCTGGGTGACTTGATCGACAATATGCTCACTTCGATGCAGGAAGTGCTGCGCGGCAATCAAACCGCCGTTACCCAAGAAATGCGCAGCCTGAGCGATGACGTCGAAGCGCTCTACAGCGCGATCAAACTCTACCTGGCGCAAATGCCCCGTGAAGACCTGAGTGAACAGGACAACCGCCGCTGGGCCGAAATCATCGAGCTGTCGATCAACTTGAAATTGGCCGGTGACCTGATCGAACGCATGCTGCGCAAGGTCCAGCAACAGAAGACCTCGCAGCGCCGGCAATTTTCCGAAGTGGGCCTGGAAGAACTCAGCGGGCTGCACAGCCAGTTGATCGCCAACCTGCGCCTGGGCCTGTCGGTGTTTCTCAGCGGCGACCCGGAAAGCGCCCGCCAATTACTGCGCGAAAAGCGCCGCTTCCGCGCTCAGGAACGCCGCCTGGCCCACGCCCATGTCAGCCGCCTGCAGCGCAAGATCGTGCAGAGCCTGGAAACCAGTTCCCTGCACTTGGAACTGATCGCCGACATGAAACGCTTGAACTCGTTGTTTTGCAGCAGTGCTTATGTAGTGTTGGAAACGTCCGACACTGGCGCGCTCTCGGCTGAAAGTATTGCCGACATTACCCATTCGCCCTGAACGTACGCCCGCGAGCGAAGTCAGTTAACAGTGGACCTCATTCGCCAGGAAGCTTGTTATGCGTCGCCTGTTACTCGCCTGCCTGCTCTTGGGCTCGGTACACGCCTTTGCCTTTGACCGCCTGCAAGTCGAGGGCTACACCTTGCCCAACGGCCTGCAACTGCTGCTCAAACCGGGCACCGAGCGTGGGCATGTCGCTATTCGCCTGGTGGTTGGTGTGGGCCTGGACGACTTCGGTTGCGAAGAAAAAGAGCTGCCGCACTTGTTCGAGCACTTGCTGTTCAGCGGTATCGACGGCGGCGGCGAAGGCGACCTCGAAGACCGCATGCAAGCCCTGGGCGGCGAGTGGAACGCCTACACCAGCAACGCCGACACCACCTTCGTGATCGAGGCGCCCGCGCAGAACCAACGCAAGGTGCTGGACCTGCTGCTGGCAATCCTCACGCGCACGCAACTGACCGACGCCCATATCAATGCCGCCAAGCAAGTGGTGGAGCGCGAAGACGGTGGCCATTATTCACACTTGCAACGCCTGCTGGATCGCCAGGACCTCGGTCACAGCGCCAGCAACCAACTGGCCGTGGAGTTGGGCCTCAAGTGCGCCGAACGCGCCGAGGTCAGCCACCTCACCCGCGACCAGTTGGAGAAGCTGCGCAAAGAATGGTACGCGCCGAACAACATGACCCTGATCGTCGTGGGCGATCTCGACAAACTGCTGCCCGCCTACCTGGAACGCACCTATGGTCAACTCGACCCAGTGGAGCCGAGCGAACATCGCCCCCTCCCGGAAATCCAGCATACCGCCGCCGGCCACCGCGACCTGATCCGCGGCTGGGTGGGCGATGGCGCCAAGCTGCACTGGCTGTTCCCAGAGCCGGTGCTGGACGACCAGCATGATGAAACCTACAACCTGCTCAAGGACTACCTCGACTGGGCGCTTTACCGGCAACTGCGCCTCAAGCACGGTTTGTCCTACGGCCCGTGGGTGGAACGCGAAGTGCTCGGCGGCGTTGGGTTCCTCAGCCTGAATGCCGACCTTGAGCGAGAAAACCTCCCTGAAGCCGAGCAGGTCTTGCAAGACCTCAAGGCCCAGTTGCTCAAGGATGGCCTCGACCCAACGGTATTCACACGCCTGCAACAAGCCGCCATTGCCCGCCAAGCCTGGGCAGTGCAAGGCAACAGCGCACTGGCCGACTATTACTGGAGTGCGGCCGGCGACTACTCCAATGGACGTTTCAGCGACCCGGTCAAACGCATCAAGGCCGTGAGCCTGGCACAAACCAACCAGGCCATGCGCGAATCGTTCCAGCAGCCGGGCTACTGGCGCATCGAAAAACCGCTGTTGAGTTATGACGCCTTGACCTGGATCGGTGCGGGCGTACTGGGCCTGATCATCCTTGGTTTGATCGGCCTGAGGCTTTATCGCAAACCTGTTGAGTAATGAGGCGCAGAATATCGGGCCAAGGCGTTATTCTGTCTGAGATTTTTCCCACAACCAGTGAACCGTCCATGCCGAACTTGCCTCCCCTCATCCAGCGCGTTATAGAACTGATCAAGCGCTACCCAGGGGTGATCGCACTCGGCGGTTTCATCTCGGGGGTGGGCAGCTTCATCCTGGTAGACCGCCAGCAGGGCATGGCCAGCTGGATTGCGGTGATCATGCTGGTGAGCTGGTTGTGGCTGATGCTGGAGAACAGTTTTACGCAACTGTTCACCAAGGTCTTCAATCGCGAGATCCCTGAACCGCTGCTGCGCTACGCCACCCAGATGATCCACCAGGAAAGTCTGTTTTTCGTCCTGCCGTTCTTTTTCGTCACCACCGCCTGGAACAGCGGCCAATCGCTGTTCACTGGCCTGCTGGGTGCGGCGGCGCTGGTGTCGATCATCGACCCGCTGTATTACAAATGGCTGGCGCCCAAACGCTCGCTGTTCCTGGCCCTGCACACCCTGACCCTATTCGCCGCGTTGCTGACCGCGCTGCCGATCATCATGCACCTGACCACCGCCCAGAGTTACAAACTGGCGTTGGGCGTGGCCATGGTCCTGTCGATCCCGAGCCTGGCCGTCAGCCTGCCGCTGCGTAGCCTCAAGGGCTGGGCGATGCTGCTGGGGGTAACGGCCGCCATCGGCTGCGCCGGCTGGTTCCTGCGCAGCTGGGTACCGCCCGCCACCCTGTGGATGACCGAAGTCGCCATCAGCACCCAACTGCAAGACCGCACGCCGGGCGACGACCTCAAGCAAGTCACCGCCGCCCAATTGCGCAGTGGTGGGCTGTATGCGTACACCGCGATCAACGCGCCACGCGGGCTGGATGAGCGGATCTACCATGTGTGGAAATTCAACGGCCAGGAAGTCGACCGCATTGCCCTGGACATCCATGGTGGGCGCAAGGAGGGCTATCGCGCCTGGACCCACAAGCAGAATTTCCCGGGTGATGCCGTAGGGCGCTGGCAGGTGCAGGTGCTCACCGAAGACGGCCAGGTCATCGGCGTTCTGCGTTTCAAGGTGATAGACACAGCACAAGCGGACAACCCAAAGTAAGCCGGATCGTGCTATTACGTAGCAATTGTGGATAGCCAAACAAGCTCGGAGCTTATGACCACTCGCACGACGGCCGGCGCGGCCCATCTTGATACGTCCAGCACCCCGCCTTCGCTACGGATTACCGGCGACTGGACGCTGGCCCACTACGCCCACCTGAAGAAGCTGTCGGCCACACTCGACGGCCAATACGACGCCGGCGCCCGCATTGACCTCAACGGCCTCGGTGCGCTGGATACCGCCGGCGCCTCGCTGCTGGTGGAGCTGCTGGGTCCTGCACGCATCGAACATTCTGCCGAACAGACTGATTGCACCCTGGCAGCCGCCGACCGTGCACTGCTCAAGACCGTCTACCGCTCCCTGAATGACTTTTGCGTACCGATCAAAGAGCCGGAAGAGGCCGCCGGCATTCAAGTGTTGGCTCGCATCGGCCGCGCAGTAGACACGGTCTGGCAAGACGCAATGAAGCTGTTGGGCTTTATCGGCCTGATCCTCGAAACCTTCGCCCGCGGTATTTGGCGGCCCAAGCGCTGGCGCCTGACGCCCATGGTCGCCCACATCGAACAGACGGGTCTGGATGCGGCGCCTATCGTCGCACTGCTGACCTTTCTGGTCGGCGCCGTCGTGGCCTTCCTTGGCGCCACCGTGCTCAAGAGCTTCGGCGCGACGATCTTTACCGTGGACCTGGTGGCGTTCTCCTTCCTGCGTGAATTCGGCGTGTTGCTCACCGCAATCCTCATCGCCGGCCGTACCGCCAGTGCATTCACCGCGCAAATCGGCTCCATGAAAGCCAACGAAGAAATCGACGCCATCCGTACCCTGGGCCTGGACCCCATGGAGCTGTTGGTATTGCCGCGCGTGCTGGCGCTACTGGTGGCGTTGCCGATGCTGACCTTCCTGGCGATGCTCTCGGGGATCGTCGGCGGTGGTGTGGTGTGTGCGGTGGCCCTGGATATTTCGCCGGCGATGTTTCTTTCGCTGCTGCAATCGGACATTGGCGTGCAGCACTTTCTGGTGGGCATGGTGAAGGCGCCGATCTTTGCCTTTTTGATCGCGGCCATTGGCTGCCTGGAAGGTTTCAAAGTCAGCGGCAGTGCCGAGTCAGTCGGCGCGCACACCACATCGAGCGTGGTGCAATCGATCTTTGTAGTGATCGTGCTGGATGCGGTCGCGGCGATGTTTTTCATGGAGATGGGCTGGTGAGTCGTCTACACCGTGCGCCCACTGAGGCGGTGATTGAAGTGCGTGGCTTGTGCAATCGCTTTGGCAGCCAAAGCGTGCATGAGAACCTCGACCTGGATTTGTACAAAGGCGAGATCCTGGCGGTGGTGGGGGGCTCTGGCAGCGGTAAATCCGTGTTGTTGCGCAGCATCGTTGGCCTGCGGCGCCCCAGCGAAGGCGAGGTACGGGTGTTCGGCAAAAACCTGCCGAGCCTGCCTGAACATGAACGCTCACTGGTAGAACGCCGCTTTGGCGTACTGTTCCAGAAGGGCGCGCTGTTTTCCTCGCTGACGGTGACCGAGAACGTGGCTCTGCCATTGATCGAGCACGCCGGCCTCAGCCGCGCCGATGCCGAGCACTTGGCGGCGGTCAAGCTGGCCCTGGCGGGGTTGCCGCTGTCGGCGGCCGACAAATACCCGGCCTCGTTATCCGGCGGCATGATCAAACGTGCCGCCCTGGCCCGCGCACTGGCCTTGGACCCGGACATCCTGTTTCTGGACGAACCCACCGCCGGTCTCGACCCCATTGGCGCGGCGCAATTCGACCAACTGATCCTCACCCTGCGCGATGCGTTGGGCTTGAGTGTGTTCCTGGTCACCCACGACCTCGACACGCTGTACACCATCACCGACCGTGTGGCGGTGCTGGCGCAGAAGAAAGTGCTGGTGGCCGACGCCATCGATGTCGTTTCGGAAACGGACGACGCCTGGATTCACGAATATTTCCACGGCCCCCGGGGCCGCGCGGCATTGGATGCCGCTCAATCGCTCAACGAGGTATGACATGGAAACCCGAGCCCATCATGTGATGATCGGACTGTTCAGCGTAATTGTGGTGGTCGGCGCGATGCTGTTTGGCCTGTGGCTGGCCAAGTCCAGCGTCGATACCGCCTTCCAGGATTACGAAGTGATCTTCAACGAAGCGGTCAGCGGCCTGTCCCAAGGCAGTGCGGTTCAGTACAGCGGCATCAAGGTGGGCGACGTGATCAGCCTGCGTCTGGACCCCAAAGACCCACGCCGAGTCCTGGCGCGCATCCGCCTGGCCGGGCAAACGCCAATCAAGGAAGACACCCAGGCCAAACTGGCCCTGACCGGTATCACCGGCACCTCGATCATCCAGCTCAGTGGGGGCACCCCGCAGAGCCCGGAGCTCAAGGGCAAGGACGGCAACCTGCCGGAAATCATCGCGTCGCCATCGCCTATCGCACGCCTGCTCAATAACAGCAACGACCTGATGACCAGCGTCAACCTGCTGCTGCACAACGCCAACCACCTGTTCTCACGGGAAAACGTCGAACGCCTGAGCAACACCTTGGACAACCTGCAACAAACCACCGGCGCCATTGCCGAGCAACGCGGCGACATCAAGGTGGTGATGCAGCAATTGATGCAGGTGAGCAAACAGGCGGGCGCGGCGCTGGAGCAAACCACCGTGCTGATGCGCAGCGCCAATGGTTTGCTCAGTGAACAAGGCAAGCAAGCCTTCGGCAGCGCCGAGCAGGCGATGAAATCCCTGGAGCAAAGCACCGCCACCATCAATACCTTGCTGACCAATAACCAGGACTCGGTGAACAGCGGCATGCAGGGCCTTAACGAGCTGGCGCCAGCCGTGCGCGAGCTGCGTGAAACCCTCGGCTCGCTGCGCGCCATCTCTCGCCGCCTGGAAGCCAACCCCAGCGGTTACCTGCTGGGCAGTGACAAGAACAAGGAGTTCACGCCATGAAGCGTGCTTACCACATGATCGTCCCCATGGCCCTGGCACTGGTCAGCGCGTGCTCGATCCTGCCCAAGCCGGACCCATCGGACGTGTACCGCCTGGCGTCCGCCCAACCGGCCAGCCAAGGCACGCCGGTGAGTTGGTCGCTGCGCGTGACCAAGCCGCAGACCAGCGAGTTTCTCGATAGCCCGCGCATCGCCGTAGTGCCAGATGGCAACTTGATCAGCAACTACGCGAATTCACGCTGGAGCGACCCGGCGCCGGTGCTGCTGCGTAATCGCCTGCTGGATGGCTTCCAGCGCGACGGGCGCGTGACGCTGTTGAGTACCGACGAGACCAACCTGCAAGCCGACTATGAACTGGGCGGGCAGTTGCAGGCGTTTCAGAGTGAGTATCGAGGCAAAGCGGTGGAGGTGGTGATTCGCCTCGACGCGCGATTGGTGCGTGGGCGTGATCAAAGGATTATCGCCAGCCGCCGGTTTGAAGTGAGGCAGCCGGTGAGTGACGCCAAGGTGCCAGCGGTGGTGGCTGCTTTTGGCCAGGCTGGGGATCAGCTGAATAAGCAGGTGGTGGATTGGGTAGTCAGCCAGGGCAATACCGCTCTGAAACCTTGAAGGCCTCATCGCAGGCAAGCCAGCTCCCACATTTTACTGCGTTCACACATCAAACTGTGGGAGCTGGCTTGCCTGCGATAACGATTGTGGCCTTAACCAAAAAACCAGTAGCACACCGAAATAGCCGCGACCACACCAGCAAACTCCGCGAACAACGCACATCCCACCGCATGCCGCGCCCGCTGGATGCCTACCGAGCCGAAGTACACGGCCAGCACATAAAACGTGGTTTCAGTACTGCCCTGTATCGTCGCCGCCACCAACGCCGCAAAGCTGTCCACACCCTGGGTCTGCATGGTCTCGATCAGCATCGCCCGCGCCGCGCTGCCGGAGAACGGCTTGACCATTGCGGTCGGCAGAGCGTCGACAAAGCGCGTATCCAGGCCAGTCCAGGCAACCACATGGCGAATCCCTTCCAGGCCGAACTCCAAGGCGCCCGAGGCACGCAACACGCCAACCGCACACAGCATCGCCACCAGATAGGGCAGTAGGTTCTTGGCTACGTCGAAGCCTTCCTTGGCGCCTTCGACGAATGCCTCGTACACCTTGACCTTGCGCAACGCGCCGATCACCAGAAACAGCATGATCAAGCCAAACAGCGTGAGGTTGCCCAGGATCGACGACAAACCGGCCAGCGCTGTGGCAGACAGGGTCGCCAGCAGCGCCATGAAGCCGCCCAGTACCAGCGCGCCGGGGATCAGATAGGCCAGCACCACCGGGTCCCACAAACGCAGGCGCTGCATCACCGCCACCGACAGCAGGCCCACCAGCGTCGAGGCGCTGGTGGCCAGCAGGATCGGCAGGAACACCAGCGTCGGGTCCGCAGCGCCTTGCTGGGCGCGGTACATGAAGATGGTCACCGGCAACAGCGTCAGCGAGGACGCGTTGAGCACCAGGAACAGGATCTGAGCGTTGGTCGCCGTATTGGGGATGGGGTTGAGCTCTTGCAGCGCCTTCATGGCTTTCAGGCCGATGGGCGTGGCGGCGTTGTCCAGGCCCAGGCCGTTGGCGGCAAAGTTGAGGGTGATCAAACCGATCGCGGGGTGCCCGGCGGGCACTTCCGGCATCAGGCGGCGAAACAGCGGGCCGAGGGCCTTGGCCAGCCAATCGACGATCCCGGCTTTTTCGGCAATCCGCAGAAAGCCCAGCCATAACGTCAGGGTACCGAACAGCAGCACCATGACTTCCACCGACAATTTGGCCATGGCGAAAATGCTTTCGACCATCGCCGCGAAGATCCCGGCGTTACCGCCCACCAGCCATTGCGCCAGTGCTGACACCATTGCCACGACAAAGAAGCCAAGCCACAGGCCATTGAGCATCAGATAAGTCCCCCGAAAGATGGGGCGAATGATAACGGGGCTGGCAGAAACGACAAACCCCGGAATTTCCCGGGGTTTGTTTTCGATCAATCTGCAATCAGCTACGGGTGGCTTGTGCCGTAGGCAGGGCTTCCTTGCTGCGCCAGTGCGGCAGGGAATTCCAGTAGCGCTCGCCCTTGGCGTCGTCGTACATGCCTTCCCAACGGGAGATAACCAGTACGGCCAAGGCATTGCCGATCACGTTCAGGGCGGTACGCGCCATGTCCATCACACGGTCGACACCGGCGATAAACGCCAAGCCTTCCAGTGGGATGCCCACGCTGCCCAGCGTCGCCAACAACACCACGAAGGACACGCCCGGCACGCCGGCGATACCTTTGGAGGTCACCATCAGGGTCAGTACCAGCATCAGTTGCTGGCCGATCGACAGGTCAATGCCATACAGCTGGGCAATGAAGATGGCCGCGATGCTCTGGTACAGGGTCGAACCGTCGAGGTTGAACGAATAGCCGGTCGGCACCACGAAGCTGCAGATCGCTTTCGGCGCGCCGTAGGCTTCCATCTTCTCGATCACACGCGGCAGCACGGTTTCGGAGCTGGCGGTGGAGTAAGCCAATACCAACTCATCTTTGAAGATGCGGATCAGCTTGAGGATCGAGAAGCCAAACAGGCGTGCGATCAAACCCAGGACCGCGAAGGCGAAGAACAGGATCGCGACGTAAACCAGGATCACCAGCTTGGCCAGCGGCAGCAGCGAGGCGAAGCCGAAGTTGGCGACCGTCACCGCGATCAGTGCAAATACACCGATAGGGGCGTACTTCATGATCATGTGGGTGACTTTGAACATGCTCTCGGACACGCCCTGGAACATGGTCACCAGCGGTTCGCGCAGTTCAGGCTTGAGGCTCGACAGGCCCAGGCCGAACAACACCGAGAAGAAGATGATCGGCAGCATCTCGCCTCGGGCGACTGCGGCGAAGATGTTCGAGGGGATCAGGTTGAGGATGGTCTCGATGAACGCATGTTCATGCTGCACTTCGGCGGCAGTCGCCTGGTACTTGGAGATATCGACGGTACCCAGGGTACTCATGTCGATGCCAGCGCCTGGGTGGAACAGGTTGGCGAGCAACAGGCCCACCACGATAGCGATGGTGGTGACGATTTCGAAGTAGAGGATGGTTTTGACGCCGATACGACCGAGCTTTTTCGCGTCGCCGACACCGGCAATGCCGACGATCAGCGAAGAAATCACAATTGGGATCACGATCATCTTGATCAGGCGGATAAAGATATCGCCCGCCGGCTGCAACACATTGCTGATCCACCAGGCCTTTTCAGCACTGAAATGGTTGAGCACGGCACCGATTGCAATGCCCAGTACCAAACCGATGAGGATCTGCCAGGCGAGGCTTAGCTTTGCCTTCTTCATGTCATTACCCTTGCTTCAAGTGGACTTACGGCAAATGCGCCAGCTGCAACGCTCGAAAGCGAAAAAGTGTGTGCATCTGCCTCCATGGAAGGTCACCGCAGCGTGGCCGAAATGGCTTACTGGCAGGCGAAAAAAGGCGCAACTATTCCCATGCAAGGGAGCGACGTCTAATGCCGTAAACGCCTACCCTATGCCGAATCGGCATGGCTTTTTTTGAAAATATTTGTCCAAACGGTCAGTTCGTATCCGCCATTCGAGCGGGTGAATATGCCGTTAAGCAGCCAAATCAGGCTCGCGCAGAGATACTGGACGACTTCGATTGGCTGACAGAAATGTCTGAGAAATCCATCACCTAGGGCCGGAAAGATCCTATAGCGCGATTGAAAAATTCTCGATAGATGGTCACGCCGACATACCCGGTAATGGTTGGCCAGACGCAAAAAACAAAACTGCGGCTATAGGCGGCATGAAACGCGGGAATGAGAGTCGTAAGCCCGCCGCAAGTTCAGCAAGCTTGAGGTCTTGTGAACTTGCGTCGCAGCTTTTCGCCTGACCCGGCCCTTGCGCAGGTACTCCCTGTACCCGTAGGTCACGCCGATCCTGATCGATCAGAGCAACCCGGCCCCCTGGTCATGCATCACTCAAGGAGCGATGCAAACAGAAAGAAGCACAAGGGCTTCCTTCTATGGACGCCGGCTCCGTCAGACGGAACCTAGTACCAATTCGGATCTTTCTTGAGCTGTTCCATCAGCAGCTTTTGCATACCCTCGTCCGGCTTACCGAGGAAACGGTAATCGGCGTGCCGGGTCGGGGACTTGTCCGCTGGCAAACCCGCCGGGACTTCCACCAACATGGCGTAGGCATCTTCCTTGTCGAGGCTGAAGGCAACGATCAGGCGCTTGTTCAGGCAGGTGTCTGCGGTTTCGCAAAGCGGCCCGACCAAGTACTTGTCGCCATCTTCCTCAACGGCATTCATTTGCTCGGCCGTGCCCGACAGGTTCATCACCCATTCGGGCAGGCGTTCCTCTTTCTTCACCACGTCTTGCCAGGTTTCACGGTACTGCGGATCCGCGCTGAGCAATTCGTTAGCCCGGGACTGGCCGTCGTTGGCGGCCATGGCCAGGCCGCTGCCGCCCAACAGCAGGGCGGCAGCAAGGGCTTTAAAAGGCAGGCTGACCATATTCAACCTCGGCCTTTGCGACCAAAGAAGAACGAAGCGATAAACATCACCAGGAAGACCACAAACAGGATCTTGGCGATGCCGGTGGCGGTGCCAGCGATACCACCGAAGCCCAGGACTGCGGCCACAATGGCGATGATCAGAAATGTGATTGCCCAACTCAACATGGTGATTCTCCTTATGCTTCTATAGGGGTAACAGCGGTGATACCGTGCAGCCGCTCAACACGAGCGACATTTTTTGCCTAGAACACCCAACGGTCATGGGCCGGCAGTTCGTCCAGGGTGGAACCCTGGTCTACCAGGCTCAATTGCGGGGCAGTCACATCGGCGCTGGCGCTGCCAATGGAACGGAAATGGGTCTGAGTCATGACGGGACGTTCAAATTGCGGGGCTGGCTGCGCACGCTCCTGCCAATGCTGCAACTGCTGGCCGGCAATCAACGTGACCATCAAGGCCAGGCTGGCGAACAGGCCCTGCTGCAAGCGCAGCGGCGATACACGCAATTGGCTGAGGCTTTGGCGAGTCATGCTGCATTACTCCCGCATTCTGATTATTCGTTCATGACGCTCTTGGGGGAGATATTGCAGAGTGCATGCCAGCTTTATTGCAAAATAAAACACAATAAAATCAAGCATTTACACTTGCTCGATAGATTCGTCGCCTAGCATCCTGCACGATGCCTCCTTGCAGGCCGTGCGAAATGCACGATGACCAGTGGGCGGAACCAGACACCTGGCGCGCACATCGAAGGATCGAAGAGCAACAAGTCCTGAAAATGTCCGCAAACCACGTCTGTAGGAAGGCGCGCAGATAGCTGCACGACGAAGCCTTTTATGAATCAGAATAAACCATGCAACTTGCCCGATTATTCCGGGACTAAACACCATCACATTTATAGTTAAGGAGTGCGGGACAGATGGATTCAGCCAAGGAACTTCAAGGCCGCATTCTTTTAGTGGATGACGAATCCGCGATCCTGCGCACCTTCCGCTATTGCCTGGAAGATGAGGGCTACACCGTCGCCACCGCGAACAGTGCCGCACAGGCCGATGCCCTGATGCAGCGTCAGGTGTTCGACCTGTGCTTCCTCGACCTGCGCCTGGGCGAGGACAATGGCCTGGACGTGCTGGCCCAGATGCGCGTGCAGGCTCCGTGGATGCGCGTGGTGATTGTGACCGCCCATTCGGCCGTGGATACCGCCGTGGACGCCATCCAGGCTGGCGCCGCCGACTACCTGGTCAAACCTTGCAGCCCCGACCAACTGCGCCTGGCCACGGCCAAGCAACTGGAGGTGCGTCAGCTCTCTGCGCGGCTGGAAGCGCTGGAAGGCGAGGTGCGCCAGCCCAAAGACGGCCTGGACTCCCATAGCCCGGCCATGATGGTGGTGTTGGAAACCGCGCGGCAGGTGGCCGGGACGGACGCCAATATCTTGATTCTCGGCGAGTCCGGCACCGGTAAAGGTGAGTTGGCCCGGGCGATACACGGCTGGAGCAAACGCTCGAAGAAGTCCTGCGTGACCATCAACTGCCCGTCACTGACCGCCGAACTGATGGAAAGCGAACTGTTCGGCCATAGCCGCGGCGCATTCACCGGCGCCAGTGAAAGCACCCTGGGCCGAGTGAACCAGGCGGACGGCGGTACGCTGTTTCTCGACGAGATCGGCGATTTCCCCCTCACGTTGCAACCCAAGTTGCTGCGGTTTATCCAAGACAAAGAGTATGAGCGCGTGGGCGACCCGGTCACCCGCCGCGCTGACGTGCGCATCCTCGCAGCCACCAACCTGAACCTGGAAGACATGGTGCGCGATGGCCGTTTCCGTGAAGACTTGCTCTACCGTCTGAATGTCATCACCTTGCACTTGCCCCCGCTGCGCGAACGCAGTGAAGACATCCTGACCCTGGCTGACCGCTTCCTTGCCCGCTTCGTCAAGGAATACGCACGCCCGGCGCGCGGCTTCAGCGATAATGCCCGCGAAGCGCTACTGAACTACCGCTGGCCCGGCAATATTCGTGAACTGCGCAACGTAGTGGAACGCGCCAGCATCATCTGCCCCCAGGAGAAGGTTGAGATCAGCCACCTGGGGATGGCCGAGCAACCGGCCAACAATGCACCGCGTATCGGGTCGGCTTTGAGCCTTGACGAGCTGGAGAAAGCCCATATCGGCGCCGTACTTGCGACCAGCGACACACTGGACCAAGCGGCCCGCACACTCGGCATCGATGCGTCGACGCTGTACCGCAAACGCAAGCAGTACAACCTTTGAACAGGACCTTATGAAGCTCGCGATGAAACTGCGCACCCGGTTATTCCTGAGCATCTCAGCCTTGATTACCGTGGCTTTGCTGGGGTTGGTCCTGGGCTTGGTCAGCGTCATGCAAATGGCCAAGACCCAGGAATCGCTGATCCGCAGTAATTTCATCACCCTGGACCTGGGGCTCAAATTGCGTCAGAGCCTGGGCGACCAGTTGATCATGATGCTGGAGAAGCGTCCCGACCCAGACGCCCTGCAAGCCTCCAAGCAGCATTATTTCGATCTGTTGGATCAGGGCATCGCCCATGAGCAGGTCGACGGCAAAAACCATGGTTTCAGCCAGGCACGCTCGGATTACCAGAATCTGCTCAAGGCGTTTGACCAATCCCAGCAGACATCACCGCCTGCGGGCAGCAAGGAAAAGCTCACCGAGACCTTCAACATACTGCGCAACGGCTTGATCGCCGACCACAAGCGGGCCCTGGAAAATATCAGTACCAGTGAGCATAAATCCCGTGAGCGCGCCCTGTTGATAGCGGGCCTGCTCGGGCTGGTAGGGCTCGCGGTGCTGATCATCGGTTTCGTCACGGCCCATGGCATCGCCCGGCGTTTCGGTGGTCCCATCGAGGCCCTGGCCAAGGCCGCCGACAAGATCGGGCAGGGCGACTTTGAAGTCACGCTGCCGATCTCCTCCGCAGCGGAAATGAACCTGCTGACCCGCCGTTTCGGCATCATGGCCGAAGCGTTGCGCCAACATCAGGCCACTAACATCGATGAACTGCTGGCCGGCCAACAGCGCCTGCAAGCGGTGCTCGACAGTATCGATGACGGCCTGTTGATGATTGATCGCCAAGGCTGCCTGGAGCACCTCAACCCTGTAGCGCAGCGCCAATTGGGCTGGGATGAGGAGCGGCTGGGTCAAGGCCTTGGTGAAGCCATGGGTCGTGCGGAAATGGATGAACAGCTGCAACTGGTGCTGCGCGGCGGCAACCTGGAGCGGGCCCCGGACGATCTGGAGGTGGAAGTCGAGGGTGAGTTGCGCCTGCTGACCTACAGCCTGACCCCGGTCAGCCATACACAGGGGCACATTCTCGGGGCCGTGATGGTGCTGCATGATGTGACTGAACAGCGCGCCTTCGAACGGGTGCGCAGCGAGTTCGTATTGCGCGCCTCCCATGAGCTGCGCACGCCGGTTACCGGCATGCACATGGCCTTCGGCTTGTTCCGAGAGCGGGCCAAGTTCCCACCTGACTCCCGCGAGGCGGACCTGCTGGATACGGTGAATGAAGAAATGCAGCGCCTGATGCAGTTGATCAATGACCTGCTCAACTTCTCGCGTTACCAGAACGGCCTGCAAAAACTCACCCTGGGTACGTGCGATGTCACCGACTTGCTGGAGCACGCACGGGCTCGGTTTGCTGAGCCTGCGAACGCCCAGCACATTGAGTTGCTGGTAGAAGCTCAACCTGAGTTGCCAAGGCTGTATGCCGACCAAGTGCAACTGGAGCGGGTGCTCGACAACCTGCTGGGCAATGCCCTGCGCCACACCGCCGAAGGCGGGCAGATTCGTCTGCAGGCACGACGGCATGGCGAGCGGGTGATTATCAGCGTCGAGGATAACGGCGAAGGCATTGCCTACGGCCAGCAAGGGCGGATCTTCGAACCCTTTGTACAGGTGGGCCGCAAGAAAGGCGGTGCGGGCCTGGGGTTGGCACTGTGCAAGGAAATCGTGCAATTGCACGGCGGCCGCATGGGTGTGTACTCGCGGCCAGGGCAGGGTACGCAGTTCTATATGGCATTGCCCCTGTAGGAGCGAGAACCCTATGGCGAGCAAGCTTGCTTGCGCTGGGGTGCGAAGCGCCCCTCAAAAAAGCCGGCTCCAGCTTCGCTGTCGAACGGGAGCAAGCTCCCTCGCCACAGCAAGCTCGCTCCAACATTGTTACACCATCAGCGGTGATTCAAGGCCTTCAGGATCGCGGCGCTTTCAGCATCTGGGGTGCCGTCAAACAATGACGGGCGAAAGCGCATCTGGAACGCAGCGATGACGTGCCTTGTGGCCACATCCAGCTCACCGGTCTGCGGCGTCTGGTAGCCCAGGCGCGCCAGCTCTTCCTGGAACCAGGTAATGCTCGGCAACTGCGCGGCGTACTGCACCTGGAACCGGGCCACTGCCTGGGCATCCGGCCACACGGCCAGACCTTCTGCCGCCAAGCGTTTCCAAGGGAACAACGGGCCTGGGTCCAGCTTGCGCAGTGGGGCAATGTCGCTGTGCCCGATGATGTTCTTGGGGTCGATGCCATTGCGCTTGCTGATGTCCTTGAGCAGCACGATCAGCGACTGCACCTGCGCTTCGGAATACGGGTACCACACACGCCCCGTCGGCGTATCACTGAACCCTGGGTTGACGATCTCGATGCCGATGGAGCTGGAATTGAGCCAGGTGCGCCCCATCCACTCGCTTTGCCCGGCGTGCCAGGCGCGCTGGCTTTCATCCACCAGCTTGTAGATGGTGCCGGAGGCGTCGTCGCCGATCAGGTAATGGCTGCTGACCTGGCCATGGGTCAACAGCGCCAGGGAACGTTCAAGGTTGGTAGAGGTGTAATGCACCACAACGAACTGCACACGGTTGTCGTGGTTGACCGAGGGATGGCTGGTGTTCAGGCGCGGGCCGCTGGCGCAGCCGGCAAGCAGAAGAAACGCTAAAGCGATATACAAGGATTTCATGGCGAGAGGCATTACACTGAAAGACGATAATGCAACAGTGTAACGTAAGGTTCATGGCCAGGCGGTCAAATTACAAAATGGAACATCTTTTATGCCGCCTGCACCTGATTACGTCCCGCAGCCTTTGCCCTGTAGAGCGCCTCGTCGGCACGCTTGAGCGCCAGGTCACTGCGCTCGCCGGCCTGAAACTGCGCCACGCCCATGGACACCGTGATCGTTACCGGTTCACCTTTGAAGTGGAAAGGGCACGCTGCAATGGCCTCACGCAATAGTTCACCCACGGCCAACGCATCCGCCAAAGCTGAGTCGGGCATTAGCAGCACAAACTCTTCACCCCCGAAACGCGCGATGAAGTCAGTCGGCCGCAGGCGTTTGCTCAGCACATTGGCGATGATCTTCAAGACTTTGTCCCCTGCCAGGTGACCGTAGCCGTCGTTGATGCGCTTGAAGTGGTCCAGGTCGAGCATGGCCAGCGACAGGCTGTTACCGCGCTGATGCCAGGCGTTGACCTCGTAATCGAGGCGTTCGCTCCACGCCGCACGGTTGGGCAGCCCGGTGAGCGGATCGATCAAGGCCTTCTGGCGCTGCACCTCCAGGTGCTCGCGGTATCCCTGGGCCTCCTGCTCCATATGGGCCACGCGTTCAGCCAGGCCTTTGAGGCGTGCGGCCACTTCCTGTTCCCGCAGGTGACGCTGTTGCTGGTGTTCATCCATGGTGCCGAGCAAGCCTTCAAGGTGGCTTTCGAGCACCTGCTTGAGGCTGTCCA
Source organism: Pseudomonas sp. DWP2-2 (assembly GCF_049897065.1). Lineage (NCBI taxonomy): Bacteria > Pseudomonadati > Pseudomonadota > Gammaproteobacteria > Pseudomonadales > Pseudomonadaceae > Pseudomonas > Pseudomonas sp. DWP2-2. The sequence goes on along the minus strand of NZ_JAFCVN010000012.1, from coordinate 121,892 downwards.
GGTCGGCGGCGTCCTGCACGCTGCTTTGCAGGCCGTCCACCTGCTCGCGAATCTGTGTGTCCAACTCCCGCGCGGCCAGGCTGCTGTCGGCGTGGCCGTCGCTGGCGACCTGCAAATGCCCCTGGAATGCCTCGAGACGCTCGTTGAGCTGCTTGAGATAAGCCTCGAACTCATGCTGGCCACTGTCGGTGACCGCCAGCATCAGCACGGCCAGGTCATCCAGGATCGGCAGCAGTTCGTACCAATTCAAACCATGGGCGAGACGCTCACGCATCGCCTCGGCCTGGGGCTGGTGACGTTCGGGCAGGGAAAGGTCTTCCAGCAGGCCGAGCAAAGTGCCTTCAATGTGCTTGGCCACCGAGCTGTAGGACGGTTCAGGCGAATCGGGCAGGGCGTAGGTGCCGTCCGGTTGCAGCTCGTCAGGCTCGGGGCTTTCCAGCACGGGGGGCAGCGACAGGCTGCCGATGGTGGTCTCATCCGGCGTTTCGACTGGAGCCGGCGGCGGTTCGATAAAGGCAGCGAGTGCGCTTTCGTGAGCAGGCTCCGCAACCGGTGGCGCCTGCACGTCGGGCTCCGGTAATTGCGCAGGCGCAATCGACGGCAGCTCTGGAGCGTCGAATACCGGCGTTTCTCTGGCGACCTCTTGCCCTTCGGCCGCGGCAACAGGCGCAGCCTTCAAGGCCACGGGTGTGGGTGACAGCGGTGCAAAGGCACGCAAGGCTTGGGTCAGCTCTTCCGATTGCGCAGGTTCTTCCGGTTCGGGTGCGGGTTTGGGCGCTGCAGGCTTTGGCGCTGCCAATTGCATTGCCGGCAGTGGCTCAGCGTCAACCGGCAATGCTTCACTGGCGGCCTCCTTACTACCGAACAGGCGTTGCAACAGGCCCGGGCCTGGGCGTGCGGTATCGCCTTCAGGCTCCAGATTATTCAGCGCCTGCCCCTGCAGGCTGCTCAGCTCACTGAGTAGCAGGGGTATCTCCCGCGCTTGTGCCACGCGACCATCGAGTTGCTTGGCGAAGGTTTTCAGCGGGCGAGCCACCTCGCGGGGCAACGGCAGTTTTTGCAACTGGGTGACCAAGGCGGTGAGCGCGGTGCTGATCTGGTCGACACGGGTTTCGCGGCGCTGCTCCGAATCCAGCACGGCCTTTTCCAGGCGTGGCAGTAAAGCGGCGAGGGCAGCGTCCATGTCGTCCGTGCGCACGACATCGCGCATTTCCTTCATGCATTGATCGACGGCGCGGTCGGTGCCTTCAGCGGCCAGCGTGCTGCGCACCAGCCCGCGGCGCAGCAAATCGAGGCGGGCAGCCCAGCGGCGTTCGAGTTTGTCTTGTTGCTCGATGCTCTGGAGGTATTTCTCTTTCCAGCGCTGGGCGTCGTCGCTCATGCAAGGGGTCCGCGAGGGCCTGGGCTCAACGCGGGTAATGCATCAGCCGTGAGCGAACCCGGCAGACGAATCTCTACCGCGACCGGCAGGTGATCGGAAATGGGCTGCGCTAGCACCTGCACACTTTCCAGTGTGAGGCTTGGGCTGAGCAGGATATGGTCAAGACAGCGCTGCGGGCGCCAGCTGGGAAACGTGGCTTCGACTTGCGGGGCCAGTAACCCCAGGTCGCGCAGCGGAGAATTCTGCAGCAGGTCGTTGGCATGGGTGTTCATGTCACCCATGAGCACCTGGTGCTTGTAGTTACCAATCAATTCACGCACGTAGGCCAGTTGCAGGTTGCGCGTACGCCCCCCGAGGGCCAGGTGCATCATCACCACCACCAAGGCTTCCGGGCCTTCGCCAAAACGCACAAGGATCGCCCCGCGCCCTTTGGGGCCTGGCAAGGGATGATCTTCAATAGCCGTGGGTTTGAGGCGGCTGAGTACGCCATTGCTGTGCTGCGCCAGGCGCCCCAGGTTGCGGTTGAGTTGCTGATACCAGTACGGGAAGGCGCCCAGCTGAGCCAGGTGTTCCACCTGGTTGATATAGCCGGAGCGCAGGCTGCCGCCGTCGGCTTCCTGCAGGGCGACCAAGTCGAAGTCGCTGAGCAGGTCGCCGATTTTCTGCAGGTTACCGGTACGCCCCTTGTGGGGCAGCAGGTGCTGCCAGCCACGCGTGAGGTAGTGCCGATACTTCTCGGTACTGTTGCCCACCTGGATATTGAAGCTGAGCAGGCGCAAGCGGCTGTCTGCCGGCAGGCCTGTGGACTCCAGGTGATGCTCGTTGACCTGCGGTTCATGCAGGCCAACGACACGCTCGGTACCCCAGCGGCGCATGGCGAGCCCCTTACTTGGCAGCGCGTTCTTTGGCAATCAGTTGGTCAGCAACGTTCAGGGTCGCTTCAGGACCACCGGTGCTGCCCAGGTCGAAACGGTATTTGCCGTTGACGATCAGAGTTGGAACGCCTTGCACGCCGTACTTCTGCGCGAGTTCCTTGGCCTGTTTGATCTGGCCCTGGATAGCGAAGGAGTTAAAGGTCGCGAGGAACTTGTCCTTGTCGACACCTTGAGTAGCAACGAAGTCAGCCATTTCGTCCGGCTTGGTCAGGCGCTTGCCTTGTTTCTGGATCGCTTCGAAGACAGCGTTGTGGACCTTGTGCTCAACACCCATGGCTTCCAGGGTCAGGAACAGTTGGCCGTGGGCGTCCCATGGGCCACCGAACATGGCAGGAATGCGACGGAAGTTAACGTCCTTGGGCAGCTTTTCAGCCCATGGGTTGATAGTCGGCTCGAAGGCGTAGCAATGCGGGCAGCCGTACCAGAACAGCTCCACCACCTCGATCTTGCCGGGTACCGCAACCGGAACCGGGTTAGCCAGTTCAACATAGGTTTTACCGGCTTCAAGCGGCACATCGGCAGCTTGAGCGGTCATGCCGAAGAGGCTGGCAGTGACGAGAGCGGCGCTGAGGATCAGATTACGCATGCTTTACTCCTGGACAAATAAAGTCGCCTCACGCGACCTTTGTTGTGACAGGTCTACGCGGACATGAGTTCGTTAGTGTAACGGCAGCGGCCACAAAAAAGGGCGGCCTGAGCCACCCTTTTTATGCTTGCATCGCGGGATTAATCGAGCGTTAACGCCCAGCCCCGTCAGTGCAGGCCCTGGATATAACTGGAGAGGGCTGCGATGTCTTCGTCGCTCAGCTTGCGAGCGATGGTGCGCATGGTCATGGCGTCCCCATCGTTGGCCCGGCCGGCTTCTTCTTTGCGGAAGTCGGTCAACTGTTTGGCGATGTAGGTGGCATGCTGGCCGCTCAGGTGCGGGAAGCCTGCGGCAGCGTTGCCTGCGCCATTGGGCGAGTGGCAACCGGTGCAGGCGGGCAAGCCTTTTTCCAGGTTACCGCCACGGAACAACTGCTCTCCGCGGGCGACCAATTTAGGATCGGCAGCTCCCACGCTACCCTTCTGGCTGGCAAAATACGCCGCGAGGTCCGCCAGGTCCTGATCGTTGAGATTGGTCAGCAGGCCGGTCATTTCCAGCACCGTGCGCTTGCCGTCCTTGATGTCGTGCATCTGCTTGCTCAGGTAGCGTTCACCCTGGCCGGCCAGTTTGGGGAAGTTCGGCGCCGGGCTGTTACCATCCGGCCCGTGGCAGGCACCACACACGGCGGCCTTCGCTTGACCGGCAGTGGCATCACCTTTGACGGGGCCCTCTGCAGCGACGGCAGCGCCTGTGATGCCCAAGGTCAACAGCAGACTCACGATCAGTTTGTTCATCAGCTAATCCAACTACGGCTAAGGGTTTAAGAGTTATCTACCGGGTTTACTCACCATCAAATCAATGACGGCCTGGTAATCCTCAGTACTGCAGTCCATGCACAAACCACGCGGCGGCATTGCCTTGAAACCCTGGGTCACGCACTGCTTCAGCCTGACCATGCAAACTCGGTTGATCCTGTGTAGCCTGAGCGCCGTAAAGCGGAATCAGGGCAGCAGAAGCGAGCAACCGTCGGTCCATACATCGACCTATTCAGGGTTTGAGAGCGTTTTGCGTTCTAATGCGCAATAAAGGTCTTTCGCTCCCGTGAACCTCATCCTTCGCTGGGACAAAGCACACACAAAATCTGCGGCATTATATACTGGCGCTACTGAAACGGAAACGACACCGCTTGCCGCACCCTTTCTCGGCACCGCCCACATCGGAAATCTCATGCAACTCAAGAACCCCATCCTCGGCCTGTGCCAACAGTCCACCTTCATGCTCAGCGCCGCCAAAGTGGACCAATGCCCCGATGACGAGGGCTTTGAAGTCGCCTTTGCCGGCCGTTCCAACGCCGGTAAATCCAGCGCACTGAACACCCTGACTCACGCCAGCCTGGCGCGCACCTCGAAAACCCCGGGCCGCACGCAACTACTCAATTTCTTCAAGCTAGACGATGATCGGCGTCTGGTCGACCTGCCGGGCTACGGTTATGCAAAAGTACCTATCCCGCTGAAGCTGCACTGGCAGCGTCACCTTGAGGCTTACCTGGGCGGTCGCGAGAGTTTGAAGGGTTTGATCCTGATGATGGACATCCGCCATCCAATGACCGACTTCGACTTGCTGATGCTCGACTGGGCTGTCGCCAGCGGCATGCCGATGCACATTTTGCTGACCAAGGCCGACAAGCTCACCTACGGCGCAGCCAAGAACACCCTGCTCAAAGTGCAGTCCGAAATCCGTAAGGGCTGGGGCGATACCATCACGATTCAGCTGTTCTCCGCCCCCAAGCGCATGGGCCTTGAAGAGGCCTACACCGTACTGGCCGGCTGGATGGAATTGGCGGACAAGGGCGCAGAAATCGCCGAGTAACTTTTCTACGGGCAAAAAAAACCCCGGACTTCTTTTGGGGAGGGGAAGTTCGGGGTTCAAGTTCCGGACCGCTAGGGCGGGGTCTGGAATTATCTGCCAACACTTAACACAACATAGGAGCATTGAAGGGCTTCACCACCCATTCAGTAACTCTGAGTGGCAGTTCACAGGTTAAGTTCCGACAGGCTCAAAAAACTATTGGAAATAACTGACGACGGTTTCCGATCTAAACCGCTTCGCCACCACTGACGGTGATGGCAAAGCCGCGGAATCAGTGCGCCTCGTCCCAGTTATCGCCTACGCCTACGTCCACCACCAAAGGCACGTCCAACTGAGCCGCCGCGCTCATATGCTCGCGAATCTTCTCGCTGACCTGCGCGACCAGGTCTTCACGCACCTCCAGCACCAATTCGTCGTGCACTTGAAGGATGACCTTGGCATCCAGGCCCGACTCGGTCAGCCAGTTATCCACCTGCACCATGGCTTTCTTGATGATGTCCGCCGCCGTGCCCTGCATCGGCGCGTTGATCGCTGTGCGCTCGGCCGCCGCGCGCTCCTGGGGCTTGTTGGAGTTGATATCCGGCAAGTACAGGCGCCGCCCGAAGAAGGTTTCGACATACCCCTGATCCGCCGCCTGGGCGCGGGTTCGCTCCATATATTCGCGCACCCCTGGATAGCGAGCGAAGTACACATCGATGTAAGCCTTGGCGGTCTTGGTATCGACGCCGATGTCCTTGCCCAGCTTCTGGGCGCCCATGCCGTAAATCAGGCCAAAGTTGATCGCCTTGGCGCTGCGGCGCTGGTTGGACGTGACCTCATTCAACTCGACCTTGAACACTTCGGCCGCCGTGGCCGTGTGCACGTCCAGGTCATTGCGGAAGGCGTTCATCAGGCCTTCGTCCTTGGACAAATGCGCCATGATCCGCAGCTCGATCTGCGAATAGTCCGCCGCCAGCAGTTTGTAGCCCTTGGGCGCGACAAACGCCTGGCGAATGCGCCGCCCCTCGGCGGTGCGCACCGGGATGTTCTGCAGGTTCGGATCGCTGGAGGACAAGCGCCCGGTCGCCGCGACGGCCTGATGGTAAGACGTATGAATACGCCCGGTACGCGGGTTGATCTGTTCCGGCAGGCGGTCGGTATAGGTACTTTTGAGCTTGCTCATGCTGCGGTACTGCATCAATACCTTGGGCAACGGAAAATCATCTTCGGCCAGTTTGGCCAACACTTCCTCAGCGGTGGATGCCTGGCCCTTGCCGGTTTTTTTCAGCACCGGCATGCCGAGCTTCTCGTACAGGATCGCCCCGAGCTGCTTGGGCGAACCCAGGTTGAATTCTTCACCGGCGATCTCGTACGCCTGGCGCTCCAGCTCGACCATCTTGTTACCCAGCTCGATGCTCTGAATGCCGAGCAGGTCCTTGTCTACCAGTGCGCCCTGGCGCTCGATGCGTGCCAGCACCGGCACCAGCGGCATCTCGATGTCCGTCAGCACACTGGCCAGGCTCGGGATCGCCGCCAGTTGCGCGTACAAGTGCTGATGCAGGCGCAAGGTCACGTCGGCATCTTCGGCCGCGTAGGGGCCGGCTTGCTCAAGGGCGATCTGATCGAACGTGAGTTGCTTGGCCCCTTTGCCGGCGATGTCCTGGAAGCTGACCGTGTCGTGATCCAGGTACTTCTTCGCCAGACTGTCCATATCGTGCCGGGTCGCGGTGGAATTGAGCACGTAGGATTCGAGCATGGTGTCGAAGGCGATGCCGCGCACGGTAATGCCCTGGGCAGGGTCGCCGCCAATGGCGCAGTTGGCCAGGATGTTCATATCGAACTTGGCGTGCTGGCCCACCTTGAGTTTGGTCGGGTCTTCCAACAGCGGTTTCAGGGCCAGCAGCACGGTGTCGCGGTCCAACTGATCCGGCGCGCCGATATAGGAATGGGTCAGCGGGATGTAGGCGGCTTCATGGGGCTGCACAGCAAACGAGACCCCGACCAATTGCGCCTGCTGGGCGTCGATGCCGGTGGTTTCGGTGTCGAAAGCAAACAACGGCGCATCGTGGAGTTTTTTCAGCCACACGTCGAAGGTAGCCTGGTCCAGAATGGTGGTGTAAACCGCCTCTACCGGTACCGATATAACAGCCTCGACCGGCATTTCGGCGGCCGGCGCAACCTCGCTCGCCGATTTGAGCTCGACACGCTTGGCATCGCGCTGAATCTCGTCGTGCCAGCTCTTGAACTCAAGCAGCGTGTACAGCTCCAGCAGCTTTTCGCGATCCGGTTCGATCAGGTGCAAATCATCCAACCCGATATCCAGCGGCACATCGATCTTGATCGTCGCCAACTGATAGGACAGGAATGCCATCTCCTTGTGCTCCTCCAGCTTGGCCGGCAGGGTCTTGGCCCCACGGATAGGCAGGGTCGGCACAATATCCAGCTGCTCATAAAGCTCTTTGAGGCCGCCATTGACTCCCACCAGCAAGCCGGAGGCGGTCTTGGGGCCAATGCCCGGAACGCCGGGAATGTTGTCGGACGAATCCCCCATCAACGCCAGATAGTCGATGATCTGCTCCGGAGCGACGCCGAATTTCTCCTTAACGCCCTCGATGTCCATCGAGCTACCGGTCATGGTGTTGACCAAGGTAATGTGGCCGTCCACCAGCTGCGCCATGTCTTTGTCACCGGTCGAGATCACCACCGGGCGGCTGGCGGCCGCGCTGCTGCGAGCCAGGGTGCCGATCACGTCATCGGCCTCGACGCCCTCGACGCACAGCAACGGGAAGCCAAGAGCGATCACGCTTTGATGCAGCGGCTCGATCTGCAGGCGCATGTCATCAGGCATGCTCGGGCGGTTGGCTTTGTATTCGGCGTACATCTCATCGCGAAACGTCCCACCCTTGGCGTCGAAAACCACCGCAAATGGGCTGTCCGGGTACTGCTTGCGCAGGCTTTTGAGCATGTTCAACACGCCCTTCACCGCACCGGTGGGCAGGCCTTTGGAGGTGGTCAGCGGTGGCAGCGCGTGGAAGGCGCGATACAGATAAGAAGAACCGTCCACCAGGACGAGGGGCGCTTGGCTCATGAGCAGGATCAACCTTTTCGGCGGGTCAGGCGCTAGAATAGCCGGACCAATGAAAACAAAGGGACAAGGTTATCATGCGTACATTCAATCGCCTGCTGTTGACCGGTTTGATTGCACTCGCTCCGATGGCTGCCATGGCGGCAGACAGTGCCCCTGGAGGTGATCCGGAAGTTACCATTCGCACGGAAGGCGACAAAACCATCCAGGAATACCGCCAAAACGGCTTTCTGTATGCGATCAAGGTCACCCCGAAGGGCGCACCACCGTACTTTCTGGTACGTGCGGACGGCACCGACGCGAACTTCATCCGCTCTGACCAGCCGGATATGCTGATCCCGTCATGGAAGATCTTCGAATGGAAATGATTTCTTAATTTTAACCGGCGCTGCCCACCGCAGCGCCCGTAACGGCAGTTTTAACCATGTCTGTGTTCACCCCCCTGGCTCGGCCTGAGCTGGAAACCTTTCTCGCCCCTTATGGGCTCGGCCGCCTGCTTGATTTCCAGGGGATTGCCGCCGGCAGCGAAAACACCAATTTCTTTATCAGCCTGGAGCAGGGCGAGTTCGTCCTGACCCTGGTTGAGCGTGGCCCGGTGGCAGAAATGCCGTTCTTCATCGAACTGCTCGACGTGCTCCACGACGCCGACCTGCCTGTGCCGTACGCCCTGCGTACCACCGACGGCATCGCTTTGCGCGAACTCAAGGGCAAACCGGCCTTGCTGCAACCGCGCCTGGCGGGCAAGCACATCAAGGAGGCCAATGCACAGCATTGCACCCAGGTTGGCGAACTGCTCGGCCACCTGCACTTGGCCACCCAGGGCGAAAAGGTACTTGAACGCAAGACCGACCGCGGCCTGGATTGGATGCTCTGCGAGGGCGCGCAACTCATTTCGCACCTGAACGAGGCCCAGCAACGCCTGTTGCGCGATGCGCTGGCCGAGATCGACGCCCACAAGGCCGACATCCTCGGCCTGCCGCGGGCGAATGTGCACGCCGATCTGTTTCGCGATAACGCGATGTTTGAAGGCACGCACCTGACAGGCCTGATCGACTTCTACAACGCCTGTTCGGGGCCGATGCTCTACGACGTGGCAATCGCCTTGAATGATTGGTGCTCGGATGCCGATGGCGTGATTGACGGTCACCGTGCCCGGGCGCTGCTGGGCGCTTACGCGGGGCTACGGGCGTTTACCGCGAAGGAAGCCGAGCTATGGCCGACCATGCTGCGCGTGGCGTGCGTACGGTTCTGGCTGTCCCGGCTGATCGCGGCCGAATCATTTGCAGGGCAGGATGTGTTGATTCATGACCCGGCTGAGTTCGAGCACCGCTTGGCGCAGCGTCAACAGGTCACGGTCCACCTGCCGTTCGCACTTTAAAAGACCGACTCGGTCAATGGGGGAGCTGGCTTGCCTGCAATAGCAGTATCGACTGACACTGCGCTATCGCGGGCAAGCCCACTCCCACAGGGGTTTTGTGTTGCGTGTTAGAGCGACTCCAGGCAACCGGCCAGGTCATTGCCGAGCTTTTCCAGTACCTGCTCATAACCCTGCGCGGTAGCTGGCGTATAGCCACCCAACGCATCCAATTCCGCCAACTTCACCGGCAACCCGGCCACCAGGGTTTCGGCCAAGCGAGGTCGCAACGGCGGCTCGCTGAACACGCAAGTCTTGCCCACTTCCTGCAAACGCGCGCGCATCGCCGCTACGTGCTGCGCGCCCGGCTGCACTTCAGCGGCCACGCTGAACACGCCAGCATGCTTCAAACCGTACGCCTCTTCGAAGTAATCAAAGGCTTCGTGGAACACGAAATAAGGTTTGCCATCAACGCCCGCCAAACGCTGGTTCAGGCGCGCATCCAGCGCGTTCAGGCGTTCTTCGAAGGCCTTCGCATTGCTCTGATAACGCTCGGCATTGGCTGGGTCGGCAGCGCTCAGATCGGCCGCCATCCGAGCGGCGATCACACGTGCATTGACCGTGGACAGCCACAGGTGCGCATCCACACTGCCTGGGCGGTGATCGTGATCATGTTCGTCGGCCTCATCGGCATGAGAGTGGCTATCTTCGCCGAAGACGCGCAGTTTCATGCCTGGTAGGTCCTGCACGGCCACCGTTGGCGCCGTACGGCCTTTCAACACGCGCGGCAAAAAGGTCTCCATGTCGGGCCCGATCCAGTACAGCAGGTCCACCGACTGCACACGCCGTACGTCGGATGGGCGCAAAGCGAAGTTGTGCGGCGACGCCCCCGGCGGCAGCAACACCTCTGGAACGGCCACGCCGTCCTGCACGGCAGCTGCAATCAGCTGCAACGGCTTGATGCTTGTCAGCACCTTGACCTCGGCCTGAGCGGCACCGGCAACGAACAAACTGGTGACAAATACGACAAAAACGGGAAAAAGTCGGGACACGATGACCACTCGATGGCGTAGGAACGGGTAACATAATAACGTCTCTATCAAATATCTGTCGCCGCTCATGCCTAAAACACCGCTTGCCAGCCGTCCCCACGACCACTCTCACTGCGTGCACACCGCATTGTCAGAGGCCGACACCCTGTGCGCAAAGAAAGGCTTGCGCCTGACCGCCTTGCGTCGCCGGGTGCTGGAGCTGGTGTGGCAGAGCCACAAGCCTTTGGGCGCGTACGACATTCTTGGCGTCCTCAGCGAGCAGGACGGCCGCCGCGCCGCGCCGCCCACCGTTTACCGTGCGTTGGATTTCCTGCTGGAAAACGGCCTGGTGCACCGTATCGCCTCGCTTAACGCCTTTGTCGGTTGCAACCACCCGGAGCACGCGCATCAGGGCCAGTTCCTGATCTGCCGCGAGTGCCACGCCGCCATTGAGCTTGAACAAAAAAGCATCAGCGACGCCATTATCAAAAGCTCTGCCGACGTCGGCTTCAAGGTCGAAGGGCAAACGGTCGAAGTGGTCGGCCTGTGCGCAGGCTGCCAGGGGGTTTGATGAGCAATGCGTTAATCCGCCTGGAGCAGGTCGGGGTCACGTTCGCCGGGCAAAACGTGCTGGAGAACATCGCACTGAGCGTGGAACCGGGGCAAATCGTCACCCTGATCGGCCCCAACGGCGCAGGCAAGACAACCTTGGTGCGCGCCGTGCTCGGGCTGCTCAAGCCCCACAGCGGCACGGTTTGGCGCAAGCCCAAGCTGCGCGTGGGCTATATGCCGCAAAAGCTGCACGTGGACCCGACATTGCCGCTCTCCGTATTGCGCTTCCTGCGCCTGGTGCCTGGCGTAGACCGCGCCCGCGCCCAGGCCGCGCTTAAGGAAGTCGGCGCCGAACACGTCATCGACAACCCGGTGCAAAGTATTTCCGGCGGCGAAATGCAGCGCGTGCTGCTGGCCCGTGCCTTGCTGCGCGAGCCCGAGCTGCTGGTACTCGATGAACCCGTGCAAGGTGTCGATGTCGCCGGCCAGGCCGAGCTGTACAGCCTGATCACCCGTCTGCGCGACCGCCATGGTTGCGGCGTACTGATGGTCTCCCACGACTTGCACCTGGTCATGAGCACCACCGACCAAGTGGTCTGCCTCAACCGCCACGTGTGCTGCTCCGGCCACCCGGAACAGGTCAGTGGCGACCCGGCGTTCGTGGAGCTGTTCGGCAAGAACGCCCAGAGCCTGGCGATCTACCATCACCACCATGACCACGCCCATGACCTGCATGGCGCCGTCGTCGATACCCCCCACGTTCATGGAGATAGCTGCAAGCATGGCTGATTTTCTGCTCTACGCCCTGCTGGCAGGCTTGGCTTTGGCACTGGTGGCGGGCCCATTGGGCTCGTTCGTGGTCTGGCGACGCATGGCCTATTTCGGCGACACCTTGTCCCATGCCGCCTTGCTGGGCGTGGCCATGGGCTTTCTGCTGGATGTAAGCCCGGCCATCGCCGTGACCGTCGGCTGCCTGCTGCTAGCCGTGCTGCTGGTGACCCTGCAGCAACGCCAGCCACTGGCCTCCGACACCCTGCTGGGCATCCTCGCACCCAGCACCTTGTCCCTGGGCCTGGTGGTGCTGAGCTTCATGCATGAAGTGCGCATCGACCTGATGGCCTACCTGTTCGGTGACCTGCTGGCGATCAGCCCGACCGACCTGGCCTGGATCCTCGGCGGCAGCGCTGCGGTGCTGGTGTTGCTGGTGGCCCTGTGGCGCCCGTTGCTGGCGATCACCGTGCATGAAGAACTGGCCAAGGTAGAAGGCTTGCCCGTCGCAGGCCTGCGTATGGCCTTGATGTTGCTCATCGCCGTGGTGATTGCTGTCGCGATGAAGATTGTCGGCGTATTGTTGATCACGTCGCTGCTGATCATTCCAGCCGCCGCTGCCCAGCGCCACGCTCGCTCTCCGGAGCAGATGGCAATTGGCGCCAGCCTCCTGGGGATGCTTGCAGTGTGTGGTGGCCTGGCGCTGTCCTGGTTCAAGGACACACCGGCCGGGCCGTCGATTGTGGTTACGGCGGCCGCCCTGTTTCTGCTGAGTTTTGTCCTGCCCCGTCGAGGGGTGTAGACTTGCTCGCTTTTTGCGCAAATAGAGAGTCGCAGGAATGAAGCCGTTCACCTCCCGTTATCTGCTCCTTGCCGCATTTTCACTGCTGCTGGGCGCCTGCCAAAGTACGCCGCCCGCTGCCCCCCAGGCTCCGGATCCGCGGGCTGCGGCCATCGCGCAGCTGGAACAAAACCTGGCCAGCAGCGAATTGGCCACCGCCGAAGACCAACTGGCTGCATTGCAGGCCCAATCGCCCAACGACCCGGCACTTGAGGCCTACCAGCGTCAATTGGCCGAAGCCTACCTGCAGCGCAGCCAGATCGTGCTGCAAAAAGGCGACGTCAACGCGGCCGCCACGGCCCTGAGCCGTGCCCGCGCTTTGATGCCCAAGGCGCCTGCGCTGACCGGTGGCGTCAACAGTGCCATCAGCCATGCGCGCAAAGCCGAATTGGACCAGGCAGAAGCTGCGTTGAAAGCCGCTGAGGCCAAGCCTGCCGCCAAGGTCATCGACCCGGCAGCGCCGAGCACCACCGTGGCGCTGAACCTTGCGGATGTTGAAGACATGCGCCATCAGTTGGTCGCCATCGCCACCGATGTGGTGAATTACCAGTGCGACGTCAGCATCCAGGTGCCACGCACCCAGGATTACCCGTGGCTGGCCACGTTATTGACCAAGCGGGTGAAGCGAATTGATTCGGGGTATGACCTGAAAATTCACCGGCAAATCCTGAAACATATTCCGGCGCAGGTTGTGCTGATTCCGCGCAAGGCGGATTAAAAGCATCGCAGGCAAGCCAGCTCGCACATTTGAACAGTGTGGGAGCTGGCTTGCCTGCGATGACGATCTAACAAACAACCGATAAGTTAAGCCGGAATCGCCTTGGATTTCGGCTCACGCGCCCACACTCGATGCTGGGCAATCGCCGCAAAGAAGGCCTTGAACGCCTTGGCATCCGCGCCCACGATCAACCCCGCATCCTCCTCCAGTTTCAGCAGGTCCAGCAACGGCTTCACATCGCTGGCTACCGCAATCGCCTTCAGGTGTTTGTAGGCTTCCAGTACGTAATGCAACGCCACGCCATCACCGCTCAGCGCCTTCACGGACTCTTTGCCACCCGGGATAAACACTGCGTCGAAGGCAATGGACGGCATGCCTTCCATCGAGGCGTCGACCGGCAGCGTCTTGCCCTGCGCGGTGGTCACCGGCGCCGAAGTAGGCCCCAGCAACTTGGCATGGGCGCCTTCAGCTTCAAGCGCGGCTTTTAACGCGTCAATGGCCGCACCATCAACGCCGTTGGCTGCCAGAATCGCCACTTTGCGCGTTTTGATATCGCCCGACAGCAAGTTCACCTGGCTCAAGGCTGGCGATTCTTTCAACGACGTTTCACGGGCAGGCACGGTGCCCTTGGTCGGCGCCGGCAAGCCCAGGTTCTGCGCAACGCGCTTGGCCAGCTCCAGGTCGATATTGGCCAGGATCTCGTTGACCTGGCGCGCACGGATGAACTCGCGCTCCACCTTGCCCAGCTCAAAACTGTAGGCCGCGATAATGTGCTCTTTCTCGTGGTGGCTCATGCTGTTGTAGAACAGCGTCGCCTGGGAGAAATGGTCACCGAAGGATTCGCTGCGCTCACGTACTTTGTTGGCATCGACGCGCTCGTAGTAGGACTCAAAGCCACCATCGGTAGGACCAGCAGGGGTTTCTTTCGGCCAACCACCATCAATAGAGTTTGGCTCGTAGGACGCACGACCCTTATCAATCACGGTGCGATGCTGAGCGTCGCGCTGGCCGTTATGAAAAGGCACGACAGGCCGGTTGATTGGAATCTCATGAAAGTTCGGCCCGCCCAGTCGGCTGATCTGGGTATCGGTGTAGGAAAACAGACGGCCCTGCAGCAATGGGTCGTTGGTGAAGTCGATGCCCGGCACGATGTGACCCGGGCAGAACGCAACCTGCTCGACTTCAGCGAAGAAGTTGTCCGGGTTACGGTTGAGCACCATTTTGCCCAGCGGCGTGATCGGTACCAGTTCTTCTGGAATGATCTTGGTCGGGTCGAGCAAGTCGAAATCAAACGTGTGCTCGTCTTCTTCGGCCACGATCTGTACGCCCAGCTCCCACTCAGGGTAATCGCCGCTTTCAATCGCTTCCCACAGGTCACGACGGTGGTAGTCCGTATCTTTACCGGCCAGCTTTTGCGCCTCATCCCATACCAGCGAGCAGGTGCCGACTGTTGGACGCCAGTGGAACTTCACGAAGCTGGACTTACCTTCGGTATTGATCAAACGGAAGGTGTGTACCCCAAAGCCCTGCATGGCGCGCAGGCTTTTTGGAATGGCGCGGTCGGACATGGCCCAGATCACCATGTGCGCGGATTCCGGTTGCAGCGAAACAAAGTCCCAGAACGTATCGTGGGCCGAACCGCCGGTAGGAATCTCGTTATGAGGCTCGGGTTTCACCGCGTGGACGAAGTCAGGAAATTTGATCGCATCCTGGATGAAGAACACCGGCATGTTGTTGCCCACCAGGTCGAAGTTGCCTTCGTCGGTGAAGAACTTCACGGCAAAACCGCGCACGTCACGCACGGTGTCGCCGGAACCACGCGGGCCCTGCACCGTGGAAAAACGTGCGAACACTGGGGTTTTGTGTTCAGGCGTGCGCAGGAAACCGGCCTTGGTCAGTGCCGAGTGGTCGCCATAGCTCTGGAAGTAACCATGGGCGCCGGTACCACGGGCATGCACGATGCGCTCGGGGATACGCTCATGGTCAAAGTGCGTGATCTTTTCACGCATGATGAAGTCTTCCAGCAGCGAAGGGCCGCGGGCGCCGACTTTCAGACTGTTTTGGTTGTCGGAAATCTTCACGCCCTGGTTGGTGCGCAGGGCCTGGCCGGTCGCGTCGGAACGGAATTCTTCCAACGCCTGCAGCTTGGCGTTGGTGTTGCCACGGTCCAGGGTATCAGTGCCCGCGAGTTCACTCTTCGGCGGGGTGGCTGGCTTCTTGGTACTCATCAGTCAAAACTCCTTATTCAAAGTGGCCAGAGCGGTCCCCGGCTCGTTTGAGCAAAACCCCAGGCACGGCACCTGGGAAATCGAGTTGCTTAAGTAGTGACTGACTTGGTTTTGCACCGTTCCTTTTTTATGACCTTTGATCGCGTTATTGCCAAATGACTGGATGAATACGAAATAAATGCTAAGAAACGCTATACGGACAGGCTAAAATGCGCGCCCGGCTAACCGCTGATCCCTTTTCAATGCGCCCCACAAGGTTCGCTACGTGATCGAGTTTCAAAACGTCCATAAAACCTACCGCGTCGCCGGTAAGGATATCCCCGCCCTGCACCCCACCAGCCTGCGCGTCGAGAACGGCCAGGTGTTTGGCCTGATTGGCCATTCGGGTGCCGGTAAAAGCACCCTGTTGCGCCTGATCAACCGTCTGGAAGAGCCCAGTGGCGGCCAGATCAAGGTGGATGGCGAAGAAGTCACTGCGCTGGACGCCAACGGCCTGCGGCGCTTTCGCCAGCAGGTCGGGATGATCTTCCAGCACTTCAACTTGCTGGCGTCCAAGACCGTGGCCGACAACGTCGCGCTGCCGCTGACGCTCGCCGGTGAACTGTCGCGCAAGGAAATCGACCAGCGTGTGGCTGAGCTGCTCGCCCGCGTCGGCTTGTCGGACCACGCCAAGAAGTACCCGGCGCAGTTGTCCGGCGGCCAGAAACAGCGCGTCGGCATCGCCCGAGCCCTGGCGACCAAGCCAAAAATCCTGCTTTGTGACGAAGCCACCAGCGCCCTCGACCCGCAAACCACGGCGTCGGTCCTGCAACTGCTGGCCGAGATCAACCGCGAGTTGAACCTGACCATCGTGTTGATCACCCATGAAATGGACGTGATCCGCCGCGTATGCGACCAGGTCGCCGTCATGGACGCCGGGGTAATCGTCGAGCAAGGCTCGGTGGCCGACGTGTTCCTGCACCCCAAGCACCCGACCACCAAGCGCTTCGTACAAGAAGCCGAACAGGTGGACGAAGGCGAGCAGCGCGACGACTTTGCCCATGTGCCAGGCCGTATCGTGCGCCTGACGTTCCAAGGGGACGCGACCTACGCGCCACTGCTGGGTACCGTCGCACGGGAAACCGGTGTGGACTACAGCATTCTTGCCGGTCGTATCGACCGCATCAAAGACATCCCTTACGGGCAACTGACCCTCGCCGTCACCGGCGGTGACATGGAAGCCGCGTTCGCACGCTTCACCGCCGCCGACGTTCACATGGAGGTCCTGCGCTGATGGACGTTTTCCTGAGTTTCTTCGCCAATATCGACTGGTCTGAAATCTGGCTCGCCACCGGCGACACCATGACCATGCTGTTCGGCTCGCTGTTCTTCACCGTGCTACTGGGGCTGCCCCTGGGCGTGCTGTTGTTCCTGACCAGCCCGCGCCAGCTGTTCGAACAAAAAGGCCTGTACGCGCTGTTGTCGCTGATCGTGAATATCTTGCGCTCGCTGCCGTTCATCATCCTGTTGATCGTGATGATTCCGTTCACGGTACTGATCACCGGCACGTCGCTGGGTGTCGCCGGCGCGATCCCACCACTGGTCGTCGGTGCCACGCCATTCTTTGCTCGCCTGGTGGAAACCGCCCTGCGCGAAGTGGACCGTGGCATCATCGAAGCCACCCAGGCCATGGGCGCCACCACCCGCCAGATCATCACCAATGCCCTATTGCCCGAGGCCCGCCCTGGCATCTTCGCGGCGATTACGGTGACGGCGATTACACTGGTTTCCTACACCGCGATGGCTGGTGTGGTCGGTGCTGGCGGCCTGGGCGACCTGGCAATCCGTTTTGGCTACCAGCGTTTCCAGACCGATGTGATGGTGGTCACTGTGGTGATGCTGTTGATTCTGGTGCAAATTCTGCAAACCGTCGGCGACCGGCTGGTGGTGCATTTTTCTCGTAAATAACGGCCATTGCCGGCACATAGCCGGCAGATGCCCGAACAAGGAGCTTGCTGGATGAAAAAACTACTGGTTGCTTTCGCCGCCGTGGCTGCGTTTTCCGCCCACGCCGAGACCATTACGGTCGCTGCTTCGCCGGTGCCTCACGCCGAGATCCTCGAATTCGTGAAGCCTGCCCTGGCCAAAGAAGGCGTGGATCTGAAGGTCAAAGTCTTCACCGACTACGTGCAGCCGAACGTACAGGTGGCTGAAAAGCGCCTGGATGCCAACTTCTTCCAGCACCAGCCGTACCTGGATGAATTCAACAAGGCCAAAGGCACTCACCTGGTGAGCGTCGGCGCTGTGCACCTCGAACCTCTGGGCGCTTACTCCAGCAAGTACAAAAAACTGGCCGACCTGCCTGACGGCGCCAACGTGGTGATCCCGAACGACGCCACCAACGGCGGCCGTGCGCTGTTGCTGCTGGCCAAGAACGGCCTGATCACCCTGAAGGACCCGACCAACATCCTGTCGACCATCAAGGACATCACCGGCAACGATAAAAACCTGAAATTCCGCGAACTGGAAGCCGCCACCCTGCCGCGCGTGCTGACCCAGGTCGACCTGGCGCTGATCAACACCAACTACGCCCTGGAAGCCAAGCTGGACCCATCCAAGGATGCCCTGGTGATCGAAGGCAGCGATTCGCCTTACGTGAACATCCTGGTGACCCGCGAAGACAACAAGGATGCGGACGCGGTGAAGAAGCTGGTCGCAGCTCTGCACACGCCTGAAGTGAAGAAATTCATCGAAGAGAAGTACAAAGGCGCGATCAAACCGGCGTTCTGATTTCTCCTGATCTGATCGTTCCCACGCTCCGCGTGGGAACGCCTCTCGTGACGCTCTGCGTCACGCTTGGGGACGCAGAGCGTCCCTAGCTGCATTCCCACGCAGAGCGTGGGAACGATCATCAGGTGCTCACTTGCGCTGCAGCAACCCCGGCAACTGCGCCACCAGTTTCTGGTTGTTCAACGGCGCACGAATAAACCCACGCTGAGTACCATCCGGGCCGATCAGTGCCAGGTTACCGCTGTGGTCGACTGTATAGTTCGGCTTGCTGGTATCCGCCGGAATGAAGGGAATGCTCACCGCATTCGAGACCTTCTGCACATCCTCCACGTTAGCGCCAGTCAGGCCTTGGAACTGTGGGTCGAAGTAACCCAGGTACTGCTTGAGCTGCGCCGGGGTATCGCGGTGTGGATCGACGCTGACCAGGATCACCTGCAACTTGTCCACAGCCTCTTTGGGCAGCTCACTCTTGATCTGGCGAAGCTGGGCGAGGGTGGTCGGGCAGATATCCGGGCAGAAGGTGTAACCGAAAAACAGCAGGCTCCACTTGCCCTTCAACTCATTGACCACCACCGGCTGGCCTTCCTGGTCGGTCATGGTCACCGTTGGCAACTGGCGGCTTTGCGGCAGCAGAATGATGCCAGCGTCGATCAGCGCAGTGGGATCGCCCTGGCCTTTGCCCGAGAGCACTTTGTTGACGGTCAGGCCCATGATCAACGCCACCAGGGCCACGAGGATGAAGACGGTTTTTTGAGTTCGAGTCATAGGTTCAACAATAAGTAGTGGTCTACGAGCAGGGCGATAAACAGCAGCAGCAAGTACCAGATAGAGTACTTGAACGTGTTGATCGCCGCGTGCGGCTGGCTGCCACGGTACAACACCCAGGCCCATTGCAGAAAGCGCGCACCCAATACCAGCGCACAGCCCAGGTAGAGCAGCCCGCTCATGTGGATAACGTAGGGCATCAGGCTCACCGCCAGCAGGGCGAAGGTGTACAGCAGGATATGCACCTTGGTGTAGTGTTCGCCATGGGTGACCGGCAGCATCGGGATGTCGGCCTTGGCGTATTCCTCTTTGCGGTGAATGGCCAGGGCCCAGAAGTGTGGCGGGGTCCAGGCGAAGATGATCAGCACCAGCAGCAAGGGTTCGGCACTCACATGCCCAGTAACAGCCACCCAACCCAACAGCGGCGGCGCCGCACCGGCCAGACCGCCGATGACGATATTCTGCGGCGTTGCTCGCTTGAGAAAGCCGGTATAGATCACCGCATAACCCAGCAGCGAAGCCAAGGTCAGCCACGCCGCCAGCGGGTTGGTGTACGCGAGCAGCAGGGCTAATCCTGCAATAGCCAGGAACAACGCAAACGCTAACGCCGCCATCGGCGAGACACGCCCCTCAGCCATCGGCCGCTTGTGAGTGCGCGCCATCACGGCATCAATTCGTCGGTCGACCACATGGTTCACCGCCGCCGCGCCGCCGGCACACAGGGCAATGCCGAGGTTACCGAACACCAGTACTGTCCAGGGCACCCCGGCGCGGGTGGCGAGGAACATGCCCACCAGCGAAGTAATCAGCATCAGCACCACTACTTTGGGCTTGGTCAGCTCCAGATAGTCACGCCAGATCGCCCGGTCGCGACGTGCGCCGATCACGGTCGCCATGGCAGCTCTCCTTTAAGGGTGATAAGGCCCGACACCTGTTTGCGCGGGATAAAACGCCAGCCGAACAGGCGCGGGTGACGCACCCGAACCAGGCTGGTGCGCGCGTGATAATTGACCAGCACCAGCGTCAACAACAACGCTGCCCCGCCGGCGTTGTGTGCGACCGCCACCGGCAGGGGCAAGCCGAACGCCACATTGCTCAGCCCCAGGCAGATCTGCGCAGCCAGGGCGATCAACAGCAGGCCGGCCAGGCGCGTCATCCCTACTGCTCGCAGTTGCCAAGCCAAACCGAGCAGCACGAGCGTGACCAGCACGGCGCCGATGCGATGCGTCAGGTGGATAGCAGTGCGCGCCTCGCTGTCGAGCTGCCCGCCCAGGTAATTGGGGCCGATGTGCTGGGTCAGGTGAAAGCCATTGGCAAAGTCCGCCGTCGGCCACCATTGGCCATGACAGGTGGGCAAATCGACACAGGCCACCGCCGCGTAGTTGGAACTGACCCAGCCGCCCAGGGCGATCTGCCCGATCACCAGCACCAGGCCCGCCGTCGCCCAATATTGCAGGCGCTTGGGCACGACCAGCGCCGGTAGTACGCCGGACAGCCGCAGGGTCAGCAGAAACAGGAGGCTCAAGGTCGCAAAGCCGCCCAAAAGGTGCCCTGTGACCACTTGCGGCCAGAGCTTCAAGGTCACGGTCCACATGCCAAACGCCGCTTGGGCGAACACCACCGCCAGCAGGAACAGCGGCAGCTTCACGGGCTGGCCCGGATCACGTCGATGACGCCACGAACGCGCCGCCAGCAGCGCGATCAACAGGCCCAGGCTGCCCGCGAAGTAGCGATGGGTCATCTCGGCCCAGCCTTTGTCGGCCTCCACCGGCGTGTCGGGAAAGTGCAACTCGGCATGGGCCAGTTGGGCTTCGCTTTGCGGCACGCTGATAAAGCCATAGCAGCCCGGCCAGTCCGGGCAGCCGAGACCGGCGTGAGTCAGGCGGGTATAGGCGCCGAGCAGCACGACAAACAACGCCAGAAGCGTGGCAAACAGCGCGAGGCGAAATCCAGGCTTGGCCATGAGGGTGCCCTTATCCGATGTTCGACAGTTTCAGCAGCAAGCGCAGGTCGTTGAGCAAGTCCTTGCCCTTGACCTTGGCGTCGTAGCGCAGCACCAGATTGCCGTGGGGGTCGACGATCCACAGTTGCGCATCGCCGGGCGCAGCAGCGTTCCTGGTAAAGGTCGACACATCCAGCGGGTAGCGCTGCAGCTGTGGATATTCGGCCTTGAGCTTGGCCTCGTATTCGCTGCTCAACGGTTGCGCGCCGGCCAGGGCATGGCTAGCACGGGATGCATCCCGGCCAAGGCTGATCTGCAGCTGGCGCGCCAGGTACACCAGTTGCTGGCAATCAGCGGCACAGGCGGCGGGGGCGGTGACCAGCAGTTGCCAGCGCTGTTCATCGGCCTGCACGCCAATGTCGGCGCGGGTCTGGCCGTTGCCGATCAGTTCGCCGTGATAGCTGCGGCTGTCCGGCACCCAGAACTGCAATTTGTACATGAAGGTGGCCAGCGCCATCGGGCCGATCACCATCATCAAGATCAAAATCAGCTGCCAGCGCCCCTTGCGCCGATCAGGCGTGTCAGATGTGCTGGGTGGATTCATGGCCGCTCCCATGGGGCTTCTCCTTTTTGTTATGCCATCCGAGGTAGAGGTAAAGCGCCAGCAACGCCATGGCCATGGCGAACCATTGCACAGCGTAGGCCAGGTGTTTTTCCGGGCCCATGGCGACGACGGGCCAGGTGGTTTCGTAGGTACCGGGGCCCGCTTCGGCACGCAGTTCATAGTCAAAACCGCTGCGCCCCAGTTCGTCCCACAGCGCGGCGGGGTGCAGTGCGGTAAGCAGGCGCGGCCATTGCGTGCTGGCCGGGTCGGCATGCAGTTGGAAGGTCTCGCCGGGGGCGACGTACACCCAGGCGTCGAGGTTCAGCGTCTGTTCAGGAGTAGTAAAGGCGGGCGCGATACGCCGGTCCGGCCAGGGCAGCCAGCCGCGATTGAGCAACAGCCACAGGCCGCTGGCCTGGTCATGAAAAGGTTGCAGCAACTCGACACCGGCCTTGCCGTCACGCATGCGGTTATCCAGCAATACGCTGTGTTCACCATCCAGTTGCCCGCGAAGGTGAACACGACGGAAGGCTGGATCAGCCATGTCATTGAGCTGCGCACTGCTGACCGGCTCGGCGGCGCGGCGCTCGGCATAACGGTCTACCAACAGTTGCTTTTCGTGCCCGCGGGACAATTGCCAAAACCCCAGGCCCACCATCAATGGCAGCAACACCAGTACCACCAGCGTCGGCGCGATGCCCGGACGAAAGCGTTGCATGGCACTGGCTATACTCGATCTCATCGCCCCTCCCCAATTAGCCCGGAGCCAGACCATGCTCAAAGCCGCCATTGCCCTGATGCTGATCGCGACCGTCGTGAGCCTGTTCAGTGGCTTGTTCTTCCTGGTCAAGGACGAGGGCAACTCCAACCGCCTCGTCACTGCCTTGACCGTGCGTGTCACGCTGGCCGTGATCACCGTGGGCTTGATCGCCTGGGGCTTTTTCAGCGGCCAATTGGTCTCTCATGCGCCGTGGTAAGCGGCGTCACAGCACATAGACAAAGAAAAACAGCCCGATCCACACCACGTCCACAAAGTGCCAATACCAACTGGCCGCCTCGAAACCGAACTGGTGCTCGGCATTGAAATGCCCGCGCAGGATGCGCATCAGCATCACAAACAGAATGATGGTGCCGATGGTCACGTGGGCGCCGTGAAAGCCCGTGAGCATGAAGAACGTCGCGCCGTACACGCCTGAACCCAGGGTTAGGCCCAACTCTTTGTAGGCGTGGATGTATTCCTCGGCCTGGAATCCAAGAAACGCCAAGCCCAGCAGCACGGTGATCGCCAGCCAGAGTTTCAGTGCACCACGATGGCCTTTGCGCAGGGCATGGTGGGCAATGGTGATGGTCACGCTGGAACTCACCAGCAGGATGGTGTTCACCAAGGGCAGACCCCAGGGGCTGATGGTGCCTTTGGGCGCTGGGTAGAGCTTGGGATCGGGGTTGTTCAGCAGGGGCCAGGCAAACTCAAAGTTCGGCCACAGCATATGGGCAATGCCCTTGGGCCCTTCGCCCGCCAACCAAGGCCCAGCCCAGACGCGCACGTAGAACAGCGCACCAAAAAAGGCGATGAAGAACATCACCTCCGAAAAGATGAACCAGGTCATGCCCCAGCGGAACGAGCGGTCCATCTGCGCGCTGTACAGCCCGGCGCGACTTTCCTTGATCACCGCGCCAAACCAGCCAAACAGCATGTAGGCCAGCAGCAAACCGCCGACGAAAAAGACCCACGGCCCGTGGGATTCGGGACGCGCGGCCTTCAAGTCGTTGAACCACACGGCCAGGCCATACACGGTGACCAGCAGGCCAATCGTGGCAATTATTGGCCATTTGCTTTGCGCTGGTACGTAGTACGTATCATGAGTCGACATGTATTCGCTCTCCTGATTGAGGGGGCAAACAGTAGCTAGCCCCCGGTCCTGACGGCCACGGGCGGCTGGCGCGCAGTGATATCGAACAGCGTGTACGCCAGGGTCAAATGCTTCACATCCGTGGGCATCGCTCGGTCGACGATGAAACGTACGGGCATCTCAATGCGCTCACCGGGCTGCAACACTTGCTGGGTGAAGCAAAAGCATTCGGTCTTGTGGAAGTACATCGCCGCTTCGGCCGGGGAAATACTGGGTATCGCCTGGGCGGTCATCGGCTTATCAGTGGGGTTGTAGGCCACGAATAGCATCTCGTTGACTGCTCCGGGGTTGACCACAATCTCATCGGCCTTGGAGTGAAATTCCCAGACCATGTCGATGGCGTTGGTGGACAGAAACTGCACCCGCACTTGGCGCGAGGGGTCAACCATTTGCTCACCCTCGTACTGCCCGGCGGTCTTGCCGTTGATGCCGAACGCCTTGCACATCACGTCGTAGATCGGCACGAGGGCGAATCCGAAGGCGAACATTGCCAGCACCAGGATCAGCAGGCGGGTGACCAGGCGCTTGAGCGGTACGGAGTCAGCCATAGCGCCCACCTGGCTTTGGACTTTCTGTGGGAGCTGGCTTGCCTGCGATGAGGATCTCAAAGCCGGTAGATTCAGCGCCTGACATAACGCCATCGCGGGCAAGCCCGCTCCCACAGGGGGAGTATAGGGAGGGCTTCATTTGACCTCCGGCGGAGTGGTGAAGGTGTGATACGGCGCCGGCGAGGGCACGCTCCACTCCAGGCCTTCGGCGCCATCCCACGGTTTGGCCGGCGCAGGCGGGCCGCCACGGATGCACTTGATGACAATGAACAGGAAGAAGATCTGCGTGGCGCCGAACATGAAGGCACCAATGGACGAGACCATATTGAAGTCAGCGAACTGCAGGTTGTAGTCCGGCACCCGGCGCGGCATACCGGCCAGCCCCACAAAGTGCATGGGGAAGAACGCCATGTTCATGCCCACGAAAGACAACCAGAAGTGCAGCTTGCCCAAGGTTTCGTCGTACATGTGGCCGGTCCATTTCGGCAGCCAGTAGTAGGCCGAAGCGAAGATCCCGAAGATCGCGCCGGGCACCAGTACGTAATGGAAATGCGCCACCACAAAGTAGGTGTCGTGGTACTGGAAGTCCGCCGGGGCAATCGCCAGCATCAGCCCGGAGAAGCCGCCGATGGTGAACAGGATCACAAAGGCCACCGCAAACAACATCGGCGTCTCGAACGTCAGTGAGCCTTGCCACATGGTGCTGACCCAGTTGAACACCTTCACGCCCGTAGGCACGGCGATCAGCAAGGTGGCGTACATGAAGAACAGCTCACCCACCAGTGGAATGCCCACCACAAACATGTGGTGCGCCCACACGATGAACGACAGGAACGCGATGCTCGCGGTGGCGTAGACCATCGAGGTGTAGCCGAACAGCGGCTTGCGCGAGAAGGTGGGGATGATCGAGCTGACCGCGCCAAAGGCCGGCAGGATCATGATGTACACCTCGGGATGCCCAAAGAACCAGAACACATGCTGGAACAGCACGGGATCGCCACCACCGGCCGCGCTGAAGAAGCTGGTGCCGAAGTGGATATCCATCAGCATCATGGTCACGCAGCCCGCCAGTACCGGCATCACCGCGATCAGCAGGAACGCGGTGATCAGCCAGGTCCACACGAACAGCGGCATTTTCATCAGGGTCATGCCCGGCGCACGCAGGTTGAGGATGGTGGCGACCACGTTGATCGCGCCCATGATCGAACTGATGCCCATCAGGTGGATGGCAAAGATAAAGAACGTCACGCTTTCCGGGGCATAGGTGGTGGAGAGCGGGGCGTAGAAGGTCCAGCCGAAATTCGGCCCGCCGCCGGGCGTGAACAAGGTGGACACCAGCAGCAGGAACGCCGCCGGCAACAACCAGAAGCTGAAATTGTTCATGCGCGGCAGGGCCATGTCCGGCGCGCCGATCATCAGCGGGATCATCCAGTTGGCCAGGCCGACAAACGCCGGCATCACCGCGCCGAATACCATGATCAACCCGTGCATGGTGGTCATCTGGTTGAAGAACGCCGGCTGCACGATCTGCAGGCCCGGCTGGAACAACTCGGCGCGGATCACCATGGCGAACGAGCCGCCGAGCAGGAACATGGTGAAGGCGAACCACAGATACATGGTGCCGATGTCTTTGTGGTTGGTGGTCAGCACCCAGCGCATCAGGCCCTTGGCGGGGCCGTGGGCGTGGTCGGTATGACCATGGTCGATCACAGTGCTCATGGCCGTTCTCCTGCAAGCGAGTGAGCGGGACGATTCAGGGCATTGGCAATGAAAGTCGTCATTTGCTTTCCGCCTGTTTCAGAGCCAGCACGTCTTTGGGCGTGACCATGTCGCCTTTGTTATTGCCCCAGGCGTTACGCTCATAGGTCACCACAGCGGCGATATCCACTTCCGAGAGCTGCTTGCCGAAAGCTGCCATCGCGGTGCCGGGCTTGCCGTGATACACGATGCTCAGATGGTCTTTGGCCGGCCCGGTGGCGATTTTCGAACCCTTGAGCGCCGGGAACATCGGTGGCAAGCCTTGGCCCTCAGCCTGGTGACAGGCCACGCAAGTGGTGTGATAGACCTTGTCGCCACGGGCCACCAGTTCGTCCAGCGTCCACTCCTTGGAGGTCAGCTCCTTGAGCTTGGCGGCCTCTTCCTTGCGCTCGCCCAGCCAGGTGTCGTAGTCGGTCTTGGACTTGACCTCCACCACGATGGGCATGAAGCCATGGTCCTTGCCACACAGTTCGGCGCACTGACCACGGTAGATGCCGGGCTTCTCGACGCGGGTCCAGGCCTCGTTGACGAAGCCAGGGATAGCATCGCGCTTGACCGCAAAGGCCGGCACCCACCAGGAGTGGATCACATCGGCGGCGGTAACGAGAAAGCGCACCTTGGCGCCCACCGGCAATACCAGCGGCTGGTCGACTTCCAACAGGTAGTGCTCGCCCTTGGTGGCCTGGTTATGGATCTGCTCGGCGGGTGTGGCCAAGTTGCTGAAGAACTCCACATCCTGGCCCAGGTATTTGTAGTGCCACTTCCACTGATAGCCGGTGACCTGGATATCGATATCCGACTCACTGCTGTCGTAGATGTTGATCAGGGTCTTGGTGGCCGGAATGGCCATGGCCACCAGGATCAGCAAGGGCACCACGGTCCAGAGGATTTCCACGGTGGTACTTTCGTGGAACTTCGCCGCTACCTGGCCCGTAGACCGGCGGTGCAGGATCATCGACCAGAACATCGCGCCAAACACGACGATGCCGATCACCACACAGATCCAGAAAATGGTCATGTGCAGGTCAAACACAGCGTGGCTGACTTCAGTAGCCCCTGGCGCCATATTCGTAGTCCAGGCGGCGTTCGCCTGGCCGAATACCGACCACAACAGGAGGCCCATCCAAACGTATGGATGTCGCGTCATTGCGGGTTCCCCTTTATGTTTCTTGTTATCCCGCCGGTTTGCACCTGCGGCGAAGGGAGCGGCTTCCATACTGCTTACAACCGCCAAGCCTTGCCTGCGTCATGCAGTTGGGCGTCATCAGCTAATTGCGTACAAAACCGAGTATAGACAGCCGTAGCAACCCCGCAATGTGTGGGGGCAAATCAATAGAAACAGACAGACGGAGCCCGTAAAATGGGCGGCGGAATCGTTTATCCGACGAACGATGGCATTTCGATATAACCCCTGCCTATAACCATGAAATAATTATGACAAATGCGTCTTAGGCGCTCGTATAAACGAACTACCTTATCTTCTCCCTTTTCCTACGCCTGCTTCACTGGAGCCTTCATGAACACCGCCGCATTGCGCGAGCAGATTTCCCGTGCCCATCAACACGAAGCCAGCACCGGCCAGCTCGTCAGCCAGCTGAAGAAACAAGTGCCGCACCTGCATTCGTCCATCGCCTTGGCTGACGGTGATCGCAATATGGTCATGACCCGTTTTGTGACCGCTTACATCGATCTGGTTCCTGATTTGCTCGACGCCGCCAATGACGTGGCCCGTGAGGCCGGGATTGAAAGCCAGATCAAACCGGTACTGAAAATCGCTGAACATTTTTTCCTGCAGCCGCCAGCGATTCTGGCCGGACACGACGGCCTTGATGGCCTGCTGGATGAGGCCTACCTGGCGCATCGCCTGGTCGAAGAAGTGAACGATCTGTATATCAAGCATTTTGGCCAGCCGCTGATTCCAGCGGATACCACCGTGGCCAACGTGATCGCCCATCAACTGATCGGTGAAGACTTCGCCAACCAATTGGATGAAGCCGTGCACCTGGCGGTGGATGAGATGCTTAACGAGGAAAGCTTTGCGCTGGAATCGGTCGAGGCCTATCGCGAACAGCTCAAGAGCCCGCAGACCGAAGCGTCCTGGAAGCGCTGGCCATGCCTGTCGCGCCAGCTTGGGGTTGAGCTGTCGCTGGATCAGCAGGCATAAATCGCAGATCCAACAGGGGAGCTGGACAAGCTTTTTGTAGGAGCGAGCTTGCTCGCGAAAAACTCACAGACGCCGCGTTTATTCAGCAAGCACGCGTTATCGTTAGCGTTTCTCGCGAGCAAGCTCGCTCCTACAAAGAACAGTGACACCCAGAGTTTGGGGGGGTGTTCAGGCAGGCGCTGAGCCGATCCCCACTGTCGTTCTCACCCGACCTTCCAGCCGACGCTTCAAACCGCGAGCCTCGATCACCAACGTCGAGCCCTTGGCCGCATTGGCCCGGCCCCATTCTTCCAGCAACTCCAGGCAAGAGTGGTCGATGTAACTCAAGTTGCTCAACGGCACATGCAGGGTGGTCCCCGCAGGTACCGCCGACAACACTTGAGTCAACGCCGGCACCTTCAGAAAGGTCGCCGCCCCCGTCAAACGCAGCTCCATCTCACCTTCCTGGGGCAGGTCGATCAGACTGACTTTCAGGCGCGACGCCTTGAACGCCAGCTTCACCAATGTAAGCCCAAACCCCACCAGCACACCGGTCAGCAAATCGGTGAAGATGATTGCCAGTGCCGTGGCCGCATAGGTGAACATCGGCATCCGCCCATAGCGGCCCAGCGCCTTGAACGCCTTGATGTCTACCAACTTGATGCCGGTGTACACCAGCACACCCGCCAGGCTCGCGACCGGAATGCTCTGCAGCACGCTCGACAGCAAGAGCACGAAACCCAACAGCCATAGGCCATGGAACATCGCCGACAGACGCGTGGTTGCCCCGGCCTGGACGTTAGCCGAGCTGCGCACGATCACGCCGGTCATTGGCAAAGCGCCAACCAGACCGCAGAGCATGTTGCCCACCCCTTGGGCCGACAATTCCTTATCGAAATCCGAACGTTGACCACTGTGCATGCGGTCCACCGCTGCGGCAGACAGCAGGGTTTCGGCACTGGCAATAAACGCCACGGCGAATGCCGCGATCAGCAACTGTGGATCCGCCAGGTTCAGCAAGTCGCTGGGGCGCAGCCAGTCGATAGCGTCCGCAAGGTTTTCCGGGACTTCCACGCGCTTGACCTGCAACGCCAGCACCAG
This sequence comes from Pseudomonas sp. DWP2-2, assembly GCF_049897065.1. Classification (NCBI taxonomy): domain Bacteria; kingdom Pseudomonadati; phylum Pseudomonadota; class Gammaproteobacteria; order Pseudomonadales; family Pseudomonadaceae; genus Pseudomonas; species Pseudomonas sp. DWP2-2. The sequence continues at coordinate 93,025 of NZ_JAFCVN010000012.1, read as the reverse complement.
GCTGGCAACAGTCGCCAGGCCCACGCCAAGCAACGCGCCAGGCACAAACCGCAGTTGTTGCGGGCGGAATTTGTCCCACAGGTACATCACCAACATCGTCGACAAACCAAGTACGCCAGCCTGCCAGCCGAGCCCGCCGCCGAAGGTAGGAATTGCTGCAGCCAGCGCTGCCGGGAATCCTGCGAGGTTATCCAGCCCTGAAGGCTTGGGCGCGCCGTCGAGCATCACATGAACCTGCGACAGCACGATCAACACGCCAATCCCGGCCAACATGCCGTAGACCACCGCCGGCGCGGTGACGCGAAACCAGCAGCCCAGGCGCAAACGCCCGGCAACCAATTGCAGGAAACCGGCCAGCAACAGGATCGGCCCCAGCATCAGCATGCCGTGCTGGCGCACCAGCTCGAACACCAGCACCGCCAGACCCGCCGCCGGGCCGCTGACTTGCAGCGGCGAGCCGGCCAACCAGCCCACCACCAGGCCGCCGATGATGCCAGTGATCAGGCCCTTGGCCGGCGGCATGCCGGACGCAATCGCGATGCCCATGCACAGTGGCAAGGCGACCAGAAAAACAACCACCGAGGCGAGCAGCTCCCGTGGCAATACAGCTTTCAATTGAGCAGCACGCATGATGACTCTCCCGAGGCATTCGCCGGGCGCGGTAAAGCCTGGCTGCATCCATGGCAGCCACCGCATTACCCGGCAGGGAAGTGTTTTAGAAGCGCGCTTTAGGCGTCGCTGAAGGGATCGGCTCGGTGCCGTTCAGCGGTCGGAACGCCGCTTTGTCCGCATCGTAGGCCCGAATTTCGCTGGTCTCGATGTTGTAGATCCAACCATGGATAAACAAATGACCATTGGCCATGCGCGAAGCCACGGAAGGGTGGGTACGCAAATGTTGCAGTTGGGCGATGACGTTTTCTTCGGTCAGCACCGCCATGCTCTCGCCTTCGTTGGCGCAGTCGCAGTTGTCATGGACCATGGTCTTGGCGACCTCGGCGTGACGCAACCAGGCCTTGACCGTCGGCATCTTTTCCAGACTGTCGGGGTTGAGCACGGCACGCATGGCGCCGCAGTCCGAATGCCCGCACACGATGATGTGCTGTACGCCAAGGGCGAGCACAGCGTATTCGATAGCCGTGGAAACACCGCCGTTCATCTGGCCGTAGGGCGGCACCACGTTACCGACGTTACGGGTCACGAACAGGTCGCCTGGGGAGCTCTGGGTGATCAGCTCGGGCACGATGCGCGAGTCGGCGCAGGTGATGAACATCGCCCGTGGGCTCTGGGCGGTGGCGAGTTTCTTGAAGAGTTCTTCCTGCTGGGGGAAGACGTCGTGATGGAAATGCAAAAAGCCGTCAACGATATGCTGCAGCGCTGCATCGGCGGATTCCGCCACCTGAGGGGCTGAAGCCGACGCAGCCAACGGCTGTTTATCCTTGTCACTCATGATTCATCCTCTTGATCAATGCAGGGGAGGGTTCAGGTCAGTTCGACGCCATGGCGGTGAAATAGTTGTAAAACAAGCACCGCCCAGGCCGCCGACTCATCAGTCACTCGCTGAACAAGGTAACCGTCGAAACTTAACTCAAACTGAATGAACCGCTCTAGAACGCGGGTTTCAGTGATGTCAAAACGCGACTATTCCTACAGCAAAGGTGCACGTCTCTCCCTCAGTCTACAACAAAGCCATCTGCCTGCCCGGTGGGCAAAACGCCGTGCAATCAAGGTTGAACCCTTCCCGCCGATTCAGCCCCAGACGCTTGATCGCCTTGCTGAAACGCTGCGCCAGCAAATCGGCAAACGGCCCTTCACCGCGCATACGCACGCCAAACCGGCTGTCATACACCTCACCCCCGCGTACTTGACGCACCAGGCTCATCACATGGGTTGCTCGCTGGGGGTAATGGGCCGCCAGCCACTCCTCGAACAACGGCGCCACCTCCAACGGCAGGCGCAGCATCATATACGCCGCGCTTTGTGCGCCGGCCGCGTGAGCTTCGGTAAGCAGGCTCTCCAGCTCGCTGTCGTTGATCATCGGGATCATTGGCGAACAAAGCACGCCCACCGGGATGCCTGCGTCACGCATTACCCGAATCGCCCGCAGCCGTGCCTTGGGGGCCGCCGTGCGCGGTTCCAGGATGCGCTTGAGCTCGTCGTCCAGGCTGGTGAGGCTGATCATCACCGCCACCAGCCGCTGGCGGGCCAACTCGGTCAGCAGGTCGAGGTCGCGCAGGATCAGCGAGCCCTTGGTGATGATCGTCACTGGGTGGCGGTAGCGCAGCAGTACTTCAAGGGTTTGCCGGGTGATCCGGTATTCGCGCTCGATTGGCTGGTACGGATCGGTATTGGAGCCCAGGTTGATCGGCGCACACACGTAGCCCGGCTTGGACAGCTGCTGTTCCAGCACATCGGCCGCATTGCTCTTGGCAATCAATCTGGTTTCAAAGTCCAGCCCGGGCGACATGTCCCAATAGGCATGGCTGGGCCGCGCATAGCAGTAGATGCAACCATGTTCACAACCACGATACGGGTTGATCGACCGATCAAACGGCAAGTCCGGCGAGTTGTTGCGGGTGATGATGGTCTTGGCCGTTTCGATACGCACTTCGGTGCCTTGGGTCGGCGGCACTTCCTGGTACCAACCGTCGTCCTCGGCCACGCTGACGGTGGGTGCAAAGCGATTATGCAGATTGGTGGCCGTACCCCGGCCACGGGGCGGCAGCGCAGTAGACATGAAAACGCCTCGATACTGTTTTTATATACAGTATCGAGGCGCGAAGTTTCTGACCAGTGCCGTTGGGCGGCCAGCGAACTTATCAGTGCTTTTGCGTCACCTGCCCCAGGTCATCGCCCGAGGTGGTGTGCAGATCGCTTTTGCGCAGGCCCGCCACATCGCTCGCCTTGACCGGCGCGCCCTGGTTGCCCCAGCTGCCACGGATAAAACTGACCACATCCGCCACTTCCTGGTCCGACAGGCGCCAGGCGAATGCCGGCATGGTGAAGGTTGATGGCGCCGCATGGGTGGCCGGCAAGGTGCCGCCGTTCAACACAATGTTGATCAACGACGTGGCATCTGCCGTCTGCAACACCGGGTTGCCAGCCAGCGCCGGGAATACCCGCGTATAGCCATGGCCGTCGGTACGGTGGCAGGCCGCGCAGTTGTCGATATACACCGAGGCGCCCGGCTTGCTGTCATCACCTTTCCAGAGCGCTTCGGCTACCTGCTTGTCGTACTGGTGCGGCTGGTCCTTCGGATCGACTGCCGGCAGGCTCTTGAGGTATCGCGCGATAGCGGTCAGGTCATCTTCCGACATGTACTGCATGCTATGGACGACAACATCGCTCATACCGCCGAACACCGCACTGCGGTCACTGCGACCGGTCTTTAGGAACTGCACCAGCTGCTCTTCGCTCCAGCTGCCGAGGCCGTCCTTGTGGTCGCCGCGCAGGCTTTTGGCAATCCAGCCTTCCAACGGCGCACTGCCAGAGAGGAAGGCGCTGCCGTCCGTGGCACTCAGGGCTTTTTCCTGCATGGTCAGGGCACGCGGCGTATGGCAGGCGCCGCAATGTCCGAGACCTTCCACCAGGTAGGCACCGCGATCGATCACCGGGTCGGCAGCGGCTTGCGGCTGCTGCGCCTCGACTGCCGGGGCAAACATCCAGCGCCAGGCCGCCAACGGCCAGCGCATGCTCAAGGGCCAGGGAATATCGCTGTCCTTGTTTTCCTGGGCAACCGGTTCGACCCCCTTCATAAAGTACGCATACAGCGCTTGCATATCGCTGTCGCTGACACGTGCATAAGACGGGTAGGGCATCGCCGGGTAAAGCGTACTACCGTTCTTGGCGACACCATGGCGCACGGCCTTGTCGAAATCCTCGAAGCTGTAGTCGCCCAGGCCGGTCTTGTCCGGGGTGATGTTGGTGGAGTAGATCACGCCAATAGGCGTTTCCATTGGCAGGCCGCCAGCGAAGGGCTTGCCACCCTTGGCGGTATGGCAGGCAACACAGTCGCCGGCGCGCGCCAGGTATTCACCCTGCTTGATCAGATCGGTTTCGGCGGCGCTGATCGAGCAACTGCTGAACAGCGCCAAGGAGGCGATAACGAGTGCTTTCATGGTCATCGCTCCTTATGCCTGAACCAGCGGGCCGGGGTTTTTGAGGTACTGCTCGCGAATCGCTCGTGCCGACCAATAGGTCAACGCTGCCACCAGGCCGGTCGGGTTGTAGCCCAAGCCTTGTGGGAAAGCGGAAGCACCAGGGACAAAGACGTTGTGCACATCCCAGCTCTGCAAGTAGCGGTTCAACGCACTGGTTTTCGGGTCGGTGCCCATGATCGCGCCGCCGTTGAGGTGGGTGGTCTGGTAGGAGGCGGTATTGAAATGCTCACCAACCTTTTTACCCAGCACGGCGATGGCCTTGGGGTTCATGGCCTGGGCCACTTTGCCCATTTTTTCCATCATGAAGCGGTTCATCTTGATATCGTTTTCTTGCCAGTCGAAGGTCATGCGCAGCAGCGGCAGGCCGTAGGCATCGCGATAAACCGGGTCCAGATCCAGGTAGTTGCTCCGGTAGGATTGATGGGCACCGTGAGAATCCATTGAGACCTGATGGGTGTAATAATCGGCGGTGGCGCGCTTCCAGGCACTGCCCCAGGCTGGCGTACCCGGCGGGTTGGACGTACCGGCAATCGGCCGGCTGCCCGCCTGGTTGACCCACATCGGCGAACCACCCACGAAGCCGTGGGGGCCATGGTCAAAGTTGTCGGCGTTGAAGTCGTCGATGGCCACGCCATTGCCGCCCGCGCCGATAAAGTTGTTGGTGTGGGTGTCCTTGTCGAAGAACGCCTTGATGGTGCCCATGTTCTGGTAGGCGAAGTTGCGGCCTACCACACCCTCGTTGGTAATCGGGTCGTAGGGTTTGCCGATGCCGGACAGCAGCATCAGGCGCACGTTATGGAACTGGAAGGCGCCAAGAATCACCAGGTCAGCCGGTTGTTCACACTCGCGGCCCTGGGCGTCGATGTAGGTCACGCCGGTGGCTTTCTTCTTGGTGCTGTCGAGGTTGACCTTGAGCACGTGGGAATTGGGCCGCAGCTCGAAGTTGGGCACCTGGCGCAAGGCCGGCAGGATGTTCACGTTCGGCGAAGCCTTGGAGTACATGTAGCAAACGTAGCCACTGCAAAACCCGCAGAAGTTGCACGGGCCCATCTGCGCACCGTAGGGGTTGGTGTACGGCCCCGACGTATTGGCCGAAGGCAGGTTGTAAGGTTTGTAACCTACGTCGGTCGCCGCTTTCTGAAACAGCTGGGCGGAGACAGTATTTTTCTGCGCCTCCAGCGGGAACGGGTTGGAGCGATCCGGCGCGTAGGGGTTGCCGCCACGGCCTTCGCCGACCAGTTGGCCCTTGACCGTCCAGGCTTGCCCGGAGGTGCCAAAGACTTTTTCCGCATAATCGAAAAACGGCTCCAGCTCTTCATAGCTGACGCCGAAGTCCTGGATGGTCATGTCCTTGGGAATGAAGTTCTTCCCGTAGCGCTCTTCGTAATGGCTGCGCATGCGCAGCTCAATTGGATCAACGCGAAAATGCACGCCCGACCAGTGCAGCCCCGCACCACCAACGCCATTGCCCGGCAAGAACGCGCCCAACTGACGATTGGGCAGGGCGACGTCATTCACGCTGTGGCGAATGGTCACCGTTTCTTTGGAGATGTCCTGGAACAGCTTCTTACGCACGCTGTAGGTCAATTCGTCGATGACCTGGGGATAGTTGCCGTCTGGATAAGTGTCCTGCATCGGGCCGCGCTCCAGCGCTACAACGTTGAGGCCCGCTTCTGTCAGCTCTTTGGCCATGATCGCGCCCGTCCAGCCGAAGCCCACAATCACAGCATCCACTTTCTTCATGATGGTCGCCACGTTTACGCCCTCTCGCCGCGAATGGAAACAGCCGGGAAGGGGTATTGCTCGTTGCGTTCCACCCAATCCATGAAATCGGCGCGGGCGCCGGGGAAGCCGATCATGGTCCAGCCGACCATGCCTTTATTACCGCCGTGGATAGGGTCGCAGAAGAAGCCTTCCTTGGTGTTTTGCAGCAAAAGGTTGAAGAACATCTTGGGCGGCACCGCGTCGAAGTGCGCAGCGACTTCACTGCCGCCAGCCTCCAGGCGTCGCAGCATATCGTCTCGGGTAGCGCTGTCTTGCGCAGCAAAAGCCTTACCGTTGAACGCTTTCGACCACGCATCCGTAGCAGCAATGCCGAGGCGATAGATCTCCTTGGGTACCAATTTACTTTGCCAGCCCATCTCCGGCGCCGCATCAGCGTTGAACGGGCCTTGCATGAACCACAGGGCGCCACTGGCGTAAGGGGTGTTCATCTGGCGGTCGATGTATTCCGGCGCGCCAGCTTCCAAGGCACCTGGGCCTTGGGCGTCAGCGGGAATCAAGCGCTCGACGGCGGCGTTGATAAACGCCCATTCCTCGGCCGTGAAATAACTTGGCTCGTAGGCTTTGTCGCTGACCGCGGGTTTGGCCGGCTCGGCCTGGGCCGGTTCCGGCGTGGCCATCAACATCGAACCGCCAAGGCCGCTGCTGGCAACCGTGACCACCGGGATCAAGGTCAAGGATTTGCGTAAAAAGTCACGCCGGGGGTTGTCTTGATCTTGATCAGACATAGGTACACCTCATCATGTGGTCACGGGTTTATCCGCCGCTTCTGGGAGCAGCGTGAAGGCTTTGCCGCTAATTGGATCCAAGCAGACACAGCACAATGGCAAACATTAGTTACAAATGATAGCAGGCTAAGAATTCAGAGGCGTCGATTCGGTGACAAAAACACCGGATCAGATCCCAGGCATCACGATTCTTTGACACGGACCTCACGCCGTATTGACCCGCGTTGAGTGAATCTGCGGCCCATCAGCCATTTCCTAGCTCGGTCACAACGTTCATGTTCAACACACGCTTACTCCTCGTTCTCGGCCTGGCGCTCACGAGCCTGTTCAGCACCGTACAAGCCGATGAGGCTGCGTCGATCCGCTCGCCGGAGTGGGCCCAGCCGGTGGGTAACCAATACAACCTGCACCAGATGACACCCACGCTCTATCGCAGCGCATTGCCGGATGGACATGCGCTGCCGTTATTGCAAAAACTCAAGATCGTTACGGTCATCAACTTCTTGCCAGAATCTGATACGCAGTGGCTCCAGTCCTCTGATATCAAACAGGTGCAGTTGAGCTATCGAACCAACCACGTCGACGATGCCGACGTGCTGGCGGCAATCAGAGCGATTCAGGCAGCAGAGGCCGATGGCCCGGTGTTGATGCATTGCAAGCACGGCGCCGACCGCACCGGCCTGATGGCAGCGATGTATCGGGTGGTGGTTCAAGGGTGGAGCAAGGAGGACGCGCTGAACGAAATGACCTTGGGCGGCTTTGGCAGCAGCAATGGTTTCAAGGATGGCGTTCGCTACATGATGAAAGCCGATGTCGACAAGTTGCGCACAGCTTTGGCGAATGGGGATTGCAGCACCAGCGCCTTTGCGTTGTGCTCAATGAAAGGCTGGATCACCACAACGGGTAAGGAAGAAAAAAAATTGTAGGAGCGAGCTTGCTCGCGAAAAACTCAATAGCGCCGCTGTTTATCCAGGAAACGCACGTTATCGTTGACGTTCTTCGCGAGCAAGCTCGCTCCTACAGTGAGTGCCGGCTTAGTCTTTTTTCAGCTTCGGGTTCGGGAAGAACTGCACTGCCTGCACCTTAGGATCGGCCGGCGCTTTCAACGCGGTGGTATTGACCCTAGTGCCCAATTCCTTGGGCACCGACAGGCCTTGATCATTCAGCGTATCGGTATACCCGCAGGCCACGCATTCGCGGTGCGGCACGCTGTCTTCGGTCCACATCTTCAACTTGTCCGGCTCGCTGCACGCCGGGCAGACCGCCCCGGCGATAAATTGCTTTTTGGTAATCACAGGCCCTTCACTCATGCTGCCGCGTCCTCACTCAAGCCGCTGTGGCGCAAGAGTGCGTCAATCGACGGCGCGCGTCCGCGGAAATCGACGAACAGCACCATCGGCGCCTGGGAGCCGCCACGGGCCAGGATGGCTTCACGGAAGGCACGCCCGGTCTGGGCGTTGAGCACGCCGTCTTCCTCAAACTTGGAGAACGCGTCCGCCGACAGCACTTCCGCCCATTTGTAGCTGTAGTAACCCGCCGCATAACCGCCGGCGAAGATGTGAGCGAAGCTGTTGGGGAAGCGGTTGTAGGCCGGTGGGCGCATGACTGAGACTTCATCGCGCACGCCTTCAAGTACCTGGGCCACGCTGCGACCATCGCCATGGGTGGCGTGCAGTTCAAAGTCGAACAGCGAGAACTCCAGCTGACGCACCATCATCAGGCCGGACTGGAAGTTTTTCGCCGCGAGCATTTTTTCCAGCAGGTCCTGGGGCAGGGGCTCGCCGGTTTCGTAGTGGCCGGAGATCAGCGCCAGGCCTTCAGGCTCCCAGCACCAGTTCTCCATGAATTGGCTCGGCAGTTCCACCGCGTCCCACGCCACACCGTTGATACCGGATACGCCGGCGTACTCCACGCGGGTGAGCAGGTGATGCAGGCCGTGGCCGAATTCGTGGAACAGGGTGGTGACTTCATCGTGGGTCAGCAGGGCAGGCTTGCCACTGTCGGCCGGGGTGAAGTTGCACACCAGGTTGGCCACGGGGCTTTGCAGCACGCCATCAAGTGTACGGCGGCGGTCACGGGCACCGTCCATCCAGGCACCGCCACGCTTGTTGGCGCGGGCATACAGGTCGAAGAAGAAGCGTCCGACGTGCTCGCCGTTCTCCTTGATCTCGAATAAGCGCACATCCGGGTGCCAGGTGTCGAAGCCTTTAAGCTCAGCGATCTCGATGCCGTACAGGCGCTGCACAATGGCAAACAGGCCGCCCAGCACTTTGTCGATGGGGAAGTAGGCGCGCAGCGCTTCCTGGGACACGCTGTAGCGCTGCTCACGCAGTTTTTCGCCGTAGAAACCGCTGTCCCAGCTCTGCAGATCAGCGCAGCCTTGCTCGGCGGCGTAGGCCTTGAGTTGCTGCAGGTCCTGGGCGGCGAACGGCTTGCTGCGCTTGGCCAGGTCGCGCAGGAAGCTCAGCACCTGGTCGCTGGATTCGGCCATCTTGGTGGCCAGGCTCAGCTCGGAGAACGACGCATAACCCAACAATTGGGCCAGTTCCTGACGCAGGTCGAGGATCTGCTCCATCACCGGGCCGTTATCGTTCTGACCGGCATTAGGGCCCTGGTCCGACGCACGGGTGCAGTAGGCGGCGTACACCTCTTCACGCAGGGCACGGTCCTGGGCGTAGGTCATGACGGCGTAGTAGCTGGGGAATTCCAACGTGATCAGCCAGCCGTCGAGGCCCTTGGCCTGGGCGGCGGCAGCCATTTGCGCCTTGGCCGAATCGGTCAGGCCGGCAAGTGTCGCCTCATCAGTGACGTGCTTGGTCCAGGCCTGGGTGGCGTCCAGCAACTGGTTGGAGAATTTGCTGCCCAACTCGGACAGCTTGCTCTGCACCTCGGCGTAGCGTTTTTGCTGCTCCGGCGGCAAATCAATACCAGACAGGCGGAAGTCACGCAGGGAGTGTTCCAGAATGGTTTTTTGCGCCACATCGAAACCGGCAGCTTCCGGGCTGTTGGCCAGGGCTTCGAAGGCCTGAAACAGCTCACGGTTCTGGCCCATTTCGGTGGAGTAGGCGCTCAATGCCGGCAGGCACGCCTCGTAGGCTTCGCGCAGTTCGGCGCTGTTGCACACGGCATTGAGGTGGCTGACCGGGCTCCAGGCGGCGCCGAGGCGATCATTGAGCTCATCCATGGCCAGGACCAGGCCGGCCCACGTCGGGGTTTTACCCTGGTTTTGCAGGATCTCTGCGATCGCCACGCGGTTGTCGGCGAGGATCTGTTCGATGGCCGGCTGCACGTGCTCGGCACGGATCGCCGAGAACGGCGGCAGGTCGTAGGACTGCAAAAGAGGGTTGTTCGCGCTCACGGTGGGCACCTTGGCTGAAGAAACATGTAGAACAAAGATGGGGCCATCTTAATTACAATCAACACCCACCGCAGCTATCAGCAGAAGAGAGAGAGGCTATCGTGACCCTTCGCACCTATCAGAACCACACGCCAACCCTCGGCGCCGGGGCGTTTGTCGATATTTCGGCGGTGGTGATCGGCGATGTCGAAATCGGCACTGACAGCTCGGTTTGGCCGCTGACAGTGATCCGCGGCGACATGCATCGCATCCGCATCGGTGCGCGCACCAGCGTGCAAGACGGCTGCGTGCTGCACATTACCCATGCGGGGCCGTTCAATCCTGAGGGTTTCCCGTTGCTGATCGGCGACGATGTGACCATCGCCCACAAAGTCATGCTGCATGGCTGCACCGTGGGTAACCGCATCCTGATCGGCATGGGCAGTATCGTGATGGATGGCGCCGTGGTCGAAGACGACGTGATCATCGGCGCCGGCAGCCTGGTGCCGCCAGGCAAGAAACTCGACAGTGGTTTTTTGTATGTGGGCAGCCCGGTCAAACAGGTTCGCGCATTGACTGACAAAGAACGCGCCTTTTTCACCTACAGCGCTGCGAACTACGTGAAGCTCAAAGACCTGCACCTGGCTGAAGGATTCGATCAATGACCCTGCATCACCCCACCGTCCTGTTCGACCTGGACGGCACCCTCACCGACCCACGCGAGGGCATTACCCGTTCGATCCAGTACGCCTTGGCCAAACTGGGCATTGATGAGCCCGACCTGACCAAACTCGAACACTTCATCGGCCCGCCCTTGCTGCAGGCGTTCATGCAGTTTTACGCCTTCGACGAGGCCAAGGCATGGGAGGCGGTGAATTTCTACCGTGAGCGCTTCAAGGTCACCGGCCTGTACGAAAACCGCGTGTTCGACGGCGTCATGCCGTTATTGGAAGAACTGAACAGCCAAGGGCGCCAGCTGTACATCGCCACCTCCAAACCGTGGGAATTTGCCCGCGAGATTGCGCGGCATTTCGACTTTGCCAAGTACTTCAAGGTGATCTACGGCAGCGAACTGGACGGCACGCGTACCAACAAGGTCGAGTTGATCGCGCATTTGATGCGTGAGGAACGGCTGGACCCGGCCACCACCTTGATGATCGGTGATCGCAAGCATGACCTGATCGGCGCACGCAGTAATGGGCTGGATTCGGCCGCCGTGGGGTATGGGTTTGGTAGTTTTGAAGAGCTGAGTGCCGAGGCACCGACCTGGCATTTCGAGACGTTGGACCAGATGCATCAGGCGTTTTTGCAGCGTCCTTGAGACCGCTTTCGCAGGCAAGCCAGCTCCCACAGTTGACCGATTTTCAACATGAGGATGCGGTCAACTGTGGGAGCTGGCTTGCCTGCGAAGAGGCCTAACGGCCAACCTTCTCCAACTGCCTCAACGCCGCTTTACGCTGCTCCACCGGCAACCCACCCAACCGCTCCACCGTCGCATAAAACCTAACCCAATCCCCGCCTTCCCGCGCAAACAACGCCGCAAACGCCGGCACCCATTGGTCATACAACCCAAACGGCAAAAGCCGCGCGTTATTCATCGGCTGGTTAATCCAGGCGTCATAACGCTTGTCTCCACCCCATTGGCTATCACGCAGGTGCCGGTATTCACTGCGCAACTGCTCGAATTGCGCCGCTTTGGCCCGGCGCATCGCGTCCGCTACCAACGGCTGCGCGTACAACGCCTCCAGACGTTTGCGGGTATCGAGAATCAGCCGGATAAATTGATCGCGTTGCTTCAACGCCGCATCGCTGACAGGCGCCAAGCCCCGCGCCGCACGCCATTGGCGCGTGCCCTCCTGCTCGACAAAACTGGCATAGGACTCGTTGAACTCGGTGTCATCCTTCACGTAGAAGCGCTGGTGGGCCAGCTCATGGAAAATCAGCGTGGCAAGGCGCTCATCGCCCCAGCTCATCATCGAACTCATGATCGGGTCGTTGAACCAGCCCAGGGTGGAATAGGCCTCCACGCCGCCGATCGACACATCCATGCCCCGTTGCCGCAACAGCGCCGCCTCGCCCCGGGCCGCACCTTGGTTGTAGTAGCCGCGATAGGCGACGCAACCGGCGATGGGAAAGCAATGGTTCTGGGGTGACAGAGAAAATTCCTGCGTGGCGAAGACATTCCAGACCACATAGGGTCGGCCAATATCGGCATAAAGCCGGTAACTTTGATTGTCCGGCAGATGCAGGTGTTCACTGGCAAAGGTTCGAGCTTTCTGCGATTGAGCCAGATGCTCGCGCAGCAGTGGCGGGCGAGCAGGGTCGGCGATGACCTCGGCAACCGGCTCCCGTGCCCGCAACAGGTGCCACTGGCCACTCGCCAACTGGCTGTAATAACTGACACTGGAGCAGCCGCTGAGCAGCAAAACCATCAGTCCTGGAAGAAAACGCCTGATCATGCACTGACTGCTCCTGGGTGATGGGTTCGCCAGACTATCGCGCTTGCCGGGGATTTTTCCACGGCGTGGCGTGTTTATACTCAAGCCTCTTCTCGTGTTGAGTACTTGCCATGCGCCCGCTCTTGCTTCCCGTCGCCGCTGTATTCCTCAGCGCTTGCGCCTCGACCCCCATCCCCCCCGTGGACCCGCAGCAGGCCTGGGTCGATTTCACCACGCCCACCCCGGGTTCCAAGTTGGTAATGGCTCAGCGCCTGGACGGGAAAAACCTCGACGACGGGCGCTTTTTTCAAATGCCTCCCGGCCCTCACGAGCTGATGGTGCGCTTTGACTTTGAAGTGCCCGCTGGCGGCGGCCTGGGTGGCCTCAGCCAGATGATGTATCGCACCTGCTTCATGACGCTGCAGTACGACCACTTTCAGGCCGGCCAGCGCTATGTGCTGGAAGGGCGCTCACTGGCGTTCACGCCCAACATCCGGCTGTACGACTCAACCCGCCAACTATTGGCCCAAGAGCGCAGCGTGAACTGCATCTGAGTCAGTCGTTGTTCTTTTGATAGATGATGCGCTTGGTGCCGTTTTCGCATGAGCCGACAATCATGGCTTCGTCATGGTTCTTGGCTTCTTCGGCGGTGATGATTTCCAGGGTGTAGGACGGAATCGCCTTGGCCTGGATCTTCACTTCGATTTCTTTCCTGAGCTCTTCACAATCTTTTGGCGCGGCCACGGCCGAAGTGGCCAATACACCGCAGATGATTGCCAAGGCAAAACGTTTCATGTGTGGAGCTCCCTGAATGCGCTGCGCACGAGTGTGCGCCTAGGCTGCATGGGCTATTCGACCACATTTTACAAACACGAGTTCTGATTTTACGCAGGACTAAAAATGTGGGAGCGGGCTCGCTCGCGAATACGGAGTATCAGTCACCGAAGATATCGGCTGATCCACCGCATTCGCGAGCAAGCCCGCTCCCACATAAGATGACTGCTGTGTCAGTTGACCAGCGTGGCATCCAAGGTGATGGTCGCATTCAGCACCTTGGACACCGGGCACCCTTCCTTGGCCTTTTTGCTCAGTTCATCGAACTGCGCCTGGCTCGCGCCTGGGATTTTGGCTTTCAGGATCAGATGCACTGCTGTAATCGCAAAGCCGCCCTCGACCTGGTCCAGAGTCACTTCGGCCTGGGTGTCGATGCTGTCAGCCTTGAGCCCGGCGTCGCCAAGAATCATGGAAAACGCCATGGAGAAACAGCCGGCGTGAGCCGCGCCGATCAATTCTTCAGGGTTGGTACCCTTGCCGCCCTCGAAACGGGCCTTGAAGCCGTAGGGCGCTTCGCGCAGCACGCCGGTTTCGGTGGAAATGGAGCCCAGGCCAGTCTTCAGGTCGCCTTCCCAATGCGCGGATGCCTTTTTAACGATACTCATAGCTTTCTCCTCGAACGGTGGTTTTGCGTCGGTAAGGGTTCTGAGGATAGACGTCAAAACAAAGTTCATTCGTAAGAGAAACCTAGCAATCCAGTAGGAAATTTCAGAGCTACCTATTGAATCTCGGGTATATGCCCTCATTGCATAGAGCATGCACATGAAGCGGCAGGTTTTGGTTCGTCTAGAAAGCCTGCGCCCCCATTGGAGAAGCAGGCTTATGAAATCGCTGTCCGACGTAAAGTTCTCGACCCTCGACCTGGTGCCCGTACGCGCCAACGGCAGCCCGGCGCAGTCGCTGCGCAATTCCCTGGACCTGGCCCAGCATGTGGAGAAGTTCGGCTACCACCGTTTCTGGGTAGCTGAGCACCACAATATGGACGGCATCGCCAGTTCGGCCACCTCGGTACTGCTCGGTTACCTGGCAGGCGGCACCTCGACCATTCGCGTGGGGTCTGGCGGGGTGATGTTGCCAAACCACGCGCCACTGGTGATCGCCGAGCAGTTCGGTACGCTGGAAAGCCTCTACCCCGGTCGTATTGACCTGGGCCTGGGGCGCGCGCCCGGTTCCGACCAGATGACCGCCCGCGCCCTGCGCCGTGAACGCTCCGGCAGTGCCGATGACTTCCCCGAAGATGTGGCCGAGCTGATGGCCTACCTCGGCCCGCGTACGCCCGACCAACGGGTTATCGCGGTACCGGGCACCGGCACCAATGTGCCGGTGTGGCTGCTGGGTTCAAGCCTGTTCAGCGCACAATTGGCCGGTGAGCGTGGCTTGCCTTACGCCTTCGCCTCCCATTTCGCACCGCGCTTGATGCATGAGGCAATTCGCGTGTATCGCAATCACTTCAAGCCTTCAGCCGTACTGGACAAGCCCTACGTGATGCTCGGCATTCCGCTGGTGGCGGCCGACACCGATGAGCAGGCCGACTACCTGGCCACCTCGGTGTACCAGCGCATCCTCGCGTTGATGCGCGGCCAGAGCCTGGTGCAGCGCCCTCCAGTAAAAACCATGGACGGCCTGTGGTTGCCCCATGAAAAAGATGCGGTCGGTAGCTTCCTCGGCTTGGCCATGGTGGGCAGCCCGGCGAAGATTCGCGGCAAGTTGGAGGTGTTGATCGAGCAGACCGGTGCCGATGAGCTGATTTTTACCAGTGACCTGTATGAGCACGCAGACCGGATTCATTCCTACGAGCTGCTTGCACAAGTGATGAAGGGCTGAATGGTAAAACGATAGACCTGTGGCGAGGGAGCTTGCTCCCGCTGGAGTGCGCAGCGCTCCCATTTTTTTGGGGCCGCTACGCAGCCCAGCGGGAGCAAGCTCCCTCGCCACAGGTGCGTCGCTTATACAGCACGGGGTTAGCCGCGCTTGTAGGCAATTTCCTTGGTGCCACCTTCGCAGGTGCCAACTACCGTGTGGTCACTTGGCGTAGCACCTTTGTCCACCACTTCCAGCGAATACCCCGAAGCGCCGTTGGCGTCGATTTTCGCTGCGATTTCGCTTTTCAGCTCTTCACAAGGCTTGCCCGCCGCCATAGCGGTACCCGCAATGCTCAACAACCCTACCGCTAACAGAAACTTCTTCATCCGTTACTTTCCTTGCGCTGATCAAAAAGAGCGTGCCGACGCTCATCGCGTCGGCACCCGTTGTTTGTAGCGCAGGTTATGGCAATCGGCCAGCGGGCAAAGTTCAACTCTGCCGATCAACTACTGGCAATGCGGAATCCCACTTTGAGCGTGACCTGGAAGTGCGCAGCCTTGCCATCTTTGATGTGACCACGGGTTTCGGTCACCTCAAACCACTCCAGATGCTTGATGCTTTTGTTGGCTTCAGCCAGGGCATTGTTGATCGCGTCTTCGATACTGGTGGTGGAAGAGCCTACCAGTTCGACTTTCTTGTACGTGTGATGATCACTCATGGCGTTTCTCCTTTAGGTCGTCAATCAAGACTAGCAGCGAATGTGCGTACTGCTTCAGGCGACCGTTGGGAGGCGAAAGTTCAGAATTACTGCACTTTCTGGAACCGGCGCAGTCGGTATCTACACACGCCACTCAATCACTTCAGGAGATGTCCACATGGCCAACACTTCTTTACGCAAAGCGTCGCTGGAAAGCATGGAAGCCGAGATTTCGAGCCTGCTCAAATCGCTGGAGAGCCTCAAGGACGACGCGTCCGATGAGTCGCGCAAAACGCTGAAGGCCTTGAAAAGCAATGCCGAGAACGCCCTCAAGCACTCTCGCCACCTGATCAGCGACGCCTACGAAGAAAGCAAAGTCAAAATCCGCGAAACCAGCGCTGCCACTCGTGACTACGCACAAGAGCACCCCTGGACGACCGCCGGTGTCGCCGTTGGCGCGCTGGGCCTGCTGGCGGCTTATCTGCTGTGCAAACGCGGTGACTGATTGACCGGTTACATCGGTTGACGCAACAGCTCAGCCTTGAGCCATTGCGCCAACTGCCCGGCGCGCCCGTCTGCGGCGCGCTTGGGTAGCCACAACGCCAGGTGCGCCGGGGTTTCACTGAACCCCCAAGGCGCCACCAGGCGACCCGCTCGCAGGTCCTCTGCCACCAGCGGTTCTGGCGCAATTGCCACTCCCAAGCCGGCAACCGCCGCTTCCAGCAGATAATACAAATGCTCAAACCCCTGGCCGAGTTTCAGCGCGCCGGGCTCTAGGCCGTGTTGCCGTGCCCAACTGGGCCAGGCTTGCGGACGTGAGGTGGTGTGAAGCAAGGGTTGCTCCAGCAGATCCGACGCTGGGGCCTGACGCAGTTGTTCAAAACCGGCGAAGCGGGGGCTCAAGACCGGGCCGATGCGCTCGCTGGCCAGCTCATACACCTGCATATCCGCCGGCCACGGCGGCTCAGCGAATACCAGCAAGGCATCCAGCCCCGGGCGGCGCGGGTCCAGATCGCCTTCGCCTGCCGACAGGTGCAAGCGTAAATCCGGCAAGTCAGCATTCAACCGCCCCAGCCGAGGGATAAACCAACGCGCCAGCAAACTGCCTGAACAACCAAGAACGAAGGGCGCGTCAGCGCCGCGTTGGGTGAGTTCGGCGCACACGTCGCGCAAACGCTCGAAAGCCTCGCTGCTGGCATCTCGTAGCCTGACGCCAGCATCTGTGAGTTTAAGGCCGCGCCCATCCTTGATGAACAGGCTCACGCCCAAGTGCTCCTCCAGCACTTTCAACTGGCGGCTGACCGCACCATGGGTCACGTGCAATAGCTCCGCAGCCTGGCTGACGCTGTTAAGGCGAGCGGTGGCTTCAAAAGCGCGCAGGGCGTTGAGGGGAGGAAGGTCGCGGCTCATCTGTGAGTTTTCCTGACAGGTTGCGGCGATCTTATCGGTTTTCAGGTCAGAGCGTCACGAGTAGAGTGACCGTCATTGCCTTTAAACACATTTTTCCTGGAGCGTCCCATGACTCAGTCCCAGACCGATCTACGCAACGGCCCTGACGCCAACGGCCTGTTTGGTGCGTTCGGCGGCCGCTACGTCGCTGAAACCCTGATGCCGTTGATTCTCGACCTGGCCCGTGAATACGAAGCGGCGAAGGTAGATCCGGCGTTTAATGAAGAATTGGCCTACTTTCAGCGCGATTATGTCGGGCGCCCAAGCCCGCTGTATTTTGCCGAACGCCTGACCGAGTTCTGCGGCGGCGCCAAGATCTACCTCAAGCGCGAAGAGCTCAACCACACCGGCGCGCACAAGATCAACAACTGCATCGGCCAGATCCTGCTGGCCCGGCGCATGGGCAAGAAACGCATCATCGCCGAGACCGGCGCCGGCATGCACGGCGTGGCCACCGCAACCGTGGCAGCGCGCTTTGGCCTGCAATGCGTGATCTACATGGGCACCACCGACATCGAGCGCCAGCAGGCCAACGTGTTCCGCATGAAGCTGCTGGGCGCCGAGGTCATCCCCGTGGTCGCCGGCACCGGCACCCTCAAAGACGCCATGAACGAAGCCCTGCGCGACTGGGTAACCAATGTCGACAGCACCTTCTACCTGATCGGTACCGTGGCCGGGCCACACCCATACCCGGCGATGGTGCGCGACTTCCAGGCCGTGATCGGCAAGGAGACCCGCACCCAGTTGCAAGCCCAGGAAGGCCGCCTGCCGGACAGCCTGGTGGCGTGCATCGGCGGCGGTTCCAACGCCATGGGCCTGTTCCACCCATTCCTGGATGACACCAGCGTCGAGATCATCGGTGTTGAAGCCGCAGGCCATGGCATCGAAACCGGCAAGCACGCTGCCAGCCTCAACGGCGGCGTACCGGGCGTGCTGCACGGCAACCGCACCTTCCTGCTGCAGGACGACGACGGTCAGATCATCGACGCCCACTCGATTTCCGCAGGCCTGGACTACCCCGGCATCGGCCCGGAACACGCCTGGTTGCATGACATCGGCCGCGTCCAGTACACCTCGGTGACTGACGATGAGGCCCTGCAAGCCTTCCACAAATGCTGCCGCCTGGAAGGGATCATTCCGGCACTGGAAAGCGCCCACGCCCTGGCTGAAGTATTCAAGCGCGCGCCAAACTTGCCCAAAGATCACCTGATGGTGGTCAACCTCTCGGGCCGTGGCGACAAAGACATGCAGACCGTGATGCACCATATGGAACAGTCCAAGCAGGAGAAACACTGATGAGCCGCCTGCAAACCCGCTTTGCGCAACTTAAAGAACAAAATCGCGCCGCCCTGGTGACCTTCGTCACCGCTGGCGACCCCGGCTATAACACCTCGCTGGCGATCCTCAAGGGCTTGCCGGCCGCCGGCGCCGATGTGATCGAGCTGGGCATGCCCTTCACCGACCCGATGGCCGATGGCCCGGCCATCCAGCTGGCCAATATCCGCGCACTGGGCGCCAAGCAGAACCTGTTGAAAACCCTGCAGATGGTTCGCGAGTTCCGCCAGGACAACGACGACACGCCGCTGGTGTTGATGGGCTATTTCAACCCGATCCACAAATACGGCGTGTCGCAGTTCATTGCCGATGCCAAGGCAGCTGGCGTCGACGGCCTGATCGTGGTGGACATGCCCCCCGAGCATAACGGCGAGCTGTGCGACCCGGCCCAGGCCGCAGGTATCGACTTTATCCGCCTGACCACGCCGACTACCGATGACGTGCGCCTGCCTACTGTGCTCAATGGCAGCTCCGGGTTTGTGTATTACGTGTCAGTCGCCGGTGTCACCGGGGCGGGTGCCGCCACCCTGGAACACGTCGAAGAAGCCGTGGCCCGCCTGCGCCGCCATACCGACCTGCCGATCAGCATCGGCTTTGGTATCCGCACACCCGACCAGGCAGCGGCCATCGCACGCTTGGCGGACGGGGTGGTAGTGGGTTCGGCGCTGATCGATCACATCGCCACGGCCAAGAACGATCAGCAAGCCATTGATGGCGTGCTGACCCTGTGCGCAGCGCTGTCGGAAGGTGTGCGCAACGCACGCAAGTAAGTTGCACGGCGCAACGACCGCAGCTTATACGCTAGGCTTCAAAGGAGGTGGGCATGTCGCCCACCTCCTTTTTTAATGCACTTCGTGCCCTTTGCCGTCTAACCACCTTCGCAAGCCCCGCAGTCCTTGCCCCTCGGTCGTTAAGTTAGCCGCATCAGAAGTCATTCTTGGCTCTTAGGAGTACATCATGGCATTTGATCTCGTCACCGTTTCAGACCGTCGTCACTCAACCCTGCAAAAGGGTTTCAATCTGCGCTGGCCCTTGGGCAATGTGCAGGGCCAGTCTTCGCCCAATGGCGCCAACCTGATTTACCTTTGCCGCAGCCCGCAAGACATCATGGACGCCGCCGCCCAGGCATTGGCCCTGCCCAATGGACGCATCACCGTACGCAGCGGCGGTCATTGCTACGAAGGGTTTGTCGCCAACAAGATGCCCGACAGCCCGAATGAGGTGCTGTCGATCCTGGATATCAGCGCGCTGAACCGAGTGATCTACGATGCCAGCGGCCAGATCGGTTCCGAGCTGCGCCCCACGCAGCCCTTTCGCTACCGCTTTCGCCTGGAGGCCGGCGGCCAGAACTGGGACGCCTATGGCGCGTTGTACAAGCTGGCCAACAAAACCTTGCCCGGCGGCTCATGCTATAGCGTGGGCCTGGGCGGACACATTTGCGGTGGCGGCTATGGGCTGCTGTCGCGCAAGTATGGACTGGTGTGTGACTGGCTCAGCGGGGTCGATATCCTGGTGCCTGACAGCCAAGGCAAAGGGCTAGAACCGCGCCATGTCAGCAGGGACAGCACCCAACAGGACGAATTGGACCTGTTCGCCGCGTGCTGCGGTGCGGGGGGTGGTCAATTCGGCATTATCACCAGCTATTACTTCAAGGACCTGCCACCGGCCCCCAAAGAAGTACTGTGGCTGGTGTTGGAATGGGATTGGTCAGCACTGACCCAGGATGCACTTAACAATCTGCTGGTGGCTTACCAGAGATGGTTCGCCAGTCATCAGAGCAACCCGGACACCTGGGGCCTGGCGACCAAACTGGAAATGCGCCACGAGCACACAGGCAATATCACCTTGGGTATCCATTATGTGGACAAGGAGGGTGAGCTGAACGACCGTGCGCCCTTCGATGATTTTGTCGACAAGATGCTCACGGCCGTCGGCTTACCTGCCACCGAGTCGCTGGTGCCGTTTCATGTGGTCCATTTGCCGCCCGGCACAGCCGGCGGGCGCCCCATCGACTCAGTCTCATCCGCCCAGGCTGCGGCGCGGCGCCTGGACTGGCTGGTGTGCCAGCAAACATTGAATGGTTCGGGAGACAATCAGCGTGGGCGCTATAAATCGGCCTATCAGAAAGGTGAGTTCAGCCCCCAAGTGCTACAGGCCATCTGGACTACCCTGACCTGGCCGGACCCTGACAACCACCTGACACAAAGCCTGATCCAGATTCAGTCCTTCGGCGGCCAGATCAACGCCGCCAGCGCGCCCGTGCGCAAGGAGTCGTCGGCCGCCCAGCGTTCGTCCTTCCTCAAGTGGCAACCCCAGTGTTACTGGCACGACGACAGCGCGGCCGCGGATCAAGCCCATGCCGACTGGATCCGAGGGCTGTACGTCAATGCGTTTGCCGATGCGCAAGGCGTACCGCTCAACAATGCGTTCGAAGGCTGCTACATCAATTACCCCGACCTCGACATGACCTACACAGGCGGTAATCCGGCCAACGGCAAAAACCCCCAGTGGTACAAAATCTTCTTTCCCGATCTGATGATCGAAAGCCGCTTGCGCCGTACCAAGCAGCGCTGGGACCCGCACAATATATTTCGCAACGAGATGTCGGTGCAGTAGAACGAAAAAAGGGCGACCCGAAGGTCGCCCTTTTTACAGCTCGATCCGCTCGACTTTGCCGACCAGCAATATGTAGGAAAGCGCGCCGAGCAGCGCCAGGACCGCAATGTAGGTAATGGCCGGCGCAAATGACGAGCCACTGGCCAGAAAGCCAATCACGATAGGCGTGGCAATTGCCGCCAGGTTGCCGATGAAGTTGAACACCCCGCCGGTCAGCCCCAACAGACGGGCAGGCGCCAAGGTCGACACCAGCGACCAGGTGATCGACGCCAGGCCATTGCCGAAAAACGCCACCGCCAGAAACGCGATGACCCACCCCGTCGAGTCCACATAGTTGGCCCCGATGATCGCCGTGGAAATCAGCAGCCCACTGATGATCGGCAACTTGCGCGCAAAGCCCACCGATGCCCCACGGCGAATCAGCCAATCGGAAAACACCCCAGAACACAGCACGCCCACAAACGCGGCCAGGAACGGCAAGGAGGCCAGCAAGCCAGACTGGATAAAGTCCATGCCGCGATATTTCACCAGGTACGTCGGGAACCAGGTCAGGAAGAACCACAGCGTGGAGTTCAGGCAAAACTGGCCCAGGTAGATGCCCCACAGCTTGCGTTTGCTCAGCACGATGCCGAGGTCGGTCCAGCTGAAGGGTGCCTTGACGGTTTTAGCCTGCATGTCCACCAGCCCGCCACCGTCGCGGATCAGTTGGATTTCGGCTTCGTTGGCGCCTTTGAAATCTTTGGGCTCGCGGTACACCGCGTACCAGATCGCGGCCCACAGGATGCCGACGCCACCGGTCACCACAAACACCATGTGCCAGCCGTACTGGTGCTGCAGCCACGCCAGTACCGGAGTGAGGAACGCCAGGCCGACGAATTGCCCGGAGGTATAGACGCCGATAGCCGTGGCGCGCTCGCGCTCGGGAAACCAGGTGGTGACCACACGGCTGTTGATGGGATAGGCCGGCGCCTCCAACGCGCCCACGGCCATGCGCAGCACGAACAGCGCGATAAAGCTGGCGGCGAAACCGAGCATCACGGTGGCAATCGACCACAGCAGCAGGGCGGCCGTGTAGAGAATGCGCGGCGGCACCCGGTCTACCAGCCAGCCACCCGGGATTTGCATGGCGGCGTAGGTCCAGCCGAAGGCAGAAAAAATCAGCCCGACTTGCACCGGATCGATCCCCAGCTCGCTGGTCAGCGCGGGCGCGGCAATCGACAGGTTGCTACGGTCGAGGTAGTTGATGACCACGGTGATGAACAGCAGCACCATGATGAAAAAGCGCTTTCTGCTAGGCGTGACTAAAGAAGCCTGCCCGGTGAGGGATTCAGGGTGCATGGGGGTGCCTCTTTTTATATTTGTTGAGCGCGTTTCAATCAGGTGGAAATCACCACTCGGCAAAACTGCCATCGGCATGGCGCCAGATCGGATTGCGCCAGCGATGGCCGATGGCCGCGCGCTCAACCACATACTCCTCGTTGATCTCAATGCCCAGACCTGGGCCGTTGGGGATCTTCACAAAGCCCTGGTCATAGTCGAATACGCCTGGATCACGCACATAGTCGAGCAGATCGTTGCTTTCGTTGTAGTGAATACCCAGGCTCTGCTCCTGGATAAACGCGTTGTAGCAAACCGCATCCAGTTGCAGGCATGCCGCCAAGGCAATCGGGCCTAGCGGACAGTGCAGGGCCAGGGCCACGTCGTAGGCTTCGGCCATGTTGGCGATCTTGCGGGTTTCGGTGATACCACCTGCGTGGGAGGCGTCCGGCTGGATGATGTCGACGTAGCCTTCGCTGAGCACCCGCTTGAAATCCCAGCGCGAGAACAGGCGCTCACCCAAGGCGATCGGCGTACTGGTCAGCGGGGCCAGTTCTTTCAGCGCCTCGTAGTTTTCGCTGAGCACCGGCTCTTCAATGAACATCAGTTTGTACGGGTCGAGCTCTTTCATCAGCACCTTGGCCATCGGCTTGTGCACGCGGCCATGGAAGTCGACGCCAATACCCACGTTAGGGCCGACCGCATCGCGCACAGCAGCGACATTGGCCAGGGCCAGGTCGACTTTTTCGAAGCTGTCGACAAACTGCAATTCTTCGGTGCCATTCATTTTCACGGCTGTGAAGCCATGGGCCACCGCCTCTTTGGCGGCACGGGCAGTGTCGGCGGGGCGGTCACCGCCGATCCATGAATACACGCGGATTTTGTCACGCACCTGTCCGCCCAGCAGATCGCTGACCGACACACCGAGGGCCTTGCCCTTGATGTCCCACAACGCCTGGTCGATGCCGGCGAGGGCGCTCATGTGTACCGCGCCGCCTCGGTAGAAGCCGCCGCGATAGAGCACGGTCCAGATATCTTCGATATTGCGAGGGTCTTTGCCGATCAGGTAGTCGGACAGTTCTTCGACGGCGGCGGCCACCGTGTGAGCGCGGCCCTCGACCACAGGCTCACCCCAGCCGGTCACACCCTGGTCGGTTTCGACCTTGAGGAAGCACCAGCGCGGCGGAACGATAAAGGTCGTCAGTTTGGTGATTTTCATCTCTTGTCTCTCTTATAGATGCAGCGCCTGTGGGCGCGGAATATGCTCTCAGCTCAGGGCTTTCCAGGCGGCGACATAAGCCTGGGCACGGCTCGCAACCTGATCCACTGTCATGCCCGGCTTGAACAGCCCGGAACCCAATCCGAAGCCCTTGGCGCCGGCGTCGGTAAACACCTGCATGTTGTCCGGGGTAATGCCGCCCACCGGCAGCAGCAACGTGCCCGCCGGCAATACCGCCAGCCATGCCTTGATCACTGAAGGGCCCATCTGCTCGGCCGGAAACAGCTTCAACACATCGGCGCCTTCGGCCAGTGCGGCAAAGGCTTCGGTAGGCGTGGCTACCCCAGGCGACAAGTACAGGCCCGCCGCTTTGGCGGCACGCAGCACCTTGGCATCGCTGTGGGGCATGACGATCACCTGGCCTCCGGCCGCCTTGACCTGTTCGACCTGCTCAGGCGTCAACACCGTGCCGGCACCGATCAGGCAATCGGCGGGCAAGCTGTCGCGCAGGGTGCGAATGCTGGCGTAAGGGTCTGGCGAGTTGAGCGGCACTTCGATCACGCGAAAACCCGCGTCGTACAGCACTTGGCCGACCGCCTGGGCTTCGTCGGGGCGTAGGCCGCGCAGGATGGCGATCAAACCGTTTTGTGCGAGTGCTTGCTTGAGCATGTCAGGCCTCCAGTACAGGTCGAATGAGCCCGGCGGCTTGCGCCAGTTGCCACAGGCCACGCTCGGTGGCTTCTTGCGCCAGGCTGACGTGGGCAAATCCGCAAAGGGCGAGGGCGCGTTGATAGCGGGCGCAAAGTGCAGCAGCGCCGACCAGGATGATCGGCTGATGTTTGGCCGAATCTGGCAAGCCGGCGAGCTCATGGCCGATGAGCAGGCCAGACAGGTAATCGGGTTGCTGGTCGGGCGCCAGCTGCGCAGTGAGCCCAAGGGTACGGGCACTGAACAGGGTTGAAAGCACGCCACGCTGGCCATCGTTGGACAGCGCCACGCGCACGCCTTGATCAAACGCCTCGGCCTGGAACTGCTCGCTCGCTTGTTGGGTACGCCCCAGGATGCTGTGCTTGCTCAACACCGCAAACACTTCGCCAGTCATGAAGGTATCGAAATGGGTAATGCGGCCTTCCACCACCTCGACCCACTTGGAATGGCTGCCGGGCAGGCCGATCAACACCTGGGGCCCAAGCCCTTGCAGTACGCCGAGCACTTGGGTTTCTTCGCCACGCATGACATTGGGCAGACCCACTTGCTCGATCACCCCCGGCACGATATGCACCTGCACCCCACGCAGGCTGCGTATGCCATGCAATGCCTGGCCGAGACTGGCGACATCCACGGGCGTGCTGCGATAGGCCGCCTCGCTCCAACCCTGTGCGCTGCCGACCATGCCGCAAGCGATTACCGGCAGCCCGGGCTGGGCATCAAGCCAATCGCCACAGGCGCTATCGAACGCCAGTTCAAAGCCGTCAGTGCATAGCACACCGGCTATTTCCCGGGGCTCTGTGGGCAAATGCATGATGCCCCAGGCTTGAGAGCGCTGTTCCAGCACAACGCCCGCGGGGCCGAGTTTGTAAGCACGAAGGGAGCTGGTCCCCCAATCGAGCGCGATCAATTGCGCCTGCATCGCTTCACCTGAAATGAGTGGGTGCTGAAAAAAGCAGATGGGCGAATATAAACCTAGGGAGCGGAATATCTCAATATATAAATATCAATCCCATATAATGAGACAATACAAGATAAATCCTACAAACATTCTTGTTTTTACTTAGGGAAGGCCGCGGATTTATCGGGTAAGGAAGGTTAAAAAATCGACAAGTCCAGCTCGCGCATCGCGCCCATCCAGATGGCGTAATCGGTGTGGTCCTTGAGGTCGTCACCGGTTTCAGGGTGCAGGAACACCACCAGACCATTGCGATGCAGCGCCAGCCACGGCAACACCACACCGATATATTCCGGCTCGAACGCCAGCTGGCAACTCCAATCCGGGTGCGGGCCCACGGGCCGCTCGTGCACACGGCCCATGCGCAGCGGGAACAACTTGGCGGCGTCCTCACAGAGCGTGCGCGCCTGCTCAATCGTGCTGGCGTCGAAATAGATATGGGCGTGGTAGCCCTTGATACGTTGCATGACTGACTCCGGTTCCACTGTGCGCCGATCCTAGACCGCAATCGACGGCAGGGCCAGCCCGGTCAACGAGTGCGCACTGTTGGCCTGTTCCGCCACAAGCCACTCGACAAAGCGGTCCACCAACTGTCCGCGGCGTTTGCGCTGGGGTTGCACCACGTAATAGCCCAAGCGCGAGATCACCGTGGAGCTGATCGGCCGGCACAGCCAATTCTGCTCCAGCAGGTTATCCACCAGGTGGCGCCAGCCGATGGCGACGCCCTGGCCGGCAATCGCGGCCTGGATCAGCAAGGTGTAGTTGTCGAAGCGCAATTGCCCCGGGGTCGGCGCAGCCGTGATACCCAGTTCGCGGAACACGCCGTTCCAGTCAAACCATTGGCTGTTGTTTTCCTGGCGCAGGTGCAGCAACGGGCAGTCTTGCAAGGTCTGCACCGTCAGGGGCGCGACCTGCTCCTTGAGCCACTGTGGGCTGCACACCGGGAACACTTCCTCATTGAACAACCACAGGCTCTCGCCCTGCTTGAAACGGCCATCGCCGAACAGCACCGCCACATCAATATCGCTGCGCAGGGTGGCCGGGTTGCGCTCACTGGTGACCAGGCTGACATCCACCTGCGGGTTGGCCTGGTGAAAACGATGCAGGCGTGGCATCAGCCAATAGGCGGCGAAGGCAAAGTCGGTGGCGACTTGCAGCACTTCATGCTGGCTTTGTTGAGTGATGGCGCCGAGCCCCTGGTTGATGTTCTGCAGGCCGCCTTGCACATGCTCGAACAGCAGGGCACCGGCGTCAGTCAGTTCGATGCCGCGGTAAATGCGATCAAACAGGCGGATCGCCAGTTGCTCTTCAAGGCGTTTGATTTGCTGGCTGACCGCCGGTTGGGTGGTGCCCAGCTCCATCGCGGCCGCGGTGAAACTGCGATGACGCGCCGCTGCCTCAAAGGCGCGCAGCAAATCGAGAGAGAGGTCACCCAGCGCTTCATACATAAGCTCAACTTATCCTAGTCATTGCTGCTCATGGGCTTTACCCCATAATTCATGGGCCGCATGCTCATTGGCATAAACACTGCCTATGGAATGCCGAGAAACCATGAAGCGCAAGAACATTCTTTTCATCATGGCCGATCAGATGGCCGCGCCGATGCTGCCGTTCTACGGGCCTTCCCCGATCAAGCTGCCCAACCTCAGCCGCCTGGCGGCACAAGGCGTGGTGTTCGACGCCGCCTATTGCAACAGCCCGCTGTGCGCACCGTCGCGCTTCACCTTGGTCAGCGGCCAGTTGCCGAGCAAGATCGGCGCCTACGACAACGCCGCCGATTTCCCCGCCGATGTGCCGACCTATGCCCACTACTTGCGCCGCCTCGGCTACCGCACCGCGCTGTCGGGCAAGATGCACTTCTGCGGCCCCGACCAGTTGCACGGCTATGAGGAGCGCCTGACCAGCGACATCTATCCCGCCGACTACGGCTGGGCAGTGAACTGGGATGAGCCAGACGTACGACCTACCTGGTATCACAACATGTCCTCGGTGCTGCAAGCCGGACCGTGCGTGCGCACCAACCAGCTGGATTTCGACGAAGAGGTGGTGTTCAAAGCCCAGCAATATCTGTTCGACCATATCCGTGAGGAAGGTGACCAGCCGTTTTGCCTGACGGTGTCGATGACCCATCCCCACGACCCTTACACCATTCCCAAGCCGTTCTGGGACTTGTACGCAGACACCGACATCCCAATGCCCGCGACGCCGCCCCAGGCCGACCTCGACCCGCATTCCCAGCGGCTGCTCAAGGTTTATGACTTGTGGGACAAACCGCTGCCTGTGGATAAGATCCGCGACGCCCGCCGCGCCTACTTCGGTGCGTGCAGCTACATCGACAGCAACGTCGGCAAGCTGCTGCAGACCCTGGAAGAGACCGGCCTGGCCGACGACACCCTGATCATTTTCTCTGGCGACCACGGCGACATGCTTGGCGAGCGCGGCCTCTGGTACAAAATGCACTGGTTTGAAATGGCCGCCCGCGTGCCGCTGCTGATCAGTGCGCCGGGGCAGTTCGCCGCTGGCCGCGTCACCCAGGCCGTGTCGACCGCCGACTTGTTGCCGACCCTGGTGGAATTGGCCGGCGGCAAGCTGGACCCGGACTTGCCGCTGGACGGCCGCTCACTGGTCCCGCACTTGCAGGGGCAGGGCGGGCATGACGAAGTGTTTGGCGAATACATGGCCGAAGGCACCGTCAGCCCATTGATGATGATTCGCCGGGGCGCCTACAAATTCATCTACAGCGAGGACGATCCTTGCCTATTGTTCGATGTGCACAACGACCCGAGCGAGCAGGAAAACCTCAGCCAGTCAGCTGAACATCGGCCATTGTTCGAGGCGTTCTTGCGTGAAGCGCGGGCTAAATGGGATATCCCGGCGATCCATCAACAGGTGCTCGCCAGCCAACGCCGTCGCCGACTGGTGTTTGAAGCGCTGACCCATGGCAAGCTCAAGAGCTGGGATCACCAGCCACTGGTAGACGCCAGTCAGCAGTACATGCGCAACCATATCGACCTTGATGACCTGGAGCGCAAAGCACGTTTTCCACAACCCTGCCAAAACCAATAAGTAGACAGAGGGAAGGCCATGCAAAAGTTGACCGTGGTACTGAGTTTGGTGATGCTCAGCAGCGCCCAGGTGTACGCAGACACCCGCTGCGAAACGGTAAAGATGGCCGACCCAGGCTGGAGCGATATTGCCGCCACCAACGCTATCACCAGTTTCCTGCTGACGGGCATGGGCTATCAACCCAAGGTCGACACCCTGGCGGTGCCGATTACCTTCGGCGGGCTCAAGGACGGCCAGGTGGATGTCTTCCTCGGCAACTGGATGCCGGCGCAGCAAGGCTTCTACGACAAGTTCGTGGCCAACGGCGATGTGGTGCAACTGGCGAAGAACCTGGAGGGCACCGAGTTCACCCTCGCCGTGCCGGACTACGTGTGGGACGCCGGGGTGCATGACTTTGCCGACCTGAATAAATTTGCCGACAAGTTCGACAAGAAAATCTACGGCATTGGCTCCGGCGCGCCAGCCAATATCTCGCTGCAGGAGATCATCAAGAAGAATGATTTCGACCTTGGGCAGTGGAAGCTGATCGAGTCCAGCGAACAGGCGATGCTCGCAGAGGTCTCGCGAGCGGTGAAGAAACAGCGTTTTATCACCTTTCTCGGCTGGACCCCGCACCCGATGAACGTGCAACTGAAAATGCGCTACCTCAAGGGCGGCGAGCAGTACTTTGGTGCCACCGGCAGCGTCTATACCTTGACTCGCAAGGGTTACGCACAAGCGTGCCCCAATGTCGGCAAACTGCTGACCAACCTGAGTTTTACCCAGGCCATGGAGAACAGCATCATGGCTGACGTGGCGAACAACAAGGTCAGCAATGCGCAGGCGGCGAAGACGTGGATCAAGGCCAACCCGGCGGTCCTGGACCAATGGCTGGAGGGGGTGAAAACCCTGGACGGCCAGGAGGCGTTGCCAGCGGTAAAAGCCAAACTCTGACGTTAAAATCGGACGCAGAGCGTCCCGAGCAGCATTCCCACGCAGAGCGTGGGAACGATCAACTCTGACGCTTGCCGCTGACCCTGTGGGAGCTGGCTTGCCTGCGATAGCATCACCCCGGTATGCCTGTCACACCGAGGCGCCAGCATCGCAGGCAAGCCAGCTCCCACAGGTACCCATGCATATTGATACTCTTGCCAAAACCCTTTATCCGAGCCCGCGATGCCCCGGCCCAACCGCCATACACTTTTGCCCTTCCTGCGCTGGCTGCCGCGCCAAACCCGCGCCAGCGTCGGCCGGGACGCGATCGTCGGCCTCAGCGGCGCTGTGCTTGCGCTGCCGCAGTCGATTGCCTACGCACTGATCGCCGGTCTCCCACCCGAATATGGGCTCTACGCAGCCATCATCCCAGTATTGATCGCCTGCCTGTGGGGCTCGTCCTGGCACCTGATCTGCGGGCCCACGGCCGCCATCTCCATCGTGCTTTACGCCAGCATCAGCCCACTGGCCGTGCCAGGCTCCCAGGACTACATCACCCTCATCCTGTTGCTGACCTTCCTCGCCGGGGTATTCCAATGGTTGCTCGGCCTGCTGCGCTTCGGCGCGTTGGTGAACTTTGTCTCCCATTCGGTGGTGCTGGGTTTCACCCTGGGTGCCGCCGTAGTGATCGCCTTGGGGCAATTGCCCAACCTGCTCGGCTTGGATTTACCGAGCCAGGCCACGGCTATCAATGGCCTGCTGGCGCTGATCGACCATCGTGGCGAGTGGGACCACGCGTCCCTGGCCCTGGGGCTGGGTACGTTGCTGACAGGTATGCTGCTCAAGTACCTGGTGCCACGCTGGCCGACACTGTTGATCGCCTTGGTGTTGGGCAGCGTGGCGGCATGGCTGTGGCCGGCGATGTTCGGGCATGTGGCACGGGTCAGTTCGTTTATTGGCAAACTGCCGCCGTTCAGCCCGTTGCCGATGGATCTGGATCTGGTGCTGCGCCTGCTGCCCAGTGCCGTGGCGGTGGGAATGCTGGGGTTGGTGACCAGCCTGTCGATTGCCCGTTCGCTGTCCGCCCGCTCGCAACAACTGCTCGACGCCAACCAGGAAGTACGCGCCCAGGGCTTATCCAACATCGTGGGCGGATTTTTTTCCGGCTACCTGTCAGCCGGATCGTTCACCCGCTCGGGCCTCAGTTATGAGGCGGGTGCCTGTTCGCCATTGGCGGGTGTGTTTTCGGCCCTGTGGGTGGCGCTATTCGCGTTATTTGGCGCAGCGTTGATCGCGCATATTCCGATCCCGAGCATGGCGGCGAGTATCCTGCTGATCTGCTGGGGCCTGGTGGACCACCGCGGCATTCGTGCGCTGTTCCGGGTCAGCCGCGCCGAATTTGTGGTGATGAGCCTGACCTGTGTCGCCACCTTGTTGTTGGAGCTGCAAACGGCGATCTATGCCGGGGTACTGGCGTCGCTGTTTTTCTACCTCAAGCGCACCTCGCAGCCACGGGTGCAACACTGGCGCGACGGTGAAGCGGATGTGTTGCGGGTGGGCGGCTCGATCTTTTTTGGCGCCAGCCATTACCTGCAAGTGCGCCTGCAACGTCTGCAGGGTGAGCGGGTGGTGATCGAGGCGCAGCAGATAAACTTTATCGACTATTCCGGGGTGGA
This sequence comes from Pseudomonas sp. DWP2-2, assembly GCF_049897065.1. Classification (NCBI taxonomy): domain Bacteria; kingdom Pseudomonadati; phylum Pseudomonadota; class Gammaproteobacteria; order Pseudomonadales; family Pseudomonadaceae; genus Pseudomonas; species Pseudomonas sp. DWP2-2. The sequence continues at coordinate 61,993 of NZ_JAFCVN010000012.1, read as the reverse complement.
GATGCTGCACCAGGAGGCGCGGCGGTTGGCGGGGTTGGGCCGTAGCTTGACGTTGCGTGGGGCCAGGCCGCAGGTGGTCGAGGAATTGATGAAGCTGGAGGGGTCGGATAACTGCCCCCTCCATTTCGAAGACTAAACCCGATCAACTGTGGGAGCTGGCTTGCCTACGATAGCGGTGGATCAGCCAGCACATGGGTAACTGACCTATTGCTATCGCAGGCAAGCCAGCTCCCACATTAAGTGTGCCCACATCAGCGTGTGGGATCAGGCCAATTGCCGGCGCAGTTCGGCCAGTACGGGCGCCGAATCCGGACGCACACCGCGCCACAGCAAGAAGGCTTCCGCCGCTTGTTCCACCAGCATGCCAAGGCCATCCATCGCCACCGCCGCGCCTTGCTCGCTCGCCCAGCGGCAGAATGCGGTGGGTTCCTTGGCGTACATCATGTCGTAGCAGAAGGTCTTGCCCGGCTCGATCAGGCTGCCGGCAATCGGCGGTACATCGCCTGACAGGCTGGCCGACGTGGCATTGATGATCACATCCACCGGCTCACGCAACCAGTCGAAACCACTGGCAGACACCGGGCCCAGGTCATCGAACAGCTCAGCCAGTCGCTCGGCCTTTTCCACGGTGCGGTTGGCGATGATCAACGACGAGGGTTGCTGCGCCAGCAACGGCTCCAGCGCACCGCGTACCGCGCCACCGGCGCCCAACAACAGGATGCGTTTGCCTTGCAGGCTCAGCCCGGCATTGACCGTCAAGTCGCGCACCAGTCCCGCGCCGTCGGTGTTGTCGCCCAACAACGTGCCGTCAGCCAATTTGCTCAAAGTGTTTACGGCGCCGGCGCGCTGCGCCCGTTCGGTCAGGGTATTGGCCAAGCGATAGGCCTCTTCCTTGAACGGCACGGTCACGTTGGCGCCACGGCCGTGTTGGAAGAACTCACGGGCACAGGCGGTGAAGTCCTCCAACGGCGCGAGCATCGTGCTGTAGTCCAGTTGTTCGCCGGTCTGGGCAGCGAACAGACGATGAATCAGCGGCGATTTGCTATGGCCGATGGGGTTGCCGAACACAACATAACGGTCCATCACACCGCCGCCTTGGGCGCGGCAACGCCGAGCCAGTCACGGTCTTGCAGGAAGTAGTCGGTGAGGCGCGCCTCTTCGCTGCCGGCTTCGGCCTTCCAGTCGTAGCTCCAGCGTACCTGAGGTGGCAGCGACATCAGGATCGACTCCGTACGCCCGCCCGATTGCAGGCCGAACAGGGTGCCACGGTCATAGACCAGGTTGAACTCAACGTAGCGGCCCCGGCGGAACTCCTGGAACTGGCGTTGTTGCTCGGTGTACGCCATGGCCTTGCGACGCTGCACAATCGGCAGGTAGGCATCGATGTAGGCATCGCCGATGGCGCGGATGAAGGCGAAGCAGGTGTCAAAGCCCCACTCGTTCAAGTCATCGAAGAACAGGCCACCGATGCCACGGGGCTCGTTGCGGTGCTTGATGTGGAAGTAGGTGTCACACCAGGCCTTGTAGCGTGAGTACACGTCCGGGCCAAACGGTGCACAGGCCTGCTCGGCCACGCGGTGCCAGTGAATGCAGTCTTCTTCATTGCCGTAATACGGGGTGAGATCGAAGCCACCACCGAACCACCACACCGGTTCTTCACCTTCCTTTTCAGCGATGAAAAACCGCACATTGGCGTGGGAAGTCGGTACATGCGGGTTATGCGGATGGATCACCAGCGACACACCCAGGGCCTCAAACCCACGGCCCGCCAGTTCAGGGCGATGGGCACTGGCAGACGGTGGCAGACCGCTGCCAAACACGTGGGAAAAGTTGACACCGCCTTTTTCGATCACCGAACCGTTTTCCATCACACGGGTACGACCGCCACCGCCGGCTGGCCGGGTCCAGGCGTCTTCGATAAAGCGAGTGTCCGTCTCGAAGGTTTCCAGGGCGCTGCAAATGCGGTCTTGCAGGTCAAGCAGGTAGGCTTTAACGGCCTCGGTGCGGGTAGTCATGGCATCACCTTGAATCGGGCAAAGCTACGCGAGGCCCATGGGGCGTCGGCGGCAAATGGGCGCACAGGATACCACTGCGCCTACATGCCACTGCACTTAGGTGCGCAGCAGTTGACGAGGATCAAGCTTAGGAGTCCGATAGGGGGCTACGCAGATTCGAACCCAAGGAGAAGTGCAGATGGCCAAACGTATCCAGTTCAGCGCCCATGGCGGCCCCGAAGTACTTGAATATGTGGACTACACGCCAGCGGAGCCTGGCCCACAGCAGGTTCGGGTGCGCAACGAGGCCATCGGCCTGAACTTCATCGACACCTACTTCCGCAGTGGCCTCTACGCGCCGCCCGCGCTGCCATCGGGCCTTGGTGCGGAAGGCGCTGGCGTGGTGGACGCGGTGGGCAGTGAAGTCAGCCAATTCAAAGTTGGCGACCGCGTGGCCTACGGCAGCGGCCCGCTGGGTGCCTACAGCGAGCTGCATGTGTTGCCTGCGGCCAACCTGGTGCACCTGCCGGATGAGATCAGCTTCGAACAGGCCGCCGGTGCCATGCTCAAAGGCCTGACCGTGCAATACCTGTTGCGCCAGACCTATGAGCTCAAAGGCGGTGAAACCATTTTGTTCCACGCCGCTGCGGGGGGCGTGGGTTCCCTGGCCTGCCAATGGGCCAAGGCCCTGGGGGTAAAGTTGATCGGCACGGTCAGTTCCCCGGAAAAAGCCGCCCTGGCCAAATCGCTAGGCGCTTGGGAAACCATCGACTACAGCAAGGAAGATGTCGCACAACGCGTACTGGAATTGACTGACGGCAAGAAGTGCCCGGTGGTGTACGACGGCGTCGGCAAGGACACCTGGCTGACCTCACTGGACAGCGTGGCGCCACGGGGTTTGGTGGTGAGCTTCGGCAACGCGTCGGGTGCGGTGGATGGGGTGAACCTGGGGATTCTGTCGGCGAAGGGTTCGCTGTACGTAACCCGGCCAACGTTGGCGACCTACGCCAACAGTGCGGCAAACTTGCAGGCGATGGCGGACGATCTGTTTTCGATGATCAAGAGCGGCAAGGTGCGCATTGATATCAACCAGCGCTACCCGCTGGCGGAGGCGGCCAAAGCGCAGACGGAGTTGTCGGCGCGGCGCACGACTGGCTCAACCATTCTGCTGCCTTAAGATCGTTCCCACGCTCTGCGTGGGAATGCATACCGTGACGCTCTGCGTCACAAGCGGACGCAGAGCGTCCAATGCGGCGTTCCCACGCAGAGCGTGGGAACGAGCTGCACCTTACGAGGGGCGCACCACATCACCCGTCACCAGGTCCCGAATCAGGCTCGGGTTCTTGCGCCCACCCAGGGCGCCGCCCAACACCAAGTCCACTTGCCCGCGAAAATACTGCTCTACGCGAAGCCGCGTGCGGGCCGCCGGGCGGCCCTGAGGGTTGGCCGAGGTGGAAATCAACGGGCCGACCTGGGCGCACAAATCTCTCACCAACGGATGATCACTGACCCGCAGCGCTACGGTGTCATGCACACCCGTGACCCATTCAGGCAGCAAGTCTTGATGGGGCACCAGCCAGGTATTCGGCCCTGGCCAAGTGCTGGCCATGCGTTCGATCCACGTTTGCGGGAAATCTTCAAACAGAAAGTCGAACTGACGAATATTATCCGCCACCAGGATCAGGCCTTTGTCGACCGAGCGGTTCTTGATCGCCAACAGTCGATCCACTGCTTCTTCGTTCCACGGGTCGCAGCCCAGGCCCCAAACCGCTTCGGTCGGATAGGAGATCACTGCGCCTGCGCGAATTTCCCGTGCGGCTTCCAGCACACGCCACCTGTTGACCATTGTTTACTCTCCGGACTAAAGCTCTGGGCAGTTTACCGATCTTCGTTACAAAACCTAGCGCCAAAAACGGGCCATTACAAAAGCGGGCACCGCGCCAGCCAGCGCCCGCTTTCGCAAATCACTTGGCCCTCCAACTCCAGTTCCGTCAGGGTGGCCAGTACTTGGGACAACGGCCGACCGCTGGCAATCGCCAAGGCTTCGCTGCTAAGCGGTGCCGCGTGCAGCAGCGCCACCAACGGATGGATCACGGGCACCGGCGCAGCATGGGACAACCGCTGCCAACCGCGCAGGCTTTCAAGAATGTGCTCGATGGTTTCCACAAGCACCGCGCCATCACGGATCAGCTGATGACAGCCCTTGGCGGCGGGGTGGTGGATGGAACCCGGAATCGCGTACACCTCGCGCCCTTGCTCCGCCGCCAGGCGTGCGGTGATCAGCGAGCCGCTGGCCATACTGGCCTCCACCACCAGCACGCCTAACGACAGCCCGCTGATAATCCGGTTGCGCCGTGGGAAATTGCCGGCCTGGGGCGCTGCATCCAGCGGAAATTCGGAAACCACGGCGCTGCCTTGGGCAATCATCGCCGCGGCGAGCCTGCGATGGCGCTGTGGATAAAAATTTTCCAGGCCAGTGCCGAGCACGCCGATGGTATGGCCGCCTACGTCCAATGCCGCCTGGTGCGCCGCGCCGTCAATGCCCACCGCCAGCCCACTGGTGATGACAAAACCGGCGCTCGCCAGGCTACGGGAAAAGGCCGCTGCCGTGTCCATGCCCGGGCGAGAGGCACGCCGACTTCCCACCATGGCCAACTGTGGTTTTTCCAGAATACCGGGGTCGCCCGCCACGAATAACAACGGCGGCGCATCGTCGATCTGCGCGAGCAACGCCGGGTAATCAGGTTGGTCCCACATCAGCAAATGCTGGGCCGGGCGCCCCAGCCAGGCCAACGCTTCACTGGCACCGTCACGGACTTTGGGGCTACGTCGGGCCTCGGCACTGACGGCGGGCAAACCGAGGGAATGCCAGGCGCTGGCGGGAGCACTCAGGGCCTTGGAAGCGCAACCAAAGGCTTCGATCAATACGTGAAAACGCTTGGGCCCCAGTTCTGGCAGCCTGTGCAAGCGTAGCCGGGCTTCCAGCTCTGCCGGGGAAATATCGCTACTGTTTATCGGATTCATATGATCATCCTTGACCGGAACAAGCTGTGGATAACTCTGTTGGTAACTTATTTAGCAGGCTATTTATTGCGCTTGATCAGCCGTCTCGAAACGGTCTTGCACGGCTAGCGACCGTGAAGCACTGAGCACCAGGGCATAGCTGAGCTTTTCATAGGTACGAAACACCAGAAGGGTGCCGGCTCGCTCATCCGGGAGTGGCGTGGGCGTGCCGGTGAGGGCGTCTCGCACGGTGGCGCCAGCCTTGATCACCGTCAGCAGTTGGCCCTCCACCAGGCCATCGCGGCGGCCCTTGTTCAGGGTCACAGCGTCGAGCACGCCAATCTGCGTGACGCCCTTGGGGATGTCGATGATATGCCCTGTAATCAAGGGTGCAGGTTTGCACGGCTCCAGGTTCGCCAAAGCAACGGGAGGCTCGGCGCGCAACAAGCGGTCGCCTGGGCGGATTTCCTGGGTCACCCGTTGCACTGCGAGGGTGGTGAGGCTGTCGGCAAGCACAAAGCGCGCAGTGCCGATGTCGTCGGCATTGATGCCGAGTAACTCCTGGGTAACGGGGTCGGTGTAGGCCTTGCCTCGCCGAAAGATCCCGTAGCTCGGCTGGGCCGGGTCCAGACGCCCGCGCGCATGCACACGCTCGTCGTTGGCACCCAGCACGCGCCCGCCTTGCGCCGCAATAATATAAGGCGCGTTATCCAGGTCCTCGGGCGAGTCAAAAATACGGTTGTGCAGTAAAAAATGCTGGATGGCCTGTTGCGCTGCCTGATCCAGGCGCTCAGTGGGTTGCGCAATCAACGCCGTGGCGAACGGGGCCCACAGCAGCAAGACGAGTAGCGATTTCCTCATGGGGTGAATCTCCTTTATTATGTGCGTTCGCGTGAAATGCCATGGCCTTCGCGGCTTCCGAGCGTTTCACACCGGCCGTATGGGTCCATCCCACCGCCGATTTGTCTCTTCCTCACATGTGCAGCAATTACGCTTATGGCTATTTTGAACATCCTCGAATTTCCCGACTCGCGCCTGCGCACGATCGCCAAGCCGGTGGCCGTAGTGGACGACAAGGTTCGTCAGTTGGTCGATGACATGTTTGAAACAATGTATGAAGCCCCGGGCATCGGCCTCGCCGCTACCCAGGTCAACGTGCATCTGCGTGTCGTGGTCATGGACCTGTCGGAAGATCGCAGCGAACCTCGGGTGTACATCAACCCTGAGTTCGAACCGCTGACCGAAGAGATGGGCGAATACCAGGAAGGCTGCCTGTCGGTACCGGAGTTCTACGAAAATGTGGAACGCCCGCTGCGCGTGAAGATCAAGGCGCTGGACCGTGACGGCAAGCCTTTCGAACTGGTTGCCGAAGGCCTGCTGGCGGTGTGTATCCAGCATGAATGCGACCACCTCAACGGCAAGCTGTTTGTCGATTACCTGTCCACGCTCAAGCGTGACCGCATCAAGAAGAAGCTGGAAAAAAAGCATCGCCAGCAAGCTTGATGCCCTTCTTCCAAAGGCTTGCTGCGGCAAGCCTTTTTCTTTTGTGACCGCTTTTAACCGAGAACTCCCATGACCGAGCCATTGCGAATTGTTTTTGCCGGCACTCCTGAATTTGCCGCCGAACACCTCAAGGCGCTGCTTGCCAGCCCTTATGACATCGTCGCGGTGTACACCCAGCCGGATCGCCCGGCCGGTCGCGGGCAAAAACTGATGCCGAGTCCGGTCAAGCAGTTGGCGCTGGAGCACAACATTCCTGTGCTGCAGCCGCCGACCCTGCGCAACGCCGACGCCCAGGCCGAACTGGCCGCGCTGAAGCCCGACCTGCTGGTGGTGGTGGCTTACGGTTTGATCCTGCCTCAGGCTGTGCTGGATATACCGCGCCTGGGTTGCATCAACAGTCATGCTTCACTGCTGCCACGCTGGCGCGGTGCGGCGCCGATTCAGCGCGCCGTTGAAGCGGGCGATCAGGAGAGCGGCGTGACCGTGATGCGCATGGAAGCCGGCCTGGATACCGGGCCGATGCTGCTCAAAGTCACCACCCCGATCTCCGCCCAAGACACCGGCGGCAGCCTGCACGACCGCCTGGCTGAGCTGGGGCCGCCCGCCGTGATCCAGGCCATCGCTGGCCTGGCTGCCGGCACCCTGCAAGGTGAAATCCAAGACGACAGCCTGGCCACCTACGCCCACAAGCTGAACAAGGACGAAGCGCGCATCGACTGGAGCCGCCCTGCCGTGGAACTGGAGCGCCTGGTACGTGCCTTCAACCCATGGCCGATCTGCCACAGCACCCTGAACGGCGAAGCCTTGAAAGTGTTGGCCGCGACCCTGGCCGATGGCGTAGGCGCTCCCGGTGAGATCATCGGCGCCAGCAAAGACGGCCTGTTGGTGGCTTGCGGTGAACAGGCGCTGTGCCTGACGCGTCTGCAATTGCCCGGCGGCAAGGCGCTGAACTTCAGCGATCTGTTCAACAGTCGTCGTGAGAAATTCGCCCTGGGCACCACGCTTGGAGTGGTCAATCAATGAACCCACGTCTGGCCGCCGCCAAGGCTCTCGCCGCCGTGCTCAATGGCAAGGCTTCGCTGAACAGCTCCCTGCCGACGCAGTTGGATAAGGTTGAAGACCGCGACCGCGGGTTTACCCAGGACCTGGCCTTTGGCACCGCCCGTTGGCAGCCACGGTTGTCTGCGTTGGCCGCCAAGCTGCTGCAAAAACCGTTCAAAGCGGCGGACGCGGATGTCGAGGCGCTGTTGCTGGTGGGCCTCTACCAGTTGCTCTACACCCGCGTGCCGGCCCACGCCGCTATCGGTGAAACCGTCGGTTGCGCCGACAAGCTGAAAAAGCCCTGGGCCAAGGCCCTGCTCAATGCCGTGCTGCGCCGCGCCCAGCGTGAAAGCGAAACGCTGTTGGCCGAGCTGGAACATGATCCGGTGGTGCGCACCGCCCACCCGCGCTGGCTGCAAAAATCCCTGAAGGCCTTTTGGCCCGAGCAATGGGAGGCTATCTGCGCGGCCAACAACGCGCACCCGCCGATGATCCTGCGGGTCAACCGTCGCCACCACAGCCGGGATGCATACCTGCAATTACTAGCCGGCGCGGCCATCAACGCCACCCCGTGCGTGTACAGCACGGACGGTATCGTGCTGGAAGTCGCCGCCGATGTACGCAGCCTGCCGGGCTTTGCCGAAGGCTGGATCAGCGTGCAGGACGAGGCCGCGCAATTGGCTGCCGATCTGCTCGATTTGGCCCCAGGCCAGCGCGTACTCGACGCCTGCTGCGCGCCAGGCGGTAAGACGTGTCACATCCTTGAGGTTGAAAAAGACCTGGCCGGTGTGGTGGCTGTGGACCTTGAGGCCAAGCGCCTGGTGCGCGTGCGGGAAAACCTTGCACGCCTGGGCCTCAACGCCGACCTGATCGCCGCCGACGGCCGCGACACCGCCACCTGGTGGGACGGCAAGCCATTCCAGCGCATCCTGCTGGACGCTCCTTGCTCCGCCACCGGCGTGATCCGACGTCATCCGGACATCAAGCTGACCCGCCAGCCCGACGACATCGCCGCCCTGGCGGTGTTGCAAGGCGAACTGCTCGACGCGCTGTGGCCAACCCTGGAAGTCGGCGGCATCCTGCTTTACGCCACCTGCTCCACGCTGCCCACCGAAAATACCGAGGTCATCCAAGCTTTCCTCGCCCGCACCAGCGGCGCGCGCGAACTGGACCTCGCCACTAGCGCCGGTATCAAGCAGCCCCACGGTCGCCAACTGCTCGCGCAGGAAGGCGGGCACGATGGCTTCTACTACGCCAAACTGATCAAGATCGCTGCCGCGCGCGGCTGAATGGTTTTAAGGGAGTGACCGGATGAAAATCATCATCCTTGGAGCAGGGCAGGTTGGTGGCACGCTGGCCGAACATTTGGCCGGTGAAGCCAACGACATCACCGTGGTCGACACCGATGCCGAGCGCCTGCGCAACCTGGGCGACCGCCTGGACATTCGTACGGTGCAAGGTCGCGCGTCGTTTCCGACGGTGCTGCGTCAGGCCGGTGCCGACGATGCCGACATGCTGGTGGCTGTGACCAACAGCGACGAGACCAACATGGTCGCCTGCCAGGTCGCCCACACCCTGTTCCATACCCCGACCAAGATCGCTCGGGTGCGGGAAGCGGCTTACCTGACCCGCGCCGGGTTGTTCGACAACGACGCCATTCCGGTGGACGTACTGATCAGCCCGGAACAGGTGGTGACCCACTACATCAAGCGCCTGATCGAAATTCCTGGCGCTTTGCAGGTGATCGATTTCGCCGAGGGCAAGGCGCAACTGGTGGCGGTAAAGGCGTACTACGGCGGGCCGTTGGTGGGCCAGCAACTGCGCCAGCTGCGTGAGCACATGCCAAACGTGGAAACCCGCGTCGCCGCGATTTTCCGCCGTGACCGGCCGATCCTGCCCCAGGGCGACACGGTGATCGAGGCTGACGACGAAGTGTTTTTCATCGCCGCCAAGGCGAACATTCGTGCGGTCATGAGCGAAATGCGCAGGCTCGACGAGAGCTACAAACGCATCGTCATCGCCGGCGGTGGGCAGATTGGCGAGCGTTTGGCCGAAGCCATCGAAAGCCGCTATCAGGTGAAGATTATCGAGATGAGCCCGACGCGGTGTCGGCATTTGTCCGACACCCTCGACAGCACTGTCGTACTGCAAGGCAGCGCCTCGGACCGTGATCTCCTGATGGAAGAGAACATCGCCGACGCGGATATCTTCCTGGCCCTGACCAACGATGACGAAGCCAATATCATGTCGTCCTTGCTGGCCAAGCGGCTGGGGGCGAAGAAGGTGATGACCATCATCAACAACCCGGCCTATGTGGACCTGATCCAGGGCGGCGATATCGACATTGCCATCAGCCCGCAGTTGGCGACCATCGGTACCTTGCTCGCCCACGTGCGCCGTGGCGACATTGTCAGCGTGCACTCGTTGCGCCGTGGCGCAGCGGAAGCCATCGAGGCGATTGCCCACGGTGACTCGAAGTCCAGCAAAGTGATTGGCAAGGCGATCCGCGATATCGGCCTGCCGCCCGGTACCACCATTGGCGCGATCATTCGCGATGAAGAAGTGATCATTGCCCATGACGATACGGTGATCGCCACCGGAGACCACGTGATTTTGTTCCTTGTGGATAAAAAACATATTCGCGATGTTGAGAAGCTGTTCCACGTGGGGCTGAGCTTTTTCTGATTAGAAAATTGCGTGAGCCTGCCGCCGCCATCGCGGGCAAGCCCGCTCCCACATGTGATCGCGCTCCAAGTGTGGGAGCGGGCTTGCCCGCGATGACGATATCGAAACCGCTATGTAGCTAAAGGATGCACAGCCATGCTCGAATCCCTGGAAAAAATGCTCGCCAAGGGTGTGGATAATTCATTGCTGCGCTTTGGCCTGGGCAAGGGTTATCTGGACCTGAAGGACAACGCAAAGGCGGCCGAGCATTTGCAGCGATGCGTCGAGTTCGATCCGAAGTATTCGGCGGCGTGGAAGTTGTTGGGCAAGGCGCGGCTGGGATTGGAAGATCGCGCGGCAGCACACCTGGCATGGGAGAAGGGCATCGAAGCCGCCCAGGCCCATGGCGACAAACAGGCCGAAAAAGAAATGACGGTGTTCCTGAAGAAACTTGATCGCCAAACCTGAGGTGATCACCTGTGGGAGCTGGCTTGCCTGCGATGCAGACACCTCGGTATATCAGGCACTCCGAGGTGATGCTATCGCAGGCAAGCCAGCTCCCACATTTGATCTCCATTGGGCTGGAGGTCAGCGGTGAGTCAGTACCACCGCGCCTCACCCGGCGGGCGTTTCTTGAAGCGCTTCATGCTCCACATGTACTGGCTTGGGTAAGCACCTACATAGCGCTCAACTACCTTGCTCATCGCCGCACAGGACGTCGCGGTGTCGGTGCTGTACATGTCCTCCGGCGCCGCTTCCAGGATCACCTTGTAGCCCGAGCCGTCCGGCAGGCGCAGGGCGTGCAGGAATACGCCAACGGCCTTGTGGCCCGCGAGCATGTTCGGCACGAATTTACTGGTGAGCGCCTGGGTGGCAAAAAACGGTACGAAGATCCCGGCGGACTCAGCCGGCTCCGGGTCGGCAGGAATACCCACTTGGCCGCCTTTGCGCACTTCCTTGATCACACTGAGAATGCCTTCCTTGGTGGAAGCCGCCACGCGGTTGCCCAACTGCACGCGCTGCTTGCGCAGCAACTCGTCCACGGCCTTGAGCTTGGGCGGGCGATAGAAAATGATCGGTTTGCACTGGCTGCAGTAGAAGTGGTTCAACACTTCCCAGTTGCCCAGGTGGCTGGTGATGCCCACCACGCCTTTGCCAGAAGCCAGGGCCTCGTGCAGCACTTCCAGGCCCTCGACTTCGCGGACCAGGTCGATGGAGCGCTGCGCCGGCCAGATCCACGCGCAGGCGCTTTCGGTGAGGGACTTGCCGATGTCCATCAGGCTGCGGCCCACCAGGCGCTCGCGCTCTGCCGGGTCCATGTCTGGGAAGCATTTGGAGAGGTTGATCCGCACCGTATCGCGGGAACGGTTGGGGGTTTTCCACATGATCCAGCCGATCCCTGTGCCGACGGCTTGTACAGCGCGCCAGGGCAGCAGGGCAAACAACCGAAGAGCGCCTACCAGCAAGGCGCCTTTAAACTTTTCCACAGGTCACTCCTGATCGTGTGTGGTGCGCAAAGCCGGCATTCTAACCGGCGTTGACCAAGTCCGCGTAACGGTCGCAGTCCTGGGTGTGGTCCATGACCATGCCCGAGGCCTGCATGAAGGCGTAGCAGATGGTCGGCCCGACGAAAGTGAAGCCGGCCTTTTTCAAGGCTTTGCTCATGGCTTCGGCTTCGGGCGTGATCGCCGGGACGTCGCTGCGATCCTTGAAGTGATTGACCTTGGGTTTGCCGCCGACAAACGACCACAGCAACCCCACCGGGTCTTCCAGCGCCAGCCAGGCCGCGGCGTTGCGCCGGGTAGCGTTGAGCTTCAAGCGATTGCGCACGATGCCCGGGTCCTGCATCAGCACCTCGATTTCTTCATCGCTCAATTGCGCCAGACGCTGCGCGTCAAAGCCGAACAACACCTTTCGATAATGCTCGCGTTTGCGTAAAACGGTGATCCAGGACAGGCCTGCCTGGAACCCTTCGAGCAAAAGCAACTCGAACAAACCCTGCGCATCGCGCAGCGGCGTTCCCCACTCTTGATCGTGATAAGCCATGTACAGCGGATCTTCAGAACACCAAAAGCAGCGTGGCATAAGGCTCCAGGGAGTGGTGGCGGGGCCGAATCGGGTATACTCCCGCTCTTTAAATCGCAGCCCAAGTAACAGGTGAATTTCGTGAGCCAGCCTACGCCAGCCGTGCGTACCTTCCAAGACTTGATCCTCGCCCTCCAGCAATACTGGGCCGAGCAAGGTTGTGTGGTACTTCAGCCCTACGATATGGAAGTAGGCGCCGGCACTTTCCACACCGCTACATTCCTGCGGGCCATCGGCCCGGAAACCTGGAACGCCGCTTATGTGCAGCCCAGTCGCCGCCCGACTGACGGCCGCTACGGCGAAAACCCGAACCGTCTGCAGCACTACTACCAGTTCCAGGTGGTATTGAAGCCCAACCCGGACAACTTCCAGGAGCTGTACCTGGGCTCGCTCAAGCATGTGGGCCTGGACCCACTGGTGCACGACATTCGTTTCGTCGAAGACAACTGGGAATCGCCAACCCTGGGCGCGTGGGGCCTGGGCTGGGAAGTCTGGCTCAATGGCATGGAAGTGACGCAGTTCACCTATTTCCAGCAAGCCGGCGGCATCGAGTGCTACCCGGTCACTGGCGAGATCACCTATGGCCTTGAGCGCCTGGCCATGTACCTGCAAGGCGTGGACTCGGTCTACGACCTGGTATGGGCTGACGGCCCGTTCGGCAAGGTGACCTACGGCGATGTGTTCCATCAGAACGAGGTGGAGCAGTCCACCTACAACTTCGAACACGCCAACGTCGACAAGCTGTTCGAACTGTTCGACTTCTATGAAAGCGAAGCCAAGCGCCTGATCGAACTCGACCAGCCGCTGCCGTTGCCAAGCTATGAAATGGTGTTGAAGGCGTCCCATACCTTCAACCTGCTGGATGCCCGCCGTGCTATTTCGGTTACTGCGCGCCAGCAATACATCCTGCGTGTGCGCACCCTGGCGCGTTCCGTCGCCCAAGCCTACCTGCTGGCTCGCGCCAAGCTGGGCTTCCCGATGGCAACCCCGGATTTGCGTGATGAAGTGTTGGCTAAGCTGGAGGCTGCACAATGAGTGCTCAAGATTTCCTGGTTGAACTGGGCACCGAAGAGCTGCCACCCAAGGCCCTCAATACCCTGGCCGATGCATTCCTGGCCGGTATCGAAAAAGGCCTGCAGACCGCAGGCCTGAAGTTTCAAGCCAAGAAGGTCTATGCCGCGCCGCGCCGCCTGGCGGTACTGTTGACCGCGCTGGAAACCCAGCAGCCGGACCGCAGCATCAACCTGGACGGCCCACCGCGCCAGGCGGCTTTCGACGCCGAAGGCAACCCGACACAGGCCGCTCTTGGCTTTGCCAAGAAGTGTGGCGTGGAGTTGAGCGAGATCGACCAGAGCGGCCCGAAACTGCGTTTCAGCCAGGTCATCACCGGCAAGCCAACCGCCAGCCTGTTGCCGACCATCGTTGAAGATTCCCTGAACGACCTGCCTATCCCCAAGCGCATGCGCTGGGGTGCGCGCAAGGAAGAGTTCGTGCGTCCGACCCAATGGCTGGTGATGCTGCTCGGTGACCAGGTCATCGATTGCACCATCCTCGCCCAGAAGGCCGGTCGTGAGTCCCGTGGTCACCGCTTCCATCATCCAGAAAGCGTGCGTATCACTTCGCCGGCCAACTACCTCAACGACCTGCGCGCTGCTTATGTGCTGGCCGACGCCAATGAGCGTCGCGAGCTGATCAGCAAGCGCACCGAAGAATTGGCCCGCCTGCAGGAAGGCACCGCCATCGTGCCGCCAAGCCTGCTGGACGAAGTGACCGCCCTGGTGGAATGGCCGGTGCCGCTGGTGTGCTCGTTCGAAGAGCGTTTCCTCGATGTGCCGCAAGAAGCCTTGATCACCACCATGCAGGACAACCAGAAATACTTCTGCCTGCTGGATGTGGACGGTAAGTTGTTGCCGCGTTTTATCACCGTCGCCAACATCGAAAGCAAAGACCCGCAGCAGATCATCGCCGGTAACGAAAAAGTCGTGCGCCCGCGCCTGACCGACGCCGAGTTCTTCTTCAAGCAAGACAAGAAGCAGAAGCTGGAAGACTTCAACCTGCGCCTGCAAAACGTGGTGTTCCAGGAAAAACTCGGCAGCGTCTACGACAAGGCCGTGCGTGTGTCCAAGCTGGCGGCCTACATTGCCCCACGTATTGGCGGTGATGCCGCATGGGCTGCGCGTGCCGGCTTGCTGTCCAAGTGCGATCTGGCCACCGAAATGGTCGGCGAGTTCCCTGAGATGCAAGGTGTTGCCGGTTACTACTACGCCCTCAACGACGGCGAGCCGGACGATGTCGCCCTGGCCCTGAACGAGCAGTACATGCCACGCGGTGCCGGTGCAGAACTGCCGACCACCCTGACGGGTGCGGCTGTGGCGATTGCCGACAAGCTCGATACGCTGGTGGGTATCTTCGGTATCGGCATGCTGCCCACCGGCAGCAAAGACCCGTATGCCCTGCGCCGTGCGGCATTGGGCGTGCTGCGTATCCTGATCGACAAGAAGCTGGACCTCGACCTGACCCAGGCCGTGGTATTCGCCGTCGGCCAGTTCGGCACCAAGGTCAAGCAAGCCGGCCTGGCCGAGCAAGTGCTGGAGTTCGTGTTCGACCGCCTGCGTGCGCGTTACGAAGACGAAGGCGTGGACGTTTCCGTCTACCTGTCGGTACGTGCCCTGCAACCGGGTTCGGCACTGGACTTCGACCAGCGTGTACAAGCCGTGCAAGCGTTCCGCAAGCTGCCGGAAGCCGATGCCCTGGCCGCCGTGAACAAGCGCGTGTCGAACCTGCTGAGCAAGGCCGATAACCGCGGCAGTGCCGAAGTCGACCCTGGCCTGTTTGCCGACGCCAAGGAGTTCTCGCTGAACTCGGCCATCGCCAAGGCAGAGAACGCCGTGAAGCCGCTGATCGCCGAGCGTGACTACGCGCAAGCGTTGGCGCGCCTGGCGTCTCTGCGTGAACCGGTAGACGCGTTCTTCGAAGCGGTGATGATCAATGCCGACGATGCCGGCGTACGGAAAAACCGCTACGCGATGCTCGCGCGTCTGCGTGGCCTGTTCATCAATATCGCCGACATTTCCGTACTGGGCTGATCATGTTGAAACTGCTGATTCTCGATCGGGACGGGGTGATCAACTACGACTCCGACGCTTACATCAAGTCGGTGGAGGAGTGGATCCCGCTGCCCGGTTCGATCGAGGCCATCGCGCAGTTGAGCAAAGCCGGCTGGACAGTGGCCATCGCCACCAACCAGTCCGGCATCGCCCGCGGTTACTACGACATCGCCACCCTGGACGCCATGCACGCGCGGTTGCGCACGTTAGTGACCGAGCAGGGCGGTGAGGTGGGGCTGGTGGTCTACTGCCCCCACGGGCCGGACGAAGGCTGCGATTGCCGCAAGCCCAAGCCTGGCATGTTGAAAATTATTGCAGAACATTACAAGGTGCCCTTGGCTGGGATATGGTTCGTCGGGGACAGCCTCGGTGACCTGGAGGCGGCCAAAGCCGTCGACTCTCAGCCAGTTTTGGTTAAAACCGGAAAAGGCGAAAAGACCCAGGCTAAAAACCTGCCGGTAGGCACCTTGATTTTTGACGATCTGGCGGCCGTTGCCGCAGAACTTATCAACAACTAGCCGCCCTCGACTTCCTGACCAAGGACTGTTCGGGAGTGCGCTTTTAACAGGCGGGCCGTGTCCCGCAACGGTAAATGCCGCCATGTCGATCTTGCAGGCCATCAGAACCTTTTTCTTTTACCTGCTGCTGGGCACCAGTTCGTTTCTCTGGTGCACCCTGAGCTTTTTTATTGCACCCTTCCTGCCCTTCAAGGCGCGCTATCGCTTTATCAACGTCTACTGGTGCCGCTGCGCGTTGTGGCTGAGCAAGGTGTTCCTGAATATTCGTTTCGAGGTCAAGGGCGCTGAAAACGTTCCTGATCAGCCGTGCGTGATTCTCTCGAACCACCAAAGCACTTGGGAGACGTTCTTCCTCTCTGCGTATTTCTCGCCGTTGAGCCAGGTGCTCAAGCGCGAGTTGCTGTATGTGCCATTCTTCGGCTGGGCCATGGCCATGTTGCGTCCGATCGCCATCGACCGGGACAACCCCAAGGCTGCGCTCAAGCATGTCGCCAAGAAGGGCGATGAGTTGCTCAAGGACGGCGTCTGGGTGCTGATCTTCCCTGAGGGCACGCGGGTCCCCTACGGCACAGTGGGCAAGTTCTCACGCGGTGGTACCGCCCTGGCGGTCAACGCCAACCTGCCTGTGCTGCCGATTGCGCATAACGCTGGCAAGTTCTGGCCCAAGACTGGCTGGGCTAAACGCCCAGGCACTATCACTGTAGTGATCGGCGAACCGATGTATGCAGAAGGCGAAGGACCACGTGCCATCGCCGCCCTGAACGACCGCGCTGCGGCGTGGAATGAGGCGCAGCAACGGGCCATGGGCTCCCTGCCTCCGGAACCGGTGGTGGTGGAGACGCCGGCCGTTTGAGCATCTGTGGATAACCTGTGTACGCTTTGTTGGCGAATTGGCTTTTTTGCTTCATAACAAGCTGATTTAATTACATATTTCTGAAGCTCATAAAATTCAGAAAAACGTGCATAAGTTTTTTCTTCATAAAAAAACCGGTCCTTGTGACCGGTTTTTTATGCACAGCAAAAAAGCCGCTTTTTCAGTCCTCCAATAGCGGCAGCAGCAGGATAAACGTCGAGCCCCTGCCTAGCTCACTTTCGCACACGATCCGCCCTCCATGCCGTTCTACTACCGCCTTGACCATGGTCAGGCCCAACCCAAGACCTTCACTGCCCTGGGCCGAATCGAAACGTCGGTATTGGTTGAACAACTCCGGTAGATCCTTCGGCGCAATCCCCGGCCCCTGATCACTTATCCCGCATTCCAACCAGCCTTGCGCACTGCCATGCCTTAACCTGACGGTGGTGCCGGATGGGGAGTATTTGATCGCATTCTCCAGCACATTGAACAATGCCCGGGTGAGCAGCGATTGGTCGGCATAGACCATGGCTTCATCCGCCTCATCCAGGTCGTGGACCAAATGGATGCCCTTCAACTGCGCAATCACCGCCACTTGATCAAAGGCGTCCATCACCAGCATGGCAAACAGGGTGGGCTGGAACTGGTAACCGTCCGCTTCAGCCTTGGCCAATTGCACAAAGGATTCGGTCAGACTCAAGGCTCGCCGTACCTGCTGTTCGATCTGAGTAAACACCGGGGACTCCCCGTTGTGCACGTCCAGCAGGGCGAGGATCGCTGAATGCGGCGCACGCAGGTCGTGGGAAAGGAAACGCAGCATGGTCTCGCGATGCTGCTGGGCTTCACGCTCCTTGCTCAGGTCCGTCAGGCTCAACAACCAGCCGAGGGCGAAATCCCCTTCGGCAGGCAGCAAAGGGGCCAGTTCCATGCGCAAACTGCGTTGGTGGATATCGCGAAACTCGACCAGCTCCAGCGCCGAGAGGGCAGGGCGTACACCATTATGCAGCGGGGGATAACCCAGATCGGCGAGCTGTTCGACGAGGTTTTCGCCGACCAGGTCATTGCCGAATACTTCACGGGCCACGCGGTTGGCCAACAGGATACTGCCCTGGGGATCGGTAATCAGGGTCGCTACCGGCAGGCACTCCAAGCCATCAGCCATAAAGCGCCGCGTATCGCGGGTACGGCTGACGGCTTGTTCAAGGGCAAAGATCCGCCCTTGCAGCACATCGCCCTTACTGGCGGGCGCGCGACGACGTTCCGGAAGCACCTTGGGCTCGTTATCCAGGCGTGCCAGTTCCCAGCCAAAGTAGGCGAGGATCACGCTCAGACGTCGCCAATTCCAGATCAGGTAACTCAGCAACAAACCGATCAGACACGCTGCGGGGCTCCACCAGTGGCCCAGGCGCAATAACGCCCATGAGCCCAGCAAAGCCACGGCCATGCCTGCCAAGGTCATCCACAGGGCGTAGCGTGGGCGCACAAGCAGAAGGCCCAACAGCAGGGCCACCAGGGACGTTGCCAGCAACGCCGCCAGCCAGCCGGGCAAATCGACGATGCTGCGGCCCTGCAATAAACCATTCAGTACGTCCGCCTGGATCTCAACGCCCGCTGTAGTACCTACGGTGGAAGAGAGGGGCGTCACGAAACGATCGGCCATGCCATAGGCTGAGGCGCCGATCAGAACCAGGCGACCACGCAGCGACTCGGGAGGTACCTCGCCGCGCAATACGCTGACGTAGGACACACTGGGAAAATGGTCTGGTTCCGAAGTGAACGGCACACGGATTTCATGTTCCTGGTGCCAGTGACCTCCAGTAGGCTCTTGCGGCAGGCCCGGCATCGTCTCGGCGTGCTCGCTCATGGCGAATGCCAGCCACGCCAACTGAGGAAGTGTGCTTCCCGGAGGGCCTTCACGTAGATACACGCTGCGCACCACTCCGTCGTTATCCGCTTCGACGTTGATGTGCCCGACGCCCTTGGCGCACTTGAGCAGTGGCGACAACGGCGTTACCTGGGCCCTGGGGCTGACGCTGCTGTCCCCGGCGATGGGCAGCAATACATTGCCGGCTTTGCAGACGGCATCGGCCAGTTGTTGGTCGTCATTATTGTCGCCGGGCTCACTGAAGATCACGTCAAACAAAATGTCCGCTGGCTGTGCGGCGTTCAGGCGTTCAATCAGCTCGGCATGCACGCTGCGCGGCCAGGGCCACGGGCCTAACGCTTCCAGGCTGGGCGTATCAATGGTCACCAGAACGATCCGTGGATCTGCCGGTAACGGCGTCAGGCGGCGCAGGCTGTCATAGAGCGGATTGTTGAGTGCCAGCCCCGCACTCAAGGATAAGTACGCGGTGAAGGGCAGGAGCACCAAACCGATCAACAGCCATTCACGAACCAGCCCATGAAACAAAAGCTGCGCCTGGGTAGGTTGGCGTTTCTCGGCTTTGCGCCATAGGTTCACAGGGCTACCGCCAAAAGGGTGCCAAGGAGTCGATGGTCATTGAGTAAAGATTTCATAAGCCCAGGATCCCTCTCCATGGGGTTGCGATGAAGTGCATACGGTGTTCTGAAACCAGTGAAGCTTATTTGGGTCTCATTGGAGGAGTTCCCGCGGCCGCGCAATGAACGATACCGCACATTCAAGCAGGCATTACGCACCAGCGAGGCGATCGGCACCGACCCTTTTCCTGACCGACTGGAGCCGGTATCTTTCTTTGAGGACGTAGTGGGTGGCGTTTACGGCGCTTTCAGCGTATCGAGAGATACGAGCACCGTAAAATCCGCCCATAATTATTCAGATTCAGAGGCCGGCATTTGTACAGCATGTGCCCCTATCCAAATCCAAGCTCTCGTTTTTTGTAGGAAGGACCCCACCCATGCGTGTCGCAATACTGGATGACGAACCCGCGGAGTTGCGACGGGTGGAACAGACACTGCGACAGATTCCCGGCCCGGCTGAACAGCCTTGGTCGCTGCATTTTTTCGAACGTGGTGAAGACCTGCTGCGCCAGCTACGCCGGGAAACCTTTGACCTGCTGATTCTTGACTGGCAACTGCCGGACATCTCCGGGATCGCGTTATTGCGCTGGACTCGCGAGCACATGGAATCGCCCCCTGCCGTGATCATGCTCACCAGTCGCGATGCCGAGAGTGACATCGTCACGGCGTTGAATAGCGGGGCGGATGATTATGTCAGCAAGCCGTTTCGGCCCAACGAACTCAAAGCCCGAGTCAGCGCCGTCCTGCGGCGCCACGGTTTGCAAAAGTCGGCTACCCAAGAAGTGCAGAGCTTTAACGATCTGACGTTCGACGATGCCGAACTGACCGTCACCCGAGCGGGCAAACCCATCAACCTGACAGAACGAGAATACCGTTTGGCAAGTTGTCTATTTGCCAACCTGGCCCGACCGTTGTCTCGCGAGTACCTGTATGAGCGATTCTGGAGCCACGAAGAAATGGTGTCGTCGCGGCCGTTGGACACGCATATCTACCGCCTGCGTAACAAGCTAGGGCTGACAGCTGATCGCGGTTGGCAGCTGTTGACGATCTATGGGTACGGGTATCGGTTGGAGAGTGTGACACCCGCCGCGCAAAATTGAGTACGCCGATGTTCCACGTGGAGCATTTAAGAATTCGAGTCTGCAGACCAATAAAAAAGGCCAACGCTAAGCGTTGGCCTTTTGTTTTTAGCTGATGTGCCTTGTAGGTTCACAAAATAGGTGATAGGCCAGGCCTCGTGAAATGGGACGCTTGGCCATTTTTTTTGTGAAGTGAAGGGGCGCGTTTCACAAAAAAGCTGAGAAGACCCTACCCACATCTCACAAAAGCTGAATAGCCTAGTGAGGGTCAGTGTTTCCACTGCGCTACCGATGTGTGCCTTTACGGGGTAATGGATGAGGAGTAGTCGCAGCGATCCTTTAGCTCCAAGTCTCGCGACCTTGGGTTCAGAATCCGACGGGCAATGCCCGCCGTCACTACTTCAGAGGAACCAGCTTCCTCTGCTGCCAAAATTACGGGGGGCTCATACTGGTACCCAAACCCGACAAATGCGCAATTGCAGCCCTCAACCGCAAGGCTAACCTAGGCGGCACGCGTGTCAATCAACATCTGATGCATGGCTGTGGTCACTTCGTCTATGAATCAACCCTCCGAAAAACGCAAAATGCTCAGAATCGCCTACCGCCCTCTCAGAAATTTTGATCATCACTATTCCTGAGGCGGAACCCTGAGCCCATTTGAAGGATATTTAAACCAGGATAGCCAGCTTGTTTTCGACAGCGGTATACAGATCGATGTCCGTCTCCGGGGTTTTGATAGAGATGATCAGACTGTAACGAGCGGGGAGCGCGTACCGGTTGAGATTGGGTCGGGTTCTCCACCAGCCCATTCCAGGAAACACAGCCAGCAAGCCACGGCTTGCGAGATCAGCAGCAGTGCCTTTCCAAATGTCTTGGTGAATGGACCCTTTGTGCCTGTATTGCCCCCCCAGGAGCCAGTCGGGATCCTTGGGCGCCATCCCTTCATTCACTTGCTCAGCAGCCGCATTTACGCGTCCCACAAAATCATCAGGCCCTTCCAAAGGCCGCTTAACATCGAATCGTAGGCGGTGTGATGGGTAGTGATACTTGGACGCGGAGCCGCGAGCAGAGGGATTCGGCTCAACAAAATAGGAAAGGGTTACCTTCATCTCCACCTCTGCACCTTGAAGAGCTTCAAGCTCGTCCTTTGGCCAAGGGATGTTGTGGAGATTCATCTCCTTCGTATCGATCTTCCCCTTACCTTTCTTATAAGGGTAGAGCTGGTCTTCCACCACCAAGGTGAGAGTGTTGCTCGCACTCCAAAGAGCACGTTCAAGACTTGGTTCTCCCCAGCCGGCATGTCGAATGAGGTTTACGTAGTCCGATTTCACTGGGCGAGCAGGGAGATAAGCCTCGCGCATAGCTTCCGACCATTCTGCTGAGTGAACAATCAGGGCGCGGACTGTCTCTGGACGCAAGGCCGGATACTGAACCAGAATTTGGGCCGCCATACGAGAGCACAATGCCGACGCTGCGCTCGTAGCGTTAAAGGTACAGAATCGTCTTGCCTCGAACTCATTCTTTGCGGTGAGCAAATTAAGGCTCGCCATCCCCGCTGCGCCATATCGGTCCTTGGCAGCATTGCCCCCCTCAAAAACCACGTCCGGTTTCAATGGCCAGGCACTTTCCCACGTAGCAGAGGTTGTGGTGAAGGGGCTGAGCCCACCTTCTTGCGCTATTGGTTCATAGGCAGTGGGTCTCGTGTCCATTTTACGGGTACAGGCCCCCACTGTCAGAGCGTTCCAAGCCTGCCCCGGATCATGGATCAGGTTGGTGCTCAAGCTCGCGGGATAAAGCATCCAAGCGTTGATGTCGCGAATGTTCCCGGCCGATTGGATAAACAGCCTGGGGAACTCACCTTCGTTATCGGCATCCGCAGCCAGGCTATCCAGCTTTGAAGACCAGGAGGATGGGCGACCGCGGTCACGATAGTCCTCGGCGCTAACTGCTGAATTAAAGACCCTGGATCGATCCGCGTGGCTAATTTCTGGTCGCGCCACCCCTTCAGCAAAAAGCGATGCATGAAGCAGTGCGTTCCCCTCGTTCGCCCCATGGCTTGGAAGAAGCTTCACCGACTCAAGCCGATGATGAATGCTCACACGTTCAAGTGATGATAGGCAGTCGGTAAGATCGCCATAGGCTGCGAGGGCTGCCATACCGGTGCCGTGGTTCTCCTCATCGTGCTTACCCCACTGAGGGTTTACGGTGTGAGTATCCTCTTCCTCGATCAGTGGACTGAGCAAGGGGTGGGCGCGATTGACACCAGAATCCAGCAAACAAATCCTGGGAGCGTGACGATTGACTGCTGGGAAATCAGTTCTCGCAACCAATTCATCCAGCCATTCGATTTGCTCTTCATTGGCCAAGTCATCGAAACTGTCTGCGGTTTCTTTGGCTCGACGAAGCTCAGCGACGCAGTTGAGCCCCATCACCGATTGCGAGAATTGGCGCTGGGAACCTTTCATCAGCACCACAGTTCGTTCGGGAAAATCAGCTCGTGCTTCGCTGACTACGCATCCACTACCTTCGACGATCTTGGTGAAATCGTTAATAACGGCCTGGCGCGCACCTCGTACCGGAAGCCACACCTCCCACCAAAACTCTTTTGATTTGTCGTCCGGCAGCAAATCTGGATCGTCTGTCCATAACGCTTCCAACTCGGCGTTGCGAATCGATTCGATCGTGTTGACTAGGTTACGGTGGTCTCGGGGATTACCGTTCTTGTCCTTCTTCTCCTGAAGGTACTCCGTAACGATCCTCTCAAAGTGGTCGAGCTTGCCATCGGGGACGAAGACGTTGGCAATGGTCTGGTCTCCCTCTTGGCGTACGCTGAGGAGTTCGATTTTCTTGCGCTCATCACCAAGGCTTTGGAAAGCCATTTCCACATCGGGCTGACCGACGAACTGGATTTGCAAGCCCAAGCCGCTTTCAACATCTATCCCCTGTTGAAAGTTCTTAGCTGCTTCGGCCATTGGCTTCAATGCGTGCAGTTGATGCTGAAGTGACGCACCATGCTGCTGCCTTGGCAAATCTGGGATCTGCGGTTTTACGCCACCCTTAGAGGCATGTGCCGTGAAATCTCTCGGCTTAGAATTTTTTGGCAGTATTAAGTGTTCACGCTTTGCGTTTCTTTTGTCCGGCATGGCTCGCTGCTACGTTGTTTTGCCAATTTCTGGCTGAGCAGTTGGCGGTCCATCAATGCCTTGCCCAGCGTCTGTCCTTTGACGCGTTCTTCATCGTGCATAACGGCATCTTTGATAGCGTCATCCACCGCCCGCCGGATTTCGGCATAGCTCAAACCAGCAGCCTTTTCCCCAATGGCCTTGGATGAAAAGGGCTTAGGCGCGAAATGTCCAAGCCGTGAACGAATAAGACTCGATGCTTGTTCAGCAGTCGGTAAGTGATACTCGATGACGTCATCGAAACGACGAAATAAGGCGTAGTCAAGGATCTCGGGGTGATTAGTCGCAGCAATGATTAAGCTATTTGATTGGTCTTCTTCGATCATCATCAAAAAGCTATTGAGTACCCGGCGTATCTCGCCAACATCGTTTGGCATTCCACGCTGGGAACCAATTGCGTCGAACTCATCAAAAAAATAGACACCACGGACTTCAGCTATGGCATCAAAAACCTGCCTCAGCTTCGCCGCAGTTTCACCCATAAACTTGGTAATAAGCGTGTCCAAACGGACAAGAAAGAGCGGCACCCCGAGCTCACCAGCAAGAGCGGATGCAGTCATGGATTTACCCGTTCCTGGGGGGCCCACCAATAGCACCTTCCTGCGAGGAGAAAGCCCATGCTCTCGTAGACGAGAAAACATTCGTTGCTCTTTCAGCACTCGTTGCAACTGAGCTGATGCTGCTTCGTCGAGAACCATTTCAACGAAACGATCTTTTGGATAGGTAACGCTCAGCAAGCCCGCCATTTCGCCGCGAGGCTTGGCAAGGGGTGTGGGGCTATTGCGTCGACCTTCAAGACTCACGCTGCTTTTAGCAGCATCGATCATGTCGCGCAGATCGGTCGCGAGCTTGCCATGGCCCGATTTAGCTTCGCGCGCGGCAACCTGCATCGCTACGGAATAGAACTGACTATCATCCCGTTCGATGTGAGATTTCACGAGCGCTTTGAGCTGTTCGGCGCTGGCCATTTCTGTTACCTGATCTCTGCAAAAAAATGCCCAATCCGTGGCTATGGCGACGACGCGGTGCTCAGGATAGGAGGGAATCAATGACTCGCATCCTGCTCGCCAAAGCAGGATTACGTTATGCCACCATGGTAGCAGTTAGAGTCAAGGGAGACGACTCTATTCCTATGAGCGGTGTCCTGATTTGAGTTTGAGGGATCGCCCCCATTGAGACCTCGTCTGAGACTCAGGAACACCAGGATGGGCGTCAAGGAGGTGGTCATTTTGAGGTGGACTATGCTGACCAGTTGCTCTCAAATCTAATCGTGAGGTCCTCCATGGCAAACCCCAATCTGCTGGCTCGATTCAGAGATGAAGTCCTTCTGGCCGGGCCTGAAAGCTCCCTACCTAGCAACCTATCTCAGTTCTGGCTTGAGGAGCTCCAGAATCATCTGGAGAGGTATTTCGACGGTTTGAACTCGGAGTCAGATGCAGAAGAGAAGGATCTCGACATCTCCCTCCCACTCGCAGCGATCATCCACATCTTGTTCGCAAAGAATGGTGGGGAGGAGATATCCGAGAGCTCTGAAAAGCTGTACGAGTATTTCCAAGACTACCGGCTCGAACTGGCCCTTGAAGAGATCACGCGAAAGACTCATGTGGCTGCCGAGGCTGCAACCATTGAGACCATCTTCACCAACCGAGACGTCCTGGTGGAGCAAAGCCCCCTCCTTCAATAGGTACCTCCACCGATGTCATCGCCGGCGGGCACGCTCCGAGGCATTGATGGAATGCATTTTGACGGCTGCCGAGATCAGCGAATGAAAGAAATTGCTGCGCCGATGTTCGATCTAATCGCTTTGTCGCTTCCACGAGGGTTGGGGTTTGGGGACAGCCCGCCAGTAGGGGCATGGCTTAGTGAGGACGGAATTTCTTGTGCCGCTCTAACCCGAAATATCCATTCCGGCAGCTTCGGAATTGTCACCTTGCGGCGTCGTGTCGATAGCGTGTGGGTGATCCTCAGCCATAGTGAGTGCACCACTGGCGAGTCCGAAGCCCGCGCCTCAATCAGCCATTTTCTCAATACCCAAGCCCATCCGCTTCCACTCCCTTCAGGTGAACGACGACGTGCTCCTCTAAGCAGAATGGGTAAGCGCACACCAAGCGTGGTGTTCAAATCACTATTTGATCCAAGCCGCCGTATTGGGGCGTGGGCGCTGAATCAACTGTATCTCGCACTGCCATCCCCAGACAGAAATTGGGTTCCCGATTGCCAGACTGAGAATTTTCACACCCGCCTTTGGGAAGCCCACCTATTAGCGATTTTTCGTGAACAGGGACTCTTGGTCACCCAGCCTAAAGAATCACCCGATTTTCACATCCAGAATAGGCTGGGAGAGGAGGCCTGGGTTGAAGCAGTGACAGCCAACCCGGAAGAGCGGTATGAGCATTTTGGCGCCTCGCCGGTCCCCCCACCCGCTGACCGACATGAGCGCTTCTTAGGAGCGGCTGCAGAAAGGTTTGCGAGGACCATTCAAAACAAATTGGACAAGCGTTACGAATCCCTACCGCACGTGGAGGGTAAACCGCTCATTCTGGCCTTAGCCGATTTCCATGCGCCCAGTTCAATGCTGTGGAGCAGGGAGTCGCTCATCAGCTATCTCTATGGCTTTGCAGTTCACTCGTCTGCGCATCGTGGAACGCACCTGATAACTGTGGAGGAAGAGACATCTCTGCTATCAGGGCGCCCCAACGGCCTATTTACGCTAAGGGAAAATGCCCATCTTTCAGCGGTCATTTTCACCAATGCCTGCACAGTGCCAAAGCTCAGCCGAGTGCCGATCTCAGGCGGAGCTCATCTAGACGGGTACCGATACTTGCGGTTTGGTGAGTTTTTCGACCGTTCTCCAGGAGCATCACGAGGCATCCCATTTCTGTTGGATGTAGCGTCCAGCGACTACGGTCAGCTCTGGCCGCAATATGGCTACGAGCCGTGGTCTGCTGAAGTGGAGGTCTTCCATAACCCTAAGGCACTACACCCGGTGCCTAATGAGCTGATACCAGAAGTCACCCACTGGAGAGAAGTAAACGGAAGAGTCGAGTGCGAATCTTTATTTGATGTATCCATACTCCGATCCAGGACACTCGTCCTCAGTGCAAACGCTAAGGTTCCGTCACTCGATGAGTTGCTGACAGCAACCAGTCTTCCAGAGCTCTGACGGCGGCGGGGTGATCGCATCTTTGCCCCGCAGATAGATGAGGATTTTTCAGCAAGATACCCGACCAGGGAAAGACATGAGACCCCCTGCGCAATTCAGAACCGTTGAAGCGTCACCTCTCATCGGGTAAAAGCATGACCTTCTTACAACGTTAAAACAGCGTCATCCCGAGAGCATAGGAAGAGAAATGTCGACCCAAGGACTAAACCGATTCATCGGACGCAAGATTCACGCAGTGATAATGATGGCCCCACTTAAGCGGGAAATGATACGCCTCGGCATATGCACCGTCATGGCAATTGTTCTGAATGTCATCTTGTATACCGGCGTTGAAATAGACGGTACCATCAAGCCCTGGGCAGAAACGCCGATAAAGCTATTTGCATCGTCGATGCTATTTGCCTTCATGATTAAGGCATTTTTACCACTTCTCGGGTGGACCATTTTAAAGGCAGTGCTACTCAGTGCAAACAATGCCTTCAGCGGCATACTGAGTTTTATGGGGAATCAGTTCACGGGCGTCATGTACTGCACCGGAATCATCCTGGGATCTATTACGATTAAGCAGTATATGATTTCTGGGGTCTTAGATTCAGAAATGGTTTCTCTGTCTGCTATCGTATTTGTCTCAGGGCTTATGTACTTCTTTATACTGCAATGCGCCATTCAAAAAACCATGAGTCCGGCTCTGCGTACACCAGCAGCACCCCGTTCAACCACTAAGCTGTGACTATTCCGCCTCTGGCGCTCAGTAGAGGCTCGATCTGCTGAATCCTCACTCATGCATACGTAGCCATTAATGGCCAGGCTCGCCTTCGACTTTATGAAGATGGCGAGCGTGCACGTGCCTGATTGCGCATGTATTCCGAGATGAGATTTCCGAAGTTGATGTCTGCCTCTTCAACGAGAATATTGACGTGGCAGTACAGCTCTTCAGGGCCTCGTAGATAATTGAAAATCCTAGATCTAACGATGCCGCAAACCCCTTTTTTGACCGCCGTAGAGGGGAGGTTGATAACATCGCCGACGCACGGAATAAGTGCTAAGCCATGGTCGCTGTTGAAGATAATGTCAGCTGGACAGGCATCAATCCTGGCATGCGATTGCCCTTGCGAAACCTGCTGATAATCAATGCTATACCTCATGTACAGCCTACCTCATTTGTTGGGTGAGGAATCAGCGCTGCGGACCGTAAACAGAAATCTCAAGCTCGCAAGCGACGGGACTATATAGCCGATTTTCGATACTTGAGAGCTTGGCAATTATCGCTTTTCAAGCACATACCCTACACCCCGAAGCGTATGTATCAATTTGGTCTCGAAAGGGTCATCTATCTTGGCTCTGAGTCTTCGAATCGACACCTCTACAACGTTTGTATCGCAGTCAAAATTCATATCCCAAACCTGCGAGATAATTTGTGTGCGGCTCAGCACCACACCGGTATTACGCATCAGGTAATGCAGTAGCGCGAATTCTTTCGTGGTCAGGTCAATACGCTGACCGTCCCTGAACGCCCTGTGCCGGCTCTGATCAAGCTCTAGGTCTGCGACGCGAATGACCTCTACGGATGCCGGGTGATCCGACCTGCGCATCAAGGCGCGAACCCGGGCCAACAGCTCAGGGAACTCAAATGGCTTGATCAGGTAGTCATCTGCGCCGTTCTCCAGCCCCCGGACCTTATCCGCCAGCCGGCTTCTCGCCGTCAGCATCATGATGCGGGAAGGGCAATTTTTACGGCGCAACAACTCAAGAACCTGCCAACCATCCATCTCTGGCAGATTTATATCCAGGATAATCAGCTCATATTCGTGCTGCTTAGCCAAGAATAATCCATCTGACCCGGTGTGGACGCAATCTACGACATAGCCACATTCCGTCAGACCTTGACGCACATACTCCGCAGTTTTTACTTCATCCTCAATTACCAGAATTCGCATGGGATTTTGTCTCGATATCACTGAGCAATTAACCGCGCACGCGCGCCGGCATTATTGAAAGGGATGGTAAATCAAAATGAGCGTGCCGGGGCTCAAATGACGGATTTGTAATTTCTAGGTAATACAGTTGATAGTCTGGCGGTATATCTTGTCGCGGTTTGGGTTTGACAGTTGCGGGCCCTCTCTCCAGCAGGTGATTTGACCTTATGAAGTATTGGGTTATTTTATTCTTTGTGCTGGCTTCGTTCCGCTCAGATGACGGCGAGGTCGCTCACATTGAAGAGACTGGTCATTGGTGTAGTCATGAACTTCACCGGCATGCGATGCGTACAATCGAACGCCTACTTGAATTCTAGGCAAAAAAAAGGCGCCCAATGGGCGCCAAATATCCACCTTTTACCAAAGGAGCACTTAAGCCACTCAAGGTGAATGCGTAATGCTCGTTTTACTAACAGGACCAGCCAATGGATAACTGGCCCAGTTAGCGAATTACAGAATCGAAAGCGGGTACTCGATGATTACACGAGTTTCATCCAGATCCGATTCGAAAGCAGTGGCACGCGTGGTTGCCTGGCGCAACCGGAAGGACAGATCTTTTGCCGGACCGGTTTGGACAACGTATTTGACTTCGACGTCACGCTCCCAACGCTTCTGATTGTCGAGCGGGTTGCCGTTGTCGTCGGTGCGCATGTAGAACTGGTTAGCGTTCGAGTAATCCGCGCCCGAGCCTCTGGCGTAGCGGGTCATGAACGTCAGGCCTGGAATGCCGTAGCTGGTGAAGTTCAGGTCATAGCGCAGCATCCAGGAACGCTCTTTCGGCGAGTTGAAATCGCTGTACTGGATGGAGTTGTCGACGAAAATCGAGTCCGACTGACGCAGGTAGTCGAAATCGTCGTCGCCGTTGTTGCGCTGATGCGACAGGGCCAGGGTGTGGGCACCGTAACGCACACCGACCTTGGCACTCCAGATATTGTTGTCGAATTCACCCAGGCGCTTCTTACCTTCATCTACGGCTTTGTAGTAGTTGAAGCCACCGATCAGCGCCAGATCGTCGCTCAGCGGGTAAACCACGCTGGTGCCGGCGTAGTACTGATTCCAGACGTCTTTCAGCTGGCTGGCGTAGACGCTCACAGTCCAGTTGTCGTTGATCGAGTAGTCACCACCACCGTAACCGATCCATGGCGAGTTGACCGGGCCGCCGTAAAAGGTCACGAAGTTGTCGTTCAGGTCACTGGAGACTGGCTGGCTCATGGCGTGCAGTCGACCACCCTGCAGGGTGAGGCCCTGGATGCTGGTGTTCTCAACGGTCACGCCGCGGAAGCTTTCTGGCAGCAGGCGAGAGTCGCCGGATGCAACCACCGGGGTCGATGGGAAAACATCACCCACTTTCACGATGGTATCGAACAAGCGGACTTTGGCTGCGCCGCCGACCTTGGTGTATTCGTCGCGAGCTTCGCCCTTGTTATCAACGGGTAGCACGTCGAAAGAGCTACGGCCGCCGTTGCGCCCATCACCGGTGTCGAGCTTGAGGCCGATCATGGCGAAGGCATCAACGCCAAAGCCAACTGTTCCCTGGGTAAACCCAGAGTTGAATTTGCTGATGATCGCGTGCGCCCAGGCTTCGGAGTAGCCATTGGTGTTGCCCTTGCCACTGTTGTAAGTGGGGGCGGTGCTGTCGCGGTTATCACGGTTGAAGTAGAAGTTACGGTTCAACACTGTAAGGCTGCTGCCTTCAATGAAGCCTTCTGGTTTGTCTTCAGCCTGTGCCGAAATAGCATAGCTTCCAGACAGCGCAGAAACTGCCGCCAAATACAGTGGTACTTTGATTTTCATCCGATGCTCCTTTGATTCACGGCAGTTTTTATTATGTTTACCGGCGCGGGTGTCGTTAATTGTTCTGACCCGGCGGCGCGCCTAGCGTAGCGCGAGCTAATATTTGCAGGCCGAAGATAACGGGAGGGTGATAGGACAATTACAATTTCGTCATCTACCTGTTGTTCGGCGCCTTCGCACCGCGTGTTTGCCATCTCCGTTGCTTGTATCGAAATCATCGTGTCGGGCTGGGTTTCCCAGTATTTACGGGCATTACAAAGCTTTCTTACGAAATTGTAATTTTCTAGCCACCCCTCTGATAGCTACCGCTCATTAGAGTGCCATCACCTAATCAAGTGGGGCTTGGCAGCTGTTTCGGCGTTCTCGCCAAGCTTTATCGAAGTTTGTGCACGAGGACCATCAAAGTGCCCCGGTATAACCGCAATGTCTTACCCAAGACCCCCGTCTCGCCCTGGAAGATCGCTGCACTCTGTGCAGTCATCTCTGGGTTGATGGCTCCTGCAGCCCTTGCCCAAAGCATCAGCTTGCCTCAGGCGCTTTCGACGGCCATGGATGCCAACCCAGACCTGGCCGCTGCCAGGCAAGAGATTGGGATCGCTGATGGTGCTCGCAAGCAGGCCGGGCTTATCCCCAACCCCACAATCTCGTATGACGTGGAAGACACCCGTCGTAACACCAGCCAGACGACTGTCTCTCTCAGCCAGACCCTTGAGCTGGGTGGCAAGCGGGGGGCTCGTGTTGACGTCGCCACATACGGGCAGACCGCCGCACAGCTTGAGTTAGACCGTCGCGTTAACGGCCTGCGTGCAGACGTCGTCCAAGCCTTTTATGCCGCGTTGCGAGCCCAGACAGGTCTCGACCTGGCCAAGCAATCTCTCGAATTGACTGAACGCGGTCTTCGCATCGTCGATGGCCGTGTTCGCGCAGGTAAATCGTCCCCAGTGGAGGCGACCCGCGCTCAAGTGCAACTGGCCGAAGCCCAGCTGCAAGTTCGACGTGCCGAAACGGAAAAAGCGACCGCTTACCAACAGCTCGCTCAAATTACCGGGAGCTCAGTCACCGTGTTTGATCGACTCGAATCGCCAACCCTCTCCCCGGGCTTGCCACCTCGCACTGAAGATCTGCTGGCAAAGCTCGATCAGACCGCAGAAATGCGCCAGGCCGTGGTGCAGATCGACAAGAGCGATGCCTCGCTCGGTTCAGAGAAAGCTCAGCGTATCCCGAACCTTACCGTCAGCGTAGGTAGCCAGTACGACCGCTCTGTGCGCGAGCGAGTCAACACTGTGGGCCTGTCTATGCCTTTGCCGCTGTTCGATCGTAACCAGGGCAACATTCTTTCCGCTTCTCGTCGTGCAGATCAGGCCCGAGACCAGCGCAATGCTGTGGAGCTGCGCCTGCGCACCGAAACCCAAACCGCGTTGAACCAGTGGTCTACCGCCATGCAGGAGGTCGAGTCCTACGACAAGACCATTCTGCCGTCAGCCCAACAAGCCGTAGATACCGCAACCCGCGGCTTCGAGATGGGCAAATTCGGCTTCATCGAAGTGCTGGATGCCCAGCGCACCTTGATCGTCGCTCGTGGCCAATACCTCGAATCGTTGGCAGCGGCGACCAATGCGCGTGCGCAGGTGGAAAGGGTTTATGGCGAAGTCGGCTCAACTGCCGGCGCTCGCTGAACGGGCCAAACATTTTCTTCGGCACACAGCCTTGAACAAGCCGGTGCCTACGATCAGCAGGAGTAGCAATGGATAACAAACGCAAGATCGCCCTCGCGGTAGCCGCTGTGGCAGCCCTCGGATTTGGCAGCCTTGCCTGGAACAACAGTTCCGGACAGCAGGCCGCCAGTACCGCCGAGCATGGCGCTAACGATGGCCATGGCGACGAAAAGAAAGCCGCATCTGCCGCCAAAGAGGAAGGTGATGAGGGCCATGGTGAAGAAGGCCACAGCGAGGAGGGCGGTGAAGAAGAGGGCAAGCTGACGCTCAGCGCTGAACAGATCAAGGCAGCCGGTGTTGCCCTGGAAGCTGCAGCGCCTCGTGACCTCGGTACCGTCGTGAGCTTCCCGGGCGAAATCCGCTTCGATGAAGACCGTACTGCCCACGTGGTTCCTCGTGTTCCTGGCGTTGTCGAGACTGTCCAAGCCAACCTGGGTGAGACGGTCAAAAAAGGTCAGGTCCTCGCTGTAATCGCCAGCCAGCAGATCTCTGACCTGCGCAGCGAACAACAGGCCGCACAGCGTCGCGTCGAACTGGCGCGTGTGACCTTCGAGCGCGAAAAACAGCTGTGGCAGGACAAGATTTCTGCAGAGCAAGACTACCTCCAAGCACGCCAAGCGCTGCAAGAAGCGGAGATCTCCTTGGCCAACGCCAAGCAGAAGGTCGGTGCGATCGGTGCCTCGGTTAACTCCGTTGGCGGCAATCGTTACGAACTCCGAGCTCCCTTCGACGCCGTGGTAGTGGAGAAACACCTGACCGTTGGCGAAGTTGTCAGCGAGGCAACCAACGCCTTCATCCTTTCCGACCTGAACCAGGTCTGGGCAACCTTCGCTGTACCGCCTACAGATCTGGGCAAGGTCACGACTGGTCGTGCGGTGAAAGTCTCTTCGCCTGACATGAACGTCGAGGTCGAAGGGAAGGTGGGTTATGTCGGCAGCCTGCTGGGCGAGCAAAACCGTGCAGCTACTGTCCGCGTCACCTTGACCAACCCCAACGGCGCTTGGCGTCCAGGCCTGTTCGTGAACATTGCGGTCACTTCCCAGACCGATCGCGTTGCCGTAGCGGTACCTGAGCACGCAGTGCAGACCGTTGAAGACAAACCCTCGGTATTCGTACGCACCCCAGATGGCTTTGACACCCGCCCGGTAAAACTGGGTCGCCGCGACAATGGGTACGTGGAAATCATCGACGGTATTGAAGCCGGCGCCCAGGTAGCAACCAGTGGCAGCTTCACACTCAAGTCCGAGCTCGGCAAAGCTTCTGCCGAACACGGTCACTGATGCGAACTGACAGGATGATTTCTCATGTTTGAACGTATCATCAGATTCGCCATCGAGCAGCGCATCGTAGTAATGATCGCTGTTCTGATCATGGCGGGTATCGGTATCTACAGCTATCAAAAGCTGCCCATCGATGCGGTACCCGATATCACCAACGTCCAGGTGCAGATCAACACTGCAGCGCCTGGTTATTCGCCCTTGGAAACCGAACAACGGATCACGTTTCCAGTTGAAACGGCCATGGCCGGTCTCCCGGGCCTTCAGCAGACCCGTTCCCTGTCTCGCTCTGGCCTGTCTCAGGTCACCGTGATCTTCAAGGATGGCACAGACATCTTCTTTGCCCGCCAGTTGATCAACGAGCGGCTGCAGGTTGCGAAGGAACAGCTGCCCGAAGGCGTAGAGGCCGTCATGGGTCCGGTATCTACCGGCCTCGGCGAGATCTTCCTGTGGACCGTTGAAGCCGAAGATGGCGCGGTCAAAGAGGACGGTACGCCGTACACCCCGACCGATCTGCGCGTGATCCAGGACTGGATCATCAAGCCTCAGCTGCGCAACGTGCCGGGTGTAGCCGAGATCAATACCATCGGCGGCTATGCCAAGCAGTTCCTGGTTGCGCCGGATCCTAAGCGCCTGGCTACCTACAAGCTGACCCTCAATGACCTGGTCGCAGCGTTGGAAAGTAACAACGCCAACGTCGGCGCCGGCTACATCGAGCGTAATGGTGAGCAGTTGCTCATCCGTGCGCCGGGTCAGGTAAGCAGCATCGAAGACATCGCCAACATCGTGATCACCAGCGTGGACGGTGCACCGATTCGCATCAGCAGCGTTGCTGACGTCAGCATCGGCAAAGAGCTCCGTACAGGTGCTGCTACTGAGAACGGCCGCGAAGTCGTGCTCGGTACCGTGTTCATGCTGATTGGTGAAAACAGCCGTACCGTATCTCAAGCTGTCGCCGCCAAACTGGCGGACATCAACCGCACCCTGCCAAAGGGCGTAGTGGCTGTGACCGTTTACGACCGTACCAACCTGGTTGAAAAAGCCATCGCGACGGTGAAGAAAAACCTGGTGGAAGGCGCGATCCTGGTAATCGCCATTCTGTTCCTGTTCCTCGGCAACATCCGTGCTGCACTGATCACCGCGATGGTGATTCCGCTGTCCATGCTGTTCACTTTCACAGGCATGTTCAACAACAAGGTCAGTGCCAACTTAATGAGTTTGGGG
Source organism: Pseudomonas sp. DWP2-2 (assembly GCF_049897065.1). Lineage (NCBI taxonomy): Bacteria > Pseudomonadati > Pseudomonadota > Gammaproteobacteria > Pseudomonadales > Pseudomonadaceae > Pseudomonas > Pseudomonas sp. DWP2-2. The sequence goes on along the minus strand of NZ_JAFCVN010000012.1, from coordinate 27,316 downwards.
GCACTCGACTTCGGCATCATCGTCGACGGTGCCGTGGTTATTGTAGAAAACGCGATCCGTCGACTGGCTCATGCGCAGCATAAGCATGGCCGCATGCTCACCAAAACCGAACGCTTCCACGAGGTCTTTGCCGCGGCGCGAGAAGCTCGCCGGCCGCTGATCTTCGGTCAGCTGATCATCATGGTGGTGTACCTGCCGATCTTCGCCCTCACCGGCGTCGAAGGCAAAATGTTCCACCCGATGGCCTTCACCGTTGTGATGGCGCTGCTGGGTGCAATGGTCCTGTCCGTTACCTTTGTTCCTGCAGCTATTGCCATGTTCGTCACTGGCAAGGTGAAGGAAGAGGAAGGCGTGGTCATGCGCACAGCTCGACTGCGCTATGAACCGGTTCTGCAATGGGTGCTGGGACATCGGAACATCGCTTTCTCGGCCGCAGTAGCCTTGGTCGTGCTCAGTGGTGTGCTGGCAAGTCGTATGGGTAGCGAGTTCATCCCAAGCCTCAGTGAGGGTGACTTTGCGATGCAGGCCATGCGTGTGCCTGGAACGAGCCTCACTCAGTCTGTCGAGATGCAGCAGCGTCTGGAGAAAGCGGTGATTGCGCAGGTGCCTGAAGTTGAGCGGATGTTCGCACGCTCGGGTACCGCAGAAATTGCATCTGACCCGATGCCGCCGAACGCCTCTGACGCCTACATCATGCTCAAGCCTCAGGATCAGTGGCCTAACCCGAAGAAGCCTCGTGATGAGCTGATTGCTGAAGTGCAGAAGGCCGCAGCGGGTGTTCCAGGAAGCAACTACGAGTTGTCGCAGCCAATCCAACTGCGTTTCAACGAGCTGATTTCGGGCGTGCGTAGTGACGTCGCTGTGAAGGTCTTCGGCGATGACATGGACGTGCTCAACAACACCGCCAACAAGATCGCGGCAGCGCTCAAAGCGGTCCCGGGCTCATCGGAAGTGAAAGTTGAGCAGACATCCGGCCTGCCGGTGCTGACCATCAACATTGACCGCGAAAAAGCAGCACGCTACGGCCTGAACATCGCGGATGTTCAGAACTCGATCGCTATCGCCGTGGGTGGCCGTCAGGCCGGCACGCTGTATGAGGGCGACCGTCGGTTCGACATGGTAGTACGCCTACCAGAGACCGTTCGCACCGACGTAGCGGGTATGTCCAGCTTGCTGATCCCGGTACCTGCCAATGCGGCACAGGGTGCCAATCAGATCGGTTTCATCCCGCTGTCCCAGGTCGCCAATCTGGACCTGCAACTGGGCCCGAACCAAATCAGCCGCGAGAACGGCAAACGTCTGGTTATCGTCAGCGCCAACGTTCGAGGCCGCGATCTGGGGTCCTTCGTTGAGGAGGCGACCGCATCGCTGGACAAGAAGGTGCAAATCCCTGCGGGCTACTGGACGACTTGGGGGGGCCAGTTCGAGCAGCTGCAGTCGGCTGCCAAACGCCTGCAGATCGTTGTTCCAGTCGCCTTGCTGCTGGTCATGACCTTGTTGTTCCTGATGTTCAACAACCTGAAGGACGGCATGCTGGTCTTCACCGGTATTCCATTCGCACTCACCGGTGGTGTTGTGGCGTTGTGGCTGCGGGACATCCCACTGTCGATCTCGGCAGGTGTCGGCTTCATTGCACTGTCCGGCGTTGCAGTACTGAACGGCCTGGTGATGATTGCCTTCATCCGCGGGCTAAGGGAGGAGGGACGAACGCTCAGACAGGCAGTCGATGAAGGTGCATTGACCCGTCTGCGACCTGTTCTGATGACAGCCTTGGTAGCGTCCCTGGGCTTCATCCCGATGGCTTTGGCCACCGGCACCGGTGCCGAAGTTCAGCGGCCATTGGCGACGGTGGTGATTGGCGGGATCCTGTCCTCCACCGCACTGACCTTGCTGGTACTGCCTGCCCTGTATCACTGGGCACACCGCAAGGATGAAGACGGCGACGAGGCCGAAGTGGTTAGCTAACAGCCTCCGCTAAAGAGAAGCCCACAACACGTGTTGTGGGCTTTTTTGTTTAAAGTGAAGTAGATGCACTTACCTTTCAAAATTGTAAGTTTCTCGTCATGCCGGTGATGCCTATGCATTGCTAAGGTTACGCCCGAGAAGTTTTGAAATTGAGAGGGTTTTATGAAAAAGCTAATTATCGCTGCTGCACTTGTTGTTTTCTCGGTGGCTTCGCAGGCCAACACTTTCTCCGAGAGCAAGCAGCTGCAATACACCAAGGAACACCAGACCGCAGTGGCCAAGTACGCGGAGAAAAATGGCAAGCCAATGCCAGAGATTCAGGATTACAAATATGGCATGAAGATAGACGTTGCGAAATTCGTACGTCAGTCGCAGGACCCCCGTACCTGCCAGGTCTACCCACGGTTGATGACCTTCGAGGACTCCCAGGGCACGCTCAAGACTGTTCGTTACTCGATGTATTCGCAATGCATCAACAACAAGTAGTAAACGATTTGAACAGAACAATTAGAGAATTCATAAATGCCAGGCAGTGCCTGGCATTTTTTATTACGCCCGATACCCCATAGCTTCGAAATGTTAACGCCTGGGCTCGGGCAAACCGTGCAATAGATCTTAGCCAACCAACAGAGACGGCTCCCCAACTGCAGAGGGCAATTGGAAGCCTTGACCCCAGAAGGGACGAGTTATGAAGAGTTTGCTTGAACGCCCTGATGACCAAGCCGGGCATGAAGGTCATAGCCATGAGCATGGCGGCATTTTTGGAATGAACACAGAGCTGATTTTCGCGCTGATCTGTGGTGCTCTCCTGGGTGCCGGAGCTCTCGCAGGAAAACTTGGCCTGATTGATCGTCTGCCTCTGATTCTGTATGTGTCGGCCTACGTGTTCGGTGGATGGTTCACCACTAAGGAAGCGGTTACCAACATCCGTCAGAAACGCTTCGAGATCGACTCGCTGATGCTTCTCGCCGCAGTCGGTGCCGCGAGCATTGGCGCCTGGGCGGAGGGGGCTCTGCTGCTGTTCCTGTTCAGTCTGGGGCATTCCCTTGAAAGCTACGCGATGGGGCGGGCCAAGAAAGCGATTGAGGCACTGTCCAAGCTCGCACCGGCCACTGCGATCGTACGCAGAGCAAATGGCACGGCGGAAATGCCCGTGGAGCTGCTGGTTCCCGGTGACGTTGTCATCGTGCGTCCCAATGACCGCCTGCCGGCCGATGGTTTTGTAGTCGTAGGCTCCTCAAGTATCAACCAGGCGCCAGTGACTGGTGAGAGCGTCCCCGTGGACAAGCAACCTGTCGCTGATGCCGAACTCGCACGCAGCAAGCCAGATGCAGTGGATGCAGCCTCGAAAGTCTTCGCCGGCACCATCAATGGCGAAACGCTCATCGAGGTTGAGGTAACACGGCGCTCTACGGAAAGTACCTTGGCGCGGGTCATCAAGATGGTCAGTGAAGCCGAAGTCAGGAAGTCACCGACCCAGCGATTCACGGACCGCTTCCAACGCATATTCGTCCCGTTGGTTTTACTGCTGGTAGTCGGGCTGCTATTTGCCGGCATTTTCCTTGACGAGCCGTTCCGTGACTCGTTCTACCGGGCGATGGCCGTACTGGTTGCAGCCAGCCCCTGCGCGCTCGCGATCGCTACACCAAGCGCCATTCTCTCTGGCATCGCCAGGGCAGCCCGTGGTGGCGTGCTGATCAAGGGCGGTGCGCCACTTGAAGAGCTTGGCTCCTTGAATGCCATGGCATTCGACAAGACCGGTACCCTGACCGAAGGGCGCCCACGTATCACCGATGTAATACCGGTAGGTGGTACGCAAATTGAGGATTTACTAAACGTCGCCATCGCTGTGGAGTCGATGAGCGACCACCCGCTGGCTGCGGCAATTGTGCGTGACGGTGAAGAGATGATTGGTACAAGGCGCCGATTCCAAGCCAAGAACATGAGCAACATGATTGGCCGCGGCGTGCGTGCTGAGCTTGATGGGCAGTTCGTCTGGATTGGCAAGGTCGAGATGTTCGGTACCAACGGTATTCCCGCACTGAGCAAGGCAGCCTTGGAGGCTGCGGAGCGTCTGCGTCAGTCGGGCCGCACAACCATGGTGGTACGTCGTGCTGATAAGGATCTGGGCGCTATCGGGCTATTGGACACGCCCCGAGAGGGTGCCAAAGAGGCACTCCAGAAACTCAGAGAGATGGGCATCGACCGCATGGTCATGATTTCTGGGGACCACAACCGCGTTGCAGAGGCGGTAGCCAAACAAGTTGGCTTAGATGAGGCGTGGGGAGACCTGATGCCGGAAGACAAGGTCAAGGCCATCAAGAACCTGCGCCTTAGCGCCAGGGTGGCCATGGTGGGTGACGGCGTGAATGATGCCCCTGCCATGGCCAATTCGAGCGTTGGCATCGCAATGGGGGCTGCCGGATCTGATGTCGCCCTGGAAACGGCTGATATCGCGCTTATGGCTGACGACATCAGGCAACTCCCATTTGCGGTGGGGCTGAGCCGTCACACGCGATCGATCATCCGCCAGAACCTGTTCGTCAGTTTGGGGATTGTGGCCATTCTGGTTCCGTCCACCATCATGGGCTTGAGCATTGGTGCTGCTGTTGCGATCCATGAGGGCTCCACCTTGTTGGTTGTCTTCAACGCTTTGCGCCTGCTGGCCTACCGCAAAGACGCGTGATAACTCATTTGATTGGGTCGAAAAAAATCGGGGGCGCAAAAAGCGCCCCCGATTTTTTCGTCCGCTAGTGAGTAATTAGAAGACGTATTGCAGGCGGGTCACGATGGCATTGCCGCTGTCGTCGCCCACGGTATTCTCGTTGTTGTCGGTGCGGACGTTGATGTAGTTGGCACTGACTTTCACTGCCTCGTTGACGTACCAGTTCACACCAACAGTGTGGCTCTTGGCCTTGCGCTCATTCGACTGATCGGCTGCAGTAACCAGGTTGCCGTCTTCAACCTTGATGTCGTCAAAGCGGTAGAAGACTTCCCAGGCACCCAGCTCCTTATTCTCTGGCTTGATAGAGTCGAACTTGGCACCGTCAAGCTTGTAGATACGCGGCTCACCGGTCAGGGTGTAAGCCATCTGGGCGTAGTAACCGGAGGCCTTCATGTCGTTGTTGGCCTGGTCAGCTTTCAGCTTACGGCGAAGGTATTCCGCTTGCACCGAGAACGGGCCGGTGGCCCAGGCTCCTTCGAGACCCCAGACCGAATCGTCCTTCCACAGGCCATCTTGTGCAGCAGCACCGCCAAACAGCATGCGGTTGCCGTTGGTACCGGCATCGCCGCCACCATTGGTATCTACACCGCGAACACCCAGACGCGAACGAATCCGGGTATCGACCGCACTGTTTTTGAGGTCGCGGTAGGCGTACTGAGCACCGACGTGCAGGACGTTGCCATCACTGTGCAGCGGTGCGAACACGCCACGAACGTTGTAGCGCTTGGTGCTGTCGCCATCCGAGTTGTTGTTGGTTTCGCTGAAAACGCTACCGGAGACATAAGCCATGTCAGCGATGGTGCTGGTGGCTTGAACACCCATGCCGGCGTTGTCGTTGATCCAGTCCGCCAGGTCGTACGAGAGGTTCCGCTCCATGGCGGTGGTCCACTTCGAACTGGTGGCTTTCTCAAGACCGAAGTCGGTGTAGAAACGACCGAATCGCAGTTGGACCGGCTTGAAACCGGTGTAGGTCAGGCTGGCTTCGTCGAAGTAGCCGTCGGAGTCGTTGCCCGTGTTGCGGGACAGGTCATAGTTGAGCTGATACTTCCAGTCGCGGTACAGAACGCCGCCGAGCTCAAGGTAGGCGCGACGGAAGTAGCCTGCGTCAGCGGTATCGCCATTCTTGGTGAAGACACCATCGAAACGGCCGTAGTCGGCCTGAACTCGGCCGCCCAGTTTGAAACTGAATTCCTTGTCAGAAGTCGATACTTCAAGACCGCCCTTGGTCTTCAGAACGATGTCAGCTCCGTCAGTGGTTACTGTTCCGGAGAATGCTTGCGAGGAAAATGTGCCTATTATTGCGGCAGCCAACAGCTTTTCCCGCATGTTCGAAGAACGGATCATTGCTTGCCTCTCGTATGTTAAGTGCTTAGCTACCGACGTTATATTTCGCCCTACGTCGGCCTAAATTTATCTTGCAGATGGGAGCAGGCCACGGTTGTCACCTGCTGTAACAAGATGCCTTTGTTTTAAGCACTCTGACTAGATTGCAAGCGAATATGACAGTTGTGTTTCTGAAGTGTTAACGGGAGAGTTTTAAACCTAACAAAACTGTTACCGAACAAGCCAGTCCTTCTTATCAAAGAAGCTCTTCTTGATCAATCTTCGAATTTCCAAAACCTGCGGATTACGTATCAGTTTCGATTTGATAACAAGATAGACATCTTTCTCCTCCAGGTCGTCCAAGAAACCCGGCACGGGTAGGATATTTCTCTCCAATTTTCGGCTGTAGTCGGGCAGTACTCCAATACACGCACCACCAACGACAAGGCCTCGTGATAGGTTGTAGCTCTTGACCCGAGTGGTACCGCCCTGATGCTCAGCCATTATCGATGCCCACTTTCGTGAGCCCGCCAAGATCTCTTCATCCCAAGGGACAACGAGCATGAAGTTGTGCAAGTCCAAGCTCTCTACTGGAAGGGTGACGCTCCTTGAGTAGCGGCTGGAAATGAACAGCGCGTGCCCAATCCGGCCGAGCCGTTCAAACCTATACGTAGGATGGCGATCAAACGCGCACTCATCATCTGGGCTCACGAAAGCGATACCCACATCGACCTCACACTCAGAAAGCATCTGCGCTGTGCACTCTGAATGGATTTCCAGCTGCATTTCGGCATGATCGCGCACGTAGGCGACTAGATCGCGGTTCACGATGTCGCTCAGTACTGGCTCTGTGATCGCGATGGTAAGCTTCGGGACCTCCTTTTCACCGGACTTGCCCAGGCCTTCAGGGCCGAAGAGTTGGCACAGGTACTGGCTGCCCCTCTCGCCTGTCCGGGTCAGAGCAAGCTTGTTGTGCTTGTAGACAAACACGGGAGCACCAATGTGCTCTTCCAGTTTCTCCAAGCGTTTGCGAAGGCCTACCACTGGCACATTGAGCCCTCGGGCCGCCTGTTTGAAACTGGCACAACGTGCTGTTGCGAAAAACTCTACGGCCAGCTGATCATCAATTGGCAGATCATCCAATATGTCAGGACTGTAAGGAACAACGCTGCTTGTATATGTTTCATTTTGTGTAACCATTCGATCCCCCTTCATTCGGGGAATCTAGCTCAATGTCGTCTGACATTTCCTTATCTTGACAACATTGTAATGCACAGGTCATGCGTGCGTTATTGGCAGGCCTTTATTTCAAAAGCGTAATCCTCAGGCAATCCCTTTGATATTGTAGCGTGCTAGCCTAGTGCGCCAACTCATTACTTATCATATATAGATTCGGCTAATTACGCATTTACATTTAGTTCACTATTTTTTCACCTTTGCCTCCATAGGCTTTGGGCATGGAAAATCAAAACCCACCTCTTATTACCTTACTAATTCGTTATCTGGGGATCGGCTTCATAGCAACGGGAATCCATTACGTGGTGTTCCTAGTGCTGGTTACGACAGAATTCGCTACTCCGTTGCTGGCCAGTATCTCTGGCGGCATGGTTGGCGCAATCGCAAGCTTTATTGGAAATAGGGCGCTCTGTTTTGTGGCAGATGGCTCTCGTAAGTTTCAGCCTGTCAGGTTTGCACTGGTCGCGTTAGCCACAAACTTCGGCAATGGCGTGGGTATGTGGTTCCTCATCAAGTCGAATCTGTCACCGCTCATCTCCCAAATCGTAGTGACCTTAAGCCTCACTGCACTTGGATTCATTGCACATCGTTTTTGGACATTCAATCATGCAGACATTACATCGCTTTCCCGAGCGCCCTGATCCCTTGTTAACCATCGTGGTCCCTTGTTTCCAGGAAGAGGAAACCATCCCCGAGTTCCACCAGCGCATCACCCGCGTGGTGAAGCGCTTGCCCGTCTCCTGCGAAATCCTCTATGTCGACGATGGCAGTAATGACCGGACGGCCGACATTCTTCGCCACTATCAGGATGGGTCATCTGTACGTTGCCTGTCCCTGAGTCGCAACTTCGGCAAAGAGGCTGCACTGAGCGCCGGGATAGACCATGCCCGTGGCAGTGCGCTGATCTTCATTGATGTCGACCTGCAGGACCCACCAGAGCTCATCGCGGCCATGGTGGACTACTGGCAACGCGGCTACGACGTGGTGAACATGCAGCGCAACCTGAGAATCGGTGATTCGTGGTTCAAGCGCATGAGTGCCCGGGCTTACTACTGGGTCATGCAGCGCCTGGTGGAGAAGGTGGACATGCCGGCCGATGTCAGCGATTTCCGATTGATTGGGCCTGCGCCGCTGGCAGCCCTGCGGGCCCTGGATGAACGCTCCAGGATTCTCAAAGGAATGATCGGCTGGGTAGGCTTTCGTACCATCGAACTGCCCTACAATCGCACTGTTCGCCATGCCGGGAGCACCAAATGGAATGCAGCTGGCCTGTTCAATCTGGCCATCGAGAGCATCGTCAGCTTCTCTCGCAAACCACTGCGCATTTTCAGCCTCATCAGTTTCGGTCTTTTCGTCTCCAGCATCTGCTACATGCTTGCGTCGCTTGTGGCAGGCAGTTTCGACATCCATCACCTGATCGTCGGAATGGCTTCATTCATGTGCGTTGGTGTCGCCATGGTGGGGGAGTACCTGGGCGTGACACTCGCGGAAGTGAAGCGCCGGCCTCTCTATTTCCTGAAGCACAGCAACAAGGCAGATCCCGTGTCACTCCACCCTTCGATGGCTTCGATCGAGGGTAAGAAATGCTGAACCTGAAGAAGGAGAGGACGCTGTGGTGGATCCTGGGTTCGATTTTGCTATTGCGTTTGGTGGGGCTGGGCATCTACCCGCTGATGGACACATCTGAGGCCCGCTACGCTGAAATGGCTCGCAAGATGGTCGAGTTGAATGATTGGATCACGCCCATGTTCGACTACGGGGTACCGTTCTGGGGCAAGCCTCCGTTGTCCTTCTGGACCCAGGCCGCGAGCATGACGGTCTTCGGCGTTAACGAGTTCGCTGCGCGCTTCCCAGCGTGGCTACTCCACCTGGCAAGCTGTTTCATCATCATCAAACTCGGCACGCAGCAGATTTCTCGTAACGCCGGCATCTGGGCTGCCATTATTTTTTCCAGCACCACACTTGGCCTGGTCTCCAGCGGTGTTGTGCTGACTGACCCTGTTTTGTCGTTTTCGATTCTGCTGGCCAGCTACGGTTTCTGGCGTTGGATGAAGTACGCCAGCAAGGCGGATGCCTACCTGATGTTCGCAGGTCTCGGGCTGGGCTTGCTTGCCAAAGGGCCGCTGACCCTGGTGCTTATGGGGGCGCCGGCATTTGCCTGGTTCGTTATCTACAAGGAATGGGGACGGGTACTGAGGCTTCCCTGGATTAGCGGCCTTGTACTCATGTTCGGTATATCCGTGCCATGGTATGTCGCGGCCGAGATGAAAACGCCCGGCTTCATGGAGTACTTCTTCGTTGGTGAGCACTGGAGCCGCTACGTCGTCAGTAACTGGGCAGGGGACCTCTATGGTAGTGCTCATGCCAAGCCGTACGGCAGCATCTGGATCCAGCTCGGATTGTCGCTACTGCCATGGGCCTTGTTTCTACCACTGTTGATCCGCAAGCGTGGATCGATGCAGCGCTTCGAAGCCTACCTCTGGCTGTGGGCCTTGGCGACACCGGTCTTCTTCACATTTGCAGGCAACATTCTGTGGACCTACCTGCTACCCGCGCTGCCAGCGTGGGCATTGCTGCTGTCTGCACGGGTCAGCGAAGTTGGCCCGAAGACCACCTGGGCTGCCGCTGCGAGCGCATTGGTGTTGCCAATCATCGGTGCGGGCATCATCTACGCCGGGGTACTAGAGGAGCGCCCTCAAAATCAGCGAGATGTGGTTCAAGCCTGGCTCAATGTGCAGTCTGCTCATTCCGCTCCCTTGATCTATCCTGGCCGCCGCTCATACTCGTCGGAGTTTTACAGCAGCGGGAAGTCCGAGAACATCAAGGATCCTGCCAAGTGGCCGCGGGATGGCTCGTTCTACCTGTCCAGGCGCTTGAGAGATAGCAAGGATGGAATGCCTGTTGATCTGGCTTGCACAGCGATCACGGAAGCGAACGCTAGCCAGCTCCTGCTGTGCCATTGGAAACGCACCGAACAAGGTGCCGAGGGTCTGGCTGGAGAAAGCAATGTGGGAACGCTTCGCAAGAACGAAGGCTAAATTCCATGCACAAAAAAGCCAGGTTTTACCCTGGCTTTTTTGTCGATTGCTTTCGTCATTTGAAGTCCTATTTAACCGCCGATTAATTGTCGGCTTGTTCCTTACCATCCTTGCTTTCTTTCTTTTGCTCTTGAGCGACTTGTTGTTTGTTCTGGTCCGAAGAGTCATCGCTCCATAGGCGAGCCTGTTCGGTTCGGAAGTTCTCGTTGAACTGTTTCGCTCGCTCGAAGCCGCCTTCAGCGTAAGCGGTACCCATGAGACCCAGCAGCAGGCTGCCAATAGCGATAGATTTGACAAATTTCATTGTGAACCTCGGTTCATACTAGGCCTGCCTGATTAGCGGCCTTTGTTGGTTTGTAGTTTAGGAACGCGAAGCTAACGACAAGGTGAGTCAATAATTACAATTCCGTAATTTTGGCTGCAGATAGGATGCGTTAAATCTTCAAATCTGGAAGGATCATGTCTATCTCGGCACTGTCGAGGGCGACTTCGAATTTTCTCTTAAATTACAATTTTGATATCTAGCGCGTTAATTCAGCGCGGCGTTGTTGGCCGCCCTAGGAGATAGCCATGAATGACATAGAGCCCTGGGCAGTTGCTATCGGTGACTTTCGCCGCTGCACTGAAAAACTCACTGTCCAGCTCGATGAGCTGACCTCGCAGACGCGCACCTCCAGCGCTGTTCTGGAGAGGTCGAACGAACTGGTGGAGCAGGTGGACGCTGTCGGCCGGCAAATTCAGGAGGAGGTGCGAAAGGCGGAGAAGGCTTGGTCGAACGCGGAAGAGGTTGCCTTGCGCGCGGCTGCTTCAGCGTATTCAGCTGCATGCCGCGGAGTCGACACCGCCATCCAGCCACTGATCTCGGAGCTTACAGCAGCGACAAAGGCTGCGGATGCCTCTATCCAGGAGCTCAAGCGGGCTCCGGTGCTGGCCAAGCGTTATGTGATGGTGGTCGCGACGGCGTTCTTCATTCTGGCGCTGATCTGTGTCTACTCGACCATGCGCCTGATCGATGCCGCCGGCAGCGTAAGTGCTCAAGAGAAAGTGAATGCTCAGTACTTCTCCCACCTGTGGAAGAACGCCAATCCTGACGAACAGAAGATCATCAAATCGGTGATTCTGCGGTCGCCCATGGACCCTGTGGTCCTTCGGCACTGATGCACTGAGGCAAACAAAAGGCCCGTCGATTGACGGGCCTAATCGTGTCTGCGCAATTTAAGCGGCGGTCATTGCCGGCTGCATTTGCTGGGCTGCGGGAAAGTGAAGGTGGAACCAGGTGAAGTTTTCTTCGGTCACCTCCACGCTCGCCGACCCTTGGTGCAGGCTCATGATCGACTGCACAATGGCCAGGCCAAGACCGGTACCGCCTTCACTCCGTGCTCGGCTCTTGTCCACGCGGTAAAAACGCTCAAACAAGTGCGCGTGGTGTTCCTTGGCAATACCGCGGCCGGGGTTACCGACACTCAGCGTCGTACCGCTCGCACTATGCTGCACCTTCACGTAGACGGTGCGGCCGCGGGGGCAGTAGCGAATCGCATTTGACACGAGGTTCGAGACAGCCCGCTGAACCATCAGACGGTTCCCGCGTACCACATCATCACTGCCAGAGATCTGCAGCTGGATCTCACCTTCCTCTGCCGAAATGCTGAAGAGGTCGCACACGCGCTGAACCTCGTCGACCAGGGACACGGGTTCGAACTCCACCATGGATGCTGGATGACTGACCTGGGCCAAGAACAGCATGTCGGAAACCATGCGGCTCATGCGGTCCAGCTCTTCTGTGCACGACTCCAGAACCTCCCGGTACTCGGAAAGCGATCGTTCTCTGGTCAAGGCAACCTGGGCCTTGCCCATCAGGTTGGAAAGCGGTGCTCGAAGTTCGTGAGCAAGGTCGTCAGAAAACTGCGAGAGCTGCTGAACCCCATCATCCAGGCGAGCCAGCATGATGTTGATGCCGTCGGCGAGCATTTTGAGTTCTGCCGGCATCCCATCAGTTGGAAGGCGATGGTCGAGGCTCTCGGTTGAGATCTTCGAGGCGATCTTGAGGAACTTGGTCAGTGGTAGCAGGCCTCTGCGCACAGTCCACCAGCCAATGGCCAAGATCAGTGCAAGGATGACGGGGGACATCATCAAGGCCCAGGTCAGCAACGCATCGAGTAGCGCCTCACTGGATGACTGGTCCATGGTCATATAGACGCTGACCTCTGTTCCATCGCCCAAACGCATGATTCGAGAAGCACTCAGCAGAGGACGGTCCTGCGTATCACGCCATTCGTGCTCTTTGGGCTGGGCCGCCGGCTGAAACTTGTGCACCTCCAGATTGACCTGTTTCGAGCCAATCGAGAGCAGGGGAGTCTGATTCTGTGAGGTATCGAATATGCTCACATACAGGTTGTTGTGGCCCATGACCAAATCGACAAGCTGATGCGCATCCGCGTTGACGCCGGAGATGTCCGGGATGGTGGACAGGTTGTGAGCCATCCCCGCCATCTTTACTTCCAGGTCTGCTCTGGCATTTCTTTCCAGAGCCTTGCCTACCATCAGATAGCCAAAGGTGGCGAACAGAAGCAGCAACGCTGCGCTCATCAACCCAACTTTTAACCCCAGCTTTGCAGCCAGGCTGAATGGCCTCATGCGCGTTCCTCAAAAACGTACCCAACGCCACGAAGCGTGTGAATGAGCTTGGTTTCAAACGGGTCATCGATCTTCGAGCGCAAGCGCCGGATGGCTACATCGATGACATTGGTGTCGCAATCGAAATTCATATCCCAGACCAACGAGATGATCTGAGAGCGAGTCAGCGCTTCGCCCGTTCGGCTCATGAGCAGGTGCAGAAGCGCAAATTCCTTGGTGGTGAGATCGATGCGTGTGCCACCGCGGAAGACGCGATGGCGGACGGAGTCGAGTTCCAGGTCGGCAATTTTCAGCGAGCTCTTCTCGACTAACTCATCACCACGGCGTTGCAGCGAACGGATGCGAGCAAGCAGCTCAGGGAATTCGAATGGCTTCACAAGGTAGTCATCCGCGCCGCCGTCCAAGCCCTTGAGCTTGTCATTGATGCGTCCGCGGGCGGTCAGCATGATGATGCGGACCCGGCTGGTCTTACGGATGGTTTCCAGCAGGTCCCAGCCGTCGATACCCGGGAGGTTCACGTCCAGGAGGACCAACGAATAGACATTAGTGTTGAACAAGTGCAGAGCATCTACACCGTTGTGCACGATATCTACGACATACCCGCTTTCGGATAGGCCCTGCTGAAGATATTCGGCAGTTTTAATTTCGTCTTCCACAACTAGAACGCGCATAACTTATCTCAAGGTGTGAGGAAGGAGTTGGCCTAATCCGCCAAGATTATGGTTGCAGGCTGTTCGAAAGTTTGGCTGAGGGTATGGCATGTGGTAGTCGCTACCTCTGTCCATACGCCGGGTCACCTGAGGACGCTTGAATCTTAACGCGAAGAAGCTGGCCGCGGCGAAATCCTACAAATTTGTAATGTAGCCGCAAGATTTCTGACAGTCATGCAGGCTCCACCCCTAAGCATAGCGGATTCTGGGGCCTGCGGCGGTGTATGACAGATTCGCCTGGCAGGTGGAATCGGCCAGGGCAGGCAGCATTTCGGTCGTTAGCTTGCAAGGACTGGTACTGGCCTTGGATCGAGGGCGCCACGCAGGCAGACCCCATGCACGGCCGCAAACCGCAGCGCTTTTCTGCAAATTAGTTCACGTGGCGGCTCGATATTCTCTCGAATAATTATCTTACAATCTATTACATGTCCAAATTGTAATTGCGCGATCATCTTGGTGTTAGCCTCCTTTGCTAGTTTAAGGGCAGCGGAAGAGGCATCGCTGCTTTGGAAATTGTCTCATTTCAAAGCAGCTTGGCAAGAGCATCGAGCAGTTGTTCGCGCCAGTGCATTCACCTGTAAACCATACGCTCCTTTGGTAGGTGAATTTTAGCGCCCCCCTACGGGCGCTTTTTTATTAAGGGACTTCTTATGAACACTACTGTATCAGCGATCGCCGTGTTTATGCTCTTTACATCACTAACAGCCAATGCCCAAAGCGGTATGGAGATCAATCAACGCATCGAGCGTTCTGCTAGGGAGGCTACTGCGGATTATGCTCAACGCGTAAAAAAGCCCATGCCTCAACTAGAAGACTACGCCTACGGCATGGACCTGGACGTTGGTAAGTTGGTGTATGTATCACCCAGCGTGCGGTACTGCGGTAATGTAAGAAGCATGATGACCTACGAAGACTCGAAAGGCGAACTGCACATGGTTCGCTACCTAGTGAAGGGCGAGTGTGTTAATAGCCGTTAAGGCTCATCAAGATGATCCCTGCGGCCACCGGATCATAGAAGCTCAATGCCGAACCGGCGCAGCAGTATGGCGAAGCCTCCGAAGCTGGCCATTGTGATGAGGATGCTGCTGATCAGTGTCGGCCAAAAGCCGAGCTTAGGTAGCAGCAATGGAAAAGCAATAAACATCGGCAGGGTAGGAAGCACGTACCAGAACGTGTACCAAGCATGGTTGGAGATCTTCTCCATGCTCTGGTTCTCTAAATAGAGCCAGACCAACGTCAAGACCGTGACCAAGGGTAGGGCGGCGACCAAGCCGCCCAGCTTGTCGCTGCGTTTCGCCAGCTCTGACACGAGAATCACTATACCGGCAGTGAGTAGGTACTTCGTGATGATCCAGGCCATCGCTGAGCCTTCTGGAGGTTGTTGACGAGGGCAGGCGAAGCCATTCACCAACCCCCCTCGAAGCGCTCCTGCCGTTTACGGCATCCCTCACCGCATTTTTTTGCAACATCACCCTCAGCCAGGAGGGTGATGTGTTTGCATGGTGTTTACCGATCGGTCAGTGCGAGGGCGAGGGAACGCTCTCGTGGAAAGCTGCCCGCTCGATCTGGATGGTGCAGTGATGGATTTCGAATGCATCGCTGACAGCATCCACGACGGCCGCCAGCACAGCATCCCCATCTGCAGAATCCCGAACCACTACGTGCGACGTCATCACGTTGCTGCCACTGCTGACAGCCCACACGTGCAAGTCATGAACGTCCGTCACGCCATCTACGCCGAGGATGGTGGCCTCGATTGCCGTAACGTCGAGCCCCCTCGGGACACCCTCCATGAGGATCCCCAGGCTTTCGCGAAGCAACTGCCACGTCCGCGGCAGAACCCAAAGGCCGATTGCCACAGCGACAATCGTGTCGACCCAGGTCCAGCCGGTGAAGCGGATGATAAGTGCCGCGATGATTACGCCAAGCGAGCCGAGCATGTCGCTCCAAACTTCGAGGTAGGCTCCTTTGACGTTGAGGCTTTCGTTGCTCGCAGATGCCAGAAGGCGCATCGAAATTAGGTTGATGATCAGGCCGGCGATTGCGATCCACATCATCGCTCCGGTAGCGATCTCCGCCGGCATGAAGAAGCGCTGGTAGGCCTCATACAAAATGTACATCGCCACCAGGAAGAGCAGCACTGCGTTGAACGTCGAAGCCAGAATTTCCAGGCGCGCATAGCCGAAGGTTCTTTTCTGATCCGCCGGCCGCTTGGCTATCTGAAGTGCAATCAGTGAGATCGCCAAGGCGGCAGTATCTGTGAACATGTGAGATGCGTCCGACAGCAGCGCCAGGCTGCCGGTAATCCACGCACCGATCACTTCTGCAATCATGAAGCTGCCAGTCAAGACGAGCGCCATGATTAGCTTCTTCTGATGCCCCTCGCGTACTGCAGCGCTGCCATGGTCATGATTTGAACCCACGTATTTCTCCTTGCGCAAGGTTGTGGTCTCGTTGGCCTTCCTGTCTGCCTAGCGTTAGAGCGTCGCTTGGCCACACTGACTGCAAAATTTTGCTCCTGCGCTCAGCAACGAGCCGCAGGCGGTGCAACCACTCGATAGTGGTGTACCGCAGTTTAGACAAAAGCGTGCTGACGGATCGTTGGCCGTCCGGCACTGCCTGCAGCCCTGCAGATCTTTGATGGGGGCTGGAGTGGCAGGGCGCCCTCCGTCATACACCTGATTGCCGCCGTCGCAGCCCTGCTGCCGGCCATGGCGATCATATTGCTCGGCCCCATGTCCCCCGCTGTGGTGCTTGCCGCCACCGTGGTTTCCACGGCCATGGTGCCCGCCCAGGATATTTTTGAAAAAGCTCATGGTATTCGCCCCTCATTGATGGGTGACATATTAACGAGCAAAAGTTGAAAAGAATGTTCTGCTCGCGAGAAAGACTTGTAAGTTGAAGTGAAAGTTCAAAATTAGCCTACGTCAAAACGAAACCGTTTTGTTTGTGAAATTAAATTTATCTAGCTGAGCGGCGCATTTTTTTTGGTGGGTGGTATTCCCCTAATTTTGATCATAGCGTGATCAACGACAATCAAAACAGCAGTTATTGGATTTCTGTCAGCATTGTAATCCCGAGGTCATCGTGTCGTTATCAGGTCCCGGAAATAATGCGCTCAGCGAGATTCATTTCTCTTTTTATCCCTATGCCTCACACATACTAAGCGTCTCCAACGCCTAGGGGCCTAAGGCCTCTGGCGCTCCGCACATTGCGCAATCGCTCAGCATCTGTCGACGGCTTGCCTTGTAGCTCCCGCTAACTCCATAGCTACCGCCATGGATAAGCAGCTTCCAGAGTTTGATAATGACACCTTCCAAATCCATTGTTCACACCCTGTTAAGCAAATGGATCTTTGCTATTCGCAATGCGCGGCAGATAGGCATCAGTACTAATTTGCTAATCGGCCTGGTAACTTTTTGGTTACTGCTATTCGCGAACGCTGAGCTCTGGAACGTGCTCTGGAAGCTGGTATTCAAAACCGATGAAGTGAACTGGCTGCTAGCGGCTAGCCTCCCAGTCATAGTATTCGCATGGGTGTTTACCGTGCTGAGCTTGCTGTCATGGGGGCGGCTGGCCAAACCCTTGCTGTGTCTGGTGCTGATCAGCGCGTCATTCGCGAGTTACTTCATGAATGCCTACGGCATCGTGGTCGATTACACAATGTTCACCAACGTTGTGGAGACCGACGTCGCTGAGGCAACCGAGCTGTTGAGTTGGAAGCTCGGTCTTTGGGTCGCAATGGTTGGGGTGTTGCCCGTCTACCTGATCACCCGGGTTCCCCTCCGGCGCAAGCCTTGGGCCAAAGCTTTGGTCAGCAGGGTCATTGCTCTGTCGCTCGCTCTGTTGACCTTGTCTGGCATCGCGTTGAGTCAGTACCAGTCGTATGCCTCCTTGCTGCGCAACAATCGGGAGATCCGGCTGATCCTGGTACCTACTAACTTGTTTGCGGCTGGCCATGGGTACCTGAAGCGACAGCTGGCCACACCTAAAACGCTAACGGCCATTGGTACTGATGCGGTAGTTAATCGACAGGGTGCGGCTCGTAAACCCAGGCTGCTGGTACTGGCAGTAGGAGAGACCGCTCGCTCCGCCAACTTCTCCCTCAACGGCTACTCCCGTGAAACGAATCCGGAACTAGAAAAGCGAAATGTCATCAGCTTCACGAACGTGAGCTCCTGCGGTACCGCTACCGCGGTCTCGCTGCCATGCATGTTCTTGGACGTGGGTAAGGCCCAGTACAAAGATGGCTTGGCCAAGAGCCGAGAAGGGCTGCTCGACGTGCTTCAACGCGCTGGCATTAGTGTCATGTGGACTGACAACAACTCGGGGTGCAAAGGGGTCTGCGACAGGGTTCCCAACCACAAGGCTGCCTCTCACGCGGATTCCCAACTGTGCACCAGCGAGGAGTGTAAGGACGGGGTGCTGCTCACGGAGATGCAAGACTTCATCAAGCGCCAGGAAGGCGATGCTGTCCTGGTGCTCCACTACAAAGGCAGTCACGGCCCGGCCTACTACAAGCGCTACCCCTCGCAATTCAAGAAATTCGCACCGGTGTGCGAGACCAACGAGCTCGACAAATGTAAGCAGGAGGAGGTGGTCAATGCCTACGACAACTCAATCCTCTACACCGATTATGTGACTGCAAATCTCATCGATATCCTGGCGGCCAACACCAAGTTCGACACTGCGCTGATGTACGTTTCGGACCACGGCGAATCGCTGGGGGAGGGTGGGCTCTATCTGCACGGGCTGCCTTACGCGATGGCTCCTGACGAGCAAACAAAGGTGCCGTTGGTACTTTGGATGTCTGACTCGCTCGCGAAGAGCGAAAAGGTCAACGTGGGTTGTTTGAAAGCTCAAACCACGTCACCGCTGAGCCACGACAACCTGTTCCACACCGTGCTCGGCATGATGAACGTCCAGACGTCTTCGTATCGCTCAGCGCTGGATTTCACAGCCCCTTGCAAGCCCTTGGCCGGAGGCTCTTATTCTGGCCTCTGAATGTTCGATGTGGACCGGATCATCGGCCAGGCGGTTCTGCACCAGCCTGCTTTGACAGCTGAGAGAAGCTGGACTAATTACATAGCTGCATTCAACAACCCAAGCGGAAAAGGAAGTTTTGCATGAGCATCAAGCCAGGCCCAAAGCGCACCAATGAAGATGGCACTCCGGACAAAAGGCAGCGAGTCACCCCTGAAAAGCAGAAGGACCATCCGGACCTGAAACCCCACAAGCACAAAAAGGGGGAGTAAGAAAAAAGCAGCTCTCGGGAGCTGCTTTTTTGTTTGGGCTGTGTGCAAACCTTCCTGACTGTCTCGCTGATCAATCGGACCCAGGCGTGAGTCTTCTGCTTTGCGTGATCGGTTGGGGCTGTTCGAAGTCACTCCAAGCTGGTCACTTGTCGGGCGCGACTCACAAGCAGCTTAGATCGGCTTGATTGCCGCCTCGCTTTGGCTAGTTTGGAATCTATGGCTATCCATCGGTTGCTGGGGGCTGCATGCGTTTGCGGGGAGATGTTTATTGGAGCTGGGCAGATCCTACGCTTCATCACCGGACCCACGAAGAGATCCTGAATGACGGATCTTATCTCGACGTGCAGGTAAGGCTTTCACGGATAGGCGCAACGCAGCTGTTTATCGGTGTGTACGCGTCGTCGGGAACCGCTCTGTATGAGGAAGCGTTCGACACCAGGCCGAACGAATCAATGACGAGCGCGTTGGCCTGGGGAGTCGCCAGGGCGCGTGCCGTAGCTGCGTTGTAAACCACTTTTTTCAACTGTAAACCACTGTGGTTTACAGTGAAAAAAAGTGGTTTACAGCAGGGCTCCTCAGGCTTGAGGCATCTCCAGCAGATCGCCCAGTTCCTCCCGGGCCATCTTCACTCTATCCATTCTGCGATAAGGATGATCAACCGGCATCCGGATAAGGGATTCGAACCAAGCCGAATCGAATTTGATGACTTCCTTGTGAATGTGCTCAAGCTCACCTCTGCGAGGCTGTGACACCACAAACTCCATGCTTTCAACCAACCCTGACGCTTCACTGTCTTTGACGATTCGATGGCGGATGAAACTCATCTTGAGATCAAAATATGCCGCCTTCGAACCAGGCACCTTCTTCGATTCCAGCCGACCAGTGCTGCTGATTTCCGCCCCCGGAACCTCAGAGGCAATAGCTTTCACCAGTTCAGCATTTCCACTGACCTTCTGGCCAAACAGGCGGGTGGCGTCCGACATGTAAGCAAAGATCCATGGCACATTGCGAAGCGTCGCGCCGGTATAGAGGTAGCCACGCTCTCCCTTGTAACGCTGCAGCATGCCTCTCAACGCGTTCTCGGAAAGGACCAGTTGGGTCTCTTTCTCCAGGATGTAAACCACGCGATCGAACTGTTCGATCAACAGCTTGAGAATCTTCCGCGGGATGCCGTCAAACCTGGTTTTCCGCTCAGTTTTCTTGTGCTGGCGAGGCTGGAAGTACGGGCAATCGTTACGGGCCTCACTATCAAATGGAGCGATGCCGCGAATGCTCTTAGTAGCATGCTTCCCGAATGGGCTCTTCACGTTAGGTGGTAGCTCATACAGCCCAACTAGCTGGACAGGGTTGTCGCATGCCGGGCATACAGCAAACTGAGCTAGCTTGCCCGCACTTCCAGGCTGGTACCACGGATCTCTGCGGAAGGTCTCGGCCTCGAAACCTTCCTTGTCGATGATCTTGCTTTCTGTGTCTTCGATGCGGAGCTTATAGACATCCATCTTTGCTGAGACCGTTTCAATAGAGGGTCTCTTGATGGTAACGAGCGAGGATAGGCAGCAGTAGGCCTAACTGACCCTTTTGACGGTCACCCACTGGTTTGAGGCCCGACCAAAGCATGCCTGATCGTCCTGGGCGGGCCCTAAAGGCCAGATCACTTTGATCTGAGTAGCCATTGGCATGGAAGTGACCACTACATTCCATGATCATGACCGGTAAAGAACGGCTATGGATTCACACAATGGAGACTACAATGGCAAGCCTACGCTCCGTCCTGGAGGTAGCATGCTGAACGCGAAAGTCAGAGGCGCTTGTAGGAGTCAGCGATGAAAATAACCGGAAGAGTCGAAGTCGAGACCGTTATAGACGTCGTGTGCGATGTATGCCGTTGCTCCACCCGCTTGGATACTGGCGGGAATCAGTTCGGCGCCCTACAAGCACACTGGGGCTATGGTACTGCCCATGATGGGGAGCGCTATGAACTGCACCTGTGTGAGGATTGCTTCTTCCAAACATTGGCTTACCTCAAGCAGGAGCGGCGGACTCAAAATCTGTTCAGCGAGGATGGCCAGGATTTCACAGATGATCTTGGTCTGGTCGCAAAGGATGATTATTTCGGTGACGCCGGGAGCCGATAGCTTCGTTGACGCATGGAAATCCTGACGACAAAGGTGATCGCGCCCGCTTGAAGATACGCGGACACCATCTCCCTTAATGCTGGAGTTCGGAAGGTGACTTGACCGGTAGCTTACAGATCACTCAGCTACGCAGCGCTTTGGGATACGCAGCTTGACGCAGCGATTAGTCGAATCGACGGGTCAGTAAGAGGGGGAGTGATCCAGTGAAGCACAAGCGCAGTCAGGAGGCTTGCGATGGTGTTCACTGAGATTGAGACGAGAGCATTCCGCATTTTGGAGAGTCCATTTTTTGAAGTGGACCTCTATTTAATGCGCATAAACTGTGTGTCACCACCACCCGCAGAAAATTTCGTCACGCCCCAGAATAGGAATTCGCATTCGGGGCGCACCACGATTTATCTCGTGCCAGAAGCCGCCTGCGGTGCAATCAGTTGGCGAGCCAAGACTCGACTACCTCAGCGCCATACTCGTTTTTCCAGGCCTTGAGCGTACGCTGATTACCACCCTTGGTCTCAACAACCTCACCGCTGTGTGGATTTTTGTACACCTTCACTTCGCGCGGTTTCCGAGAGGTTTTTGGGGCCATATCAGCGGAAGCCACCGCTTGCGGATCGAGGATCAGCACCACCTGGCGCAGGCCGTAGCCATACTCGTTGAGCAAACTGCGCAGCTTCGTTTCAAATTCCATTTCCTGCTTCAAGGCAGAGTCATTTTTCAGCGCTTCCAGCTCTGCCAGTTGGGCTGCGAGCTGTTGTTCGAGCAGGCGGAATTCAGCGAGACGGGACATAAGATTCTCCAAAATGGGTTCGATGATTTTAGCAATCAAGAAAGAAAGCGTGCTAACTATCTTGATCCCACATGCCTGAATCGGCAATCACGAGGCTGAGCGATCGGTGTGGATAAAAACGTGATGGCTTCAGGATCGTCGATCTGGGCGGCTTCACTTGCGAGGTAATCGATCAGCTTTTTGCTTCTCACCCAAACGTACTGCCGGCAAGCCGCGTTTGGAATGGATGGCCCCGCAACGGGGCGAAACCTGGCCTCCCAAAGGTGCTTGAACGCCTCCCTCGTCGACTTCCCCAAATACACCGCAATCTCCGGTCCCAAAATATAGCCACGCCTGAATCTGTCGATCGCTTGAGGCTTCACCATCAATTGTGTACGCCGGCCTCGTTCAACAGCAGTGCTCCATAGCAGACCAAGCCGAACGAACGCGTATGCGCATTGTTCTTTGACGCCTAACAGCGCAGCGGCCTTGACTACCGACAGGCCGGGAAAGACCGGACTCTTTTTCTCAGCTCGGGCTTGTTGCCACGCTGCAAAATCTTGCGGCTTGAGTAACCACGCACCTACCGCAACCGAGCCATTCTCAGCTGGGCTGTAAGCGCGAAGATCACCTGCACGGATTGCCTGAACCAATTCGACCAATCCACCGCCCTTGGGCAGGGAATGCTTGGCCAAATGATTGATCGTCACCAGATCCTGGTCAGTGCTGGTGGAGAGCTTTTCATCTAGCAATTCGTTGATAGAGTGGCTGTCAATAAGCCACCTTTCGCCTGGCCGTGGTTCTCCACCGAAGGACTTCAGGATACCGACAGCCAGCAACTGCCTAACACGTTTGTGACAGAGGTTTAGCAAATTCACGGTTTGCTTCATATCAACCGCATCCGGGATTTGCTGCGAGATCTCTTTTAGCTGCTCCAGATCCACCACCGTAAACACACGGTGTTCATGTGTCATCTCCCGATAGGCGAGCTCTCCATGATGGTGAAGGCGTTTTACAACTGATGCGCCTAGGCCACAGGCTTCCGCTGCAGTAGCGAAGGACACCCAGCGGTGCCTCTCTACCGCTTCTTCGCTCAAGTTACGATTTCGCTTGGCTAACGGCGCCTCCCAAGCATGCTGCAGAAATGATTCGAACTCTCGACGGAGAAAGTCAAAACAAGGGTCATTCAGATCACGATGGATATCATGATATATAGGGCCAAACGCCCTGCTGAGCTTCCAGCGTCCGCTTTCGGCATAGGCCTCCTTCAAGCCACTGAGCATTTCTCTGAATGCCAGAGGCCAGTTCATCAGAACCTCACCTGCAGCATTCGCCATGAGCCGCGAGATCTCTAGAGAACCCGAATCAGCAACCTTCAGAGGCTTGGTGCTTTCCGTTGGGACACTTCTTACGGCGAGGCGTGATGACAACTCGTGAAACTGATCGTAGGAGAGAGCACCCAATCCCGCGTCGGCTGGCAACGAGTCAGCGTACAACCTCTTTTCAAAGCCAGAGGTGAGCCA
Source organism: Pseudomonas sp. DWP2-2 (assembly GCF_049897065.1). Lineage (NCBI taxonomy): Bacteria > Pseudomonadati > Pseudomonadota > Gammaproteobacteria > Pseudomonadales > Pseudomonadaceae > Pseudomonas > Pseudomonas sp. DWP2-2. The sequence continues at coordinate 4,006 of NZ_JAFCVN010000012.1, read as the reverse complement.
GGCGGCTGAATCACTCGCCGGCGCGATCGCAAAATTGGTCCCACACAATGAGGTGCCACACGCTTGGCAACTATTCGCACTCATCGCGCTTGGGTCGGTTTCCTTCAGACAGTTGGGGCACCGCCCCTGGAGTTCAGTGCCGTGGACAGAGCACGTCGTAACCAGGGTCAAGCCCCAGCTTTCTCTCCAATAACCGGCTTCGCCCAAACAGATCGGACAGTAACGTGCGTGATGAGTCGTCCATAGCTTGACCCCTTTAGGCTTAGGATCACGAATCTCAGCAGCAACTGTTGGCCAGCTCAAAGGACCTTCGATCATCTGCAGCCAGTCAGCAACCTCGGGCTCGCCTGCACGTGCAAAAGCTGTGAGCAGTTCCTTTCTGGGTAATCCGTTGGCTTTCGCCAGGCGCTGCAGGTACCCCAAAAGACTTTCGTCGTGGTGTGGTCGTGGGTTGATTAAAAGACCAAACATTCCTACACATCCATGAAATCGAAGACATAAAAATCAGGGGAGTAGAGCCGGGCCGATAAGCCCGGCCCTTGGCCGTCAGGTATTGCTCTCTTCGAACGTCTCAAACGGCTCCCGCTTCCCGAACAGAGGCTGGAAATTGAAGCTCGCACTGAAGGGGTTTCGCTCCTCGGTGGCGTAGCTCCAAACCTCGTCCTCAAAAGCCTGGGCAAGCACCGGAAGTTCAATCCCGGCAAGGTCCTGGACTTGAACCAGCCAAACAGCCCTGTCCACAATCTTTATGAGGTAGTCGATCAATCCATAGGAAGCCAGGTAGAAGCGTTTAATCATCGCTGGCTCAACAAAACTGATGGTTTGAACAGGCAGTTCGCCTTCGATTGCCTGCAACAACATCACGAAATGAAGAGACGCATTAGCGGAGAAGGTGAAGCGATCGTATGCCACCGTGGCCGAAAACCTGCGTCGCAGTTGCTCGTTTGCTAGCAGGAGATTTTCGGTGCGCTTCAGCCCAATCAGAACAAAAGCGATACTGGTTTCATTCATCAGACTCTTGATCCAGTCTGCTGCCTCATACGCACCGTTACGACGATAATCGACCAGATGCTGCGCCTCATCGAGGACCAACATCTCCACGCCAAGGTTCTTCAGCAGCAGGACTACACGTGCAAATTTAACCTCAGCCGAATGTCCTCGTGCCTCAGCGAAGGGGTCCTTCAACTCCGCCAAAATGGCTGCTGCCAGGTTCTTCTTCGTAGGTGACGAAGGCATCTCAACGAACAGAACTGCCCGCTTCTGTGGGTCATGGCTCTCCGATTCCTCCAGTGACCGAATGTACTCCTTGACCAATGTGCTCTTGCCCACACCGCTTGGACCTTGGATCAGCAACCCTTTACTTGCTCTGGTACGCCGACTATCGCCGTGGATATCGCCTAGTCGCGTCAACGCTCGCTCGACTTGAGGGCTGTGAATAAAACGATCGCGGAGCGTAAAGCTGTATTCACCATGCTCATAGCACTCATAAAGATCGATGGCGTTCATGGCTTAGAACTCCCAGCAGGGCGACGAACCGAAACCTTGAAGGCTGCTGGCGGAATGTTAGGAATAGAGTCACCGGTCCATTCCACTTCAGCGAGTACCTTGGGTGGAGGCGTGCTTTCGGTCACTCGACCCTCCTTGTCAATTTTCGCTATGGCAGCTGCGCGCCGTTTTCTGAGCGTCTGCGAACGGCGGGCCTCGTCTGCATCCTCCATAATTTCCTGGTAGCACCTGTGCGTAGCCTCGAAGCTAGGCTGCTCATTGTATTTTTCTCGAAGCGCTTTCTCGGCAGCCTTCCACACCTCCCTGCTCTTACCGGCCATTCGCTCATCTTTGGCGGGCACTTTGAAGAACAAGTTTCTGAAGCGGTCGTGAACCCAGACGTGCCCGGCTTCGTCTCGATAGCGGACGTTTACCTTTTCCCCGTCTGCCAAACGCATACGGAGTTCAGCAAGTTCCGTAGAGTGGTAGCCCACTTTGGCTACCTCAATGCCGTAATGGTGAACTTTCACCGAAGCGCGTTTGGCCAGGATGCACTCCAACGAGTCCAGGTCGACGGGAAGACTGATGACGTGGTTCGCCTCGCTAGTCCCCCAGACTTGAGCCGGCGTCCTATTAGCGAGCCCGCGATGGGGTGTCTGGTGGTAACCATCGACAATCCATTTCACTACCACCGCCTCCAGTTGCGGCAGCGTGAAACATGCATTTTTTTCCGAGTCGTAGTCGCCACGCTGTTGGATATTCGAGAACGTGGTGCCCGGGAGGTTGTGGATAAGCCCCAGGTTCTGTGTGCTGAAAAAGCGTTCGACGGCACCTTTCCTTTGGGGGGCCCTGGAAGCGGGATACATGATCTCGATACCCAACTCGTTGAACCCCATGATGAGATCACCCGCGTGAAATTCCGCCGCGTTGTCTGGGACGATGCGAGCTGGCAGCCCACGTGCCCACCATTCATTTCTCACTTTAGGAAAACGCTTCAGCAGTTCAGCCTTTGGACGGATTGAGCGTTCGATCACACGAAGCACGGTTTCCGTATTTGGCGCCGACAGGTGAAGCAGATATCCCATCACCATACGAGAGAAGCGGTCCAGGACGATCGTCAGATAGGGGCGCCCAATACACAACCCCGAGGTTTCATCCACAAGCTGTACGTCCAATAGCGTGTGATCAATCTCCCACCGTTCCAAAATCTCATGGACACGTAGGACACCCGCCGCAACGCGGTGCTTTTTGTCTGCTGCGTGTTTTCCAAGCCTCTCCTTATCCACAAGATACGGATCCAGCTTGGCGATGTACCTTCGGACAGTCATTCCGCTTGGGATCTTGAGCTGATCCGAGGGCAAACGACTTTTGTTCCTTTCTTTAATCTGGTCCTCAAATTCTGAAACGACCACGCTGACCGCAGGAAGCGTATCCTGCAGGTAGGTGCTATTAATCACCCCTTCGAGAATAACTTCGAGCTCGCCCTGTATCGCGGGAGCCCGGCCCTTTTTTGCATGCTGAGGGATCAGCTTTACTACGTTCTGACCAATGTATTTGGCTGCCCAACGTCGAATGGTGGAAACCGAGGGTGCGCACGCATCCCCAATCTTTTTGGCGATATCTCTAAGTGTCTTGATCATGTCTTCGTCACCCGGCAGCTTGTATTTACCGCGCTTAGTTAGGTCGTCCAGATACTTGCGTCGGCGCAATGCTTCATCCCCATGTTTTTTGGGGAAGCATGAGATGTCTGGAGGGATGTTCCGTACATACGGAACCTTCCCGAGATAAGGCTGATCAGCGGAGATCTCGATCTCGCGCTTCTCGTAGGCCTCATAGAACTCCTTCTCGGATAGCTTCGTGGGCTCACCAAGCTCATCGAAGAAGAGCAGCTTCCGGTCGATAAGCCTCTTCTCAAGCACCATCAGTACGCCACGAACGATGACGACCAATTTCACCCTAAGGGAAAAGGTTTGCATGACGGTGCCCCCCCTGCAGGAAGACCGGGGAGTCAGTGTCAATTGACCTATCAAGGTCAATGCCCACCACCCCAAGGCCTAACAAGCGCCAGGCTTTCCTCTCACCAACCACGCAGAGCAAATCTGCAACGGTCGTAGGCGGCCATTTGTTGAAGGCCACCATTACCTCCTCCAACGCCTGATGCGAAAGCTCTGGACCGCGCCGGTGATACATCAGCCTTCGAAGATTGGTAGCCAGGGGCTCAGCTTCAATTAACCTTTCAGTGACCACCGAAAAGTTACGAGCGGTGGCGTTGAAGTAGCGCTCAGCTGCATCCAGTCGCTGCCTGACACTGGCTATCTTCAGTCGTTCGTGAGGTTTCACTTCAAACCACCACTCGCGCCCATCCGCGAGGAAAACCTGTACGTCCGGGTAGTATTTGAAATGTAACCGTCCGGCCAGCACCCTCTCCTGACAGCCCTCCAAATTGGCCAAGATAGTGGACACCATTTTTTAGTGGACACTATCTTGGATACAGTTGCCCCAGCCCGTCGAGCCGGTCGCC
>NZ_JAFCVN010000011.1:0-180035 GCF_049897065.1 Pseudomonas sp. DWP2-2 | reverse complement strand
AACCTGGTGCTGGCCGTGTACCGCCTGATCACCAACCCGGAGTGCCGCCAGTACATCCTGCGCCAGGCCTTCGAAGAAGCGATCCACACCCACGCCTACCAGTACTGCATCGAATCGCTGGCCATGGATGAAGGCGAGATCTTCAACATGTACCACGAGATTCCATCGGTGGCCAAAAAGGCCGCCTGGGGCCTGAAGTACACCCGCTCGATCTCCGATCCGAAGTTCGAAACCGGCACCGTCGACACCGACAAAGAGCTGCTGCGCAACCTGGTCGCCTACTACTGCGTGCTGGAAGGCATCTTCTTCTACTGCGGCTTCACCCAGATCCTGTCCATGGGCCGCCGCAACAAAATGACCGGCGTGGCCGAGCAGTTCCAGTACATCCTGCGCGATGAGTCGATGCACCTGAACTTCGGTATCGACGTGATCAACCAGATCAAAATCGAAAACCCACACTTGTGGGATGCCGAGATGAAAGAAGAAGCGACCCAGATGATCCTGCAAGGGACGCAGCTGGAGATCGAATATGCGCGGGATACCATGCCGCGTGGGGTGTTGGGCATGAATGCGGCGATGATGGAAGACTATCTGAAGTTCATCGCAAACCGTCGCCTGTCGCAGATCGGCTTGAAGGAAGAGTACCCAGGCACGACTAACCCGTTCCCGTGGATGAGCGAGATCATGGACTTGAAGAAAGAGAAGAACTTCTTCGAGACCCGTGTGATCGAGTATCAGACCGGCGGCGCGTTGAGCTGGGACTGAATCAACACGAACCAATAAATGTGGGAGCGGGCTTGCCCGCGATAGCGCTGTATCAGTCACGGATGTACCCACTGACACACAGCTATCGCGGGCAAGCCCGCTCCCACATTGGCTATTGATGATCCATAGACTTTGCAAGCAAGCCTTTATGCCCAACCAAACCATCAAAACCCCTTGCGTCGGCCTGTGCTCCACCGTCTACGGTGACTTGGTCTGTCGGGGCTGCAAGCGCTATCACCACGAGGTGATCCAGTGGAATGGCTATAACGCCGAGGAAAAACAGGCGGTGTGGCTGCGTCTGGAACAACTGCTGGTACAGGTAATGGCCAGCAAGCTGGAAGTGTTCGACCCGCACTGCCTGCGACAGCAGTTGGAAGCGCGCAAGATTCGTTTTATGCCGCACCAGTCGCCGTATTGCTGGGCATACCAGTTGATTGCACGGGGTGCGCGGGTGATTTCCAGGCTGGATGCCTATGGTTTGACGCTGTTACCGGAGTTTCGTGAACGCCACCTGGCGGATTTGCGCGATGCGATAGATCGAGAGTTCTTTTTGCTGTCCGAGGCACATTACGAACGCTATATCGCCCCGGTTTTTTTGAAAGAGTCATTCGGGCCGGCGCTGATTGCCACGCGCTGACCCAAATCGCAAACACTGCGGGAACGCGGTACAACGCTGGACCTGTGGCGAGGGAGCTTGCTCCCGTGACGGCCCTGACAGCCGACGATGATCCAACTCACGCTCCGCGATCCAAGGTAGATAAGCGTCGACCATCAGGCCGTCATCGCAGGCAAGCCAGTTCCCACCCAATTGTGTTTAAAATGCCGCCCGCCCGATGACTGACGCTTAACGATGAACCCAGACGCACTCGCTACCCTGCACGCCCACTTGCTCACTGCCCTGGCTGACCCGCCTGCGGAAACCCGGCGCCTGTTCCATGGCCGTGGCCGTTGCTGGCCGGGCTTGGAACAACTGACGGTGGACTGGCTGCAAGGGGTGGTGCTGGTTGCTTTGTTCAAAGAAACCGAGCACCTGGATGCCCTGAAGCACACGCTGTTGCAGATCGAGTGGAGCCGTTTCGGCGTGCACACCGTGGCCCTGCAACACCGCTACCTGCCGCAAAGCACCACCGAATGGCTGGTGGGCGACGCCATCGACGAGCTGACCATCACCGAGGGCGGCCTGCGCTACCTGATCGACCTGGGTAAAAAACAGAACAGCGGGCTGTTTCTCGACATGCGTTACGGGCGCAACTGGGTGCGCGAACAAGCCCAGGGCCAGCGTGTGCTGAATTTGTTTGCCTATACCTGCGGTTTTTCCGTGGCCGCCATCGAAGGCGGCGCCGACCATGTGGTGAACCTGGACATGGCCCGTGGGGCCCTAAGCCGTGGCCGCGACAACCATCGCCTGAATGGGCACGACCTGAGCCGGGTGAGCTTCCTGGGCCACGATCTGTTCAAGTCCTGGGCCAAGGTGACGAACAACGGCCCTTACGACCTGGTGATCATCGACCCGCCCTCCTTCCAGAAAGGCAGTTTCCTGCTGACCAAGGATTACCAGCGCGTGCTGCGTCGCCTGCCGGACTTGCTCAGTGCCCACGGCACCGTGCTGGCATGCATGAACGATCCGGCCTTCGGCGAGGACTTCCTGATCGACGGCGTGACCCGCGAAGCACCGGGCCTGCGGTTTGTACAGCGGCTGGAAAACCCACCGGAATTCCCTGACATTGACCCACAGAGTGGGCTAAAGGCCCTGGTGTTCCGTCAGGGCTGATGCCGAAACATCCTACGCTTGCTACGCTAACGGATACGCCGGGCGGTGAACCTTATCCTCCCCTTCCCGGTCGATACCTGCATTCCCTGGCCAGACTCGACGGCGCTAAGTCGTCGGCTGCCCCGTTTGACCTTTTGGAGAACCGCCCGTGATATCGACCCTGCATGTAGCCAGACTCAAAGCCTGGGGCGCCCACGGCTTTACCGCCACCGGTGTGGTACTGGCCTTTTTGGCCACCCTGGCGCTGCTGGAAAACTCCCCCAAGGCGTGCCTGTTGTGGCTGGGCCTGGCACTGGTGGTGGATGGCGTCGACGGCTCGCTGGCGCGACGGGTGAATGTCAGCACGGTGCTGCCCAGCTTTGACGGCTCGGTGCTGGACCTGGTGATCGACTACCTCACCTACGTGTTCATTCCTGCACTGTTTATCTACCGCTACATCGACCTGCCTGATTTCACCCACCTGTTTGCGGTGTCGGTGATTCTGGTGTCGTCGCTGTTCTGCTTTTGCAATGTGAACATGAAGAGCAAGGACAACTACTTCGTCGGCTTCCCTGCCGCCTGGAACGTCGTTGCCCTGTGCGTCTATATCATCCAGCCGGATGCGTGGGTCACCTTGCTGACCGTGATCGGCCTGGCGCTGTTGACCGTCACGCCGATGAAGTTCCTGCACCCGTTCCGGGTCAAGCGCTTCATGCCGATCAACATCGCGGTGACCACCATCTGGCTGCTGTGCAGCTTCCTGATGGTGGTGGATTACCCGAACACCAACCCTTGGACATTTGGCTTATGGTCGCTGATGTCGGCGTACTTCCTGGGTATCTGCATCTGGCGCACGGCCGTGGAATGGCTGGGCGCGCACAAATAACCAGGCGGGCCCGGTAAAAAATGTGGGAGGGGGCCTGCCCCCTCCCACATTTGAGTCACATCGCAGTAAGATGCTGGCCTTCTGCGGCCCTCCAACAATAAGCCCTGCCCATGCCCTTCGAACTCAGCGTAGACCTCACCACCCTGGCCATCCTGGCCGTTGTCGCCTTTATCGCCGGTTTTATCGACGCCATCGCCGGCGGTGGCGGTTTGTTGACCACGCCCGCCCTGCTCACCGCTGGTATGCCGCCGCACCTGGTGCTGGGCACCAACAAGCTCAGCTCCACCTTCGGCTCGGCCACCGCCAGTTTTACCTTCTACCGGCGCAAGCTGTTCCACCCACGCCAATGGGTGCACGCCATCGTCGGTACCTTGATCGGTGCGCTGACCGGCGCAGTCGTCGCCCATTACTTGCCCGCCGAAACCCTGAACAAGATGCTCCCGGTGATCGTCTTCGCCTGCGGTGTGTACCTGCTGTTCGGTGGCACGCCCAAGGCGCCACTGGACGCGGAGGCACCGATCAAAAAGAAATGGCAAGCCACCCAGGGCTTTGGCCTGGGTTTCTACGACGGCGTGGCCGGGCCCGGCACGGGGGCGTTCTGGACGGTCAGCACGATGCTGCTGCACCCCATCGACCTGGTGAAGGCCAGCGGCGTAGCGCGCAGCATGAACTTCGTCAGCAACGCGGCGGCGCTGACGGTGTTTATCATCAATGGTTCGGTGGACTGGATTGTCGGCCTGGCGATGGGGGTATCGGTGATGTGTGGCGCGTTCTTTGGCGCACGCAGCGCGATCAGCGGCGGCGCCAAATTCATTCGCCCGGTGTTTATCACCGTGGTCCTGGGCCTGACCGTGCGCCTAGCCTGGCAGCACTGGTTCAGCGTGGCCTAAACGGCGGGCCACGTAGAGGTCGATGAGGTAACGCGCAATCGAGCGTGACGCCGGCAACGGCGGCAGCTCGTGGATATTGAACCACTGCGCGTCCTCGATCTCGTCGGCCTGGGGCACGATATCGCCACCGGCGTATTCGGCGTGAAAGCCCAGCATCATCGAGTGAGGGAACGGCCAGCATTGGCTGCCCATGTACTGGATGTTCTTGACCTCCAGCTGCACCTCTTCACGCACTTCACGGATCAGGCAGTCTTCGGCGGACTCCCCCGGCTCGGCAAAACCGGCCAGGGTGCTGTAGACCCCGGTGACGAAACGCGGCGAACGCGCCAGCAGGATGTCATCGCCACGGGTCACCAGCACGATCATGCTCGGTGAGATCCGTGGGTAGCTGCGCAGGTCGCAGGCCTGGCAATACATCGCCCGCTCCCTCGGCACCTGTACCATCGCCTGGCCACAACTGCCACAAAAACGGTGTTCCCGCGCCCAGGTACCGATCTGCGCGGCGTAGCCCAGCACCTTGTACAGGGTGTGATCACCTTGCAGCATAAAGCCACGCAAGCCCTGCCAACTGCACCCTGGCACATCAGCCGGCGAGTCGAGTTCCAACAGGTACACCGGCTCGCCGTCGAGGTGGCCGATGCCGTGTTCGGCAAACACCGACAGGTCCTGGCGCTTGAGCCATTCGCGCGGGAACAGCGGGCCGTTGGTGTCGTGTAAGAAGCCTTCGCGGCTGCGGGCGACGGCCCAGCCGCCGGGGGCGTCGTTGTCCAGCAGCGTTGTGGTAATCCAGCCTGGGGTCATGTCAGTCAATCCACGAATTCGGGTTTCTGCTTACTCATATGGGCCGCAATGGCCACGCGCAGGTCGTTGGATTGCAACATAGCCGAGTTCCAGGTGGCAACGTATTCCAGGCCGTCATTGACTGTGTGGTCACGCATGTAGCTGATCATGGCCTTGGTGCCGGTCACGGCAATCGGCGACTTGGCGGCGATTTGATGGGCCAGGTCCATGACACCCGCCAGCAGGCTTTCATGATCGCCAAACACGCGATTGACCAGGCCGATGCTGCGCGCTTCTTCGGCGCCGAATTGACGACCGGTATAGGCCAGTTCACGCAGCATCCCGTCGCCGATGATGCGCGGCAGGCGTTGCAAGGTGCCGACGTCGGCGGCCATGCCGATGTCGATTTCCTTGATCGAGAATTGCGCGTCTTCGGTTGCGTAGCGCATGTCGCACGCGCTGATCAGGTCGATGGCGCCGCCAATGCAGTAGCCCTGGATCGCCGCCAGCACGGGCTTGCGGCAAGTGTCCACGGCGTTGAACGAGGCTTGCAGCTCGAGAATCTTGCGGCGCAGCAGGCGCGCATTGCGACCCACGTCCTTGCCAAAATCATTGGCGATCGAGGCCAGCATCATCAGGTCGATGCCCGAGGAAAAATGCTTGCCCGCGCCGCTGAGCACCACGGCACGCACGGCGTCGGTCTCGTCGACCCATTGGAAGATGTCGATGATTTCGGTCCAGAACGCCGCGTTCATGGCGTTGATCTTTTCCGGGCGATTGATCTGCACATGGGCAACGTTGCCGCTGAGTTCGACAACGAAGGCTTGGTATTCGGACATGGCAGTGATCCCTGACTGGCGATTGAGAAAGGCCAGACTATATCAAGGGTGCGCCACGGCGCATCGGCCAAAAACGGGACTGACCACGGTGAGGGAAAAGACGCTGGATAAAACCCGATGCACAGGCCATCCTTTGCGCTTTAAGCCGCGTTGTGCGCGGCGCTCGACGTTTTAAGGAAATGCCATGCACGCCCAACCCCTCGCTCCCGCCGATTTCGAATTCATTGACGCCACCTTGCTCAAATACGGCGAAGACCACTCGGTGCTGAACATGGCCGAACTCGACGGTTATTTCACCGCCCTGGTTTCCAGCCCGGCCAAGGTGGATGTGGCCGAGTGGTTCCCGGCGATCTGGGGCGGGCAAAACCCTGAATGGGACAACATGGACGAGGCCCAGGCTTTTCTTGAGCTGTGTGTACGCCATATGAATACCCTGGCCGCACAATTGGCCACTGACTCCCAGGCATTCAAAGCCCGTTTCGATGAAACCGAACATCAAGACCAGGCGGTGACCCTTGCCGAGGAATGGTGCTTTGGTTATGTGCGCGGCGTGACAATCGCCAACTGGCCGCCATTGCCCGCTGTACAAGCCGGGCAACTGGAGCGGATTTCCTGCTGCGCCGAACAGGACAATTTCGAACTGCCGGCAGACCTGGATGTAAACGCCCATCAACTGCAGATCAGCGAAATCGAACCGGCTGCACGGGCGCTGCATGACTACTGGTTGAGCCAGCGCTAAGGCAGTAGGAGCGAGCTAGCTCGCGAAAAACTTACAGGCGCCGCGTTCATTCAGGAAGCACGCTTATCGTTGACGTTTTTCGCGAGCAAGCTCGCTCCTACATTCGGGCCGCAGCGCATGCCAATAAAATACGCAGATCACCCACTCACTCGACAAGCATGGCGTGTTTGCCTGATGATTCGGGTCCGCACGTCGGCCACTCCACGCCACCTCGCCTTGACCAGGAGCCTTGTACCTTGAGTTCGCAGAAAACCGTGACCGTTACACCGCCCAACTTCCCCCTCACTGGCAAGGTCGCGCCCCCCGGCTCCAAATCCATTACCAACCGTGTTCTGTTGCTCGCGGCACTGGCCAAGGGCACCAGCCGTTTGAGCGGCGCGCTCAAAAGCGATGACACACGCCATATGTCGGTCGCCCTGCGGCAGATGGGCGTCACCATCGACGAGCCGGACGACACCACCTTTGTCGTCACCAGCCAAGGCTCGCTGCAATTGCCGGCCCAGCCGTTGTTCCTCGGCAACGCCGGCACCGCCATGCGCTTTCTCACGGCTGCCGTCGCCACCGTGCAAGGCACCGTGGTACTGGACGGTGACGAGTACATGCAAAAACGCCCGATCGGCCCGCTGCTGGCCACCCTGGGCCAGAACGGCATCCAGGTCGACAGCCCCACCGGTTGCCCACCGGTAACGGTGCATGGCGCGGGCAAGGTCCAGGCCAGGCGTTTTGAGATTGACGGAGGCTTGTCCAGCCAGTACGTATCGGCCCTGCTGATGCTGGCGGCGTGCGGCGAAGCACCGATTGAAGTGGCGCTGACCGGCAAGGACATCGGCGCCCGTGGCTATGTGGACCTGACCCTCGATTGCATGCGTGCGTTCGGTGCCCAGGTCGACGCCGTGGACGACACCACCTGGCGCGTGGCCCCCACGGGCTATACCGCCCATGATTACCTGATCGAACCCGACGCTTCCGCCGCCACTTACCTGTGGGCCGCAGAAGTACTGACCGGTGGCCGTATCGATATTGGTGTAGCCGCGCAGGATTTCACCCAGCCCGACGCCAAGGCACAGGCCGTGATCGCGCAATTCCCGAACATGCAGGCCACGGTGGTGGGTTCACAAATGCAGGATGCGATCCCGACCCTGGCGGTGCTCGCCGCATTCAACAATACCCCGGTGCGCTTCACTGAACTGGCGAACCTGCGCGTCAAGGAATGTGACCGCGTGCAGGCGCTGCACGATGGCCTCAACGAAATTCGCCCGGGCCTGGCGACCATCGAAGGTGATGACCTGCTGGTTGCCAGCGACCCCGCTTTGGCTGGCACCGCCTGCACCGCACTGATCGATACCCACGCCGACCATCGCATCGCCATGTGCTTTGCCCTGGCCGGGCTGAAAGTCTCGGGCATTCGCATCCAAGACCCTGATTGCGTAGCCAAGACCTACCCTGACTACTGGAAAGCGCTGGCCAGCCTGGGCGTTCACTTGAGCTACTGACACACAAACCTGTAGGAGCGAGCTTGCTCGCGAAAAACGTTAACCAAAACGCGTGTTTGCTGAATGAATGCGGCGCCTGTGAGTTTTTCGCGAGCAAGCTCGCTCCTACAACTGAACCTTGCCGGGAGCGTCAATGACCCTTCGCCAACCCTGCCCACCCGGCGCCTGTGTCTGCAACCGTGAACAACTGCTGGAAGCTCCCGGCGCTGATCTGCGCATTCTGCAACTGACGCGACAGCAGGAAAAAATCCTGCTGGAGCGCCTGGAAAACCTCAAGAGCCTGCAAGACCTCGAACACTTGCAACAGCGGATGTACGACCAACTCGGCATCCGCGTCCACATCGCGCCCGGGCATACCGAGGTCAAAAGCATGCGCGGGATCCAGATCGTCATCGACGAACTGCCGGGCATGTGCCGCAAGACCCGCCAGTCGATCCCCGCCTCCATTCGCCGTGGCCTGGAGAAAAACCCAGAGATTGCCTACCGCTTGCTCGACGCCCACGACCTGTTTCGCGACGCTTGAATTATCCCGCGACGGCCTCACGCTCAAACAACCCCTGCCCCACGGTCCGGGCCTTGTGCAAATGCGCCTGGGCCGTGCCACTTTCCGAGTCCAACAACAACTCGGAAGTGAGTACCCGCGCCCCGCAATAATCAAAGATGCCGTAGTCGATCTGGGTATTCATGGCCTTGGCATAACCGTGTCGATCGAAGGCGCTTTCGTCAGCCGCCCCCAGGGCCAGCACATGCACGTGCAAATGCCTGAGTTTCTTCTGCACCGGTGTATCGGGGCCGTAATCAATCGCCCAGCCATTGACGAATACGCGGTCGACCCAACCCTTGAGCAACGCCGGCATCGACCACCAGTAGATGGGGAACGCCAGCACCAGCGCGTCGGCGCGGTCTATGCGGGCCTGTTCGGCCTGCACGTCGGCTGGCGGCGTCGCCCGAGTACGGTGCACCCGATGGTCGGCGACGGTGTAGCGTGGATCGAACCCTTCAGCGGCAAGGTCGGCTATTTCAAAGGTGTGGCCAGAGGCGCTCAAGCCCGCGCCCACCTCGGCGGCCACACTGTGGGTGAGGGATTGCGGGTCGTGATGAGCAACTACGATCAGTGCGTGCATGACTTTGACTCCATTTCGGATTAATCTACTTTTAGTAAGTTACGTCGAATAAGTTACTTTTGGTATATAAGCATGTCAAGCAGTGAATCCCCTGCCCCACGTCGTCGTTTGTCCCGTGAAGATCGCCTGCGCCAGTTACTCGACGTGGCCTGGCAATTAGTGCGTGACGAAGGCACCGACGCCCTGACTCTGGGCCGCCTGGCCGAGCTGGCGGGCGTCACCAAACCAGTGGTTTACGACCACTTCGCTACACGCGCAGGGTTGCTGGCCGCGCTGTATGCAGACTTCGACGCGCGCCAGGACCAGGTATTTGCCGATGCCATCGCCACCAGCAAGGCGACCCTTGAGGACCGCGCGTGGGTTATCGCGTCGTCGTATGTCGATTGTGTGTTGTTGCAAGGTCGGGAAATACCCGGGGTGATTGCCGCCTTGAGCGGTTCGCCGGAGTTGGAAGCATCCAAGCGCGAATACGAGGCGATCTTTCTCGATAAATGCCGAGACGCGCTGTCGCCCTTCACCCACGGCGGCAGCATCTCTCAGGCCGGGTTGCGCGCCATGCTCGGCGCGGCGGAAGCCCTGTCCCATGCGGCGGCCAATGGCGAGATCAGCCGCGAGGAAGCTCAGCAGGAGCTGCTGGAGACTATCCTCGCGATGGTCATGCGCGTCAGGCCGTAGGCAGACGGCCCTGGACGAACAGTTGCGCCTTGCGCGTCAACTGGTCCAGGTGCCGATCACGCTGTTTCTCTGCGTCGACCATGGCGCGCTTGCCGTGTTTTTGCAGCAGGTAGGTGTGGATCTGCCGCACTTCCAGCGAGCTGTAGATTGAGGCCACATCCAACACGCCCATCAACCCATCGGTGCCGTAGTTGCGGGTGTTCATCACGACCTGGGGGCCACGCGCACCGCGTACCTGGAAACCCATGGCTTCGAACACCGCAACCTTCTCTACCGCACAGGCCAGTTCGGCGTGGGGATAACGCGCCAACACTTCGTCCATCATGCTGCGTGCCACACCCTGGCGACGAAAGCCCGCCTGCACCGCCATAAACGCGATGCCACACGCGTGCGGATCATCCTTCACCGGCAGATACAGGCAAAAACCCACCACCGTCTCGTCTTCCATCGCCACGACCAACTCGACGGCGATGCCCTTTTCGCCATTCAACGCCTCAAGGTACAGGTGCACCTCAAACCCGATGGCGTACTGGTAGATGTTGTAGAGCAGATTGCTCGGTGCCAGCGCTACGCTGCTGATATCGGTGAGGTTGTCCACCACCATCTGCAGGATCTGGCTGTTGACCGGTTCGGGGCACGGCGTGGTGTAGCGGGTAAGACTGAACATGCAAATTCCTGGGGTTTCGCGTCAAGGCAGCGGCGATTGTACCTGTTGCGCGCCGATCATGGCCCGCACACCTCGCGCAAACATGCGCGCAGCCAGCGATGGGCCAGGTCGGCGTCCTGCCGCGGGTGCCACAGCATCGCCACGGTAAATGGCGGCAATGTCACCGGCAGCTCAAAGCAGTACAAGCCTCGAGGCGGCACTGTGATATAGCGCTCAGGCACGCTGGCGATCAGGTCGGTATCACGCGCCAGGGCGATGGCCGTGTTGAAACCGGCGACCACGATGCCGACCTGCCGAACCAGACCTTGCGCCTCAAGGGCCTCGTCGATCTGGCCACGGTCCTGCCCACGCCGCGACACGTAGACATGTTGTCCCTGGGCGAAACGCGCTGCGCTAAGAGGGCCGCGGCTCAGAGCATGGCCCTCGCGCACCACGCCCACCAGGCGGTCACGGAACAGCGCCTGGGTCAGCACCTCCGGGCTGGCGCCGGCATCGACCACACCGGTTTCCAGGTCGACGACACCGTCGCGCAGCAACGTACTGTGCTTGTCGCTCTTGTGCACGAAACGCAATCGCACCCCTGGGGCGTCCTGGGCGATACGCGCCAGCAAGGCGGGGCCGAAGCGTTCGACGAACTCCTCGCTAGTGCGCAGGGTGAAGGTGCGCACCACCTCACCCAAGTCCAGGGTGTTTGCCGGGCGCAATACCGCATGGGCGTCCTGCACCAATTGGCTGACCTGTTCACGCAATTGCAACGCCCGGGGCGTCGGTACCAGGCCGCGCCCGGCACGTACCAGCAGCGGATCGCCAGTGGCTGCACGCAAACGCGCCAGGGCCCGGCTCATGGCCGAAGGGCTCAGGCGCAGGCGCTGGGCGGCGCGAGCGACGCTGCCTTCGGCAAGCAACACGTCCAGGGTGATGAGTAAATTGAGGTCGGGCATGGGGTCTCCTTATCAGGCGTTGGATGCAGCTATAACCTGCAACCCCTGCGTCTTCCGCCATCTTAGGCGACGCCGTAGATTTGCGACAGGTGCATTCACTCAAGGAAACGCGCATGCAAACCTCCACACGCGGCGGCCTGGTGGCCTTGTCGCTGTCCATGTTGCTGGCCGCCCTGGGCACCAGCATCGCGAATGTCGGCCTGCCCAGCCTGGCGCACGCCTTCGGTGCCTCGTTTCAGGCCGTGCAGTGGGTGGTGCTCGCCTACCTGCTGGCCATCACCGCCGTGATTGTCAGCGCCGGGCGCCTGGGCGACCGTCTGGGGCGCCGGCGCTTGCTGCTGGCCGGGTTGCTGGTGTTTGCCCTGGCCTGCGCCGGGTGTGCCGCCGCGCCAACCCTGTCCTGGCTGATCGGCGCACGGGCATTCCAGGGCCTGGGCGCGGCGATCATGATGGCGATGACCCTGGGCATGGTCGGTGACACCGTCACGAAAGCGAATACCGGCCGAGTCATGGGCCTGCTCGGCACTATGTCGGCACTCGGCACGGCCATGGGGCCGAGTGTCGGCGGAGTATTGCTCAGCCTGTGGAGCTGGCGCGCACTGTTTCTGATCGGCCTGCCCTTGGCGGGTGTGGCTGCCGCCCTCGCCTACCGTTATTTGCCGGCGGATGCTAACGCCCGCGAAGCTTCGCCAGGCGATACACTCTGGGCGCCCCTGCGCGATGCGCCGTTGCGCGCCGGCCTGGTCATGAGCGTTCTGGTGTCGGCGGTGATCATGGCCACGTTTGTGGTGGGCCCGTTCTACCTGTCCCGTGGCCTGGGCCTCGATCCCGCCTGGATGGGCTTGGCCATGGCCGTCGGGCCAACGGTCGCGGCGGTTACCGGTGTACCGGCGGGTTACCTGACCGATCACCTCGGCAACCAACGCCTGACCCTCGTGGGGCTGAGCGTGATGCTGTGCGGGGCCCTGTTGCTGTCGCAGGCGTCCGGGCTTGGTGTTTATCTCGCGGCGCTGATCGTGTTGACAGCCGGCTACAGCCTGTTCCAGGCGGCCAACAACACGGCGGTAATGAGCGATATACAGGCGACACGCCGAGGCACAGTGTCCGGCCTGCTGAATCTGTCGCGCAACCTGGGCCTGATTTTCGGCGCCTCAGCCCTCGGCGCGGTGTTCGCCCGCGCCACCCCGGATGTCAGCCATGCCGCGCCCCAGGCGGTGGCAGCCGGCCTGCACGCGACCTTCGCCATGGCGGTAGGTTTGATACTGCTGGCCATTTTGGTGAAGGTCTTGGTCTGGCGCGATCAGGGCGCGAAACACTCGGCATTCAAGAACTGAGCAAAAAAGTTCGGACCAACGGGTGCATGGATGCACCTGGATCGCGCATCATGGGCACTTTCAAGCTCAAGGGTAACGTCCATGCGCGTTCTGTCATTGATGATGGGTCTTGCGACGCTGGCCGCCACTACGGTGTTCTGCGCCAGCGCGATGGCGAATGAAGAAAGTCAGTTAGTCCAACAGATCAACCAATACCGCAGCCAGGTGCAACGCTGCGGTGACCAGGGTTCCCAGGAGCTGCCGCCGCTGACCAGCGATACACGGCTGGTGTTGCCGGCCTCCAATGTCGGCGATTTGCAGCAGTCGCTGGCGCGGGCTGCGTACCCGATGGTGAACGTGCAGGCCATCAGTCTGTCCGGTCCCAAGGATGCCGAGGCTGCGATGAAAGCGGTGCGCGAGAGCTTTTGCCGCGTAGTGCTCGATCCGCAATTTGTCGACATCGGGGTCAGCAACAGCGGCCAGGACTGGCGCATCGTGCTGGCTCGCCCATTGGTGACCAGCGGCCTGGGCGATTGGCAGACCGAAGGCAGAAAACTGCTCGACCTGATCAACACCGCCCGTGCCGAGCCGCGCCAGTGTGGCACCCAGGCGTTCACCGCCACGGCGCCCCTGTCGTGGAACGACACCCTGGCCGGCGCAGCCAACAGCCATACCCGCAACATGGCCAACGGCAATTTCTTCGACCACCTGGACCCCGACGGCCGTACGCCCGGCGACCGCGCCGAGTTGGCGGGGTATATCGCGAAGAATATTGGTGAAAACATCGCCGCCGGCCTCGACACGCCGCGCAAGGTCGTAGACGGTTGGCTCGCCAGCCCCGGCCACTGCGCCAACCTGATGAACCCGCAATTTCGCGAATTGGGTGCCGCCTACGCCATGGACCCCAAGAGTGACGCGGGCATCTATTGGACGGGCTTATTCGGCACGCAATAAGGTTGAGCGCCGGCCCAACCCGGCCAATAATGACGGCGTGCAAATAGACAATGAAATCAAAGTGCTATCAGGGAGATAATTGCGCTGAACTGAATGCGGTCATTCCGGTCTGTTGCTAGTCGGCCTGACTCTTCAAAGCTAAACAATACGTAGCAAGCAAGGTGTGAACCCCATGATGAATTGGCTGCAAGGCAGCAGCGAAATGGCTGAGCGGGTTCGTCAGCACGATTGGGCCAATACGCCCCTGGGGCCACTTGAACACTGGCCCGATGTGTTGAAGACAACCGTTGCGCTGTGCTTCGCGTCGAGTTTCCCCCAGGCCATCGTCTGGGGGCCTCAGTTGATTACTCTCTACAACGACGCGTTCACGCCGATCCTGGGTAGCAAACCCGACGCCTTGGGCCGCCCGTTCAACGAGATCTGGCACGAGGTGTGGGACGATATCAGCCCTATCGCCGACGCCGCGTTCGATGGGCACGCCACCTATATCGAAAACTTCCCGCTGTTGATCCAACGCAACGAAGCGCCGGAACAAGCCTATTTCACCTTTTGCTACAGCCCGATTCGCAATGCCCAAGGCGTGGTGGTCGGTTTGCTCGACACGGTGACCGAAACAACCGCCACGGTATTCCTCGCCCGTCGCCTGGCAGTGCTGGACGCCATCGGCAACAGCGTGGTCAATGCTACCGACGCCGAAACCATCCTGACGTCTACGACTCGCCTGCTGGCCGAACATCTGCAGGTGTCCATCTGTGCCTACGCCGACATGGACGAGGATGAAGATGGCTTTACCATTCGGGGCGACTGGTCGGCGCATGGCTCGCCGAGCATCATCGGGCATTACAGCCTCGCGGCGTTCGGGGAATGCGCGGTCAACTGCCTGCGTGCCGGCGAGCCACTGGTGATACGCAATAATCTGATCGAGTTGCCGCCCCATGACGCCGCGAGCTTCCAGGCACTGGGGGTGACAGCCACTATTTGCATGCCGTTGATCAAAGACGGGCGGCTTACGGCGCTGATGGCCGTGCACGACAAACTGCCGCGCTTTTGGTCTTCCTATGACATGGCGCTGGTGGGCGAAGTCACCGAGCGTTCCTGGGCGCATATCGAGCGCGTACGCGCCGATGCCGCCGTGCGCGAGGGCCTGGCCGCCTATACAGAACTCAATGCCAGCCTGGAACAGCGCGTGAATGAGCGTACCCATGCACTGGCCGAGGCCGAAGCCGCACTGCGCCAGTCACAGAAGCTGGAGGCCATCGGCCAATTGACCGGCGGCGTCGCCCATGACTTCAACAACCTGCTGACCATTATTCG
Organism: Pseudomonas sp. DWP2-2; assembly: GCF_049897065.1. Taxonomy (NCBI): domain Bacteria; kingdom Pseudomonadati; phylum Pseudomonadota; class Gammaproteobacteria; order Pseudomonadales; family Pseudomonadaceae; genus Pseudomonas; species Pseudomonas sp. DWP2-2. Next base: position 164,905 of record NZ_JAFCVN010000011.1, on the reverse strand, counting down.
CTCGTCGGTGGACTTCCTGCGCCAGCCGGGCCTGTCCGAGGAGCGTCGGCAACGCTACATGTGCGCGGTGTCCGACACCGTAGAGCGGGCCAGCAAACTCACCAGCCAACTGCTCGCCTTTGCCCGTCGCCAACCGTTGAACCCGCAGGTGTTCGATGTCGGCCAGCGCGTGCAGAATATCGGCGAGATGCTCGAGAGCGTTACCGGTGCCCGCATTCATGTGCAGGTTAAATTGCCCGATCAGCCCTGCTATGCGCGCATCGACCCCAGCCAGTTCGAAACCGCACTGATCAACATCGCCCTCAACGCCCGCGATGCGATGGAAGGCCAGGGTACCCTGACCCTCAAGGTCACAGGGCAGCAAGCGCTGCCACGGATTCGCGGGGATGCCGAGTCGTGTATGCCCTACATCGCCATCTCCCTGGCTGACACCGGCAGCGGGATTCCCAGCGACACCTTCGAACGCATCTTCGAGCCGTTCTTCACCACCAAGGCCGTGGGCAAAGGCACGGGCCTTGGCCTGTCGCAGGTATTCGGCTTCGCCAAGCAGTCAGGCGGCAATATCGATGTGGCCAGCACCCTCGGCCAGGGCACGGTGTTTACCTTGTATCTGCCGCAAGTCGAAGGCGAAGCGGCGCCGGATCAAGACACCCGTGCAGATCTGCCAGGGCCGCTAGAGGCGGCTCATCAGCATGTGCTGATCGTCGAGGACAACCTCGAGGTGGGACGCTTCGCCAGCCAGATCCTCAAGGACCTCGGTTACCAGACCACCTGGGCGACCAATGCCGAACAGGCGCTGAACCTCGCTGGCAATGACGTTCAGGGGTTCGACGCGATTTTCTCCGACGTGGTGATGCCCGGCATGACCGGCGTGGCCATGGCCAGGTTGCTGCGCCAGCGCAGCCCCGACCTGCCCGTGGTACTCGTCTCTGGCTACAGTGAGGAACTGGCAGACAGCGGCTACGAAGGCTTTGAGTTCCTCGCCAAGCCCTACTCCGCCGACCAAGTTGCGCGGGTGCTGGCAAAGGCGATGTGCAAGGATCAGTCGACGACCGCTACCTGATTGCGACCCGATGCCTTGGCCTGGTACAGGGCCTTGTCGGCGCTGTTCATCAAGGCGTTCAAATCCAGAGGCTGAGTGCAGGTCGATGCTACGCCCAGGCTTGCGCTCACCCCTTGTACCGGGTCGGCGGGCAAATCATGAATCGTCTGGATCAACTCCTCGGCGATGCTGCGTGCGGTCTCCAACGAGGTATTGGGCAGCAATACCGCAAACTCTTCACCCCCCAGGCGACCGTAGATATCGGTCTGGCGAAAGGACGCACTGATCACCGCGCCAATCTGGCGCAACACCTGGTCGCCGGCCTGGTGGCCGTAGGTGTCATTAATGGCTTTGAAATGGTCCATGTCCATCATCAATGCACACAGCGGCTGCTGCTCGCGAAGGCACTGGGCATACAGCAATTGGGCCTGTTCATAGAACGCCCGGCGGTTCATCAGCCCGGTTAACTCATCGGTCTGGGCGGCACGGGTGGAAATATGATGAGCGCGCTCCATTTGCCTCGTCAGACGGAAGGCTTTTTCCAGGGCATCGGACAGCTTGCGCGTCGCACCGACCACAAACGAAGCAAACACCAGCACCGCCAGCGCCACGCCAACCTGCATCGGCGAAGGCTGAAACAGCATCCATACCGTACAGGGAAGCAACACCAGCGCCATCGAGCCCAGCGTCATGTAGCGATAGGCTGAATAACAGGACACCGCGCTGACCGACATGCCCACGGTAAACAGCATCACCAGCACCTGGGACAAGCGGTCATCGACCGGCATCACTGCCAGCGCCCCGCCGCCCCAGATACCCGCCGACAGCATCAGCGTGACCCAGTAGTGGCGCTCCCAACGTGCGGGTGTGCGCCCCGCGTCAGGGCAGCGAAACCATTGCACAAACAGATGCAGGCGCACCAATGACGAGCCCGCCAGCAGTACCAACCACACCAGGATGACCTGCTGATCGAATCGATCCCAGCACAGCCAGCAGAGCATGACGGCGCCCAGGTAGCTGCCGAAGATCGCCGAGAATGATTGACGAAAGAGCTGGTGCAAACGGTCGGTTCGCACCTGCTCTTCGATGGAGTGACCCTGATCTTGCCCGAGGCTATGCATGGGGTTGGCCTGTTTGACCGGCGACGGCAAAGGCGCCATTGTGGCACCTTGCCAGCAAGCCGAACAGCGGCATACGCTGCGCTAGAGCGTTTCAGGCTCTTGAGGTCGCAAAATGAGCACGCCCAGGGGCGGCAGGTTCAACGACAGCGACACCGGTTGCCCATGGCGCGGCTCATCCTGGGTAAACACGGCCCCGCCATTCCCGTAGTTGGAGCCCGCGTAGGTATCGGCATCACTGTTGATCACCTCACTCCACCGCCCGCCAAACGGCACACCGACTGCGTAGCCTTCACGGGGCACCGGGGTGAAGTTGGCAACCACCAACACCGGCTTGCCATCCTTGCTCCAGCGCAGCCAGGCGTAGACGCTATTGATCGCGTCATCACCGATCAGCCATTGGAAGCCCTGGGGCGCATCGTCCTGTTCGTGCAGCGCCGGCTCTTCGCGGTACAGGCGGTTCAAATCGCCTACCAGCTTCTGCACCCCACGGTGCTCGGGGTACTGCAGCAAATACCAATCCAGTTGCTGATCGTGGTTCCACTCGCGCCATTGGCCAAATTCGCAGCCCATGAACAGCAACTTCTTGCCGGGGTGCATCCACATGAAACTGAGGTAGGCGCGCAGGTTGGCAAATTTCTGCCAGCGGTCGCCGGGCATCTTGTCGATCAGCGAGTGCTTGCCGTGCACCACCTCATCATGGGAAATCGGCAGGATAAAGCGCTCCGACCAGGCGTACACCAGCCCGAAACTCAGCTCGTTGTGATGATGGGCGCGGTACACCGGGTCTTGCTGGATGTAATGCAGGGAGTCGTGCATCCAGCCCATGTTCCATTTGTAATTGAACCCCAGGCCACCCTGTTGGGTAGGCTGGCTGACGCCAGGCCAGGCCGTGGACTCTTCGGCAATCACCAAGGCGCCCGGGGCTTCAAGGGCAACCACGTCGTTCAGGTGCCGCAAGAAGTCGATGGCTTCCAGGTTCTCGCGACCGCCATGGCGGTTGGGCACCCATTCACCGGCCTTGCGCGAATAATCGCGATACAGCATGGAGGCCACTGCGTCCACGCGCAGGCCATCGACGTGGAAATGCTTGAGCCAGTGCAAGGCCGACGCGAGCATGAAACCGTGGACCTCGGTGCGGCCCAGGTTGTAGATCAGCGTGTCCCAGTCCTGGTGAAAGCCTTCCAGGGGGTTGGCGTATTCGTACAGAGCGGTACCGTCAAATTGCGCCAGGCCGTGGGTATCGGTGGGGAAATGCGCGGGTACCCAATCAAGGATCACGCCGATATCGGCCTGATGGCAGGCATTGACGAACCAGGCAAAGTCTTCCGGCGAGCCAAAGCGAGCACTGGGGGCAAACTGGGATAACGCCTGATAGCCCCAGGAGCCACCAAAGGGGTGTTCCATGATCGGCATCAGCTCGATATGGGTGAAGCCCAATTGTTGAACGTAAGGAATCAGCCGCTCAGCCAGTTCGCGCCAGCCATATTGACGGGCAACTTCACCGGCCTCGTCCAGCTCGCACTGCCAGGACCCCACATGCAGCTCGTAGATCGACAACGGCGCAGTGGTTTTCTGCTTGTCTCCCCGCGATTGCATCCACTCATGGTCCTGCCAATCCACTTGCAAAGGTGCGGCGACCTTCGAGGCGGTGTCCGGCGGCAGTTGGGTGGCCAACGCCACAGGGTCGGCCTTGAGCGGCAAAATGCCGTGGGCACCGAGAATTTCATACTTGTAGGCCGCGCCCGGCTGCAAGCGTGGGATGAAGATTTCCCACACGCCCGATGGATGGCGCAGGCGCATCGGGTGGCGGCGCCCGTCCCAGATATTGAAGTCGCCCACCACCGAAACCCGCCGTGCGTTCGGCGCCCAGACGGCAAAGCGCACGCCTTGCACGCCGTCGACGCTGACCACCTGAGCCCCCAGGCAGTTGCCCAGGTCACGGTGATTGCCTTCGGCAAACAGGTACAGGTCCATTTCCCCCAGCAGCAATTGGCTGAAGCTGTAGGGATCTTCGGTGATCTGCTCACCGCCGGCCCACTGGATTTTCAGCAGGTAGGGCTGGCGAGTGCTGAAGTGCCCAATAAACAGGCCTGGCACCTGGGTGGCATCGAGGCTGCCAAACGGCTCACCTGTGTCACGCGCCAGTACCTGGACACTCAGGGCCTCGGGCAGGAACGCACGGATAAACTGGCCGCCCTGCTCGTCATCATGGGGCCCCAGGATCGAAAAAGGATCGGGGTGCTCGGCGCGCACCAGCGCATCGACGTCCTTGGACGCCGGCATTGCAGTCAACTTGGGCTGCAGCGGTTCTCTCTGTGTAAAACTCATGACGTCTCCCCACCGCGTACAGGTTTAGATATAGGTGTCAGCCCGCTCAGCAAGCCGTGCAGCCCTTGCAGGGGCACCGGCAGCCAGGTCGGGCGGTTTTCTGCTTCGTAGGCCACTTCGTACGCGGCCTTTTCCAGGCTGAACAAGGTCAGCGCTGCGTCTTGGCCGTTGGCATCCTGCCAGTCATGCGCCAGTGTAGACGCAGCGGCCTGGTAAGCCTGGGTAAATGCTACGCGGGCTTCATTCAGGTAGCGGTCGGTCACGCGTTTACGCGCAGCGTTCGCTTCTGGCGTGTGATCCACCCCCTGCACATTCAGCGCCATCGCCGCGGCATAATCGAAGGAACGCAGCACACCGCTCACATCTTTATAAGGGCTGTGTTTGCCGCGCCGCTCATGCAGCGGTCGCGCCGGTTCGCCCTCGAAGTCGATCAAGTAGGCATCGCCCTTGACCACCAATACCTGGCCCAGGTGCAAGTCACCGTGGACGCGAATGCGCAACCCGCCCACCGTGGCTTTGGCCAACGCCTGAACATGCGCCGCGATGGCTTTTTTCTGCGCCAGTAATTCACTGACCAACGCCTGGTCGGCGGGGTTCAACTGGCTTTGATTAAGCTTGAGCAACTGCAAGGCGCGGTCGATCTGGGCGCCGACATCCTGGGCCCAGGCTTGGGTGTCTTTGGCTGTGGTGGGTTCGGGTTTGAAAGCCTTGTCGGCGGTTGGCGCACCCAACACCAGGTGCATTTCACCCAGGCGCTGACCGAGCAAACCGGCAAAATCCGCCAGTTCGCCGAGGGCGTTGTAATGCTGTTCCTGTTCAGAGATCGCGTCGGCCAGCTCATCGCGGATCGCCCGCTCCAGGTTGTTCTGGGTCCAGCTCCAGGCATCGCCCTGATTGCTCAGGTAACCCTGGGCAATCATCAGCAGGTTGTCCTGCCCCTGCCCGTCGCGGCGGCTCATAAAGCCCAACAGCGGCGAGATATTCGGGTAGCCGGCGGCGGTCAGGTAGGCACTCATTTCCAGCTCCGGGTGCACACCGGCGCTGACTTTACGAATCAGCTTGAGCACCAGGCTGTCACCGACCACCACCGAGCTGTTGGACTGCTCGGCAGACAAATAACGCACCGGCGATTCACGGGTCAGTTGCAGTGCAGCCAAGTGCTCAGTCGCCTCGAACCGCAGATCGCCGTCAGGGGTATTGAGCACGGTGCCGGCCTGCATGGCCTGGATCACCTCAAGGATAAAATGCTCAAGGCTGAAGGCATCGGTCACCAAACCTACCTGGCGGGTGCGTCGTACTCGGGCCAACGCCAATTGCTGGGGCAAGGCGCTGGTGAACTGGTCTTCGCCAAGGAAGCCCAAGGGCAGTTGGTAGCGGCTGACCTGGCCAGCACTGGTCACTTCGATCTCGCTGAGCAACACCGGATGCTGCGGGTCGCCAAAACGCACGCCATAAGCGATGTGCACCGTGTCGATTGCCGTATCTTTGCCGGCAAACCAGCGACGCTTGGGCAGCCAGGCGGGCAGTGAAGTCTGTTCCAGGCTGGTGCGGCAAGGTTCTTCCAGTAACTCTTCCATGCGTTTTTTCAGTACCAAAGTGGTGAAGTCGGGCATGCTTTGCGCCGGTTCCACATGCCAGCTGGGCATCTGGTTTTCCGCTGCCAGCACGAACCAATAGAAACCATAGGGCGCCAGGGTCAGCAGGAAATTCAGCTGGCCGATCGGCGGGAAGGCATTACCGCCGAGCATCTCTACCGGCACCATGCCGGCAAAGGCCGACAGGTCCAGCTCCGCCGCCTGGGCGCTGCGCGACACATTGGCTACGCACAGGATGATCTCGGTGTGGCCGTCTTCGCCGGTGTATTCACGGGTGTAAGCCAGGATGCGCCTGTTAGTCGGCGAGAGCATCTTCAGGCTGCCACGGCCAAACGCCTTGGACTGCTTGCGCACTGCGAGCATGCGCCGGGTCCAGTTGAGCAATGAGTGCGGGTCCTGGGCTTGGGTCTCGACGTTGACCGACTGGTAACCGTATTGCGGGTCCATGATCGGCGGCAACACCAGGCTGGCCGGGTCGGCACGGGAAAACCCGCCATTGCGGTCGATGGACCATTGCATGGGCGTGCGCACGCCGTCACGGTCGCCCAGGTAGATGTTGTCGCCCATGCCGATTTCATCGCCGTAGTACAGGGTCGGCGTGCCCGGCATCGACAGCAACAGGCTGTTGAGCAATTCCACCCGCCGACGATCCCGCTCCACCAGCGGCGCCAGGCGTCGCCGAATACCCAGGTTGATACGGGCGCGGCGGTCTGCGGCGTAGTAGTTCCACAGGTAGTCGCGCTCTTTGTCGGTGACCATTTCCAGGGTCAGCTCATCATGGTTGCGCAGGAAAATTGCCCACTGGCAGTTGGCGGGAATCTCCGGGGTCTGGCGCAGAATGTCCGTGATGGGGAAGCGATCTTCCTGGGCCAACGCCATGTACATGCGCGGCATCAGTGGAAAGTGGAACGCCATGTGGCATTCATCGCCGTCATCACCCTTTCTGTCGCCAAAGTACAGCTGCGTGTCTTCGGGCCACTGGTTGGCTTCGGCCAGCAGCATGCGGTCGGGGTAATGGGCGTCGATCTCGGCGCGGATCTGCTTGAGGACGTCGTGGGTTTCCGCCAGGTTTTCGTTGTTGGTGCCGTCCCGTTCGATCAGGTAGGGAATGGCGTCCAGGCGCAGGCCGTCGATGCCCAGGTCGAGCCAATAGCGCATCACCGACAGCACCGCTTTCATGACCTGCGGGTTATCAAAGTTGAGGTCGGGTTGGTGCGAGTAAAAGCGGTGCCAGAAGTACTGGCCGGCCACCGGGTCCCAGGTCCAGTTGGACTTTTCGGTGTCGAGGAAAATAATGCGTGTGCCGTCGTATTTCTGGTCATCATCCGACCACACGTAGAAGTCCCGTGCGGCCGAGCCTGGCTTGGCCTTGCGCGCGCGCTGGAACCAGGGGTGCTGGTCGGAGGTGTGGTTGATCACCAGTTCAGTGATCACGCGCAACCCGCGTTGGTGGGCTTGGGCAATAAAGCGCTTGGCGTCGGCCATCGTCCCGTAGTCGCTGTGCACGCCGCGGTATTCGGCAATGTCGTAGCCGTCATCACGCCGGGGAGACGGGTAGAACGGCAGCAGCCAGATGGTGTTCACGCCGAGGTCGGCGATGTAGTCGAGCTTGGCGATCAGCCCGGCAAAGTCACCAATGCCGTCGTTGTTGGAGTCGAAATAGGATTTGACGTGAACCTGGTAGATCACCGCGTCTTTGTACCAGAGCGGGTCTTTGATAAAGGTGGCTGCCTTGGGTTTCTTGGCCATTGCAAACTCCTGAAAATACAAAGTTCTCGAGGATCGTTCCCACGCTCCGCGTAGGAACGCAGCCCCGGACGCTCCGCGTCCCAAGCGCGACGCAGAGCGTCAAGCGAGGCATTCCCACGCAGAGCGTCAAGTGAGACGTTCCCACGCAGAGCGTCAAGTGAGACGTTCCCACGCAGAGCGTGGGAACGAGCACTCAGGATGTACTGATGCGCCAGATCCCGAACGGCATCTGCGGCTCCAGCCGGGTCCATTGGGTCTTGCCGTACCAGGTCCAGCGGTGGCCGTTCATCAAGTCTTCGCCCTGGGTCTGGGCATCGTCGGGCAAGCCCATCTCCCACAGCGGCAATTCAAAGTGGGCTTCCTGGACGTTGTGCGGGTCGAGATTGACGGCGACCAGAATGAAATTGCTGCCGTCTTCGCTGCGCTTGCCGAAATACAGAATGTTGTCGTTCCAGGCGTTGTAGAGCTTGAGCCCCAGGTGCGTGTGCAACGCCGGGTTCTGGCGGCGGATGCGGTTGAGCTGGGCGATCTCGGCGATGATGTTGCCCGGCGCGGTGAAGTCCCGAGGTCGGATTTCGTACTTCTCCGAGTCCAGGTATTCCTCTTTGCCCGGCACCGGCGCGGCTTCGCATAACTCGAAACCCGAATACATTCCCCACAGGCCCGAGCCCATCGTGGCCAGCGCAGCGCGGATCAGGAAGCCTGCGCGACCGGACTCATGCAGGAAACCCGGATTGATGTCCGGCGTATTGACGAAGAAGTTCGGGCGGTAGCACTCACGCCAGGGCGACTGGTTCAGTTGGGCAAGGTACTCGCTCAGCTCAGCCTTGGTGTTGCGCCAGGTGAAGTAGGTATAGCTCTGGGAATAGCCGACCTTGCCCAGGCGCGCCATCATCGCCGGTGTGGTGAAAGCTTCGGCGAGGAAGATCACCTCCGGGTACTTGGCACGCACGTCGCTGATCAGCCATTGCCAGAACGGCAGCGGCTTGGTGTGCGGGTTGTCGACGCGAAAGGTCTTCACGCCCTCTTCCACCCAGCCCACCACGATGTCACGCAGCTCGGTCCACAGGCTGGGGATGGCATCGGCCGCATAGAAATCGACGTTGACGATGTCCTGGTACTTTTTCGGCGGATTTTCCGCGTATTTGATCGTGCCGTCCGGGCGCCAGTTGAACCAACCCGGATGCTGTTTGAGCCACGGGTGGTCCTGGGAGCACTGGATGGCGAAATCCAGGGCGATTTCCAGGCCGTGGTCGGCAGCAGCCTTGACCAACCGGCGGAAATCATCGCGAGTGCCCAACTGAGGGTGAATAGCCTCGTGACCGCCCTCCTCACTGCCAATGGCGTAGGGGCTGCCAGGATCATCAGGGCCGGCGGTGAGTGAGTTGTTCTTGCCCTTGCGGTGGCTACGGCCGATGGGGTGGATCGGCGGGAAATACAGCACGTCGAAGCCCATGTCGTGAATCATCGGCAAGCGTGCGTGCACGTCGTTAAAGGTGCCGTGCCGCGCCGGATCGTCGGTGATCGAGCGGGGAAACAGCTCGTACCAGCTGGCAAATTGTGCGGCTTCACGTTCCACGTCAATCGGGTACGCGGGGCTGACGCTCAAATAGGCGCGATGGTCGGCCTGGGTCATCAGGTGTGCACTGTCTTCGTGCAGGAACAACGCCACCTGCTCAGTTTCCAACAGGCCGGAAAGCTCATGGTGCAACAGCATCAAGCGGTCACGCAGTTCGTTGTCACTGCGTTCGGCGGCCTGCAGCACCAGGCTACGGCCCTCCTGCAACTCCAGGCTGACGGGCACGCCAGCTTCATGCTTCTTGCGCAGTTCGTAACAGAAGCTGGCAAAGGTATCGATCCAGGCTTCGATGCAGTACTCATGACGGCCTTGGTGGGCCACGGTAAACGCGCCCTCCCAACCGTTGTTGCCGATATCAAGCATGACTACGCTGTGCCAGCTTTCGTCTCCCAGGGCGCGCCAGCGGATCAACACCGCCAGTTTATCGTGGCCATCGGCGAACACTTTGCTGGTGACATGAACCCGCTGGCCCACCACCGCCTTGACGGCAAACTCCCCGTTGTCGATGACCGGCATGGTGCTTTCGATCGCGATCCTGGGTAGCAGCAGCGCCTGCGACAACGGCAGCACGGAGTCTTCTGGAACCAGTGTTTCGGCAGTCATCGAGCAGCTTCCCCTTACGCCCTTTGGACGCTCTTTGCTTGATACGAATTCAGGTACGGCGACGCTATCCTTGAGCTGGGCCGTTTAAAGTCCGAGCCTGGGCGCTGCCCAAAAGTTCAGGTGGATATACCGCCCCTGGGCGGGAATCATTTCCAGCAGGCAATGGTCCACCAACAGAGCAAAGCACAAACGAGGCCATACCCATGAGCATCCCGACACCTCCTGAACCCGAAGATCCGAATATCGACGCCCCCCCACTGCCCCCGCCCGAACCGGAACGCGACCCTGAACAGGAGCCGCCTGAAAACCAGCCGCCACCGGTGCAGGAACCGCCCACGACGATGCCGCCGGTTATTGCCTGACTCACAGACACCCAAGCACTTGCCCGTGAAAAAATATCGCGGGCAAGCGCTACTGAGCTTTCCTACTTCAATCACCGACAATACCGAGATCCCGCTCTTGATGAACAAGATAGATTCAGTCACCCGTACGCTGCCTCGCCCCCTTGCCGGCCGCAGACTATCTTGTCCGTTAAGCGAGTACCTTCTATGCGCACCTCACTACTGCCCCCGTTCTCGGCTGTTCACGGCATCCAACAACCGCCAGTCAACGATCATCGGGAAAAACTGAACGATCTGTTCAGGGCCGGCCCAAGCGCAATCATGCGCAGGAAAGAGCCTGACACGCCCGCCTCCGCCCCTTCCAGGGCGCCGCAAACCTTTACCTTGCCCAACCCTGCCCCCTCTGCGAACGTAGAGCCGAAGACGGCCGGTGCCGACGCCACCCAGCTTGCCCAACTTCGTGCGCTGACCAGCCAGCAGAACATTACCAATATGCTGCGCGCGCCCAACTCACACGAGACCTCCGGGCAGGTGACCACGATTCGAAGCCTGTTAAGCAGGGAAAACGTCAAATCCTTGCTGCACGGCCCGGATGCAGACGAAGCGCGCAAACTGATTACCGATGTGAAGGAGCGTTTAGGTCAATCAAGCCTGCAGATGATTCATGACCGATCCTCACATATCGAGGACCCGGGCTTGAGCCTTGAAGAAATTCGCGAGCGCACCTCCACTCTTGATCCCGAGGCAGGTTTCAACTGCGCTATGCAAATCGAGCGTGATCTACGCATTGAGAAGCTTTCTGCCATACAGCGAATGCGGCAAAGTACGCCTCTGGCTTCAGCCCTCTTCAATATCGGCAAAGAGGCGGACCTCGGCAACCCGCCCCCTCAACCGGATAATCCACCGCCCCCGGCAGAAAGCCTCACACACAACAACAATGTCAGGAATGACAATGGTCAGACCTTCACCTTCCGTAATACCCGTGAATCAAGTTTCGACGCACCTGAGCAAGTGATGGATTTTGACCACCACAGAGACAAACTCGATGTATCGGCAATTAGAAATCAACTCGGCAACACGCCATTGAAATTGGTAGGAAACTTCTCGGGAGCCAGTAGCGAGGTACAGATTCACTATAGCCCGGCTCACAATACGAGCGTGGTGATGATCTCCGGCAACCCGGGAGAGTCGCCCTTTGTGGTGAAAGCCTTAGGTGAGGTGAGATACGGCAACCTCATCACTTGACCTCCTTCACTCATCCTTCTCCAGCAGCTTGACGATCCGTGGCATCACGCTGAATACCGCCAGGGCCAGCAGCGTACTGAGCACCGCCGTCGATTCACGCCCCATTCCCGCCGCAACCCCAATGGCGGCGGTCATCCACAACCCGGCCGCGGTGGTCAGGCCCTTTACATGCTGGCCCTCTTCGTCTTCCTTGCCCTTGAGGATGGTGCCAGCGCCGAGGAAGCCAATGCCCGCGATGACCCCTTGAACCACACGGCTCATGGCATCCGCCTGGCTGCCGGACATCTGCGGCACCAGCACAAATAGCGCGGCGCCCAGCGCCACCAGCATATGGGTGCGCACTCCGGCCGCCTTGCCCTTGTGTTCACGCTCAAACCCCAGGATGCCGCCGAGGATCGCCGCGATCAGCAGGCGCACGGTCACTTGGGTGAGTTGCCGGGCATCGCCAATGTCTGCGAATTCGGCTTGCAGGGTTTGCCACGCCAGATGCCACCAGGCCTCCATGGATGCGCTCCTTTTCATTATGGATAGATAAAGGATGGACAGCGCAGACCGCCAGTCAGTTGCCTGGAACCCGTGCGCATGGCGGCCGCCTAACGCTGCATAGCCCACAAAACGGAGATTGTCATGACCGTACGCATCGAAAATCATCTGTGCTACTTCACACTCGACGACAATGGCCAGGAACAAAGCCTGCCAGCCACCCGGGTGACCATCCTGACCGATCACGCCAAAGCCATGTCTTATCTGGAACTGGCAGGTTCGCGCATCTACATCACCGAAGCCGAGGCGGACGCGCTGACGGTTGAAGGCGCAACCGATGGCCGTGAGCATGTAAAGGCGGACCAACCTGGTTCGGTGATTTGATTGATCTGCATCATCAGACCCGCTCAACCCCTGCACCCCTATGCCCATGGGGTGCAGCAGATTGACGCACAAGAACGCTTCAAGCTGATCTGATCCGCTTTTTATCACGCCACCTGAGTCTGTTATGCAAACAGTCTGTCGCCCATAGTTCGTCGGCCTGATGGAGGCTGATGAGCGAATGACCATGAGCGAACGAATCCCAACCGTGGAAACCTTTGAGCCCATTCACCCCAAGAAAGTGAAGGCCAAATCCAGCGACAACCTGATCCATACCCGCAGCTTTACCGGCTTGTTTCGCACCCTGCGAGTGGGCGGTGCCGGCCTGCTGTTCCTGGCTTTTTTCGGCACCGTGTGGCTGAACTGGGGTGGGCGCCAAGCCGTACTGTGGGACCTGGCCGAGAGCAAGTTCCACATTTTTGGTGCGACGTTCTGGCCCCAGGACTTCATCCTGCTCTCGGCGCTGTTGATCATCTGCGCCTTCGGCCTCTTCGCGATCACGGTGTTTGCCGGCCGCGTATGGTGCGGCTACACCTGCCCGCAAAGCTCGTTCACCTGGCTGTTCATGTGGTGCGAGAAGGTGACCGAAGGTGAGCGCAACCAGCGCATCAAACTTCAGGCCGCCCCCTGGAGCCTGAATAAGCTGGCGAGGCGCTCGGCCAAGCACACATTGTGGCTGGGTATCAGTGTGTTGACCGGGCTGACGTTTGTGGGCTACTTCACCCCGATCCGCCCCTTGGCCGCCGAACTGTTAACGTGGCAGATCGGTGGGGTGAGCCTGTTCTGGGTGCTGTTTTTCACGGGCGCTACCTACATCAATGCCGGCTGGCTACGCGAAGCGGTGTGCATGCACATGTGCCCCTATGCACGCTTCCAGAGCGTAATGTTTGATAAGGACACCCTGACCATTTCCTACGACACCACCCGCGGCGAGCATCGGGGCCCGCGTAAACGTGACGTGCAGCCAGCCGAGGTTGGCCTTGGCGATTGCATCGATTGCCAGCTGTGCGTTCAGGTTTGCCCCACGGGCATCGACATCCGCGACGGCCTGCAAATGGAATGCATTGGTTGTGCGGCCTGCATCGACGCCTGTGATTCGATCATGGACAAAATGGGCTATGCCCGTGGCTTGGTCAGTTACACCAGTGAGCATCAATTGCAAGGTGGCAAGACCCACCTGCTCAGGCCGCGCCTGATCGGCTACAGTGCCGTGCTGCTGGTGATGATCGCGGCGTTGGTGGTGGCGCTGATTGAACGGCCGATGGTGTCGCTGGATGTGACCAAAGACCGAGGTATGTTCCGTGAAAACAGCCAGGGGTTGATCGAAAACATCTACAGCCTCAAGGTGATCAACAAGACCCAGCAGCGCCAGGACTACCGCCTGGAACTGGTGGATGCCGAGGGGTTCCAGCTGCAAGGCAAGACCCAGGTCAGTCTGGCTGCCGGGGAAATTGTCGATATACCGGTGTCGGTAGCGTTGCTGGCGGACACACCGGCCAGCAGCTCTCAAACCCTGCGTTTTAAAGTCACTGATGTGGATGAGCCTTGGATTTATACCGCTGCTGACAGCCGCTTCGTTGCGCCCTTGAATCGCTGAACAACGATAGAGATCAACTGTAGGAGCGAGCTTGCTCGCGAAAAACTCACCGTCGCCGCGTTCATTCAGGAAACACACGTTATCGTTGACGTTTTTCGCGAGCAAGCTCGCTCCTACAGTTCGCCCTGCATACACATTCAAAAAGCTAATCAGGCCGCCATGAAACGCTACGAAAAATTTGCCGACGACATCGCAGAACTGATCCGCTCCGGCGTCCTCGGCCCCGGCCAGCGCGTACCATCGGTACGCTATGCCAGCCAGGCCTACGGCGTCAGCCCGTCCACGGTATTCCAGGCCTATTACTTGCTGGAGCGTCGTGGCCTGATCAGGGCGCGCCCGCGTTCTGGCTACTTCGTCAACACCCACGCGCCGAGCCCGTTTTCCGAGCCGGTGGTGAGTGAGCAGGTGCATGAGTCCACCGATGTGGGTGTCAGTGAGCTGGTGTTCTCGGTACTGGACTCGATCAAAGACCCCAACACCGTGCCCTTCGGCTCGGCCTTCCCCAGCCCCATGCTGTTCCCGCTGCCGCGCCTGGCCCGCTCCCTGGCCAGTGCCAGCCGCGACATGGACCCCCGCCTGGTGGTCACCGACATGTCGCCAGGCAACCCACAACTGCGCCGCCAGATTGCCCTGCGCTATATGGTCGGCGGCCTGATGCTGCCGATGGAGGAGTTGCTGATCACCAACGGCGCCCTCGAAGCACTCAACCTGTGCCTGCAGGCCGTGACCGAACCGGGCGACCTGGTGGCCATCGAAGCGCCGGCGTTCTACGCCTGCTTGCAAGTGCTTGAACGCCTGAAGCTCAAGGCTGTGGAGATCCCGGTGCACCCGCGCGACGGTATTGACCTGAACGCCCTGGCCCAAAGCCTTGAGCGCTATCCGATCAAGGCCTGCTGGACCATGACCAGCTTCCAGAACCCCATGGGCGCCACGTTGCCTGAAGAGAAAAAACAGGCGCTGGTGGAACTGCTGCGCAGCCATCAAGTGCCTCTGATCGAAGATGACGTCTACGCCGAATTGTATTACGGGCAACAGGCCCCGAAACCGGCCAAGGCCTTCGACACCGAAGGGCTGGTGATGCACTGTGGCTCCTTTGCCAAGAGCCTGGCACCGGGTTACCGCGTGGGCTGGGTCGCCGCCGGGCGCTTCGCACAGAAGGTCGAGCGGCTGAAACTGATGACCTCACTGTGCCCGTCAATGCCGGCCCAGGCGGCGATTGCCGACTACCTGCAACACGGCGGCTATGACCGGCACCTGCGCAAACTGCGCTACGCCCTGGAAGAACAGCAAAGCGCCATGCTGGCGGCCATCGCGCGTTATTTTCCGGCGCAAACACGGGTCAGCCAGCCGGCGGGAGGCTATTTTCTGTGGTTGGAACTGCCGGAGCAGACCGACTCGCTGAAATTGTTCCAGATGGCTCTGGCCCAGGGCATCAGCATTGCGCCGGGGCCGATCTTTTCCGCCACTCAGCGGTTCAGAAACTGCATTCGCCTGAATTACGGAAGCCCTTGGAACGAGGCGTCGGAAAAGGCCATGGAGACACTAGGGCGGATCGTGCGCTCGTTTTAACGGCCGCCGCCCAAGTCGATAAACGTTCCGGTGGAATACGATGCCTTGTCCGACAGTAACCAGATAATCGCCTCTGCCACTTCATCCGGGCGCCCGCCACGCGCCATCGGGATACCGGATTCCAGCTTGCTGACCCGGTCCGGGTCGCCGCTCAGGGCATGGAAATCGGTAAAGATATAGCCAGGGCGCACGGCGTTGACGCGAATGCCCTCGCCCGCCACCTCCTTGGACAGCCCCAGGGTAAAGGTGTCCAGCGCCCCCTTGGAGGCCGCGTAGTCGACATACTCTCCCGGCGAGCCCAGCCGCGCCGCCACCGACGACACGTTGACGATACTGCCTCCCTGCCCTCCATGCCGGGGCGACATGCGCAATACCGCGTGTTTGGCACACAGGATCGGGCCCAGCACATTGGTCTTGAGGATTTTGAGGATACGAAACTCGGACATCTCATCGACCCGCGACTTATGCCCCACGGTGCCGGCGTTATTCACCAGCGCGGTGACCCGGCCCAGTTCCGTATCAACGCGATTGAACAGAGCGATCACTTCATCCTCGCTGCTGACATCGGCCCGCACGGCAATCGCCTGGGCACCCAGCGCGCGAACCTGATCCAGTACACGCAGGGCAGCGTCTTCATCAGACTGGTAGTTGATGCAGATGCGATAGCCTTGGCGAGCGGCGAGCAATGCCGTTTGGGCGCCAATGCCACGACTGCCCCCCGTGATGATGACGACTTTGTCCATGGCTGCGGCCTCCCGATTCAACCGGATGTTCAGGGTTGGATCCAAGAATACCCGTCACTGACTGCTTTTGTCAGGCGCCGGCTGTTCGGCGCCCCGGATATTCGCCATGAAGCTATCGGCCGGCAATGGATGCCCCAATAAGTAGCCTTGCAAGGAGTCACACCCCAGGCGGGTGAGGAAGTGCTGCTGCACATCGGTTTCCACCCCCTCGGCGACGATCCGCAGGCCCAGGGCCTGGCCGAGGGCCACGATGGCCGAGACGATGGCCGCGTCATCGCTGTCGTGTTCCAGGTCACGCACAAAACCGCGATCGATCTTCAGCTCGTTGGCCGGCAGGCGCTTGAGGTACATCAGGCTGGAGTAACCGGTGCCAAAGTCATCGATGGACAGGTCAACCCCCATGTCCGACAGTTGCTGCAATACCGTCATGCTCGCATCGGCATCGCTCATGGCGGTGGTCTCGGTGATTTCCAGCGTGAGGCTGTTGGCCGGCAATTGGTACCGTTCCAGTGCAGCCGCTACGCTGTTGACCAACCCGGCGTGGCAGAACTGCAACGCCGAGAGGTTCACGGCAATGCGCCAGTGCTCATAACCCTGTGCGTACCACTGACTCATCTGGCGACAAGCTTCATCGAGCACCCATTCGCCGATGGGAATGATCAGCCCGGTTTTCTCCGCCAGTGCAATAAACGTAGCGGGCATCAGCAAGCCCTGATGCGGATGCTCCCAGCGCAACAGCGCCTCGGCCCCCACGGCAAGACCACTGACGGCGTCGAACTTGGGTTGGTAATGCAAACGAAATTGCCCCTGCTCAAGGGCAATGCGCAGGTCCTGCAGCAATTGCAGTTGTTTGCGCGCATTGGTGTTCATCGACACATCGAAGAAGCTGTAGCCATTCTTGCCCATGCCCTTGGCGTGATACATCGCCGCGTCGGCGTTCATCAGCAGTTCCTGGGGGTTGCTACCGTTGCCCGGGAACATGGCGATGCCGATGCTGGCCGAGATCTGCAACTCATGCTCGGCCACCGTGAACGTGCGGTTGATCAGGCCCACCTGGCGCTCGGCCAAGCCCATCGCATCATCGGGCTGGGTGAGTTGCACCAGCAACACGAACTCATCGCCGCCGATGCGGGCCAAGGTATCCTGGCTGCGCAAGTCCTCGCGCAGGCGCAAGCCAACTTCGCGCAGCAACTGGTCGCCCAGGTGATGACCAAAGGCATCGTTGACCGGTTTGAAACCATCCAGGTCGATAAACATCAAGGCAAAGCAACCGCCCCGCTCGTGCACCGCCTGGATGCCTTGTTGTATGCGATCTGCCAGCAAGGTGCGATTGGGCAGGCCGGTGAGCATGTCATGCAGGGCCAGGTGGGTGAGTTCCTGGTTGGCCAGGGTCAGGGAATCGGCGAGTACGGCGGTGCGCGCTTCCAGGCGCGCATCCAGCACCGACGTCAACAGCGCAATGACCAATACCGCCAGCGAAGTGACCAAGACCAGGTTATCCAGGCCCTTGCCGCTCAGGCCCGTCAGTGCGGCACCGCAGAAGCTGTCATCGGCAAAGCGCGCCGCAGCCATCCCGGTGTAGTGCATCCCAACGATGGCCACGCCCATCACCACGGCTGCGCCGCCCCGAGCCAGACGCACATAAGGTGTGTTGCGCCGCAGGTTGAAGGCGATCCACAGCGCGGCGCCGGAAGCCACCACCGCGATCAACAACGAAGCGCCGAACAAGGCCGGGTCGTAGTCGATGCCCGGCGTCATGCGCATCGCGGCCATGCCGGTGTAATGCATGCTGGCGATACCGGCCCCCATCACCAGTGCGCCAAACGCCAGTTGCCAGGCCGGCAAGCGTGGCTGGCTGACCAGCCATAACGCGAAGCCACTGGATAGCACGGCGATCAACAGCGACAACAGGGTAATGCCTACCTCAAACCCAAGGGCAAACGGCAGGCGCAGGGCCAACATCCCGATAAAGTGCATGGACCAGATGCCGACGCCCATCGCCACTGCGCCACCCGTGATCCACAGGTAAACGGCACGCCCCTTGGCGGTCGCGATACGCCCGGCCAGGTCCAAGGCGGTGTAGGACGCCAGGATGGCCACGCACAGGGAAATCACGACAAGGGAGGTTGAATAGCTACCGATCAGCATGGGACGTCTCGCAGGCGACCGACGCAAAAGCCCGTGCCGGGTGGCAAATCGGGCGATTGTAGCGAGTATGAATACAGGACAGGTGATTAATTAATCCATTGGCCATCACGCAATTTCTGGCGTCAATCGGCTGGCTTTATCTGGCTGTTTTCAACCACATCATGGACATCAAAATGTGCGGGGCTTGCGCAGATTTCCTGTGGGAGCGGGCTTGCCCGCGAAGGCGGTGTGTCAGTCACCGCATCTGCTACTGCACTAACGCTTTCGCAGGCAAGCCAGCTCCCCCCAGGGTGCTGTGCTTGACTGACTGGCATTGGGGCAAGCCCACACATTTGATCTTGCACCCACAGGATGCGCGGCGTATCCGGTTACTCCTTTTCGGCCAGGGAGGTCTGGCCATCCCAGCCTCCGCCCAATGCTGCGATCAACTGCACACTGGCCACCAGCCGCGACTGCAGCAAGGTCAATACCGTGCGCTCGTTGCTCAATGCCGTCGCCTGCACCGTGACCACATCCAGATAGGCAATCAACCCGGCCTTGTACTGGTTTTCGGTCAAGCGCAAGGATTCACGCGCGGCTTCCAGTGCTTCATTGCTAACCACCGCCTCATCGGCGAGCACCTTGAGCTGGACCATGTAGTTTTCCACCTCACGGAAACCGTCCAGTACGGTCTGGCGGTATTTGGCCACGGTCTCGTCATAGCTGGCCACGGTGCGGTCGACTTCCGCCGAGCGCTGGCCGCCATCGAACAGGGTCATCGCCAGTTTCGGCCCTACCGACCAGAAGCGGTTTGGCAGGCTGATCCAATCTTCATAGGTGCTGCTGGAGTAGCCCCCCGCCAAGCTCAAGGTCAGGTCGGGGTAATAGGCAGCCTTGGCCACGCCAATATTGGCGTTGGCGGCGATGACCGAGCGCTCGGCCGAGGCGATATCGGGGCGACGCTCCAGCAACTGGGACGGCAGGCTCACCGGTATCTGCGGCAGGGCCGGGATGTCTTTACTCACCGCCAAGTTGAAGTTGGCTGGCGCCTCACCGATCAGTACGGCGATGGCGTTTTCCAATTGGGCACGCTGCCAGATCAGATCGATCAGGCTGGCCTGAGTGGTCTTGAGCTGGGTTTGCGCCTGGGCGATGGCATCCTTGCCAGCCACACCGGCACGGTATTGGTTTTCGGTCATTTTCAATGAGCGCTGGTAGGTGTCCAGCGTGGCTTGCAGCAAACGCGTCTGCTCGTCCATGACCCGCAGTTGCAGGTAGCTTTGCACCAGTTCGGACTGTTGGCTCAGGCGCATCGCGGCCAAGTCGGCCGAGCTCGCCTCGGCGCTGGCTTCGTTGGCCTCCAGGCCTCGGCGCAACTTGCCCCAGATATCGGCTTCCCAACTCACGCCCAACTGGGCGTTGAGGGTGTCGCGGATACCGCTGCTGGAACTGCTGAGGCTGGCACTGCTGCTGCCGGTGCCCTGGCTGGCGCGGGTCTTGCCGACGCTCAGGTCAACGCTGGGGTAAAAGGCCCCCCGTGAGCTGCGTACCAGCGCCTGTGCCTGGCGAAAACGCGCCTCGGCCTGGGCGACGGTCTGGTTGGACGTGTTAAGGCGCACCACCAGGTCATTGAGTTGTCGGTCACCGTACAGCTCCCACCAGGCGCCACGCGCCAGGGAGTCGCTCGGGTTAGCCTGGCGCCAGCCTTGGGCCTCCTTGAACTGCACCGGCTCGATGACGTCCGGGCGTTTGTAGTCAGGGCCGATGGCGCAGGCGCTGAGCAACACACCACACATCATCACGGCCAATAACTTCATGCCATTGCCGCCAGCTTTATTGTGGCGAGGGAGATTGCTTGCGCTGGAGGGCGAAGCACTCCCAGGCTTTTTGGGGGCCGCTTCGCAGCCCAGCGGAAGCAAGCTACCTCGCCACAGCAGGCCCGCAGCTACGAGGGATTGGGTTGAGTCGGTCATAGCGCAGTGTCCAGGGCAGCATCGGTACGCACGCCGCGCCAGGCGTTGAAGCGATGGCGCGCGCGGTCCAGGTAAAGGTAAACCACCGGGGTGGTGTAAAGGGTCAGGACCTGGCTGAACACCAGGCCGCCAATAATGGTCAGGCCCAACGGGTGGCGCATTTCCGCACCATCACCACTGCCGAGCAGCAACGGCAAGGCACCGAGGATCGCGGCCAGGGTGGTCATCAGGATCGGCCGCAGGCGCAACAGGCAGGCGCTGCGGATCGACTCCAGCGGGCTCATGCCATCGTTGCGCTCCAATTGCAGCGCCAGGTCGATCATCAGGATCGCGTTCTTCTTCACCACGCCGATCAACAGGAACAAACCCAGCAGCGAGATCAGGCTGAACTCGCCCCCGAGCAGGTAGATCGCCAACAACGCACCGACACCGGCCGACGGCAGCGTAGACAGGATGGTCAGCGGGTGGATGTAGCTTTCATACAAGATACCCAGCACCAGGTACACCGCCACCAGCGCGCCGAGAATCATGAACGGCTGGCCTTTCTGGGTCGCGGCGAACGCATCGGCAGTGCCGGCCATCTTGGCGATCACATCCTCGGGCAACCCGACTTTGGCAATCGCACGCTCGATAGCCGCCGTGCCCTGCTCCACCGTGACCCCGGGCGCCATGTCGAAGGCGATATTCTCCGAAGCGAACTGGCCTTCATGGCTGACGCGGTCGTCGGCCAGGCTGTTCTCATAGTGGGCAATGGTCGACAACGGCACCCGTGCGCCGTCGGCCGTGATCACCTGCACCTGGTTGAGGGTGATCGGGTCCTGGGCGTATTTGGGGTTGACCTCCATCACCACCTGGTACTGGTTGAGGCTGTCGTAAATGGTGGAAATCTGCCGTTGGCTGTAGGCGTTGTTGAGCACCGCCGTGACCATGTCCATGTCGATGCCCAGGCGCTTGGCCTGGTCGCGGTCGACAATCAACGTCACCTGGGCCGCGCCGCGGCCTTCGCGGGCGTCGATGGCGGTCAGCTCCGGCAACTCACGCATCGCCGCCACGACTTTCGGGTACCACAGGCGCAACGCGGCCAGGTCGCCGCTTTGCAGGATGTAGGAATATTGCGCGCTGGTCTGGTCGCGGCCGCCCCCGAACTGCAGGTCCTGGTCGGCCATAAGGAACAAGCGCCCGCCCGGCACCAGCGGCACCTCCTTGCGCAGGCGCTCGATCACCGCCTGGGCGGAGATCTTGCGTTCGCCAAGCGGCTTGAGGCGCACCAGCATCACTGCGTTGTTAGTGCCTTGGTTGCCACCGATAAAGCCGGCCACACTGAGCACCGCCGGGTCCTTGAGCACCGCCTGGCGAAAGATCTCCATCTTCGGCTGCATGACGCTGAACGACAGGCCATCGTCACCGCGCACGAAGCCGATCAACTGGCCGGTGTCCTGCTGGGGCATGAAGGTTTTGGGCACCACCACGTACAGCGCGATATTCACGCCCACGGTGACGAACAGGCTGAGCAAGGTCAGGCGCCGATGGCGCAGCACCCAATCCAGGCTGGTGGCGTAGCCGGCGACCATGCGCTCGTTGATCTTCTGGCTCCAGCGCTGCAAACCGGTCTGCCGGTCCTTCACATGCGGCTTCAACCAGCGAGCGCACAGCATGGGTGTCAAGGTCAGCGAGACAATCAGCGAGACGATGATCGCCGCCGACAAGGTGATGGAAAACTCGCGGAACAGGTTGGTAACAATGCCGCCCATGAACAGGATCGACAGGAACACCGCCACCAGCGACACGTTCATCGACAGCAAGGTAAAGCCCACTTCCTGGGCGCCCAGGTAGGCGGCTTTCATCGGTGGCACGCCGTCGTCGATGTGCCGGGAAATGTTCTCCAGCACCACGATGGCATCGTCCACGACCAAACCGGTGGCGAGGATCAGCGCCATCAGCGAGAAGTTGTTCAGAGAAAACCCGTACAGGTACATCACCGCGAAGGTGCCCACCAGCGATACCGGCACCGCCAGGGTCGGGATCAGCGAAGCACGGAAGTTACCCAAGAACAGGTACACCACCAGGATCACCAGCCCCACGGCAATCAGCAGGGTCATTTCCGCCTCATGCAGGGTGGCAGTGATCACTGGCGAGCGGTCCATGGCCAGGCTGAGCTTGACGCTGGACGGCAACACCGCCTGCAACGCCGGCAACTGGGCCTTGATCTGCCGCACGGTTTCGATGATGTTGGCGCCGGACTGGCGGTTGATCACCAGCAACACCGCCGAATCATTGTTGAAGAAGCCGCTATTGTAGCGGTCTTCCACGCCATCAGTGATCTTCGCCACGTCCTTGAGGCGCAGGGCGGCGCCGTCCTGGTAGCGAATCAGCAGGGGCTCATAGTCCTTGGCTTTCTCCAACTGGTCGTTGGCCTGGATCTGCCAGTTGCGCTCGCTGTCTTCCAGTGAGCCTTTGGGCCGGCGCTGGTTGGCATTGGCGATGGTGTTGCGCACATCGTCCAGGGCGACGCCGTACTGATCGAGGGCCTTGGGTTCCAGTTCGATGCGCACCGCCGGCAGCGAACTGCCGCCGATCTGCACTTCGCCCACACCCGGCACCTGGGACAGGCTCTGGGACAGAATGGTCGAGGCCAGGTCGTACAACTGACCCTTCTGCAACACGTCGGAGGTCAGCGACAGCACCATGATCGGCGCCTGGGACGGGTTGATCTTCTTGTAGGTGGGCATGCTGCGCATGCCACTGGGCAGCAGGTTGCGCGACGCGTTGATGGCCGCCTGCACTTCCCGCGCCGCCCCGTTGATATCGCGGTCGGAATCGAACGCCAGAATCACCCGGGTAGAGCCCTGGCTCGACGAGCTGCTCATGGTGGTGATACCGGCAATCGCGCCGAATGAACGCTCCAGCGGCGTGGCCACCGTAGACGCCATCACCTCGGGGCTGGCGCCGGGCAAGCTGGCCGACACCACGATCACCGGAAAGTCGATCTGCGGCAATGGCGACACCGGCAACAAATTGAAGCTGACGCCACCGAGCAACATGATCGCCAGGCTCAGCAGCATGGTCGCGACCGGCCGGCGGATGAAAGGTCCGGACAGGTTCATGGCTCAACCGGCTCCAGGCGTTGTGGCTCTTTGCGCCAGCGCCGGCCAAGACGATCGAAGTACAGGTAGATCACCGGTGTGGTGAACAGCGTCAACACCTGGCTCACCAGCAACCCGCCGACCATCACCAGGCCCAGGGGCTGGCGCAGTTCGGCGCCGGAGCCGCTCGCTAGCATCAAAGGCACCGCGCCGAACAAGGCAGCCAGGGTCGTCATCAGGATGGGCCGGAAGCGCAACAGCGCGGCCTGGTAGATCGCGGTCTGCGGGTCCAGGCCCTGGTTGCGTTCGGCGTCGAGGGCGAAGTCGATCATCATGATCGCGTTCTTTTTCACGATACCGATCAGCAGGATGATGCCAATGATCGCGATCATGCCCAGGTCATTGCCACTGAGCAGCAACGCCAGCAAGGCCCCCACCGCCGCCGACGGCAAGGTCGATAGGATAGTGATCGGGTGGATGTAGCTCTCATAGAGCACACCGAGCACGATGTACATGGTGACCACCGCCGCCAGGATCAACAGCAAGGTGCTCGACAACGAGGCTTCGAACGCCTGGGCCGCGCCCTGGAACTGGGTTTGCACGCCCACCGGCATGCCGATGTCCTTCTGGGTCTGGTTGATCAGTTCCACGCCTTTGCCCAGCGCTACGCCGGGCGCCAGGTTGAACGACATCATCACCGCTGGGAACTGGCCGATATGGGCAATTGCCAATTGCGCCTGGCGCTGTTCCACATGGGCCAGGCTCGACAGCCGTACCTGACCACCGTCAGTGGTTTTCACATGGATCTGGTTGAGGGCCGCCGGGCCGAGGGTTTCGCCGGACTGGGCCTGCAACACCACTCGATACTGGCTGGCCTGGGTGTAGATGGTGGAGATCTGGCGCTGGCCGAAGGCGTCATACAGCGCATCGGTGATGGTCGAGACACTTACGCCCAGGCGCGAGGCCGCGTCGCGGTCGATCACCAGGTACACCTGCAAGCCTTTGTCCTGCAGGTCACTGGCCACGTCGGTGAGTTCCGGCAACTGGCTGAGGGCGTGTACCAGCTTGCCGCTCCATAACGCCAACAACTCGGCGTCCGGGGAGGACATGCTGAACTGGTACTGGGTACGGCTGACCCTGTCCTCGATGGTGAGGTCCTGCACCGGTTGCATGAACAGGCGGATACCCACCAGCTTGTCGATCTGCGGTTGCAGGCGGGTGATGACCTCGGCTGCGCTCAAGTCGCGCTGGCCGTGAGCCTTGAGGTTGATGAGCAAGCGGCCGCTGTTGAGGGTGGCGTTATCGCCATCCACGCCAATGTAGGACGACAGGCTCTCGACCGCAGGGTCGGCGAGAATGATCTTCGCCAGTTCCTGCTGGCGCTGGCTCATGGCCGCAAAGGAAATCGACTGCGGCGCCTCGGAAATACCCTGGATCACCCCGGTGTCCTGCACCGGAAAAAAACCCTTGGGCACCACCAGGTACAGCACCACCGTAAGCCCCAGGGTGGCGATCGCCACCAGCAACGTCAGCGGCTGGTGCTTGAGCACCCACTGCAACTTGCGGCCGTAGGCTTCGATCAGCCAATCAATCCAGGCGCCGCTGGCTTTGTAGAAGCGGCCCTGCTCTTCTTCCTTGGGTTCGCGCTTGAGCAGGCGCGCGCACATCATGGGCGTGAGGGTCAGGGACACTACCAGGGAAATCAAGATCGCCACTGCCAGGGTGATGGCAAACTCACGGAACAGCCGCCCGACCACGTCGGCCATGAACAGCAACGGGATCAATACCGCGATCAACGACAGCGTGAGGGACACCAGGGTGAAACCGATCTGCTTGGCGCCCTTGAGCGCGGCCGCCATCGGCGTCTCGCCTTCCTCGATATAGCGCGAAATGTTCTCCAGCATCACGATGGCGTCGTCCACCACAAACCCGGTGGCGATGGTCAGGGCCATCAGCGTCAGGTTATTGATGGAGAATCCGGCCAGGTACATCACACCAAAGGTGCCCACCAGGGACAGCGGCACGGCGATGGACGGAATGATCGTGGCGCTGACCCGGCGCAGGAACAGGAACGTCACCATGACCACCAGAGCAATGGCGATCAGAAGCTCGTGTTGCACGTCTTTGACCGAAGCGCGGATGGTCTGGGTGCGGTCGGTGAGCACCGTCACGTCCAGGCCGGCCGGCAGGTTGTCGGTGATGCTCGGCAGCAGGGCCTTGATACGGTCTACCACCTCGATCACGTTGGCGCCCGGCTGGCGCTGGATATTGAGCAACACGGCCTGGTTCTCGTTGGCCCAGGCGGCAAGGCGCTCGTTTTCGGCGCCGTCGACGATCTGCGCGACATCCTTGAGCCGCAGCGGAGCGCCATTGTTGTAGGCCAGGATCAGTTCGGCGTATTGCTCGGGCGAGACCAGTTGGTCGTTGGCGTCGAGCATCGAAACGCGGGTGGGGCCGTCAAAGTTACCTTTGGGCTGGTTGACGTTGGAGGCGGCGATCAGGGCGCGTACGTCCGAGAGGTTCAAGCCATTGGCCGCCAGGGCCTCGGGGTTGACCTTGATACGCACGGCCTGGCGCTGGCCACCGGCGATGCTGACCATGCCGACACCGCTGATCTGCGCGATTTTCTGCGCCATGCGTGTGTCGACCAAATCATTGAGCTTGGGCAGCAACATGGTCTTGGAGGTGATTGCCAGGGTCAGCACCGGGGTATCCGCCGGGTTGACCTTGTTGTACACCGGCGGCGCCGGCAGATCCTTGGGCAACAGGTTGGTGGCGGCGTTGATCGCGGCCTGCACCTGTTGCTCGGCCACATCCATATTGATGTCGAGGTTGAAACGCAGGGTCAGCACCGAGGCGCCGCCGGAGCTGGTAGAGGCCATCTGGGTCAGCCCGGGCATCTGCCCGAACTGGCGCTCCAGCGGTGCGGTGACCGCGCTGGTCATCACATCGGGGCTGGCGCCGGGGTACAGGGTCATCACCCGGATAGTCGGGTAATCCACCTGGGGCAACGCCGACACCGGCAGCAGGCGGTACGAAATGATGCCGGCCAGGACAATGGCCAGCATGCTCAGCGTGGTGGCGACCGGGCGAAGGATGAACAGGCGCGACAGGTTCATGAACCGACCTTTTGCGCCTTGCCGGCGTCAGCCCCGGTCTCCCCTTTCGCTGCGGGCTTGCCTTGCAGGTGCTCGGTCGGCGTGGTCGGCACCTCGCTGCTGGCGTTGACCACTTCGATCTCGCTGCCGTCCTTGAGGCGGTCGGTGCCTTCCAGCACCACGCGGTCGCCAGCGACCAGGCCGTCCTTGATCACGGTGTTTTCGCCATCGGTGTCACCTACCACCAAGGGCTGGACCTTGACCTTCTTGTCGCCGTCGAGCTTGTAGACAAAGGTGCCATTGTTGCCGAACTGGATCGCCGCAGATGGCGCCAGCACCACGTTCTTCAAGGTATCAGCCAGCAGGTGCACATTGACGAACTGGTTGGGGAACAGCGCCTGGTCCTTGTTATCGAAACGCGCCTTGAATTTCAGTGTGCCGGTGGTGACGTCAATCTGGTTGTCCAGGCTTTGCAGTACACCGACTGCCTGCTTTTTCACGTCGCCACGGTCCCAGGCTTCCACGGGCAACTTGTTACCGGCGTGGTAACGAGCCAGCACGGTTTCCAAGGTATTTTCCGGCAGGGTGAAGGCCACGCTGATTGGCTGGGTCTGGGTGATTACCGCCAGGGCGGTGGTGTCGTTGGCGGCGACGAGGTTGCCGACGTCAAGCTGGCGCAAACCGACCCGGCCGCTGATGGGCGCGCGGATTTTGGTGAATTCCAGGTTGAGCTTTGCGTCGTCCACCGCGCCCTGGTTGGTCTTGACCGTGCCCTGGTACTGCAACACCAGCGCTTCGGCGGTGTCCAGGGTTTGCTTGGCGATACTGTCCTGGGCGTACAGGTCGCGATAACGCTGTACATCGACCTGGGCGTTCTTCAACTGGGCCTGGTTCTGCAGCAAGGTGCCCTGGGCCTGGAGCAAGGCGTTCTGGTAGCTGCGCGGGTCGATTTCTGCCAGCAGGTCGCCGGCCTTGACCATTTGCCCTTCCTCGAAGGCGATCTTGACCAACTCGCCGCCCACCCGGCTGCGCACATTAATGGTGTTCAGCGCCGTGACCGTGCCCAGCGCCTTGTAGTACACCGGGAACTCACCCAGCACTGCAGGGGCCACGCGCACCGGCACTGGGCCAGTGGACCCGCCGAAGCCCGGGCGCGCCATGCCGGTTTTACCCGTGTGCCCGGCCGGAGCGTCTTTATGGGCCGCGCCGCTGGGCCAGAATTTCCAGCACAGGCCGGCGATAACCAGCAGCACGAGCAGGCCAAACAGCCAGCGGCGGGAGTTGCGGGGGGAGGATTGCATGGAGTGATCAACCATTGGGCGCGAGAGCTTCTACTTTGGGAGGCTGAAAGATAAGCACTGGGGGGCCTTAAGAAAAGCACCTTTACCGGCTATTTACTTTGGGCTTACAACGTTTAACTTCTGATCTTAGTCCACCGGCTATTTCGCTAAACCGCTGACGCTCAAATAAAAACGGCCTGGACTAGGCCAGGCCGCAATCATGCATCATACGTGTTACTGCCAAACGACAGTCATACGTAGAAACAGTTACTTCAACACAGCCAGGGCGGCGTCGTAGTTTGGCTCTTCAGCAATTTCCTTGACCAACTCGCTGTGCAGCACGTTGTCGTTTTCATCCAGCACCACGACAGCGCGAGCGGTCAGGCCCTGCAGCGGGCCGTCAGCGATGGAAACACCATAGTCAACGGCGAAGTCGGCATTGCGGAAATCCGACAGGTTCTTAACGTTTTCCAGGCCTTCGGAGCCACAGAAACGCGCTTGGGCGAATGGCAGGTCGGAGGAGATGCACAGGACCACGGTGTTGGCCACATCGTTGGCCTGGGCATTGAACTTGCGCACGGAAGTGGCGCAGGTTGGGGTATCAACGCTTGGGAAGATGTTCAGCACTTTGCGCTTGCCGGCAAAGGTAGCCAGGGTGGCGTTGGACAGGTCGCCGGCGGTCAGGGTGAAGTCTGCAGCTTTGGCGCCGACTTTCGGCAGTTCGCCTTCAACCTGGACCGGGTTGCCTTTAAGGGTGACTTGAGCCATGAACGGAATCCTTATGCTGGTTTTTGGTTAAACAAATTCGAGAGGCGGAAGTTAACCACAAAGTGCCGACGCTACCTACCGCCAGACACAAATTGTCATGTCGTCAGGTTGTGGTTTAATTGCGCGCTTTTCGCCCGCCCTTCAAGGAAACCTTTGCCGATGAATCAGCCTGTCACCAAAGTCCTGGTCATTGGTTACGTCTGGCCGGAGCCCCGCTCCTCGGCCGCGGGCGGGCATATGATGCAAATTCTTGAGAGTTTTCTTACGCAAGGTTGGGACATTACCTTCAGCAGCCCGGCCACCATTGGCGAGCACAAGGCCGACTTGCCGGCACTAGGGATCGCCGAACGCACCATCGAACTGAATAACAGCAGTTTCGACGACTTTATTCGCGAACTGGCCCCGGATATCGTGCTGTTCGACCGTTTCATGATGGAGGAGCAATTCGGCTGGCGCGTAGAACAATGCTGCCCCGACGCCCTTCGCGTGCTGGAAACCTCCGACCTGCAAAGCCTGCGCGACGCCCGTCACCAGCGGCTCAAAGAGCAGGTGAAAGCCCAACCCGACAGCGACGACTTCAGCGCCCTGTTCGCGCCGGCGCTGGAAGACGAGTTCCAACGCATGGCCGACACCGACCTGGCCAAACGCGAAATCGCCGCCATTTACCGCTGTGACATCAGCTTGATGATCTCCGACGTGGAAATCCGCCTGCTCACCGAACAGTTCAAGGTGCCTGCCGCCCTGCTCCACTGGTGCCCCTTGATGCTGCAACCGCCCACCGACGCATTTGCGCCCTTTGACGACCGTGCGCATTTCCTCAGCATCGGTAACTTCCGCCACGCGCCCAATTGGGATGCGGTGCTGTGGATGAAGCACCGCCTGTGGCCACTGATCCGCCAACAACTGCCAGGCGCCCAATTGCATATCTACGGCGCCTACACCCCGCCCAAGGCCACCGCCCTGCACAATCAGGCCCAGGGTTTCCATGTAATGAACTGGGCCGAAGATGCGCTGCAAGTCATGACCGCCGCGCGCATCTGCCTGGCACCGTTGCGCTTTGGCGCGGGCATCAAGGGCAAGTTGGTCGACGCCATGCTGTGCGGCACGCCCAGTGTCACGACCCCAATCGGCGCCGAGGCCATGGGCGATGACCAGCCCTGGCCCGGCGTGATTGCACAGGATGCGCCGGCCCTGGCTGCCGCTGCCGTGGCCCTTTATCAGGACCGTGAGCGCTGGACCCGGGCCCAGGAACACGGGCGCCAACTGCTGGCCCGGCGCTATGACCAGAACATCCACGGGGCCGCCTTGGTGGAATGCCTGGAACGCTGTCGCCGCGACCTCGCTGCCCATCGCCGGGACAACTTCACCGGCAGCATGCTGCGCCACCACGCGCATAAAAGTACCCAATACATGTCCCAGTGGATCGAGGCGAAAAACCGCACCCTGTAAACACTGCTGCTGGCGAGGACGTGCGTGACGGGGCATTATCCTACGCAGCGATCACAATAAAGCGACGGCAGCATGACCCGAGCAACGCGCATCACCGACCCTTCATACGAGTTGATGGACGACCACAACGGCCTGTCCATCATCTATCGCCAACACGGCTTCCCCTGCCCGCTGGTGCGCTGGCACTTCCACAAGGAATACGAGCTGCACCTGATCGTCGCCAGCTCCGGCAAGGTGTTTATCGGTGACTACATCGGCAACTTCTACCCCGAAAGCCTGTTCCTCACCGGCCCCAACCTGCCCCATAACTGGATCAGCCAGGTGGAAGAAGACGAAGTGGTGCCCAAGCGTGACATGCTGGTGAACTTCACCGATGACCTGTTCGAGAGCGGCAGCCATATTTTTGCTGAACTCAAGAACCTCGCACCGCTGCTGGAGCGCGCGCAGTACGGCATCGAATTTCGCTGCAAAAAAACCATCACCCAGGCCATGACCTTGATGCAACACATCGAGGACGCCAAGGGCATGGCGCGCCTGGGGCAGTTTTTTATCTTGCTGGACGTGTTGAGCGTGTGCGAGGACTACCAATTGCTGTCCGGCGTAACCACGCCGCAATTGGCCGACGAGCACAGCATAGACCGCACCAACCGGGCAGTGGATTACATCTTTGCACATTACGCCCGCGAGCTGCCGCTGGAAGAAGTGGCGCAATACCTGGGGATGAAGCCGACCTACTTCTCGCGGGTGTTCAAGCAGGCGACCGGTCGCACCTTTATCGAATTCGTCAACCGGCTGCGCATCAGCAAGTCCTGCGAATTACTCGCGGACGGTGACAAGGCCGTCACGGATGTGTGCTTTGAGTCCGGCTTCAACAATATCTCCAACTTCAACCGGCGCTTTCAGCAACTCAAGGGCATGACCCCTTCCCACTATCGGCGGTTGGCGATGCAGCGGTTGACGGAGCAGAACCTGATGCCTGTAGACACCTCGCACTTCAGTTAAAAAACCGCAAGCTGGCCATCTGGCGAACGCTCTCACGCCTGTCCCGATCACATCCCGTAATAGCTGGGGCGGAACGCCTCCCTGTGTATGACCAAAAAGCTACAAGTCAGTTGCTGCCAGACAACTCGACCACGCGCTTTCTTATCGTACCCATGAGGCCCCCATGAGCATTATTGCAACGCACTCGCCCTTACCCACCCCGCCCCGAAATTTGCCTCCATCCCCTGCAACAGTGGACGCACAAACCAGCCTGATTCGGACCCCACGCAGCCCATCGGCCGGTGTAGTGACCCTGGACGGCCGAAAAACAGCCGAGCCGTTGGTGAGTCAGGCTGACGCGGACATGGCAGATAAACTCGCCACCGCTTTGATGGAGGAGGTCAATGTACACGCTACCAGCCGTTACATGCCGTCTTCCTTCGGCACAGTCCATGACATTCCAACTCACTCAACATTCGGGCAGCTTTGGTCACAGCTGACGCACGCACTCAAAAACGAGCCATTCGCGACGTTTGCGAAGAATAACAACATCAACCTTTCAAACCTGAAACTAACGCCTTCCGGATTTCTGGATGGCACCATTAACGGCAAACGCAGCAGTTTTTCCAAATACGACGATGGCTTCGAGGAAGCCGCTGTCAACGTCTTCGAGGTTGTGCGCAAACTCTCTACGAACAACGTCCCGATTGTGTATATCGGCGAACACACCGCCACCACCCATGCCGTCGGTGCTTTTTACGCCATGAGGGTTCCGACGACGAAGGCCGAGGCACTCGAGCAAATCCGGGTGTTGCAGGATATCAAGACATTCCCATCGCTACTTGCTCCTGAAGGCAATGCTGCGCGGCCCCACCGACAGGACGTTCAGCACGTCAGGCATATGCGGGATGAAGCCATACAGAACCTTGCGCTGCAGGTCATGCTTGAGCCTGGCAAGTTCCCCCAGGCACAACGCCCGGACGTCGTGCAGCCGCCGGCGCCGCCCGGCAGCGCAGAACCGGCCACCACACCGATCGGAACCTCGAGCGCCACCACTGACCCCGTCGCAGATATTGCCCGTCGCCAGTTTGCCGGTGAGCCCAACGTTTACTCGGTGGTCGCTCGAGTGCTCAGCGACAGGCTGAAGGAAGCCTCTCCAGGGCTGGATTTCGACATCAACCAGATTGCCATTGAAACGCCCGATCCGGACAATCCCTCCAAACCCAAGCGCACACAATTGATGGCACTTGCCTTCGACTACCTGACTGGCGGTGACGCCCCAGACTTCCTCGATTCCGCCAGGGCGTTTGACACGCGTCCCGATCGACTGGCACGCACAGGCACCGCTGCCGACACTCCGCTAGACCTCGACTTTTCAGCTCTGAGCGGCGTCATGGGTGCGCTGCCAGACCGACTGAACCAGGCCTATGAGGCAAATTTGCGTGAGTACTGGGCCAAACCTGCGTTCAACACGGGCATTGATACCGGTGCCGTTTTCAGCGGCAGTCACCGGACGTTGGTCAGCCGCATTCTGAAAAGCAACCTGCAACTGGCCAGCCTTAAACAATCCGGCCTGGATGATGAACAGCGCAAGACCATCGACATGGTCGTGAGGCATCCCGAAGGCGCCACGCGCCCCGCCCCACTTGACCCCAACTCATCGGGCGCCACCGTCTACAGCCTGGCCGACGCCACACCGAACATGGTGGTTCATCGCTACCTGGCGCAAGCCAATCGCGACATCCTGCTGCTGGTGGAGCCCAGCGGCAAAATCACTCCATTCAACAGTTGGGATGAGCTCGAAAGCCTCGGCGGTCCAAAGGAAGAGATGACCGGCAACCTGTTCGATGGCCAAGCCGACGTCCTCATCAATCGGCATCTCGGCAGCAGTCTGATTTCCCCTGCCTCCCCACGTGGCCCGGACAGTTCGGTGCAGGAGCCGCCCACACTGCCCGACTGGATGAGCAACGCAGGCGAGGCCGAGCGTTTCATCATGCATGAACTCAGCCTGGGACTGGCCAGCTTCAACCAACTGAACGAAGGCCGCAGCTACAACAGCGATATCAAGGACATCCACACGTTCGCCCAGCAGCAATTCGACTTTTTGCCCAGAAGCAAAAAACTCACGGCGCACCCCGCGGCTAAACTCGAGGTGGTCTTCAAAGTCGCTTATGGGGCACAGGGTACCGCCGGGGAAATCGTCCGCCAAACCATGAGCCTGACAGACATGCTCCTCAATAACTTGTCAGGATTACCCAGCGGCCAGATTGAGGTCTTTTACAATACAGGGCTCAAGTATAAAGGCTCTGACTTCAAAGTCAGGGTGCCGGAGCTAGAGAAAGAAGGCGTACTCAAGCAGTTGGTCGACGACCTTGATATCGGCAAAACCTACCCTGACTTGCTGAGGAAAAAACTGCTTGACGACCCAACCGAAAAAGCCCGGCGCCAGGCACTGTTCGCTCAGCAGGTACCGCTGGAGCTGCAGTTCAAGGCGCTGGAACTGAGCATCAAGGCAGAGTCCGGTTTCAACACCACAGGTTTTCGCTACGTCCAGGAGCTATTCAAGCCAGGCCCTGGCCCCAGGATCGTTGATGGCCAAGAAATCGTGATCCGACCGCTGGCGTTCGATAACCGGGCCAATGGGAAAACCGATGTGGTCGAAGGCGCCTATCTGATCGAACCCAAGGACAGCACGAACGGCCCGCACATCCTGTACCGCCCCCTGATGGGCGATGCGTCGTTGATGCAGTTTCCAACCCGCCAGGCGCTGCTGGAAGCCATACAGAACAAAGGCAAGCTGCAAAACGACATCCTCGCCTGGTTGCCTGACGAACAGACCCGCAACACCTACAGTGGCAACGGTTTCAAACATCCAAACCTGGTGATATTCGGTTTAAACCTGGGCTCTGTCCCGATGAACAAAACTATTCCCTTGGCCATGGATACCCGCCTGCAACAGACGCTGCAGGCGGGAACATTGATAAACCACCTGTACGAAGCCAACGCCCGCAGCTTGATCACCTTGGCCGGACAGCAATCGACATCCGACGCACAAAGCCGCTGGGCGAGCCTCAAGGAAGGCGGTTTCCTGTTGCTCAATTCTGTCCTGCCAGTATTGCGCGGGCCCGGTGCCATGCTCGGCTTGATGATGCAGTCCCAGGGCATAATCAATGACCTGGGCGTCCTGCTCGATGATGACGCGCAAAATAAAGAGGCGGCCCTGACGGACCTGCTGGTCAACCTGACGACGTTGCTCGCCCAGTTCAAGGAGCGCTCATTGTCGGAGCCTTCAGCCGTCACCTCAAACAGGTCGGCAACCAACACCAGCGTATTGATCGACGGCGATGCACGCCTTACCCCGCCGCCACAACGCTTTCGAATGGGAGGCCCGCTGGAAAAGATCACACCTGTGGACGGTGAGATCCAGACCAATGTAGATACTTACAATCGTAAAGGTGAGGAAGTTAAACGCTTGAATATCATCGGTCACGCGGCCAAGCCTGAAGGTGAGCAAGGAGCGCTGATTGTCGGGGAGAATGACAAAGTCTTTACGGCTGAAGACATCAATAATGAGCTTTTCGCCCGTGGCATTGACATCAGGAATTACCCGGAAGTGCGTTTGCTGGTCTGTTACTCCGCCAAGGGCGGTGATAACTCGCTGGCATCACAACTGCACGCGCTGACTGGCGTGCCGGTCAAAGGTTATGAAGGCCCAGTGGACGTGAGTTACACATCTGGTACGGGCATAGACCCTGAGGATATCTACAAAACTGCCCTTGCAAAATACAAGGCAAAGTACCCAAGATTTTCTAAAGCCGACATTATCGAATTGGCAGAGATGGAGTTAAACAAACAACTGAAAGACGTTGATATATTTACCCACGTGGAAAAACAGAGTGGCAAAAAAGTAAATGTTAACTGGGGCACTATTAAAAAACCTCTTTGGGAGGAGATCGAAGTCGATTACCGGCCCAAGCGCTTCGGCTCGTCCAAGAAACGAACAAGTGCGGCCCCTGCCGAAATTCAAAGCCCCTCGAAAGAACTCAACGCCCTGGGTGAGTACAAGGATTTCAAGGATCTACCCGAGCCTGAAAAAATTAAAAACAGTATTGCCTTTACCCCCTCTGAAGACGGCCAGTATGAGTACTTCCTGGATCGACCAGCGGGCAGTAATGAAATCCGATTAAACATCATTGGGCATGGCGACAAAGGTGGAGTGACCTTCAAAAGCGAATTGAAAAATGCGCAGTCTTATTCACCCGAAGCGTTCGTTGGACTGATCGCGCCCATGCTGGAAAAAACCAGCGCTACCCAAATCAGAATGATCAGTAGTAAATCCGGCAGTACAGGTTTCGCTGAAGAGTTATCCAAACGCTTGAACGTTCCCGTGAAGGCCCCCGTCGGTACTGTCACACAGTTCGAAGTCATGAAGGACAGGTATTGGATTTTGGAAAAGCTCCCCAACCCACGTCGACCCCATGACCATGAGTGGAAAATCTTTACTCCCCCCGCCTCCGCCAGCTCGCGAGCTTTGAGGTTATGAGCCCGCGCGCAGGGCGGCGCACCCGTTGACTGAGCAGAGCCTGGCTTGAGCAAGCGCCCACCCGTCTGAACTGGTAGATGTGACAGTTCCCTGGATCACGGCGATTGTGAACTCTGGCTCTGTGAATAGTCCATTGGAGCCCCGTCATGAAGAAAACAGCCACCCCTCGTGCAATCAATGAGTTCAGCCGCTTTGAAATACCCGGAGAGACCTTCGGCTGGACCGGCGAAGGCCAGATACATATCGACAATTACGACAAACAAAGTCGCTGGTTCTCGACATCGGTCAATAGAGACTGGGGCAAAGCGCTGACCGGGGCCGCCGACGTTGAAGTGGTCATCAGGCTGCGCGGCGAACAAGCCGGTGAAATACTCATCGCCGCTCATCCGGAAGGAACAGGACGGCTCAACGACATATCAGTCGAAAAGCCAAGCCTTTATCGGTTCTACATCAGGTCCACGGCGACTGGCGAGGTGTGGGTAAGCTTCAAATTTGACTCCAACCGGAAAATGGTGATCGAGAGCATCAGCGTGCTGGGGCCCGTTCGAAAAAAAACCACTAAAGCACCCATACACCCCTGACGGTCTGTTCACCACGCAAACTGGGCGAGCAATTTGCTCAGCAGGCCAATATGGCGCAAGGCATTCTGCGCTCCGTAGCCAACGAGCCGGTCGAACTCAATGCGGTATGCCAGAACGGTAGCTGGTATGCCTATGACGCGAAAGCACAGGCAGGTTATGGGCCTGTGCTGGAAGGCTTTGTATCGGATACATCGTCAGCCGTTTGGCTGGGGAGTGCCTATAAATAGCAAATAGGCATTACCCCTCTTCGGGTGCCTGATCCGCGCTCGAAGATTCTCAGTGCAAAAAAGTATCAGTCCCAGTGCTCCCAAGGATTTGTCACCGCCGCTTTTGAAGGCTGTAATCAACGCACACTCTTCCTGACTCCTTGTAGGAAGACACAACAACAATAACCGTCCTTCTGTAGCCCCCTGGGCGCGGAAATGGAGTGCGCGATGAAGTTCACAGTAAAAACCCTGCTTGCCTGTTCTTGCATGACTGCATGCATGACCCTCAGCGCCGTCAGCCTTGGCGCGCAAACCCTGACCATTGCCACCGTCAACAACAGCGACATGATCCGCATGCAGAAGCTCTCGAAAACCTTCGAGGCCGAGCACCCGGAGATCAAGCTGAACTGGGTGGTGCTCGAAGAAAACGTGTTGCGCCAACGGCTGACTACCGACATCGCTACCCAGGGCGGGCAGTTCGATGTATTGACCATCGGCATGTACGAAGCCGCACTGTGGGGCGCCAAGGGTTGGCTGGAGCCGATGAAAGACCTGCCGGCTTCCTATGACCTTGATGACGTGTTCCCTTCGGTGCGTGACGGTTTGTCCGTCAAAGGCTCCTTGTATGCCCTGCCGTTCTACGCCGAAAGCTCGATCACCTATTACCGCACCGACCTGTTCAAGGACGCCGGGCTGAGCATGCCTGAGCACCCGACCTGGAGCCAGATCGGCGAATTCGCCGCCAAGCTCACCGACAAGTCCAAAGAACAATATGGCCTGTGCCTGCGCGGCAAAGCCGGTTGGGGTGAGAACATGGCGCTGATCACCACACTGGCCAACGGCTTCGGCGCGCGCTGGTTCGATGAGAAGTGGCAGCCGGAATTCAACGGCCCCGAGTGGAAGAACGCGCTGAACTTCTACGTCGACAACATGAAGAAATCCGGCCCGCCGGGTGCTTCCAGCAACGGCTTCAACGAGAACCTGGCACTGTTCAACAGCGGCAAGTGCGCGATCTGGGTGGATGCCAGCGTGGCGGGCTCGTTTGTTACCGACAAGAGCCAGAGCAAGGTCGCCGAGCATGTCGGCTTCACGTTTGCGCCCCACGAGAAGACCGACAAGGGCACGTCATGGCTGTATTCCTGGAGCCTGGCGATCCCGACCAGCTCCAAAGCCAAGGATGCCGCCAAGGTATTCACCAGTTGGGCCACCTCCAAGGAATACGGCCAACTTGTGGCCAAGACCGATGGCATCGCCAACGTACCACCGGGCACACGCACCTCGACCTACAGCGAGGAGTACATGAAGGCCGCGCCGTTCGCCAAGGTGACGCTGGAATCGCTGAAAGTGGCCGACCCCACCAAGCCGACCGAGAAACCGGTGCCGTATATCGGTATCCAGTTGGTGACCATTCCGGAATTCCAGGCGATTGGTACCCAGGTGGGCAAGTTCTTCTCGGGTGCGCTGACCGGTCAGCAGACCGTCGAGGCTGCATTGACCGCCGCGCAGACCACCACCGAGCGGGAAATGAAGCGGGCTGGTTACCCCAAGTAACCCAGCTTCACCCCCGCAAATACAGGAGCAGGGCTTTTGTGGGCGCTGGCTTGCCTGCGATGCAAACAACTCGGTCTATCCGTAACACCGAGGTAACGCCATCGCAGGCAAGCCAGCTCCCACAGTGACCGCGCTCCGACGCAGATTCTGTAGGCATCCGACTGGTTCTGATCACCATGAATACACCTCCAAAAAACCGCCTGGCCAACCCCGGCTGGTTTCTCGTCAGCCCCTCGGTGGCCTTGCTGCTGCTGTGGATGATCGTGCCGCTGGGCATGACCCTGTACTTTTCGCTGATCCGCTACAACCTGCTCTACCCCGGCGAAAACCAGTTCGTGGGGCTGGAAAACTTCAGCTACTTCATCACCGACTCGGGGTTCCTGCCTGGCGCCACCAATACCCTATTGCTGGTAGGCAGCGTATTGCTGATCAGCGTGGTGTTCGGCGTGTTGATCAGTGCGTTGCTGGAGGCCAGTGAGTTCCTGGGGCGCGGCATCGTGAGGGTGATGCTGATTTCGCCGTTCTTCATCATGCCCACCGTCGGCGCGTTGATCTGGAAGAACCTGATTTTCCACCCGGTGTCGGGGATTCTCGCCGCCGTGTGGAAGTTCTTCGGCGCCGAACCGGTGGACTGGCTGGCGCATTACCCGCTGCTGTCGATCATCATCATTGTGTCGTGGCAATGGCTGCCCTTTGCGATCCTGCTGCTGATGACCGCGATGCAGTCGCTAGACCAAGAGCAAAAGGAAGCGGCACGCCTGGACGGTGCCGGCGCCATTGCGATTTTCTGGCACCTGACCCTGCCCCACCTGGCCCGCCCGATTGCCGTGGTGGTGATGATCGAAACCATCTTCCTGCTCTCGGTGTTCGCCGAAATCTTCACCACCACCAACGGTGGCCCCGGCTACGCCTCGACCAACCTCGCCTACCTGATCTACAACCAGGCGCTGGTGCAGTTCGACGTGGGCATGGCCTCGGCCGGCGGCTTGATTGCCGTGGTCATCGCCAATATCGCGGCGATCATCCTGGTGCGGATGATCGGCAAAAACCTGACTGACAAGCCTTGAGGGCCGCGCCATGACGCTTCAACAATCCCGCCGCCTGCAAAGCCTGTTGCTCGGCACGCTGGCCTGGGCCATTGCGATCCTGATTTTCTTCCCGATCTTCTGGATGGTGCTGACCAGTTTCAAGACCGAAATCGACGCGTTCGCCACGCCGCCGCAGTTCATCTTCACGCCGACGCTGGAGAACTACCTGCACATCAACGAGCGCAGCAACTACTTTGCCTACGCCTGGAACTCGGTGGTGATTTCGTTCAGCGCCACCGCCCTGTGCCTTCTGATTTCGGTACCGGCCGCCTACTCCATGGCGTTCTACGAAACCCAGCGCACCAAGGGCACGCTGCTGTGGATGCTGTCCACCAAGATGCTGCCGCCGGTGGGCGTACTGATGCCGATCTACCTGCTGGCCAAGAGCTTTGGCCTGTTGGATACGCGCATTGCGCTGATCATCATCTACACCCTGATCAACCTGCCGATTGTGGTGTGGATGGTGTACACCTACTTCAAGGACATCCCCAAGGACATCCTCGAAGCCGCCCGCCTGGACGGCGCCACCCTGTGGCAGGAAATGGTGCGCGTGCTGCTGCCAATCGCCAAGGGTGGCCTGGCGTCCACGGTACTGCTGTCGTTGATCCTGTGCTGGAACGAGGCGTTCTGGTCGCTGAACCTGACCTCCTCCAGCGCCGCGCCGTTGACCGCCTTGATCGCCTCCTACTCCAGCCCCGAAGGCTTGTTCTGGGCCAAGCTGTCCGCCGTCTCGACCCTGGCCTGCGCGCCGATCCTGATCTTTGGCTGGATCAGCCAGAAGCAGTTGGTACGCGGTTTGTCCTTTGGCGCCGTCAAATAATAATTCGAAAAGGAGGCCCATCATGGCCAACCTGAAAATCAAGAATCTGCAAAAAGGCTTCGAAGGTTTTTCCATCATCAAGGGCATCGACCTGGAAGTGAACGACAAGGAATTCGTGGTGTTCGTCGGCCCGTCGGGCTGTGGCAAATCCACCCTGCTGCGCCTGATCGCCGGCCTGGAAGAGGTCAGCGACGGCACCATCGAACTCGATGGCCGCGACATCACCGAAGTCACCCCGGCCAAGCGCGACCTGGCCATGGTGTTCCAGACCTACGCGCTGTACCCGCACATGAGCGTGCGCAAGAACATGTCGTTTGCCCTGGACCTGGCGGGTGTCGACAAGAAGCTGGTCGAGAGCAAAGTCAGCGAAGCGGCACGCATCCTTGAGCTGGGGCCTTTGCTGGAGCGCAAGCCCAAGCAACTCTCGGGTGGCCAGCGCCAGCGCGTGGCGATTGGCCGAGCGATTGTGCGTAATCCGAAGATTTTCCTGTTCGACGAACCGCTGTCCAACCTCGACGCGGCGCTGCGCGTGCAGATGCGCCTGGAGCTGGCGCGCCTGCATAAAGAACTGCAAGCGACCATGATCTACGTGACCCACGACCAGGTCGAAGCCATGACCCTGGCCGACAAGGTGGTGGTGCTCAACAGTGGGCGCATCGAACAGGTCGGCTCGCCGCTGGAGCTGTACCACCAGCCAGCCAACCTGTTTGTGGCCGGTTTTCTCGGCACGCCGAAGATGGGTTTCCTCAAGGGCCAGGTCACCCGCGTCGACAGCCAAGGCTGCGAGGTGCAACTGGACGCCGGCACCCTGATCAGCCTGCCGTTGAGCGGCGCCACCCTGAGCGTGGGCAGCGCGGTAACCCTGGGCATTCGCCCGGAACATCTGGAAATCGCCGCGCCAGGGCAAACCACCCTGACCGTGACCGCTGACGTTGGCGAGCGCCTGGGCAGCGACACCTTCTGCCATGTCATCACCCGCAACGGCGAACCGCTGACCATGCGTATCCGTGGCGACATGGCCAGCCAATACGGCGAAACGCTGCAGTTGCACCTGGACCCGGCGCACTGCCATCTGTTCGACACCGATGGCGTAGCCGTGGCCCGTCCACTGCGCGCTGCCGCCTGATTCCGTGAGTATTTCCAGATGAAATTGAATAAAACCAACCTTACCCAACTGGCGCCCGAAGTGCAGGTGCCGACCTACGCGCTTGCCGACACCCGCCAGGGCATCGCGCACATCGGCGTCGGCGGTTTCCACCGTGCGCACCAGGCGTTCTACACCGATGCCCTGATGAACACCGGCGAGGGCCTGGGCTGGGGCATCTGCGGCGTCGGCCTGCGCAGTGAAGACCGCAAGGCCCGCGATGACCTGGCCGGCCAGGATTATTTGTTCACCTTGTATGAACTGGGCGACACCGACGACACGCAAGTGCGCGTGATCGGCTCGATCAGCGACATGCTGCTGGCCGAAGACGGCGCCCAGGCGCTCATCGATAAACTTGCCAGCCCCCAGATCCGCATCGTCTCGCTGACCATCACCGAAGGCGGCTACTGCATCGATGACAGCAACGGCGAGTTCATGGCCCACCTGCCGCAGATCCAGCATGACCTGGCGCACCCGAGGGCACCGAAAACCGTGTTCGGCTTTATCTGCGCTGCGCTCACCCAGCGCCGCGCAGCTTGCACCCCGGCCTTTACGGTGATGTCCTGCGATAACCTGCCTCACAACGGCGCCGTCACCCGCAAGGCCTTGCTGGCCTTCGCCGCCCTGCACGACGCGGGCCTGCATGACTGGATCAAGGCCAACGTGAGCTTCCCGAATGCCATGGTTGACCGCATCACGCCAATGACCAGCACCGCCCACCGCCTGCAACTGCACGACCAGCACGGGATCGACGATGCCTGGCCGGTGGTGTGCGAGCCGTTTGTGCAGTGGGTGCTGGAAGACAAATTCGTCAACGGCCGCCCGGCCTGGGAAAAGGTCGGCGTGCAGTTCACCGATGACGTCACGCCTTATGAAGAAATGAAGATCGGCCTGCTCAACGGCAGCCACCTGGCCCTCACGTACCTGGGGTTCCTCAAGGGCTACCGGTTCGTTCACGAGACCATGAACGACCCCCTGTTCGTGGCGTATATGCGCGCCTACATGGACCTGGACGTCACGCCGAACCTGGCGCCGGTACCTGGTATCGACCTGACCGAATACAAGCAGACCCTGGTGGATCGCTTTTCCAACCAGGCGATTGCCGACCAGTTGGAGCGCGTATGCTCCGATGGTTCATCGAAGTTTCCCAAGTTCACCGTGCCGACCATCAACCGCCTGATTGCCGACGGCCGCGACACGGACCGTGCCGCCCTGGTGGTGGCGGCCTGGGCGCTGTATTTGAAAGGCGTGGATGAAAACGGCGCGCACTACAGCATCCCGGACCCACGGGCAGCGTTCTGCCAGGAGCTGGTGAGCGATGACGCGCTGATCAGCCAGCGGTTGCTGGGGGTGGAAGAGATTTTTGGCACGGCTATTCCCAAGTCGGCGGCGTTTGTGGCAGCGTTCCAGCGTTGCTACGAAAGCCTGCGCGACAAAGGCGTCACCGCCACACTGCAAAACCTCCTGAACAAACCGGATTAAACATGTGGGAGCTGGCTTGCCTGCGATAGCGGTGGTCCAGTCAACCCTGCGGTGACTGCCAGACCGCTATCGCAGGCAAGCCAGCTCCCACATTGACCGTATTTTCAATCCAACAATAAGACTGCTGAGCACTCCATCATGACCCAGCAAAACCTTTACCTCGGCATCGACTGCGGCACCCAGGGCACCAAGGCCATCGTCCTCGATGCGTCCAGCGGCAAGGTGCTGGGCCTGGGCGCCGCGGCGCACACCTTGATCAGCGGCGCCAATGGCCGTCGTGAACAACACACCCAGGAATGGCTGGACGCCTTCACCGCGGCCACCCATCGCGCCCTGCAACAGGCCGGCGTGGATGGCCAGGACATCCTCGGCATCGGCGTATCCGGCCAGCAACACGGCCTGGTGTTGCTGGATGATCAAGGCCAAGTGCTGCGCCCGGCCAAGCTGTGGTGCGACACCGAAACCACGCCAGAGAACGACCGGCTGCTGCACCATCTGGGCGGCGAACGCGGCTCTCTGGAGCGCCTGGGCGTGGCCATCGCACCAGGCTACACGGTGTCCAAGCTGCTCTGGACCCGTGAACAGCACCCGGAAGTCTTCGCGCGCATTGCCCATATCCTGCTGCCCCACGACTACCTCAACTACTGGCTCACCGGCCGCGCCTGCGCCGAGTATGGCGATGCGTCGGGTACCGGTTACTTCAACGTGCGCCGCCGGGAATGGGATGTGGCGTTGCTCCAGCACATCGACCCCAGTGGCCGCCTGCAAGCCGCTTTGCCGACACTGATCGAGGCCGACCAAGCGGTGGGCACGATCCTGCCGGCCATTGCCGAGCGCCTGGGCATCAACCCCGACGCGGTGGTGTCCAGTGGTGGCGGCGACAATATGATGGGCGCCATTGGCACCGGCAATATCGCCCCCGGCGTGATCACCATGAGCCTGGGCTCGTCGGGCACCGTGTATGCCTTTGCCGACCAGCCAAACATCAGCCCCCAAGCCTCGGTGGCGACCTTCTGCTCCTCCAGCGGCGGTTGGCTGCCGCTGATCTGCACCATGAACCTGACTAACGCCACCGGGGTGATTCGCGAGCTGTTCGAACTGGACCTCGACACCTTCAACGCCCTGGTCGAACAGGCACCCATCGGCGCCGATGGCGTGAGCATGCTGCCGTTTCTCAACGGCGAACGCGTACCCGCCCTGCCCCACGCCACCGGCAGCCTGCAGGGCCTGACCATGACCAACCTGACCCGCGCCAACCTGTGCCGCGCGGTGGTCGAAGGCACCACCTTCGGCCTGCGTTATGGCCTGGACCTGCTGCGCCAGACCGGCCTGCAAAGCCAGAGCATCCGCCTGATCGGTGGCGGCTCGAAAAGCCCGCTGTGGCGGCAGATGGTCGCCGATATCATGCACACCGAAGTGGTGTGTACCGAACAGAGCGAGGCCGCCGCCCTGGGCGCGGCGATCCAGGCGGCGTGGTGCCAGAGCGGCGAACCGCTGGCCAGCCTGTGCGACAAATGCGTGAGCATTGACCCGGCCAGCCGCACCTTACCCGTGGCCGCCAATGTCAGTGCCTATCAACAAGCGTATCAGCGTTATCAACAGCACGTGGCAACCCTTTAAGAGCGAGCAACTATGTATCTGGTGTGTGGTGAAGCGCTGTTTGATTTCTTCAGCGAGGAGGATGCCAGCGGGCAGGCCGCCAAGCTCAATTACAAGGCGATTGCCGGTGGCTCGCCGTTCAACGTCGCGGTGGGTTTGCGCCGCCTGGGGATCGAGTCGGGGTTCTTCGCCGGCCTGTCCACCGATTACCTTGGACGGCGCTTGCAGCAAGTACTGAAAGACGAAGGTATCAGCGAACGCTTTCTGGTTGAGTTCGACGCGCCGACCACCCTGGCGATGGTAGCCGTGGGCGCCAATGGCTCGCCGCAGTACAGCTTTCGCGGCGAAGGGTGCGCCG
The DNA here is from genome assembly GCF_049897065.1 of Pseudomonas sp. DWP2-2. NCBI lineage: Bacteria > Pseudomonadati > Pseudomonadota > Gammaproteobacteria > Pseudomonadales > Pseudomonadaceae > Pseudomonas > Pseudomonas sp. DWP2-2. Next base: position 120,398 of record NZ_JAFCVN010000011.1, on the reverse strand, counting down.
ACCGGCAATTGCAACTGACCCACTTGCCACCTTTGGGCGACGAGATCCGCGGGCTGCATGTGGGCTCGTTTTCGCTGGTGGTGCAACCGATTGGTGACACACTGCTCAGCCTGGTCAAGCGTGAAAGCGGCAAGCGCTTGATCAGCCTCGACCCCAACGTGCGCCTTAACCCGCAGCCCGATATTCACCTGTGGCGCGCACGCGTCGCAGAGCTGGTGCAACACGCCGACCTGATCAAGGTCAGCGACGAAGACCTGCACCTGCTCTACCCCGACCAGACACCGGAAAGCGTGCTGCAAGGTTGGCTACACCACCGCTGCCAACTGGTGTTCCTCACCCGTGGTGGCGATGGTGCATCGGTGTTCAGCCGCCAACATGGCACCTGGTCGCAACCTGCGGTCAAGGTGGTGATGGCCGATACGGTGGGCGCTGGTGATACCTTCCAGGCGGCGCTGATTGCGTGGCTCACGGAACAGCAGTTGGATTCGGTTGACGGGCTGCAAAGGCTCAGTCGCGAGCAGATCGACGCCATGCTGGGCTTCGCGATTCGGGCTGCCGCACTGACCTGCGGCAAGACCGGCCCAGACCTGCCCTATCGTCAACAACTGGCTTGAGCTGAGCGGCCAAAACTCAAAGTGCCATCACGCAGGCCACGTATTCCGTGGCCTGCGCGCCATGCATAAAAAATTGCGCTACTGGAAAACTGTGCTAAACCCAAAAACAGGAGCAGTTATTACAACAAACCCAGGACACACCCATGCAAAAGCCCAGTGGTTTCTCGACCCGGGCCGTTTTAGCTGTCGGCCTCATCTCACTGCAATACATGATCCCTCAACCCTCTCATGCCGCCTGCGTTCTCACCCCGGGAACCGGTAACGATACCTATACGTGCGACAGCGGCAGCAGTCCCGGCCTTACCGACCTTTCCGGGGATAACCATCTGACCCTCCCCGCAGGCGGCACCGGCACCATCAACGGTAATGTCACCTTTGGCCCTGGCGTGGATACGGTGCGCATAGAGTCCGGGCAGATCACCGGCGCGGTGCAACAAGGGGCTGGCATCGATGACTTCGTCATGCTCGGAGGGCAAATACAGGCGCTGTTCCAGGGCGATGGGCTCGACACCTTCAGGATGGAGGGAGGCACCATCGTCGATGCCTTTGAGGACGGCGATGTGGCCTACCAGAGCGGTGGCACCATTGGCCGAGTGAATATGAAGCTGGACAAGAACCTTTATGACATGTCCGGAGGCGCCATCCTGGGCAACCTGGTCACCGGTTTTGATACTGACACCATCATCATTTCCGCTGGCAGCATCGGCGGCAATATCAGCACCAGCGGTGGTGACGATAGCATTACCGTGAGTGGCGGCGTGATCAGTGGTGAGATCCGTGCCAGCGTCGGCAACGACACTTTCCGGTGGCTTGACGGTGGGCAGATCAAGTCCTCGGTGTTGATGGGCGATGGTGACGACACCGCCCTGCTGCGCGGCTTGAATGAAAGCCTGCTGGCCACCACACCCTCCGTCGATGGTGGCCTGGGCAACGACCAATTGACCTTCGACACAACGACATCCAGCACTGCGGCCCGCTATATCGGCTGGGAGACCGTCAACCTCACCAACGACTCACGCCTGGACCTGGCCGGGGATTTTTTCCTCGGTGACAGTGGCAGCAATACCGGCACGTTCAACATCGACGGCAGCAGTGCCCTGGCCGTGACCCAAGGCAGCATCCGCCCCTACACCGCCGGACAACTGGCGACGCTCAACAACGCCGGCACTGTCGACATGACCACCGACAACAGCGCGACCAGCGTATTGACGGTGCATGGCAACTACGTGGGCAACAACGGCCAGTTGCACCTGCAGACCGTACTGGGCGACGAAAACTCTGCCACCGACAAGCTGGTAGTGTCCGACGGCAACATCAGCGGTCACACCCAATTGAGCGTCAGCAACCTCGGCGGTATCGGCGGGCTGACCCAGAACAACGGTGTCGAAGTGGTCCAGGCAATCAACGGCGCCGTCAGCACCAACGATGCGTTCGCCTTGAAGGGCTCGGTCTCCGCCGGAGCTTATGAATACCTGCTGTTCAAGGGCGGCACCACCGCCAATACAGAAAACAGCTGGTTCCTTCGTTCCTCGGTGGTGGCCGTACAACCGCCTGCGGTCCCACCCGTACCGCCGACACCGCCCGTGGTGGTGCCGGTGCCGCCGATACCCGCCACTCCCCCTGTAGTGGATTCGGATGAACCCTCCGTGGAGCCGCCCACTGCGCAACCGCAGCCCCCGATCGAGCCTGCCGCGCCACCGCCCAGCCAAGTCGCCGCGGCCACGTCGCCGCAATCGGCGGCGAGTAACCCTGTGCTTCCTACCGCCGTGGCAGGTGCCGCGCCGATTCCACTGTATCGCCTGGAAGTTCCGGTCTACTCCGTAGACATCCCCGCTGCGCAACTGATGACGTTGCAGGCTCTGGGCACCTTCCATGAACGCCAGGGCGAGCAAAGCCTGCTGACCGAGACCGGTGCAGTGCCGGCAGGTTGGGGCCGCGCCTATGGCAGTGATTTCAACAAAAGCTGGTCGGGCACCGTGGCGCCGAATTTTGACGGCACGGTCAAGGGCTATCAGGTTGGCCATGACCTTTACGCCGCCGAAACCAGCGGCGGGCAGACGCAACGCCTTGGCCTCTTTATCGGCCAGAGCCGCCTGCGCGGCGACGTGAAGGGCTTTGCAATGGGCTGGCAGAACCATCGCTCCGGGCGGGTCAAACTCGACGGCGACAACTTCGGCGCTTACTGGACACTCACCGATCCGACCGGCTGGTACGTCGACCTGGTGGCCATGGGTACCCGCCTGGATGGCGACAACAAGTCCGACCGAGGGGTGAAGATGGATACCAAGGGCCACGCCTTGGCGTTATCCGCCGAGGCCGGCTACCCGTTCAGGCTGTCCGAGCATTGGGAGATGGAACCTCAGGCCCAAGTCATCGGCCAGAAGATCGATCTGGACAGTCAGCACGATGGCATTTCCAAGGTCTCTTTCGACTCCCAGGAGTATTGGACCGGCCGCATCGGCGCACGCCTCAAGGGCCGCTATCTGGTCAGCAACACACCCGTGGAGCCGTACCTACGGGCGAATGTCTGGCACACCTTCGGCGGTAGCGACACGGTGACGTTCGACAAGGTGGACCGGATCAAGAGCGATCACAAGTCCTCCACGGCTGATATTGGTGTCGGTGTTGTAGCTCAATTGTCATCCGCGTTCAGCGTTTATATGGAGGGTAACTATGGCACCCAACTGGACGACAACAACTTTGAGGGTGTCAGTGGCAATCTCGGCGTAAGAGTGCGCTGGTAAACAGGAAGGACGTCAACATTGGGCCTGGCAACTACCAGGCCCATGGGGTCAACTTACACTCAAGCATCCGCTAGTAATAACCGCGCGCGCCGGCTCGTTGCAGTACCGGTGCGTGGCTTTGCTTGAGGTCCTCACGCAACCCGGTGATCAGGTTGCAAATCGCTCGACTGCTGTCGAGCTTGTCAGGGTGTATACCTTTGACTTCCAAATCCACCCGGTCCCGGTCGCGGTCGTCGTAGACCTTGATCGTCAACGAGGCATCTTCGGCTTTGGTGCATTCGCACCGTTTAGGCAGGAAACTTCCTTCAATGATGCTGCGAAGCTCTAGTTCTGAAAGCATGGCTAACCTCTCCTTTTTTGAGACTGCCAACAGTTATATGTATCCGACAGGCACTTGCCTGCCACGTCTTGCCAACCCTGGAAGACGCTTTCAATCAGTAAGCCTACTCGGCAAAAACTGTGGTGGTTGTAACCTTTCCTCATAAGCAAACCGCTTGCTCATATTAAAGAAGACAACCTGTTTGGCATCATCGTCGAACTACATCGATTAAACGTTTAACCCGCAGCGTGGGGACCGGCGTTTATGTGGAAATCCTTTTTTCGGCAACATATCGCAACCAATCAACCCATCACCGTTCAGCCGAAGGCGGTTTGCGATAAACATACGAAACATATACGATTCGTATATCAATTAAACACAGTGAACCTTATGGGCATCGTCAAGATCACCGATCAGCTGCACGAACAACTGCGCCTGGCCAGCGCCGCCATGGACCGCTCCATCAACGCCCAGGCCGAGTTCTGGATCAAGATCGGCCTGCTCGCCGAACTCAACCCGCACCTGCCCTACAACGAGCTGATCAACAAGCTGTTGCTGGACAAACCCGACCTGATCCGAGGGCGCAGCTGATGATCAAGACTCCCGCACAGTTGGTCGTAATGCGTGAAGCCGGGCGCCTGTTGGCGCAAGTCTTCGACATGCTCGACGGCTTCGTCGCCGCCGGCCGCTCTACCCTGGAGCTGGACAGCGCCGTCGAAGCCTTCATCCGCAATGACCTCAAGGCCCGCCCTGCCAGCCTTGGGCAGTACGACTACCCCTTCTGCATCAACACTTCGATCAACGAAGTGGTGTGCCACGGCATGCCCAGCGCCAAGCAATTGCTCAAGGACGGCGACATCATCAACATCGACATCACCCTGGAAAAAGGCGGCTTCATTGCCGACTCCAGCAAGATGTACATGATCGGCAACGTGACGCCCAAGGCCAGGCGCCTGGTGGACATGACCTTCGAGGCGATGTGGGCCGGTATACGCCAGGTCAAGCCCGGGGCGCGCCTGGGCGATATCGGCCATGCTATCCAGAGCCATGCGCAAGCCAACGGCTACAGCGTGGTGCGCGAATACTGCGGCCACGGCATCGGCCGACAAATGCACGAAGAACCGCAAATTCTGCACTTCGGCCGGCCTGGCACCGGCCTGGAACTGCGCGAAGGCATGGTGTTTACCATCGAACCGATGCTTAACCAGGGCAGCGCCAAAACCCGTAGCCTGAAAGACGGCTGGACGGTGGTCACCAAGGACAACAGCCTCTCGGCGCAATGGGAACATACCGTGGCGGTGACGGCGGATGGGTTTGAGGTGTTGACCTTGCAAGCCACTGCTTAATGGCAGAACGCTCTACCACACCTGACCCCGGCGCTTGAGCTCCAGGCGCCGCACGAACTCCTCCAGCACCAGGCCATACAGGTCGTCCTGCAAGTAGGCATCTTCGATCCCAGCATCCAGGTTGGGGTTGTCGTTGACCTCGATCACCACAACCCTGTCGCCCGACTGTTTGAGGTCCACGCCATAAAGCCCATCGCCGATCAGGTTGGCGGTTTTCACCGCCAGCTCCACCACCGCCTTGGGTGCCTCATGGACTGCCAGGGTGCGGCATTCGCCATTGATAGCCTGACCGATGGCCTTGTGGTTGTAGATCTGCCAATGGCCCTTGGACATGAAGTACTGGCAGGCAAAAATCGGCTTGCGATTGAGCACGCCGATGCGCCAGTCGTAGTCGGTGTAGAGGAATTCCTGGGCCAGCAACAGCACCGAGTGCTCGAACAACTCAGCCGTGGCCTTGAGCAACGCCGCCTGGCTTTCGACCTTGATCACCCCACGGGAGAAACAGCCGTCGGGGATCTTCAACACCAGCGGGAAGCCCAGGCGTTCGCCGATGCGTTCAAAGTCTTGCGGTCGTTCCTTGTAGAGAATCTCGGTGGCCGGCATGCCCAATTGGTGGCTGTTGAGCAGATCGGTGAGGTATACCTTGTTGGTACAGCGCAGGATCGATGCCGGGTCGTCCATCACCACCAATCCTTCGCTTTCGGCTTTCTTGGCAAAGCGATAGGTATGGTTGTCGAGGCTGGTGGTTTCGCGGATCAACAAGGCGTCATATTCGGCCAGACGGGCATAATCCTTGCGTTCGATCAAGTCCACATCAATACCCAGGCCCTTGCCGACCCGCACGAAATTTTCCAGTGCGCGAGGATTGGAGGGCGGTAATTGTTCGTGAGGATCGTGCAGGATCGCCAAGTCATAACGGGCCAGACGGCGCAAGCGTGGCTGACGCCAGATCTTGCGGCTGAAGTTATCGAGGGCGTGGGCGAATTGATCTTCCTGATCGTCGCGCAACTTGTGCAATACACCACACTTGACCCCGCCGATATGCCAGCCGTTATGGTGACGAAACTCAACTAACAAGATCGGACTGGGAAAGGTTTCAAACAACTGCCGAGCCAATTCCTGCAAGAGTTCTATATCCGTTCGACCGAAATAAAGTGTCAGAGTAAAGCCTTCGGTACTGCAATAGAGTTGATGGTTCAGGGCTTTTTCCAGGGTTTTATCCAAGTCATCCAGGGCCAACCCATACAGGGCTTTTTTGGTCAGCTCGCTGATGGTGCGTACCGAGGGAATCACCTTGTGCCCGCGTGCCTCGGCCAGCAAGGAGCAATAGTAGCCGTGCCCCAGGTACTTGTAGCTGCGGCACAGGTTGATCATCTGGACACGCTTGCCCGTGTCGCTATCCCGCGTGTGCTCCAAGTACTCCTGGGCGGTGACGACGTGTTCACAGGGAAAGTAAGAGGCCCAATCTTCCTTGCGTTCGACAATAATGACAACGTGGCTCGAACGTTGGGCCGCAGCAGAAAAATAACCGTTGGATGTTATTGTCGCCGCAACGGTTTGCTCGGATACTTGACGCCAATGACTTTGTACCGCCGACATAATAATTGATCCGCTTTAGAGAACTCGACCTTTTCTATTAAGCACGATCATTTAGAGAAGTCCCGTTTCATTACGCAACTTTTACGGCGGTCTTATGGCTCTTTTCTTTCGCGTTGCAACCCTTGACGATATTTCCGAGTTGGTGGCGTTGGAGCAGCAATGTTTCAGCAGCGACCGGCTGTCACCGCGCAGTGTGCGCTGGATGATCAGCCGGGCCAACGGCCAATTGTGGGTGGCGCAACAGCATGGCCAACTGCTTGGCTACGCGCTGGTGCTGTTTCGACGCGGCACCCGGTTTGCGCGCTTGTATTCCCTGGCCATTGCCGAACACGCCCGCGGCCTTGGCCTGGGCAAACAGTTGCTGGCGCATATCGAAACCCGCGCGCTGGAGAAAGGTTGCGCGTACCTGCGCCTGGAAGTGCGCACCGACAACCCCGGCGCCCTCGCCCTGTATGAGCGCAACGGCTATCGACGCTTTGCCGTAGTCGACGATTACTACCAAGACCACAGTGACGCCCTGCGCCTGGAAAAAACCCTGCCCCCTGCGGGAGCGAGCTTGCTCGCGAAGAATGCCCAGGCACAGCGTTAAACCAGGCTACCCACTTTCTCGTTGAGATTATTTACGCGCAAGCCCACGCCGACATCAGCCTTGGCTTCCAACTCACGCACCAGCGGCAATACACGTTTGCCGAAATACTCCACTTCTTCCTGGAAGTGCAGAAAGCCTGCCAGCACCAAGTCCACACCCACGGCCTTGAGTGCCACGATGCGCTCGGCGATCTGCTGCGGCGTGCCGATCAGGTTGGTCTTGAAACCATCGTTGTATTGCACCAGGTCCTCAAAGCTGGACTTGGCCCAGTTCCCCTCGCCCTCCGGTGACGCCTTGCCCGCTTGCCTGGCCGCGTCACCAAAGGCGTTGACCGCCTCCGGGTCGGCTTCGTCAATGATCTGCGCCAGCACCGCACGTGCCTCCTCCTCCGTGTCGCGGGCGATCACGAAGGCGTTCACGCCCACCTTCACCGAATGCTGGTTGGCAGCGGCCTTGGCACGGATATCATCGACCTGGGCCTTGACCCCTTCAGGCGTGTTGCCATTGGTGAAATACCAATCCGACACCCGCGCCGCCATGTCCCGAGCCGCCCGCGAACTGCCACCCTGGAAGATTTCCGGCTGGCCCAGGGGTTTGGGCTTGAGGGTGTATTGGTTGAACCGATAGAAATCGCCCTTGAAGGTGAAATCGTCCTGGGTCCAGATGCCTTTGAGAGCACGGATAAACTCTTCGGAACGCCGATAGCGCTCATCATGCTCCAACCAATGTTCGCCAATGGCCTGGAACTCGCCCTTGAACCAGCCACTGACGATATTCACCGCAATACGGCCATTGGTCAGTTGGTCGATGGTCGCCAATTGCTTGGCCGCCAACGCCGGTTGCCACGGCCCGGGCAGGATCGCCGCGATGACCTTGAGGGTGGTGGTCGCCGCCAGCAACGCATGGCTGAACGCCACAGACTCATGCTGGTTCTCGGCGCCGTAGCCTGCGGTGAAGCGAATTTGCGTCAAGCCATATTCAAAGCCCGCCGCCTCCGCCAGTTGCGCCAGTTTGCGGTTGTAATCAATACCCCAGTGGGTGCGTTGTTCAATCTTGCTGACGACCAACCCACCGCTGACGTTGGGCACCCAATAGGCAAATTTCACGGCTTGCTGACTCATCGGACGGTACCTCGTACAGGGGATTTACAAGGGCTTACGCAGCAAGCGTGCCAGGGGCAGGCAAATGCCCGTAGCCTGGGGGTTGCGGAAAAAAAGGGGGATTGAAGCGATGGCTTGCCAGTGTCTGGGATCGCAGCAGTTTGTGGATCTGCTGTTGCTGGAGCAACAGTTGCGACCAGCACCAAGCGTAACCACGATGCGAAGCGAGTCGCTCTTGATCTTGCTCTTGATCTGCTTTTGATCTTAAGCGCCCCGTTAAACCACGCTGGCCGGAATTCGACAGGGATTTGGGGGGTAAACCGGCAGGGATGCCGGTTTAGCTGCCCCGCGCCATGGATGGCGCGTGGCGGCGGCCCCCCAAATCACTGGCGGATTACGGGCACACCGAGCCTGAGCGAGGTGCCGAGTGGTGGGGCAAGAGCCCTTTTGGTTACTTTTGGGGCTCTTTTCCAAAAGTGACCCGCTGTAAGAGCGGAACCCTAAGTGGCCGTTACCGCAGGAATGGATATGTACTCGGTCTGACACCTGTGTCGGCTGTCAGGCCGCTATCGCAGGCAAGCCAGCTCCCACATTTGGAGCGTGGGGTGTCAGGCCACGTGCTCAGAACGCCAACTTATAACCCACCGCCATCAACATCACCGCCAGGCACGGCCGCAGTACCCCGTCGGGAATCTTGCCAGTCATGTGGCTGCCCACATAGATCCCCGGCAGCGACCCCATCAGCAAAAAGCCCAGCAGATGCCAGTCCATGTTCCCCATGCTGGCATGGCCCAGGCCCGCCACCAAGGTCAGGGGCACGGCATGGGCGATCTCGGTGCCAACCAGGCGCCGCGTGGCCAGGAACGGGTACAGGATAAACAGCGCCACCGTGCCGAGGGCGCCGGCGCCGATCGAGGTCAGGGCCACCATGGTGCCAAGGATCGCACCTGTCACAACAGTGAGCGCATTCAGATTGCGCGGGCGCAGATGGTAGGAGTCGCCAGCATGACGCTGGGCAAAGGCCAACAGGCTTTTCTTGAACAGGATCGCCAGGGCCGTCAGCAGCAATACCACGCCAAGGGCCTGCTTGATCACCGCGTTCATCGCGCTGGGGTCGGTGTGCAGGCTGGCCAGGAACCATAACGTCAGCAACACCGCCGGCACGCTGCCCAGAGTGAGCCAGCCGGTGATGGTCCAGTCGATGTTCTTGTTCTTGCTGTGTACCAGCACACCACCGGACTTGGTGATCGCGGCGTACAGCAGGTCGGTGCCCACCGCAGTGGCTGGGTTGATGCCAAACCACAGCAGGATCGGGGTCATCAGCGAACCGCCGCCCACCCCCGTCATGCCCACGATAAAACCCACGATCAGGCCGGCAACCACGAAACCAATATTACCTACATCCATTCCAGCTACCCGAGGCCTTATAAATTTCTGGCCGCAGGATAGCGATTTTTCTTATAACCACTTATACCGATGCGATCTGAGTTTATGCTTTTTTGGAAATCTTCACTTTTTTCGCAAAGCCCTGCATCCAATGGGCGGGCCTGGGCCGTAGTCATCAACGTAACCCTGCTGTTCTACCCAATGGAGAAACACCATGAACGCTAAAACACTGCTGTGCCTGTCCAGCTTGCTCCTCGCCGCACCGTCGGCGTTTGCCCAGGCGGGCCTGCCGGACAGCATCAAGGTGCCGGATGGCCACAAGGTGGCGATGCAAACCACCGGGGTCGGCGAAATCACCTATGAATGCCGCGACAAGGCCAGCGCTGCCGGCCAGACCGAGTGGACCTTCGTCGGCCCCAAAGCCGTGTTGAACGACCGTAATGGCCAGCAGGTCGGCACCTACTTCGGCCCACCTGCCACGTGGCAGGCCAAGGACGGCTCGACCATCACCGGCACGCAATTGGCCGTGGCGCCGTCGAGCCCCGGTAACCTGCCCTATCAACTGGTCAAGGCCAACCCGGCCGAGGGCAAAGGTGCGATGAGTGGCGTGGCGTATATCCAGCGGGTTGCCCTCAAGGGCGGAGTCGCTCCCGCTACGCCATGCACCACGGCGAACAAAGGCGCCAAGGAAGGGGTGAAATACCAGGCGGACTACATCTTCTGGGCCGCCAACTGAGCAAACTCAGCTACGCTGGCCAGGTAGGCGCGAGCAACCTCGCGCCTACCACGCGTAGACGTCTCCTCAGTGGCAGGAATTCTGGTTTGGCTGAAATCATCTTTGATTATGAAGTGTGCCTGTTAGCCTGCGCCCGCGGCGATCATCGCGCCCTGCACCAACTCTATGAGCAGGACAGCAGCCGCTTGCTCGGTGTGGCGCTGCGCATTACCCGCAACAAGGCACTGGCCGAGGACATCGTGCATGACGCCTTTATCAAGATCTGGCACGGCGCGCGCAGTTTCGACCCCTTGCGAGGTTCCGCACGGGGTTGGGTGTTCAGCGTGACTCGCCACCTGGCCCTGGACGTTGTACGCAGCGCCGGGCGTGACGTGCCACTGGACGACCAGTATGAACCGATGGCAGAGCCTGCCCAGACCGTTGAGTTTGCGGCACGCTCCGGGCAGATCCACCAGTGCCTGGAGCAGCTCGACCCGACACGCCGCACCTGCATCCTGCACGCCTATGTAGACGGTTACTCCCACAGCGAAATTGCGCAAAAACTCAGTACCCCTCTGGGTACCGTCAAAGCCTGGATCAAACGCAGCCTCGCCGCCTTGCGGGAGTGCATGGCATGAACGACAGCCTGGATGAACTGGCCAGTGAATACGTGCTGGGGACACTGCCCGCCGAACAGCGCGCAGAGGTGCAACAACGCCTGGCCCATGATGCGGCACTGCGTGCAGCGGTGGATGCCTGGGAGCAGCGTCTGTTGCCTCTGGTCGCGCTGGCACAACCGGTGCCGCCTTCGGCACAGCTGTGGCGGCGCATTGAACGCGGAATCAAAGCCCCCGAAACGAGCGTGGCGTGGTGGAACCTGCTGGCGTTCTGGCGCGGGCTTTCTGCCGCGGGCCTGATGGCAAGCGTGGTGCTGGCGGCTTTATTACTGACGCGCCCGCCCATGCCCGCACCCAGCTTCGTGGTGGTGTTGATGGCGCCACAAAGCCAGGCACCGGGCTGGGTGGTGCAGGCCAGTGATAATCAGCAGATCCAGTTGATTCCACTGGGGGTGATCGAGATTCCTGCCGACAAAGCCCTGGAGTTCTGGACCAAGGGCGATGGCTGGCAGGGGCCCGTATCCCTGGGGCTGGTCAAACCGGGGCAGAGCTTGTCGGTGCCGCTGGACAAGCTGCCGCCACTGGCGCCGAACCAGTTGTTTGAACTGACGCTGGAAGGGCCCAATGGCTCGCCCACCGGCAAACCCACCGGGCCGATTCACGGGATCGGCCGCGCAGTCAAAGTGCTTTGATCACGAAAGGTTAGGTAGCCACACACGAAACCGCGCCCCGCCCAAGGGAGACGCCAAGGCCGTCAAAGTGCCGCCCTGGGCCTCCAGGGCGCGCCGGCTGATCGCCAGGCCCAGGCCAAAGCCACCGGTTGCGCGATCGCGGCTACGGTCCAGGCGGTAGAACGGCTCGAAGATGCGCTCGCGCTGCTCCGCCGGTATGCCGATGCCATCGTCGTCCACCCAGATTTCACAGCCTTTGGGGCATACCCGCACGCCCACCTGGATGCGTTTGTCGCAGTAGCGCGTCGCATTGCGCAGCAGGTTCTGCAAGGCCCTGGCAGTCAGGCGCGGGTCGAGGCTGAAGCGCTCCACGGCACAATCGAGGACCACATCGATGACGATATCGGGGTTCTCCAGCTCATCGTCGACGCTGCCCAACACGCTGTCGATAAACTCGTCGAGCGCCACCTCTACCCGCTCGGGCAATTGCGCCGGGTTTTGCAGGCGGCTGTAAGACAGCAATTCCAGCACCAGCTCATCCAGCTCCCGAATATGCGCCACCAGGCTTTGCAGGCGCTCGCGGCTGGCCGGGGGCAAGTCTTCGGAAAGCGCCAGGGCCAGCCCGAAATCCAGGCGGGTGAGCGGTGTGCGCAGTTCATGGGAGACCGCATTGAGCAAATCGCGCTGCTGGTTCAAGAGGCGCTCGATATCGTCGGCCATGGTGTCGAATACCGCCGCCAGGCCGCCGATGCTGGAGCTGGGTGCGAGCCCCGTACGCGCCTCCAGATGGCCCTTGCCCAATAACGCGGCGGTACTTTTCAAACGCTCCAGGTCACGCCAGTGCGGACGCAGCCACACCAGCAGGCACGCCAGCAAGGCGGCACCGACCAGCACGTTCATCGACCAGTACAGCAGGTTCATGTCCAACGGGTCTGGTGGTACGGTCAGCTTGACCGCGAACTGCTGGTTGATCGGCGAACTGATTTCCTCCATCCAGCCCCATTCGCCCAGGCGGATCACTGGCTTGCCTTGCTCCAGCAGCTGTTCTTCCTCAGGGGTGTAGCGGGCGTCCTGGCGCAGCAACAGTTGCACTTTCAAGGGTGCAAAATCGTGGCTCAACTGGTCGGTCACCTGGGACCAGCGCTCCACCGGTGCGCGCTGGTACTGCTTGACCATGAGTTTTTGCAGGCCGCGGGACTGTTCGATGTTGTAGTCCATGTAGCGGTGTTCGAACAGCTGGATCACCAGCTTGGGAATCAGGTAAATCGCCGCACTGTAGGTGACGATGGTGATCAGGTAGAGGCGCAGCAGTACGCGAAACATGGTTCAGCATTCCCACTCGGAACGGCTGAACAGATACCCCTTGCCCCACACCGTCTTGATCTTGCGCGCCTCGCCCGCATGGTCGTCGAACTTGCGTCGCAGCTTGGAGATAGCCACGTCCACCGAACGGTCGGTACCGTTGAACTCGATACCGCGCAGGCGTTGCAGGATCTGATCGCGGCTGAGCACTTCGCCGGCATGCCGGGCCAGCACCACCAGCAGGTTGTATTCACCACTGGACAGCTCGACCGCCTGTTCGCGCCAGGTCACGGTGCGTTCGGACAGATCAATGCAGAGGTTGCCCATGACGATCTGGTCGCTGGCCACCTGGGGTTCGGACAGGCTGCTGCGACGCAGCAATGTGCGCACCCGGGCCAGTAATACGCGCGGCTCGCAGGGTTTGGTCACGTAGTCGTCGGCGCCCATCTCAAGCCCCAGAACCTGATCGTGGCTGTCATCGCGGGCGGTCAGCATCAGGATCGGCAGCCCCGCCGAGTCGGCGCGCAGCAAACGGCATACCTGCAGGCCGTCGAGGCCCGGCAGCATCAGGTCGAGGATCACCAGGTCCGGCGGGCTAAGGCGTGCACGTTCGCGTACATGATCGCCGCGGCTGAGCACGCTGACGTGGTAGCCATTGCGTTCCAGGTAGCTGGCAATCAGCTCGGAGAGTGCGGCGTCGTCTTCCACCAGGAGGATGTTGGGCATGGTGTTTCCAAATAATGCTGTTTGTTGGTGTGTTGCAGGATTGTGCAAGGATATACGCCCCCGACGCCCTGCGCGCCGTACCTTACACTTCTTCACAGACCCGCTACACAGCTTCACAGCACCACGGCGCAGGTGCCCCTAGGATGCGCCAGTCAATATTGGGATAAGAGCATGTCGAAGAATCTGTTTGCGCCGTTTTGCCTGTTGGCCCTCACACTGGCGCTGAGCGCGTGTGGTCAGTCGGCAGACGAGGCGCCACAAATGCCCCTGGCCAAAGTGCGGATCGAAACCCTGCAGGCCAAGCCCCTCTCAATTACCAGCGAACTGAGCGGGCGCATCGCCGCACCGCGTATCGCCGAAGTACGCGCCCGGGTCGCCGGGGTGGTCATGCAGCGGGTGTTCAACGAAGGCCACGACGTCAAGCAAGGCGACGTGTTGTTCCGTATTGACCCGGCGCCGTTCAAGGCCGACCTGGACAGTGCCCAGGCCAACCTGAGCAAGGCCGAGGCCAATGCGTTCCAGGCGCGCCTGCAAGAACAGCGCTACAGCCAACTGGTCGAAGGCAACGCCATCAGCGGCCAGGAGTACGACAACGCCCGCGCCGCCCTGCGCCAGACCAACGCCGAAGTGGCCGCCAACAAGGCCGCCGTCGAGCGTGCCAGGCTGAACCTGGGCTATGCCACCGTGACCGCACCGATTTCCGGGCGCATTGGCCGCGCCCTGGTGACCGAAGGCGCGCTGGTCGGCCAGAACGAAGCCACGCCGCTGGCGATTATCCAGCAACTGGACCCGATCCACGCCGACCTCACCCAGTCCACCCGTGAGCTGAACGACCTGCGCCGCGCCTTTCGTGCCGGCAGCTTGAAGCAGGTCGGCCAGGACCAGGCCAAGGCCACCTTGATCCAGGACGACGGCAGCCTGTACCCGTTGCCAGGCAAATTGCTCTTCGCTGACATCAGCGTCGACCCGGGCACCGGGCAGATCATCCTGCGCAGCGAGTTCCCCAACCCGGACCTCGACCTGTTGCCCGGCAGCTTTGTGCGGGTGCGCGTGGAACAGGCCGTGGACAAACAAGGTATCAGCGTGCCGCAACGCGCCATCACCCGTGACAGCGCCGGTATCCCGATGGTGTTGCTGCTGGACGCCGAACAGACCGTCAGCCAGCAACCGGTGGAGTTGGGTGCGGTGATCGACAACCGCTGGATCGTCACCAGCGGCCTCAAGCCCGGCGACCGCATCATCGTCGAGGGCCTGCAACACGCACGCCCCGGTGAAAAAGTTGAAGTGGACGACAGCCCGCTCGTAAAGGAA
This sequence comes from Pseudomonas sp. DWP2-2, assembly GCF_049897065.1. Lineage (NCBI taxonomy): Bacteria > Pseudomonadati > Pseudomonadota > Gammaproteobacteria > Pseudomonadales > Pseudomonadaceae > Pseudomonas > Pseudomonas sp. DWP2-2. The sequence goes on along the minus strand of NZ_JAFCVN010000011.1, from coordinate 105,359 downwards.
TAACCCGTCATGCCGCAGTTCTTTATTGACCGCCCGATCTTCGCCTGGGTGGTGGCCCTGTTTATCCTGCTGGCGGGCTTCCTGGCGATCCCGCAATTGCCGGTGGCGCAATACCCCAACGTCGCGCCACCCAAGGTGGAAATCTACGCGGTGTATCCCGGCGCCTCGGCCCAGACCCTGGATGAGAGCGTGGTCAGCCTGATCGAGCAAGAGCTCAACGGCGCCGACCACCTGCTGTATTTCGAATCCCAGAGCAGCCTGGGCTCGGCGACCATTACCGCCACGTTCCAGCCGGGCACAGACCCGGAAATGGCCCAGGTGGATGTGCAGAACCGCCTCAAGGTCGTCGAGCCGCGCCTGCCCCAGGCCGTGACTCAGCAAGGCTTGCAGGTGGAAAAAGTCTCCGCCGGTTTCCTGCTGTTGGTCACATTGACGTCCAACGACGGCAAGCTTGACGACGTGGCGCTCAGTGATTACCTGGCGCGCAACGTGATGAACGAGCTCAAGCGCCTGGACGGGGTCGGCAAGGCCCAGTTGTATGGCGCCGAGCGAGCGATGCGTATCTGGATCGACCCGCAGAAGCTGATCGGTTTCAACCTCACGCCGGCCGACGTCAACGCCGCGATCAGCGCCCAGAACGCCCAGGTCTCAGCGGGCAGCATCGGTGACTTGCCGGGCACCCACACCCAGGAGATCACCGCGGCGGTGCTGGTCAAGGGGCAACTGTCCACTCCGGCGGAGTTTGCCGACATCGTGCTCAAGGCCAACCCCGACGGCTCCACCGTGCGCATCGGCGATGTGGCACGGGTGGAAGTCGGCAGCCAGGAATACCAGTTCTCCACCCGCCTGAACGGCAAGCCGTCTACCGCCGTCAGCGTGCAATTGTCGCCCGGCGCTAATGCATTGAGTACCGCAACGCTGGTGCGGGCGAAAATGGACGAGTTGTCGCGCTACTTCCCTGCCAATGTGGAATACAAGATTCCCTACGACACTTCGCCCTTTGTCAAAGTCTCGATCACCAAGGTGATCTACACCTTGCTGGAGGCGATGGCGCTGGTGTTCGCGGTGATGTTCCTGTTCCTGCAGAACGTGCGCTACACCTTGATTCCCACGCTGGTGGTGCCGATCGCGCTGATGGGCACCTTCGCCACCATGTTGCTGCTGGGCTTCTCGATCAACGTGCTGACCATGTTCGGCATGGTATTGGCTATCGGCATCCTGGTGGACGATGCCATCGTGGTGGTGGAAAACGTCGAGCGCATCATGGCCACCGAAGGCCTGTCGCCCAAAGAGGCGACGAAGAAAGCCATGGGCCAGATCACCGGGGCCATCATCGGTATTACCCTGGTGCTGGTGGCGGTGTTCCTGCCGATGGCCTTCATGCCGGGTTCGGTGGGCGTGATCTACCAGCAGTTCTCACTGTCGATGGCCACCTCGATCCTGTTCTCCGCTTTCCTGGCCCTGACCTTGACCCCGGCACTGTGCGCCACCTTGCTCAAGCCGATTGCCAAGGGCGAGCACCATGCCAAGGGTGGTTTCTTCGGCTGGTTCAACCAGCGCTTTGACCAACTCACCAACCGTTACGAAGGTTGGGTGGCCTATGCCCTCAAGCGCAGCGGCCGCTACCTGCTGATCTACCTGGTATTACTGGTGGGCATGGGCCTGTTGTTCAGCCGCCTGCCCTCCTCGTTCCTGCCGGTGGAAGACCAGGGCTACACCATCACTGATATCCAGTTGCCGCCGGGCGCCAGCAAGAACCGTACGGTGCAGGTGGCCGAACAGATCGAGGCGCATAACGCCGGCGAGCCTGGGGTGGGTGATACCACCATGATCATGGGCTTCAGCTTCTCCGGTTCCGGGCAAAACGCCGCGCTGGCGTTTACCACGCTAAAGGACTGGTCAGAACGTGGCAGCGATGACTCCGCTTCCTCGATTGCCGATCGCGCGAACATAGCCTTCAGCGAGCTCAAGGACGCGATTGCCTATGCAATCCTGCCGCCACCGGTAGACGGCCTGGGCACTTCCAGTGGTTTCGAGTTCCGTTTGCAGGACCGCGGTGGCGTCGGCCACGCCGGGTTGATGGCCGCACGTACCGAATTGCTGGACGCTGCAGCGAAAAGCCCGATCCTGGCCAACGTGCGTGAAAGCGCCTTGGCTGAAGCACCACAAGTGCAGCTGGAAGTGGACCGCAAGCAGGCCAACGCCCTGGGTGTGTCGTTTGCCGACGTAGGCAACGTGCTGTCGTCGGCGATAGGTTCGGCGTATATCAACGACTTCCCCAACCAGGGCCGTATGCAGCGCGTGGTGGTGCAAGCCGAAGGCGACCAGCGCAGCCAGGTGGCCGACCTGATGAAAATCCACGTGCGCAACAACGCCGGGAAGATGGTGCCGCTCTCAGCCTTCGTCGAAGCCAAGTGGACCCAGGGCCCCACGCAGTTGACCCGTTACAACGGCTACCCGGCCATCGCCATCAGCGGCGAAGCGGCGCCGGGGCACAGCACTGGCGAGGCCATGAACGAAATCCAGCGTCTGGTCAGCCAACTGCCCGCCGGGCTGGGCCAGGAATGGACGGGCTTGTCGTTGCAGGAGCGCTTGTCCGGTTCCCAGGCCCCGCTGCTGTTGGGCCTGTCGCTGCTGATCGTGTTCCTGTGTCTGGCCGCGCTGTATGAAAGCTGGTCGATTCCCACCTCAGTGTTGCTGGTGGTGCCGCTGGGGGTACTGGGTGCGGTGTTGGCCGTGTCGCTACGCGGGATGCCCAACGACGTATTTTTCAAAGTCGGCTTGATCACCATCATCGGCCTGTCGGCGAAGAACGCGATCCTGATCATCGAGTTCGCCAAGGACCTGTATGACCAGGGCGAGGATTTGATCGACGCCACCTTGAAAGCGGCACGGTTGCGACTGCGCCCGATCATCATGACGTCCCTGGCATTCATCCTCGGCGTGGTGCCATTGGCGATTGCTACGGGGGCTAGCTCGGCCAGCCAGCAGGCGATTGGCACCGGTGTGATTGGCGGAATGATCACGGCGACATTGGCGGTGGTGTTTGTACCGGTGTTCTTCGTGGTGGTGATGAAGCTGGTGCGCAAGCGCCATAAACCAGACTGATCAGTGGGAGCTGGCTTGCCTGCCATGACCGCGGCACAGGCGACATAAGTGTTGCCTGAACCAACGTTATCGCAGGCAAGCCAGCTCCCACAGGGTTATTGATTGCATTCATGATCAGGTACACCCGAATAAGCTATGGTGCTCACAAATAGTTATCTGTGAGCCACCATGCCCTTCCTCGCCCGCACCCACCCTCGCCTCTCATCCGCCGCCGTACTGGGCCTTGCGGTCGGCCTCCTGGTGCCGGCCGACACCCTTGCCAGCAAAATCCTGATCGGCTGGAACGCCGGGGTCTGGACCTACCTGATACTGATGCTCTGGTTGACCATTCGCGCCAAGGCCGAAGACGTCAAGCGCATCGCCGAAGTCGAAGACGAGAACGCCGGCCTGGTGCTGTTCATGGTGTGCATCGCCGCCATCGCCAGCCTGGCCACCATCACCTTCGAACTGGTGGGCAGCAAGGACCTGGCCACTTCCGAACGTCTGCTGCATTACGCTTTTACCGGGCTGACAGTGATCGGCTCCTGGCTGCTGATCGGGGTGATTTTCAGCGTGCACTACGCCAGGCTCTATTACACCTGGCAAGGCAAGGAGCCGGCGCTGCGCTTTGCCGAGGGCTTGCTCACCCCCAATTATTGGGACTTCCTGTATTTCTCCTTCACCATCGGCGTGGCCGTGCAGACATCGGACGTGGGTGTTGCCACCCGTAGCTTGCGTAAAGTGGTGCTGGGGCAATCGTTGATCGGGTTTCTGTTCAATACCGCGATCCTGGGGTTCTCAATCAATATTGCGGCAGGGTTGTTTGGCTAGGCCTGGCTAAGCGTATGGGTAAAGAAAACCGACGAATGGACCGGCAAACCTGTTAGTTCTGACAGTTGTGCAGCGCGTGCTTATGGCGCTGAATTGAATCGCTCACAACCAACCCATCCAAGGGCACGGGGCTGATCCATGTCAACACAACCAATGAACAGTAACTTGGTGCTCAATGGCAACTTCGCCCATCGTGAACGCTATTGGAACGTTACTGCCACCGCTCCAGGCCGAGTTGATTTTTCCCGCCAGCATTGCGTGATCACGGGGCGAGGCCGGGCGGAACAAGACATATCGGTTTCCGATACCGCCTCCTACTCCTTCAGCCTGTACACGTTGATTACCTATAACGGCGCCGGGTCAGCCCGACTGGTATGGCAGCCCTCGGGGGCGACTGAAACAATCACGCTAACAGGGAACCATGGCTGGACCCATCATGTGAGCACCTTTCGCCCACCTACCGGCACCACCGGGCTGACGCTACAACTGATGGGTGATGCTGGCGACGTCTGGTTCGATAGCCTCCAACTGGTGGAAGACGGCGGCGTGGTCATCCCTGTCGAGTTGATCCGTAACGGTGATTTCGCCGACAACAGCGATCATTGGATAGCCAACCGGCCAGTGGGCTCCTCCGTGACATTTTCCGACAACGAGTGCCAGGCAAACCAGGGGGGATCCATCGAACAAAAGATCGCGGTCACACCCGGCCAGACCTATGATTTTTCCATCGATGCCATGACGCCAACCGGAGGGCACGGTTTCGCGATGTTCCATATTGCACCCGGTAACACGCCACAGATAGAACTTCGGGGGGGTGGCGACTGGGATAATTACACGTCGTCGCTGACCATCCCTGCAGGCGTGACTGAAATCACCTTAGAAGTGATAGGCACCACCTTCCTCGTGGTTGACAACCTGTCCCTGAAATCAGCCCCCGTGCCAACGATTAATCAAAACCGCCCTCATCGCACACACACGTACCGCCCATCGCAGGAGAACCGTACCATGAGCAATGCCAATGCCCGAAAAGCTGCCCGCCAGAAATCCGCAGAACGTTTTTTTCAAGGTTCGATCGGAAGCGAAAACTTCAAGGCGGACTTTCGCAAACATGAATTGAAAAACAACTTCTGGCTGGCGGAAGGCGCCATGAAGATACCGCCCACAGAAACGTCAAGACAGGTGGTCATTTTCAAGTACCCCACTACCACGGACTCCGGCCGTTATCAGTTGGAGAAAGACAGTGACGAACATCAGTTAGCCGTCATCCTGATGACCATTAATGAAACGCCCCTCCCGGCTTATCAAGCACATCGAGGCACCGTCGAATTCTTTCATAATTCCGACGACCATACGGTCACAGGCGCACTCGACGTCTATCTTATGGACGTCAACAACCAAGAACTGCGTGTGCAAATGCTGTTCAGCCTCGATAGAACCACGCGGCGCAGACCTACCCGTGTCAATACCGTTCAACCTCGATAAACCCCGGCATGAAAGTCAACGCCCCGAACCTCGGGGCGTTTTCAAGCATCGTTGAAATCCAGTGGCACTGCCTGATTACCAGCTATATCGCACGCCGAAATTTGCCCCCCATGGCTGATCCACGTGCTTGCCTTGGCCGTAGTCAAAGTCTGCATGCAATTGCATATTTTGGGACAGTGTCAGGGCGACACCCACGCCGACCTCGACACGAGACCCCGACAGATTATTGTCAAATGTCTGGTTATTGACCGACACCTTGTTGCTCTTGGCAAATTCGTGGGCAACGCCACCACGCAAGTAAGGCTGAAGCATACTGCCGTCATCCAACATAAAGTCGCGGCCTACTGTCACCCCCAACTTGCCCTGCACGGAGTCGGTGTGGCTACCCTTGGCTTTGAGACCATTGTCCAGGCTATAGCTCTTGCCTTGTACTGTAACCACGGACGCTTGGGCGAAAGGCTCGATAAAGAAATCATTATCCAGCTTGATATGACGGCCCGCTTCCACAGACGCACCCAAGGCATTTGTACTGTATTTGCCCTTCGCTTGCCTGCCGTCGCTCAAACCGACAGTGGAATCATTGTTCAAGCGGTTGGCTTTGATGACGCCGTCAAAATAGTAACCACTCTCCTCATCCAACCAAGTGGCATACAGACCTGCGTAGTAACTCTGCACACTACCCGAAGTACCCCGACTGAGATCCAGATCAGAAGTACTATGGCCCGCCATTACCCCCAGCAGCCATTGGCCTTCTCCCAAGGGGGTATCCGCCCCCAAGGAGAACCCGCGCTGGCTTTGTTCATAGGCACCCGCATCACCACCACTGACCTCATATTTATTGCCATAGGCACGCAACCAACCACCGGCTGCGGCGCCGTTATGCCGAATCTCTCCCATGCGGCTACGCAAAGATGTCATCTCGCCATACCACACGGTTGGTGCAGTGTTGAACAAGGCCAATACCGACCGGGTGCCTGGGCTGACAGTGCGATTATTCGGGTCAAGGAACCAATCATTACCGTCTTGCCGGAGGCCATAGGACCAGGCCCCAACATCCACATTACCGCCTACCAGTGCAAACTGTGCGTCACCGCCACCCGTGTGAACGATATGCACATCACCTGGGTTTACCGGTTCTGTACCGCTGCTGGTAAGCAACAGGTCGTGATGGCCGGTTGCGTCACCCGTAATATTCAGGAAGTCCGTCAGGCCCTGAGCGAAATCAGTGCCCATGACAAAAGTGCCTTGGCCCGACAAGCTCTTGAGGTCAAGTTGATAGAACGCATCGCTATCCCCAAACTTGACCGTGCTATCGGCAAGGCGCAAATCACCCACCTGGCTATTGCCGGTCATGACCCACATGGATTGCTCGCCAAGACTCAACGACGAAACGTTTTCCAGGCGGCCAGTCAATGAGGCGAGATCAGTGAGCTGAAGGTGAGCCTGGCTACCACTGCTGACAACGACATCGCCCTTGAGCTGGCTATTGGCGATATTCATATTCGCCGTCGAGCCGCCTTTGACTTCCAGCAAGTTGCCATTACCACCGGTGAGCGTCGAACCGTTGCGTACCTCGATATTCGCCACCGCACCCTGGCCCCGAGCACCGTCTACGAGCAACGCAGCACCTGTGGTACCGGTGACATGAGAATCGTCCAGGATAAGGGTATTAGGCCCGGGCGCATGCCGGTCAAACGACATTTCAATACCGTTACGTCCGCCTGAAATATTGCTCCCAGACGCCCGTGCCGCCGAGCTCTCCAACCTCAACCCAAAGCTGTCGGCGCCCGTGCCGATTGACTGACTGCGCACCAACTCCAACGCACTGCCACCAGTAACAACTGCACCACCGGTTGCTCCCACCAGGACACTGCCATTGACCGTCGCGGTGGATATATCGGTTGAGTTTGTAAATTTGCTCACCAGTAAACCATGGTAATCGGCACTGGAAATCATACTGTCGTTGATCTGCGCAGCGCTGCTGAGCAGCGTTACGCCAGTTTCGTAAGCCCCGGAAGCAGTGATACGACTGTTATCGACAGCCACATTAGAGCCGTTCTGAGCGACAACCGTCCCCAGGATCGTACTGTCCGCGCTGACATTCAGGTTCGAGGCATTAGCATAAATGGCCTGCGTCCAGCCCCGTATGACGTTAAGCGTGGCATTTTGCAATTCAAAGGTATCGATATAATCATCGTGCCGGATGGTTTCGGTGCCATTTTCGATCAACCGAGCATGAGCATTTGGCGCCAGAAGCAACAAGGTCACAACAGATGGCACCTGCATCATTGCAACCAAGGGTTTTAATTTAAAGTACGAATTGATCTTCACAAGACACCACTCATTTAACAGGCATTCCAGAACGGAACTGTTCGGCCTATTTCCAGAGGGGTGGAGCCAGGCCATTCAAGGCCGCAAAGTTACAGATCAGGCTTACCCTAATATGTAGGATTAATCCGAACATAAGGGTAGAGATGGGGAGATTAGCTGTGTGAAAGTGCAAAGCGCGTGCAGTGCAACCGAAGGGTGCCGAAGCACCCCGCAGTCCGCAGTCTATTGTTCTACCAGGCCGTCTTCCAATGCAGTGGGTGGTTGCTCCTCGCAAAAAAACCCGTTCAAGTCGGTGAACCGTGTACGGGTCCAGGCTCTTACCGAAGGCTGCTCTCCTTCTCCCGGGATCGGCACAAAATAGTGAAAGTCCACCGAATTGCGCGCCGCTGGCCGAAGGGCCGTATAGGGGATCTTTATGTCGAAACCGTTGGAAACCATATCGGGCGTCAGCGGCAACGAGCTTAGGGCCAGTGTATTGCCCAACTGAGTGTCTCCGGTAATGTCACTGAATACGCGGAATTCGCATCGAACGACCATGTGCTCTTGGAAATACACTGTATTACCAGGAACCCTGACCGTCGCCTCGCGAGTCGCTCGATTGAGGTCGGTACACGCCAAAAATGCGGTCGCCTTGACGAACCTTGGCTCTTCCAATACGACTTTGTTGGCCGCCACAACTACATTCTGCGCAAGTGAGCGCTGGGTATTGTCATTAGTCGGCCATCCCAGCGTATAGAACACTGGGAGCGTTCTATTGCCGACTTCACGAATGATTGACCAAGGCACCGTTCGCGTAAGAGTGTCACCGCCCCCTTCGTTCGTCAGTGTCAACTCATCAAACTTGTGGGCCAGATCCCCCCAATACCATTTGATTATCGTACCCGGCGCGGGAAGAGGGGTGCTCCAAAGCACGGTCTCGATAGTCGCGTCCCTATTGAAGTCAGCGTCTGTGAGCTCATTTTCCTTAGTCGGGTCAACGCCGAAGACCCGCACGCGCGCGAGCAAACTGTTTTCCGGATCTTCACCCGGAGCAGGGCCAGGCGCAGAAAAATCGACATCAATAGTGTGAGTAGGCGCATCGGTTGATGTCCCATTGCGATCAACAAAATAGTCGATGGTCATGGGAATCTCGCCAGCACCTCCACCATAATGGGCCAAAAGAGTATCACTGCCGACAGGCAGCATTAACGGAAAAGGCAGATAAAGCTTAACGTCAAAACGTTCCGGAGCCTGCGTGCCGATGGTCAATTCGATCACGTCAATGTCGGTTAAATTATTTTCATATTCTGGAATAGCAATGAAAACCCCGTTCGGCTCATAAAGGTCTTGTAAATCAAGCAGCCCGTCACCAGGAAGAAGCGCCAACGGCACATAGGCTTCCTGCGGATCAGGGGCTGGTGTCAGGTTCAACTCAATTCGCGCAGGTACCGAGTCTTTGCTGACATTCCCTGCAAGATCCCACAGGCGGTAGAACAAGTAGTTCTGCCCTCCTTTATTACCAGTAATCAGGTTCCACGGCAGCGTAAAACTCAACGAGTCGTCCACAGGAAAGGTGTCAATAGGCTCAGACAGCTGTGAAGAAAATTCCGATGAAAAAAAGACTTCGATATCATCACCGGCGCGCCGAGAGATGGGATAGTCGCGAAATGTACATTCCATCCCGGCTGGGTGATCCTCCACATCCTGCTCAGTAATTTCACCTTTCGACTCCAAATAAGCAGGGAACAAGGGCGCTGCCGGGTGCCTGGGGTCTTCTGGCGGGGTAAGGTCGACCTCCAGGGGAGCACCTCTTAACAATCCCGTCTGCGAGTTACCTTCATGAATGACATAGCCGACCTCATGCTCCCCTTCCACCAAACGGGCCGCCGGAATATCACGGGTGAACGGTTGATCAATAGGCTCGTGGACAGGAGAAGCTGTATTGAAGTCTACCATGTGCATCGGCGCACCCCAGTTCGTTGCGCCTTTACCGCGCATATGCACTGCGAGTCTGGTGATTGCCGGGTCAATGCCTTCGTCATCTGCAAACTGCCCAATATCGAAGGTTACAGTAAGCGGTTTCTTCGACGCCTCCTTGGTAATCAACCCATCATTATTCAACGCATCAAACGTGGGCAGGGGCATCGCCAGCACACCCGCCCTGCGCTGGCACAGCAGTTCTTTATTGGCCTTGCGCGATGCAATGGCGGCCTTTTGTTTCTTACTCAACGTTGCCATCTGTATTCTCCTTTTGCACTGAGTAACACCAAGACAATCGAACAAACACATGCCTTCGAAAAAAGACACGTTTCAAATAGAACAACTGTTGCGCTGCCACTGCCAAACGCTGCAACTTACATCGACGACCAACTACTCAAGTCGGCTTATACCTCTAGTCTTCAGGGCCATCACCATTCGGCCCGCAATAGATATTGCCCACTCTTTTACGATCAATTTTTGCATAGCGTAATCTTGAGGAACCTATCACTCTGTTTTTGCGCCACAACGTATAGATAACCGACACCGAACTTCCCGGGCTCTGGGGATCTGGTGACTTGATGGGTTTAATCTTCTCGTCATAGTTGCGTTGTTCGAAGGTATAACCTTTTTTCGCCTCTTCTTCAGTCAGCCGATGCGTCAGGGTATCCGCAGTTGATGTAATCGCCTGTCCCCCTCCCGCAAACTCTTCATAGCCCTGCCACTCCACGACAAGATCGTCATCTTTGCGAAAGACCGTTTCCGGAAGAATCTGGACAGGTATGTGATCCCACATAGCCGGGTTAGCGTCACAGCCTATAAACATATTGCTATTGGCACTTGGAAACTCAACACGCCTTAATACCTGTGGAGGTACAACATCGACCATGACTTCAGTAAAATTGGAAAGCTGCTCATTAACGCCGTTGAATGTCGAGTAGTACACTCGTAGTTTTTCATCATTCCCTGCATCGACAATCACCTGCCAGGGAATATCACTGAACGTCACGCGTACGCCTTCAGCATCGCCACTACCGGTATCCACAATATAACTTGCCACCGGCTTATCCATACTGGGGAAGCCCCCCCAGAACAACTCCAACACCTCACCATCACGAGGCTGGTGATAAAGCAGGACGCTGGCATATACGCGCTGATCCTTATCACGTATATCAATATGGTTGTCCGTCTTCGAGCCCTCGCCAAACACAGTCACTGTTGGCAAGTCGAGGTTAAGCAACGCGGGGGCGTTGATATGGTCTTGCCCTGCCACCCTGAAGTCCCAACGGATTAACGTAGGGGGGCTGGGCAACGTCGGCGTATTGCTGCCGTACCGTGTAATGGTGTAGGTGGCCGAACCTTCTGCAAACCCCATGCCCATCGCTATCAACTTCGACCACGGGATACCGGCGCCGAACGGCATCTCGGTAACCTCCTGCGCATCAAGCAGGGTACTGCCCCACCGAATGGTGACAAGATCGCGAGCATTCCAGTTGTCATACTGAACGTTGGCCACCACACCAATCCGTGCATCGTGCCGATTGATCAAGCCACTTGCCATGGCAGGGATGACAAGAGGTTTGAGGTCTGAGGGCGCTTCCTTTAATCGGACTTCAACGGGCGACTGGTCGGACCTGGGGCCTCGATTACCGGAGCGATCTTGAAGGCGCAGGTGAACGTATTGAGTTCCGTTGCGGTACAGGCGAAACAAATCCACAAGAATGGGAATAACAAGTGGGCTATTTTCGTCGGGAAACTCTACATAGCCACTCGGTGCACTATCAGGTGGAGGACTTTGGTCCGAAATATAATAATAAACCCTGTCATAAGCCCGCCGGCCGAGGTAAGCAGACAATACCAAATCGACTGTGCGATGCCGGGCCGCGTAGTCCTCATCTATCGTACCCACCGGGAAGGCCGGCGTTGGCGGCGTAACGTTATTGTTTGGCGGCGTCCGGTCAATTACCAGGGTACGGAAGTCCGAGGTTGTGGGTATACCGGTTTCGTCGGTGATCCGATAAGCCAGCCGGACGGTACCGTCATTTTCCAGATAGTCGCGCGGCACGGTGACGGAAAAAGGGAAAGGCTTGGTAATGGGGCCATCCCACCGCTCCTTGAAAGGAGGGACACCTTCGCCTCCGCTGCGTGACCAAACGATTTCGACAATATTGAATTCACCGGCCTGCGCAGCGTCATCCCACAGTTGCGGAATGCGCACAACAAGATCGGTATCAAGATATTGATGAGGTATATAACCCTCAGGAATCGGCGGATTAGCATCATCCAGGATGGGCACCTCTATATCGACCAATCGGAAAATGCCGTTGCGTGAAAGTCTACTTCCAGTGGTTTTTTGAGCGCTCATCAGACTCTCCCGTCAGACCGCTTGTACCTACACCCCAAAGGCGTGCCTGCGACCAATTAAACGCGCAATCTGCGGTATCGAATACTGTCAGAACTAACAGGTAGGCACTGCCATTCGTCGCTTGGTAGCTGATTCCACCCACATCGGATGCTTGACGAAACGGTTGACTTGAGGTTTCCTGAAACCGGTTTCAGCCTGGGTATTCCCGACTGAGGCCCAGAAAACTCCAATAAGAAAGGCCCGCGACCGTGACTCCTTTTTCCGCCGCCCAGCGCACCCGTGTCACCATGCTCGACGTCGCTCAACGCGCCGGCGTGTCCAAAGCCAGCGTGTCGCGTTTTATCGGCGATGACCGCGCCCTGCTCTCCGACGCGATCGCGCTGCGCATCGAGCAAGCCATCGAACAGCTTGGCTACCGCCCCAATCAGATGGCCCGTGGTTTGAAACGTGGCCGCACGCGCCTGATCGGCATGCTGGTGGCCGATATCCGCAACCCCTATTCCATCGCCGTGATGCACGGCGTCGAAACCGCCTGCCGTCAGCATGGCTACAGCCTGGTGGTGTGCAACACCGACCGTGATGACGAGCAGGAGCGCCAACACCTGGCGGCGCTGCGCTCGTACAACATCGAAGGCTTGATCGTGAACACCCTGGGCCATCACCTCGACCAACTGCTGGAGCTGCAACAGGAAATGCCCCTGGTGCTGGTGGACCGCAAGGTCGCGCCGCTGCACAGCGACCTGGTGGGCCTGGATAACCCGGCGGCGGTGCGCATGGCGGTGGGACACCTGGAGCTGCAGGGTTACCGCGACGTGCTGCTCGTAAGCGAGACCACCGACGGCACCAGTTCACGTTTGGAGCGCCTGGAGAGTTTCAATCACGAAATTGCCAAGCGCCCGGCGTTGACAGGCGCCGTGGTTGAACTGGATGGCAACCTGGAAAAGCGTCTGCAAGCCTTTCTCGCCAAACCCGGCCCCAAGGCACTGTTTTGCGCCAACGGCGTGGCCGCACTGGCCTGCACCCGGGTGCTCAAGGCGCTGGGCTGCGACCTGTTCGGCGAGGTGGGCTTGATCGCCCTGGATGACCTGGACTGGTACCCGCTGGTGGGCAACGGCATCACCGCCCTCGCCCAACCGACGCAAGCGATTGGCGCCAGCGCCTTCGACTGTTTGCTCAAGCGCCTGCGCGGCGATACCGCCCCCACCCGCACCCTGGATTTTTTACCCGAGCTGATTATCCGCGGCTCGACGCCCCCTTATGACCCTGGCTTTACTGTGGCGAGGGAGCTTGCTCCCGCTGCGGTGCGAAGCGCCGCCAAGAGCCGGTGACTGCTGCGCAGTCAAACGGGAGCAAGCTCCCTCGCCACAAGCAGTCAGTGTGTTCTTGTCGATAAAAATGAAACCGGTTTCAGAGGTAAACAACAATGCATAAATACCCCGTCTCCATCAGCCTTTCCAGCTACGGCGCCGACCTGGTTCGCCAGCAGGGCCAATTGAGTTTTGTCGCATTGCTTAGCGCTGCCGGTGCCCAGCGCATTGAATGGCGTGAGGAGCTGCTGACCGACGAACACCCCGCCACCCTGGCCCAGGCCGCTGCCGCGCAAGGCCTGGACAGCGTGTTTTCCTCGCCCCTGGAACTCTGGGTCGCCGGCCGTGCCCAGCCCAATGCCGAGCTGGCCGCTACCCTGGACCGCGCCCAGGCCTTTGGCTCGGGTTGGCTGAAGGTGTCCCTCGGTTACTTCACCGACACAAACGACTTGGAAAGCCTGCACGCCCTGCTCAACCGCCACCCGGTCAAGCTGCTGGTGGAAAACGACCAGACCCTGCACGGCGGGCGCATTGAACCGATGCAACGGTTTTTCACTGAAGTCGAACGTCTCGGCCTGCCGGTGAAAATGACCTTCGACATCGGTAACTGGCAGTGGCAAGACCAGTCCGCGCTCACTGCTGCGCGGTTGCTGGGCCGGCATGTGGATTACCTGCACTGCAAGGCCGTGGCCCGTCGCGCCGATGGCAAGCTCGTCGCCTTGCCGCCGGGCGCCACCGACCTGCATCTGTGGGAACAACTGCTTAAACACATGACTCAAGGTATTACCCGGGCAGTGGAATTTCCGTTGCAGGGCGATGACCTGACCGAAGTCACCGCGCAACAGGTCGCGACCCTGGCCCGCCTTGGCCAACCCCATGTGGAGAACGCCCATGTCTGAGCTCGATATCCTGTCGTTTGGCGAAACCATGGCGATGTTTGTCGCCGAACAGACCGGCGACCTGGCGCAGGTCGGGCAGTTTCACAAACGCATTGCCGGCGCCGACAGCAACGTCGCCATCGGCCTGTCGCGCCTGGGGTTCAACGTGGCCTGGCTGAGCCGCGTGGGTAACGACTCCCTCGGGCGTTTTGTGGTCGATACCCTGACAAAAGAAGGACTCGATTGCCACCATGTGGCCGTCGACCCGCTGAACCCCACCGGCTTTCAACTCAAATCCCGGGAAGAGGCCGGCGCCGACCCTCAAGTGGAGTACTTTCGCAGAGGCTCGGCGGCCAGCCACTTGTCCATCGATGCCATCCATCCGACGCTGCTGCAAGCCCGCCATCTGCACGCCACCGGCATTCCGCCAGCGCTGTCCGATGCCACTCGCGCACTGTCGTTCGAGCTGATGACCCAAATGCGCAAGGCCGGACGCAGTGTGTCGTTCGACCCGAACCTGCGCCCGTCCCTGTGGGCCAGCCAGGCGCAGATGATCCGCGAAATCAATGCGCTGGCTGCTTTGGCCGACTGGGTCCTGCCGGGCCTGGGCGAAGGTCGCCTGCTGACCGGTTTTGACGACCCGGAAGACATCGCCGCGTTCTATCTCGACCAGGGCGCCGAAGCCGTGGCGATCAAGCTCGGCGCCGAGGGCGCCTATTACCGCACCCATATGGACCAGGGTTTTGTCGCCGCCGTACCGGTGGCCAAGGTCGTGGATACCGTGGGCGCCGGCGATGGCTTTGCCGTGGGCATGATCAGCGCCCTGCTGGAAAACTTGAGCTTCCCCGAGGCCGTACAGCGCGGTAACTGGATCGGCAGCCGCGCCGTGCAGAGCCGTGGCGATATGGAAGGTTTGCCGACCCGCGCTGAATTACCCACCCGATCCGTTGCGTGACCCATTACCTGTTGCCACAACTACAACAAGCTCAGGAGCAACCCCATGGAAACCGTGAAACTCGCCACCCGTCGCTGGTGGTACATCATGCCTATCGTGTTTATCACCTACAGCCTGGCCTACCTCGACCGCGCCAACTACGGCTTCGCCGCCGCGTCCGGCATGGCCGCAGACCTGATGATCACGCCAGGCATGTCTTCGCTGCTCGGTGCGCTGTTTTTCCTTGGCTACTTTTTCTTCCAGGTGCCGGGGGCGATCTACGCGCAAAAGCGCAGCGTCAAGAAACTGATCTTCGTCAGCCTGATCCTCTGGGGCGGCTTGGCGACGCTGACTGGCGTGGTGTCCAACGCCTACATGCTGATCGTCATCCGCTTCATGCTCGGGGTGGTCGAGGCCGCCGTGATGCCGGCCATGCTGGTGTACCTGTGCCACTGGTTCACCCGTGCCGAACGCTCACGGGCCAACACGTTCCTGATCCTCGGCAACCCGGTCACCATGCTGTGGATGTCGGTGGTGTCGGGCTACCTGGTGCAGCATTTCAGCTGGCGCTGGATGTTCATCATCGAGGGCCTGCCGGCGGTGTTGTGGGCGTTTATCTGGTGGAAGCTGGCCGATGAGCGCCCCAAGGATGCCAAGTGGCTGAGCGACGCCGAAAAGCACAGCCTGGAAACCGCCCTCGCCGCCGAGCAGGTGGGGATCAAGGCCGTGAAAAACTACGCCGAGGCGTTCCGTTCGCCCAAGGTGATCATTCTCGCGTTGCAGTTTTTCTGCTGGAGCATTGGCGTGTACGGCTTCGTGCTGTGGTTGCCATCAATCCTCAAGGCCGGTTTGCAGATGGACATGGTCGAAGCCGGCTGGCTCTCGGCCCTGCCCTATCTGGCGGCGGTGATTGGCATGCTCGTGGTGTCCTGGGGTTCGGACAAGCTGCAGAAACGTAAGCGTTTTGTCTGGCCGCCGCTATTGATTGCGTCGATTGCCTTCTACGCGTCCTACGTGCTGGGCGCCGAACACTTCTGGTGGTCCTACACCCTGCTGGTGATCGCCGGGGCCTGCATGTATGCACCCTACGGCCCGTTTTTCGCCATCGTCCCGGAAATCCTCCCGGCCAACGTCGCCGGTGGCGCCATGGCGCTGATCAACAGCATGGGCGCCCTGGGCTCGTTCGGTGGTTCGTACCTGGTGGGCTACCTCAACAGCAGCACCGGCTCGCCCGGCGCTTCGTACCTGCTGATGAGCGGAGCGCTGCTGCTTTCCGTGGTGCTGACGATTTTCCTCAAGCCCGGCGCCAGTGACCGCTCGCCGACGCCAACCCTGGAGTTGAAGGTAAAAACCTCATGAAAAAATCTGTCGTGCTGTACAAAAAACTGTCCACGCCGCTCATGGCTCGCCTGCACGAGCAGGTCGATGTCACGCTGATTGACGCTCTGGATGAAACCGGCCTGGCCAACCTGCGCGATGCCCTCCCTAACGCCCACGGCCTGCTGGGGGCAAGCCTGCGCCTGGATGCCCAGTTGCTCGACCTGGCACCCAAGCTGGAAGCAGTGGCCAGCGTCTCGGTGGGCGTCGACAACTACGATATCGATTACCTGACCCAACGCGGCATCCTGCTCAGCAACACTCCAGACGTGCTCACCGAAACCACCGCCGACACCGGCTTTGCGCTGATCCTGGCCACCGCCCGGCGCGTGGTCGAGCTGGCCGACATGGTGCGCGCCGGCCAATGGAACAAAAATATCGGCCCGGCGCATTTTGGCAGCGATGTACATGGCAAGACCCTGGGCATTATCGGCATGGGCCGCATCGGCGAAGCCCTGGCCCAACGCGGGCATTGTGGCTTCGGCATGCCAGTGATCTACCACAGCCACTCACCCAAGCCGGCGGTTGAAGCGCGCTTTGGCGCGCAGTACCGCAGCTTGCAGGACTTGCTCAAAGAGGCTGATTTTGTCTGCCTGACCCTGCCATTGACCGCTGAGACCGAGAAGTTGATTGGCGCCGTAGAATTCGCGCTGATGGGGCCGGAGACGATTTTTATCAATATCTCCCGAGGCAAGGTGGTGGACGAGGCGGCGCTGGTGCAGGCGTTGCAGCAACGCACCATCCGCGCGGCGGGATTGGATGTGTTTGAGAAGGAGCCGCTGGATCACGCGTCGCCGTTGTTGCGGTTGAACAATGTGGTAGCCACGCCGCATATCGGCTCCGCCACTCATGAGACGCGGGAGGCGATGGCCAAGTGTGCGGTGGAGAATCTCCTGGCGGCATTGGCTGGCGAAAAGCCGGTAAACCTGGTGAATCCAGGGGCATGGCGGCACTGACACAACACAAGAGCAAAGGTGGGAGCTGGCTTGCCTGCGATAGCCATAGGTATCTACACAACTCTGAAGCGATCGACGGTAACCACGATGCGAAGCGAGCCGCTCTTGATCTGGCTTTTGATCTGAAGCGCCCCGTCAAACCACGCTGGCCGAACGCAGGCTTGAAGTCGTGGGCAACCCGGCAGGACGCCGGGTTAGCCGCCCCGCGCCATGGATGGCGCGTGGCGGCGGCCCACGACTTCAAGCCTGCGTTCGGGCACACCGAGCCTAGGCGAGGTGCCGAGTGGTGGGGCGAAGGCCTTTTGGTTACTTTTGGGCCTTTCCAAAAGTGCCCCGCTGTAAGAGCGGAACCATCGGTGGCCGTTACCGCAGGAACGGATATGTACGCGGTCAGTTCCAACATCCTGGTCGGCTGTAAGGCCGCCATCGCAGGCAAGCCAGCTCCCACATTTGGATTGCGGCGCGTCAGTTAGATCAGCGTCGGCTGTCAGTCCGTCACGGGAGCAAGCGCCCTCGCCACAGGTCCAGCACCGGCCCAAGTTGTGTAGATCCCTATGCTGCGATAGCGGTAAGCCAACCCATGATGTGCCGACTGTAAGATTGCTATCGCAGGCAAGCCAGCTCCCACAGGGTGTTGTGGCAGCAGTTAGACGACGAACCTGGCCACCATCCCATTCAAATCCACCGCCAGCCTCGACAGTTCATGGCTGGCCGCGCTGGTCTGGTTGGCGCCCGCCGCCGACTGGGTGGCCAGGTCGCGGATGTTGACCAGGTTGCGGTCCACCTCGCGGGAGACCTGGGCCTGTTCTTCCGAAGCGCTGGCAATCACCAGGTTGCGTTCGTTGATCAGGCTGATGGATGCAGTGATCTGCTCCAGTGATGCGCCGGCTGCACGTGCCATTTCCAGGGTGCTCTGGCTGCGCTGGTTGCTCTGTTGCATGGACTGCACCGCCTCCCCGGTACCGTTCTGGATGCCGGCGACCATTTTCTCGATTTCCTGGGTCGACTGCGCGGTGCGATGGGCCAGGGCGCGCACTTCATCGGCGACCACCGCAAAGCCCCTTCCGGCCTCGCCGGCACGGGCGGCTTCAATCGCTGCGTTGAGCGCCAGCAGGTTGGTTTGCTCGGCAATCGCGCGGATCACATCCAGCACCTTGCCGATATCCCGGCCCTGAGCGGCCAGGCCCTCGATCATCGCGGAGGTGTTCTGCACGTCCTGAGTCATGGTCTGGATCGCGCCGACGGTTTCCATCACCCGATCACGGCCTTCCCGCGCCGCCTGGTTGGACTGCCCGGACGCCTCGGAGGTGGAAACCGCGTTACGCGCCACCTCCTCCACTGCTGCCGTCATCTCATTGACGGCCGTGGCGGCCTGGTCGATTTCATTGTTCTGCTGTTGCAGGCCACGGGAGGCCTCCTCGGTGACCGCGCTCAACTCTTCCGCCGCCGAAGCCAGTTGCGTGGCCGAACCGGCGATGTGCTGGATAGTCTGGCGCAGGCTGGCTTGCATGGTCGACAGCGCACTGAGCAACCGCGCCGGTTCGTCCTTGCCATCGTCCTCGATGGTTTTGCTGAGGTTGCCGGCGGCGATGGTCTCGGCTACTTCCACGGCCTTGCGCAGCGGGGTCACGATGCTGCGGGTCAACAACCAGGCCAGCAGCACGGTGAGCAATGCCGCCACCACGGAGACCGCCACCACGCCGGTGATCGCGCCCTCGTAGCTTTGCCCGGCATCCTCGTCGGCCTGCTTGGCGTCGGCCGCATTGATGGCGATCAGCTTGTTCAGTTGCTCGCCCATCTGGTCAGTGCCGTCCTTGATACGGCTGTTGATCAGGGCGCGCATCTCATCGACCTTGCCCTGCTTGGACAATGCCACCATCTCGGCCTGGGCTTTGAGGTAGTTGTCCAGGGTGACGCCGAAGGCTTTGTACAGCGCAGCCTCCTCCGCGCCTGCAGGCAGCGTGGCGTATTTGGCCTGGGCGGTCTTGACCTTGTCAGCCAGCACGCCAATGCGCGTCTCGGCTTCCTGCAGGGCGGCAGGCTCGCGGTTGACCAGCACGCGAAACGACAGGATGCGCATGCGCAGCACGTTTTCGGTGATGGTACCCAGGTGAGTCATGCTGGGCAGCTGGTTCGCGCTCATGTCCTGGGAGGATTGGCGCATCTGCGTCATACGGTTGACCGCAAACACGCCCAACAGCACCACTAGAACCGCAATGAAGGCAAAACCGATAAACGCGCGAGGGGCAATATTCAGGTGACGGAGGGACATAGGGCTGCTCTCAGAAGTAGTGTTTGCGTGCATCCTTGCCGCGAAACGATCCGTCAGCGTCAACGCGCTGCCCAGACCTTGGTCACCACTGTTGTCGTTGTAGTGTGGGCCTATGCTTGATATCGGCTGGGCCACGGCTTTAGCGCAGGGTTTTTATAAATATTTTTTTACACTTCAGACGCCTGGCACTTTCTGGCATCCTGCGCCTCCATTTTCTGACCCGAGCCATCATTTTGTCTGACGCTCAAGCCCCCCGCCCGCGCTATAAATCTGACCTCATGTACGGCCTCGAAGACCGCCCGCACTTCACCGCCGCGATTTTTGCCGCGTTGCAGCATGTGTTGGCGAGTTTTGTCGGCATCATCACGCCCACCCTGATCGTCGGCGGCGTATTGGGGCTGGAAAGCGAAGTGCCGTACCTGGTGAGCATGGCGCTGTTTGTCTCGGGGCTTGGCACCTTTGTGCAGGCGCGCACTTTCGGGCCGGTGGGTTCAGGGCTGTTGTGCCTGCAAGGCACCAGTTTTTCCTTTATCAGCGTGATTTTGAGCGCTGGGTTCATGGTCAAGGCCCGGGGCGGCGGCACCGATGAAATCCTCTCGACGATCTTTGGCATCTGCTTTTTCGCGGCGTTTATCGAAGTGGTGCTCAGCCAGTTCATCGGCAAACTGCGCAAACTCATCACCCCGGTGGTCACCGGCACCATCATTACCTTGATGGGCTTGTCGCTGATCAAGGTGGCCGTCACCGACATGGCTGGCGGCTATGGCGCCAGCGACCTGGGCGCCGCAGGCAACATGGGCCTGGCGGCCTTGGTGCTGCTGACCATCGTGGTACTCAACCGCTTCAACAACCCGTTCCTGCGCCTGGGTTCGATCGTGATCGGCCTGACCTTGGGCTTCGTAGTGGCGTGGCTGCTGGGCCGCGTCGACATGGCCGCCCTGCCCCAGGTGCCGCTGATCAGCGTGCCGGTGCCGTTCAAGTACGGTTTCTCGTTCGACTGGGTGGCGTTTATCCCGGTGGCGGTGATTTTCCTGATTTCGCCCCTGGAAGCCGCTGGTGACCTGACCGCCAACTCGATGATTTCCCAGCAACCGGTCAAGGGCCCGCTGTACATCAAGCGCATCAAGTCCGGCCTGCTGGCCGACGGTCTCAACTCCGCGATGGCCGCCACCTTCAACAGCCTGCCGATGGTGACCTTTGCCCAGAACAACGGCGTGATCCAATTGACCGGCGTAGCCAGCCGCTACGTGGCGTACTTCATTGCTGGCCTGCTGGTGCTGCTGGGGCTGTTCCCGATGATCGGCGCGGTACTGCAACTGATGCCCAAGCCCGTATTGGGTGGCGCGACCCTGATCATGTTCGGCACCGTGGCCGTGGCCGGCATCAAGATCCTCGCTGAAGCGGGCCTGCACCGGCGCAATGTGCTGATCGTGGCGATTTCCCTAGGCATGGGCCTGGGCGTCGCCGCGGTGCCGGAAGTGCTGCGCGAGCTGCCCAAGGCGCTGCACAACATCTTCGAATCGCCGATCACCGTGGGTGCATTCTGTGCAATCCTGCTGAACATTTTCCTGCCCGAAGAGTTCATAGAGCTGGAAGAAGATGAATTCGAGCCGGAGTCCTCTACCCTCAAGGTCATGCAGGACCCGGACGTCACCCAAAAGTAGGAGCATTTCTTTATGCGCAAGCTCATGGTTCTATCGCTGTTGCTGCTGACCTTGAGCGCCTGTGCACTGTTTCCCAACCGCGACCCGGTGAACATCAATGTGGTGGGCATCGAGCCGCTGCAAAGCCAGGACCTGGAAGTGCGCTTTGCCGTGAAACTGCGGGTGCAAAACCCCAATGAAGCGGCAATCGACTACAACGGCGTGGCCTTGGACCTGGAGGTCAATGGCCGGCCACTCGCTTCTGGCGTCAGCGATCAGGCTGGCAGCATCCCACGCTTTTCTGAAACCGTACTGATGGTGCCGGTCAGCGTTTCGGCGTTTTCGGTGTTGCGCCAGACCCTGGGCCTGGGCCTGAGCCAGACCCAAAGCCTGAACAACCTGCCCTACGTGCTGCGCGGCAAACTGGCGGGCGGACTGTTTGGCACCATGCGCTTTGTAGAGCGTGGCACCCTGGACTTGCCGAACACCGCCACCTGGTAAGTGGCTGAAAACCAAATGTGGGAGCTGGCTTGCCTGCGATGGCGGTGCGTCAGTAACTGATGAATTGAATGACACACCGCTATCGCAGGCAAGTCAGCTCCCACAGGTTGATTGCGTTTAGTCAGTGATACAGCGAACGCCTGGCTTGGCGCGCTCGTCCACCACTAATTCAAAAATATCCGGCCGGGCGTAATGCCCCACTACGTCGTAGTCGTAGCGGGCCCGCACCAACTGGTCAGTATCGATCTGCGCCGTCAACAACCCCGCCTCGCCCACTAACGGCCCCGCCAAAATATCGCCCATGGGCCCGACGATCACGCTGCCGCCGGCAATCAACGGACGGTCCACCGGCCAGTTGGCAACCTCCACACCCAAGGCCTCGGGCGATGCCTGCACCTGGCAGGCGCTGACCACAAAGCAACGCCCTTCATGGGCAATATGGCGCATGCTCACCTGCCACATGTCGCGCTCGTCCACGGTGGGTGCACACCACACCTGAACGCCCTTGGCATACATCGCGGTGCGCAGCAACGGCATCATGTTTTCCCAGCACACCGCGCCGCCGATACGCCCCACCGCGGTGTCGATCACCGGCAGGGTCGAGCCGTCGCCCTTGCCCCAGATAAGCCGCTCGGTGCCGGTCGGCATCAGCTTGCGGTGCTTGGCCACCAGGCCGCCCGAGGGTTCGAAATACAACACCGTGCAGTACAGCGTGCTGCCACTGCGTTCGATCACGCCCAGCACCAGGCTGGCACCGGTACGCGCCGACATCCCGGCCAGCGCCTCGGTTTCTGGCCCCGGCACGTCAATGGCATTGGCAAAATACCGTGCAAAGGCTTCCCGGCCCTCGGGCAGGCGATAACCCAATTGCGTGCCAAAGCTTTCGCCCTTGGGATAGCCGCCCAGCAACGCCTCGGGCATGACCACCAAGTGCGCGCCACTGCGCTGGATTTGATCCTCATAGGCCAGGATCTGCGCCAGGGTTTCAGCCTTGCCGCCAGGCAAGGCGCCGATTTGCAGGGCTGCGACAGTCGATACGGGCATCAGGCTCACTCCGATAGATAGGGGTTGCCCATTCTCCGGCCAGACTCGATCATGAATAAAGCCCACCTCAGTGCTAAATGATATGAGCCAAATGAATATCGCCCAGGTTGACCTGAACCTGCTCAAAACCTTCGAAGCCCTGCACGACGAGTCCAGTGCCAGCCGTGCGGCGCTGCGTTTGAGCGTGACGCAGTCGGCGATCAGCGCGGGCTTGCGGCGTTTGCGCGAGCTGTATGGTGACCCTTTGTTCGTGCGCACCGGACGCGGCCTGGCGCCCACATTGCGTGCCAACCAGTTGAAACCGGTGATCAGTGAGGCATTGGATCGCTGCCGCCAGAGCCTGGCGATGATCAGCCCGCAAAACCTGCACTACGAGGGCCGCTCGGTGGTGCTGGGGCTGTCAGATGACTTCGAGATTGCCTATGGCCGAAGCCTGATGGAGGCCATCGCACTGCGCCTGCCCAAGCTACGGGTGATCTTTCGCCAGACCTACAGCCAGATCGTCGCCGCCGCCCTGCTCGACCGCACGCTGGACCTGGCCATTACCGCCGGCGGTTTTACCGAGCGCAGGCTGAGCCGACAGGTGCTGGGGGAAGGTGACTATCGTTGCCTGGTAGACCCCCATAGCCTGGCGCCGGGCGAGGAGACTATCGACCTGCAAGGGTTTGTCACACGGGAACATGTATTGGTGTCGTCAGGCGGGTTTATCGGCATTACCGATGAAGGCTTGGCGGCGCACGGGCTGCGCCGCCACGTGTGCGCGTCCACCAGCCACTTTGCCGCGTTGCCGTATCTGCTCAAAGGCAGCACCGCAGTAGCAACCATTCCCGGGCATGCGGCCCACGCCATTGCGCAAATGACCGGCCTGCGCGTGCTGCCCTGCCCGCTGGCGCTACCGCATTACCCGGTGGAGTTGGGCTGGCGCACCCAGGCTCAGTTGGACCCGTTGCTGCTCAAGGTGCGCGAAGCGATTGTGGCGTGCTTTACTTTGCCGCCGCCATCAGCTTGTTGACTTCACTGCGCACCATGTTGGAAAACTCCGGCGGCGACATGCCATCGAGTTCGGCACGTACCCATTCGGCCCACTTGCCCTTGCGTTTGGCGCGCTCACCGAACAAGCGCGCGGCTTCGCCTTTGGCCTTGCCCAGGTTGGTTTGCCACAGGTCGTAGAGGCGCGACTTTTCATCTTCCAGCTCGGCGCGTTCGGCGAGGGTCTTGTTGGCGAGATTGAAGCTCATGTTGAATTACCTGCTGCACAAATAGGTGACATCTTACACTGTAGGCCCAAAGTTCCCGATCCGGATTTTGCCTCGGATGAGCGCGCCGGCAAAAAAACTGCAACTTTTGCCACCGCCCGATACTCCATTGTTCACTGCCACATCCACCTGCAAGGAGTCACTCAATGGCCCGCAAAACCGCCGCCCAAGCTGTCGAAGATCAAATCAAGGACCAAGCGTTCAGCGAACTGAGCGCATTGATCGAAGAGTCGGACAAACTGCTTAAAAGCAGCGCATCCCTGGTGGGCGAGGAAGGTGAAACCCTGCGCGAGCAGGTTGCCATCAAACTCAAGCAAGCCCTGGAATCGGTGTCCAACGTGCGTGAACGCAGCAAGCCGGTTGTGGATGCCACCGAGACTTACATCGGTGGGCACCCATGGCAGACCGTGGCCATTTCCGCAGGCTTTGGCCTGGTGGTCGGCCTGTTGCTGGGTCGCCGTAACTGATCCATTTAGGCTGCGCATCGCGCAGCCTGTTTCACCCCGTCGCCAACGCCCTCAACTCGCGCAACGCCTGCGCGTCCAGTTCGATCCCGGTTTCCTGCGACTTCGCCCGCGTACGATGGCGTCGGTCCCCCGGCAATCGACGCAACCCCGCCGCATGCATCTGCCGCACCAGCTCCTGGCTGCGTTGGGCGAAGCTTTGCCCTGCGGTTTTACTCGGGTCGATCACGATCAGAAGCTGGCCTGTCCATGGCGTACGCGCGCCTGGGTGGTCCGTCCAATCGAATTCAAAAGAGAAGTTGCCGCCCGTCAACGCTGCCGCCAGCAACTCGACCATCATCGACAGTGCCGAACCCTTGTGCCCGCCAAATGGCAACAGTGCGCCGCCTTCCAGAATGGCTTTAGGGTCCTGGGTCGGCTGACCGAGGCTATCGACGCCCATGCCCGGTGGCAACCGCTCGCCTTTGCGTGCGGCGATTTGCACGTCGCCATGGGCCATGGCGCTGGTGGCCAGGTCAAACACAATCGGCGCACCGTCGGCCCGTGGTGCCGCAAACGCGATAGGGTTGGTGCCGAACAACGGGCGATCCGCGCCGTGGGGCACCACACAGGTCATGCTGTTGACCACGCTGAGTGCCACCAGCCCGTCCTCGGCAAACGGCTCGACGTCCGGCCACAGGGCTGCAAAGTGATGGGAGTTATGGATCGCCAGCAACGCGATGCCGGCGCTGCGTGCCTTCTCCACCAGCAACGGGCGCGCCGCTGCCAGGGCCGGCTGGGCAAAACCATTGCCCGCGTCGACGCGCACAAAGCCTGAGGCCACATCGGTCACGCTGGGGACGGCGGTGCCGTTGACCCATCCACTGGCCAGCGTCGAAAGGTAACCGGGGATGCGAAAAATACCGTGACTGTGGGCACCGTCACGCTCGGCACTTGCGCAGTTGTGCGCAAGAATCGCAGCAACCTGCGGCGATGTGCCGTGCCGGACGAAGACCTGTTGAAGTAACTCCACCAGTTCAGCAAAGCGGATCGAGGCACAAGCGGTGGCAACTGTCGACTGCGCAGACATTTGAAGCTCCGTTTTTATGATTGGAAGGGGCAACGAATGGGACATCCAGACCCTCGATTAAACACCACGCACGCTCTGCGTTGTCAACGTGCGCAGCGCTGAATATTTACCGCCTTGCACCACGGGCGCCTGCCTACCCTGTGCTTTTCCTGGCACGCCGGAGACAGGCTGTGGTTCGCTTAACCCCCCCGTATTTCTTCCCTGAGTTTCTCAAACCCCAAGGCAAAGCCTCGCCCACCGCTCGTGAACGCACGCTAGGGCTCACCGCCAAAGACCTTGACTGGCTGTACAACCTTTACCTGGCTACCGACGAGTCTCGTCTCGGCAGGACACAAGCCGGCACGATCACCCCATGCGCGTTGAAAAGGTCCTGATCAACATTTCCGGCAAGCCCCCCATCCCCCTTGCCGGCGCGTTCGCGATCAGCCCGACACCCGACGCCGCCAAGGCGTTGCTCTACACCCCGGATAACGGCATACAGGTCTATGACAGCCACGCCGCCCTGCTGAGCGAGTTGATCGAGCAATTGGAAGACCCACTGCAGAGCGCCCCTTTGCTGAGCTACCTGTCGATGGACCAACGCAATGCGCTGGGCGCTGACACGCCCATGGTGTTGACCACTCAGCTCATCGAGGGTGAAGTCATGCCGGAGCAAGCACGCATGCTCCAGGCCTGCCAGCTGGATAACGTCAAGGCCATGCTCGACCACCTGCAAAAAACCCCGACCTTGCCTGACATGCTCGACACGCTGCTGAGCGTCATGGCCCGCCCCCATTTCAAACACCTGGATCAACGGGACACACGGGTCAATGTCTTCACCCGCGAAGCTGAGCAAGCAACGCCACGTTGGGTCAACTCGCTGACCTTGAGCGAAGCGCTGCTGCAATTTTATGTGCGCCATGGGTGGCCCAAAGGGCAGACACGCGAATACTCGAACCCAAAACATGACACCACTGGCTTCACTGCCTCCGAACGGGAAGAAGATCACCAGCGTTGGGAAGCCTTGATCGAACAAAGCTCCAGTACTTTCTCGAAGCTGTTGGAAAGCCTGCTGCAGACCTACTGGAATGAAGATATCGACAGCGGCACCTCGCGCGTGGATTTTTTTGCCCAGGTCGTGGCGCAGAAGTTTCGCCTCGATGTGTTGCTCAAGCGCCAGGGCGAGATTATTACCGCCGAGGAAAGCCACGCATTTCAGGCCCTGCTCCTCAGCGACCAAAGCGCCCGCAGCGCCCATGCCGAAAACCTCAGCGTGGAAAAGGTGCGCCTTTATGCCCCCCATCAACATTACGTTGAACCGGCGAGCACCTTGATGATCACCGAGCACCACGCGTACCTCTACACCCAATCGCGCGGGTTACAGGTGCTGGAAAACCTCGACGACCTCAAAGACCTGTTATTGAGCATGCTCAAGGCCGAAGGCTACGAGGACGAATGGCTCAACTTCCTCTCATTGGATGAGCGCGACACGCTGCTCGGCCTGGACCCGATCGCCGTCGCGGCAAGGCCGATACCCGGCAATGTGTTCGTGACCTTGGTACAAGACATTGCGCGCAAGCAAACGGAGAACCTTAACCACGCCCTGGAAATCTACCGGCGCAGCGATGGCCAAGTGGACCTCGCAGCCCTGCTCGACAGTGCCCTGGACGTACGTGCCTTGCTGGACAATCAACTGGCCACACTGGAGACCAACGGGCGCTGGACCTTGCATCCGGTCACCCGCGGTAATGGCCGCCCTTCGACCGTCAAGGCCGAGCGCGCCCGGCTGCAGCTTCAGAACCTGCGGGCGATTGAGCGTGCGCTGGCGATGGAGCGCGCGCATCACCCGACCTTACGTAGCATCGTCGCTGACACGCTCAACGCTGAACTGCAACTGCAGCAACAGCCAGTCAAAGCCGAGGAGGTGTATATCAATACCTACGCCACGCGTGCCCAGGAGCGTGAAGAGCGTCCGGCAGTGCAGTCATTGAGCATGCTTGAGCACTTCATTGAACGCCTGGCCCAAGAGGCGCCTGCGGTGCCCTTCTCGTCCAGGACGAAGTTCTATACACGGGGCGAAGGCAATGTCTTCATGCAATTGCCAAGCATGACGCTCAAGACGTTCAACACCGTCATCGAGCGCGTCCTGCTGCTGTTTTCCAAGCACGCCATGCGCCAGCAACCCCATGAGTTTCTCGTCAAGACTCACGCCAAACACGCCCACTCGATGCTGGTAGGGTTACGCAGCGAAGCCGAGCTGAGGTCGCTGGATAAAACCCTGGCGCCCACAAGCCAGGCCATTCTCGACACGCTATTTCAGCCCGACAGTCTGTCGCGCTTGACACGCCATGGCCTTAACGGATTTTTGCCGGATGCCTATGGCTTGACGTTGGACTTGAACGCCGTCGATACGCCACAACCGCTGGCCAATACGTTCGTGATCACTGAGCGCGGCGGTATCGACCCGCAGCGCTCGGGCCAGGCGCTGCTCTGGACCCCGCGCCTGGGCTACGAAGTCTTTGCCTCGATCAACGCCCTGCGCGATGAAATCACCCAGCGCCTGGCGCACCCACTCAACAGCTTGAGCCTGCTGGAGAATCTGCCGTTCTGCTTGCGCGAGCCCCATCAGGCATTTAGCCAGGGCCCGCTGCAACGTATTGATCAGGACCTGTTGAATGACCGAGTAGACAGCTACAACGACGCGGTCATGGAAGGCGTGGATCACCTGCAATCCATGGGCCTGCGCGCCCGTGCCTTGCAGGACCGGTTGGACGCCGTCATCGAACAGCCTCCGCCCACTAACCTTGGCAGGGCAATCACATTGGCCGATGCCATGGTCAACCAGCAGGCACTGCCACTGTGGCTGGGGATGGCGCCGGTCCAGGACCAAATCCATCAGGCCGAGCTTCTGGAGCAATACTGCAACAACGCCGACGATGAACACGACTACCTGCATGACATCCAACCCCTGCGTGCTTATGCCTTCACCACGCTGATGGCGCTGCTTGAGGCGCGCTTTCCCGGCCAGGCGCTCAACCCCGATCACATCCTGATCCCCACCGATGCAGTGCTCGATGTGAATGTCGACAACCTGACCGACTTTGCGTTGCGGCACTGGCCAGATCTGACCGTTCAACACATCCGCCCGCGTTCACGCACGGCAAAGCCATTACCGCAAGCCCTGGACGCAAGTGCCGTGATACAAATGGTGCGCCAGCTGGATCTCAAAAGCGCTTATCAGCAACAGGTGCGAAGCCACCTTGAGGCGCAAACCGATGATGCACGCCAACGCAGGCGTCTGTTTTGCCGTCAGTTGCCGTGGCAAGCGCTGCAACACGCCCACGAGCAAAGGTTGCAGGAGCAGCTTTCCACGCGAGCCTTGAGCCTGGTCCAGCAGATTTTCGATATGCCGGACGCCGTGGCCCGAGCTTCACTCAGCGGGTCCACGGCGACGATTCGACCGCTGGAACTGATCGCCACCGAAGGCGCCAGTACCGCCAAGGTGCTGGGTGTGTACCTGATCGGCCCGCAGTTTCCCGGCGAGGGTCCATGGGTGCTCTACGCGCCGTACAGCGAACAGCATGTGTTCAAGGAATACGCGGATGAAACGGGCTTACTGGATGAGATACAAGGGCCAGGCGCCCTGCAGGACTGGGTGCTTATGCACCTGGAAGATCCGCATCAGGCCACTTACCGCCACTTGCTGAAAAACAACCAGCATAGCCCGCCCGATATCCGCCTGGCCGCTTCGGCAGTGACGGGCAATGTGCTGCATTACCTGTTCAGTGAAAACACATTGATGTTGCTCAAGGTGCTGGGCAGCCAATTCGAAGAAGGCGCCAAGACCCTGTGGGATCACGCAACGCGTCTGTTCGGCAAGGACATCCCGACGGCGGTGCAGTTCATGGCCGGCAAACTCGCCTACCCGCTGGCGGTATGGCGCAGCTACACCTTGTTCAAGCGCTCGGCCGAAGCCTTGCAGCTACACCAGTGGAAGGCTGCATTCAAGGATTTCGTCAGGGGCGTGGCGCAAATGGCCGCCCTGCGCAGTGCGCTGGACGGCACCGCCATTGCCCCACCCACTGAAAAGGAGCGCTCGCTGGCCGAGCTGACAGATGAGTCACTGCCCGCAGCCACCACCCTCGCCACCTGGCATATCACCTGCCCTTCGCGCACCCGGCTGCAGCCGTTCGAGGCACAGGATGTGGCGTTGCAAGACCTGAAAAAGAGCACGCTCAGCCAGGTGTATGAAGACCAGGAAAACTCGAAATACTATGTTCCGCTGGCCGGCAAGGTGTATAGCGTCAAGAAAGCCGCACAACACTGGCGCCTCGCCAACGACGAGCAGGTGGGGCCGTACATCGGCCGTAATGCGCAGGGCATATGGGTACTGGAGCTGGGCGGCCAGGAGCCGCGCTTCGGCAGGGCTCAGTCGTACCTCAAGACGTGGCGCAATGAAGTACGGGATATCAACATTGAAGCGGTCGGTATCCGCGATATTGGCGCGTTGACCTATTGGAAAGCCCAAGCCATCACTGAAGCGTTGAACTTTGCGACTTATTACGCGCTGAACTGCCGCCGCAACGTTGCGCAATTTGCTGTACAACGCGACCCCGACAGCCGGGTTGGGCGATTTTTAGGGGAAATGTTTGGTGTCGTCACACTGACCCCGGACCAGGTCTTGAGAGTCACAAAAATAATCGGCGAGATCATCGATGAACTCACCGACCCCAGCTTGACCGGTCCGAACTCCATGCGCTTTGTCGCGGGCACCAGCCGACAGGATCCGGCGTCGGATTATGCATTCATGATTCCCGCCGACAGAGAACGCAAGCTGTATCTGCTGAGCCGATTCTTCGACCCCAATCTGGACGTCTACCAGAACCGTCTGCTGGAGAATGTGGCGTTCAACATATCGACGCACGCCAGGGCCAGCACGCTGATTCACGAATTATCGCACTTGAAGCTCGACACCGTGGACATTGCCTACCTGGACAGCATGCGACCCTTCCCAGACTTGATCAATGTCGCAAGGCCCGGCGCCGAAGTGCTTAAAACCACCCTGGAAGATTTGCGCAGCACCGCGTTATCGACGATGACGCCTGCAACGATGTTGTTCAAGACTCAAGACAGCCTCACCGAATTGTGGGAAGACTTTAAGCCTGGTTCTGCAATTGAAAAGAAAATTTTCAAGGCTACTGGCGCCAAGACCCTGCAGGACGCGAGGATCATTTTCATGTCAGTCCCTGATAAGCGTATTGACACCATCCTGGCCAACGCCGACTCGGTGACGTACCTGATCACCCATCTTGGCCGCCAGCTGGAGCCGGGGGCCTGAACGGCCCCCGGCGAGTGCATCAGTCTTTCTGGTCACGCAGCACGTTACCGGAAGCGCCGTCGATGCGCGCCTCATACACGATGCCATCGGACTTGCGACCTTTGACTTCCCAATAGCCATTGTCATCCGCTTCAGCGGCGTAGACCTCAATGTAGCCGGCCTTGGTTTTCGCCACCTCGATGGCTTTCTCAATGGTGATCCAGCCTGCACCCGGCTTGTCGGCCATGGCGGCGCCAGCGCTCAACAGCGCGGAAGTAGCACACAGGGCGATCAAGGTTTTCTTCAACATTTTCGTACTCCATAGTGGACGACAGGTTAATTCCTGATTTTTTAGGCGCACACAAACAAGAATAAGTTCCAATTGATGTGCAATCGCCATGATGCGGTTCTCGCCGTCCACCTTGGGAGGTTAGAATGTGGGAAATCAGGATGAGTTAATGAGCGAAAAGCCCCTTTCAGAAACCGAATATGACGCCATCACCGACGCCGCCGCGCATTGGTGCATGCGCCTGCATGCTGCAGATTGCACGGCGGGTGAACGTCAGGCTTTTACCCAATGGCACGATGCCCATCCGCTGCACGCCTTCGAATATGCAGCCATGCTCGAGATCTGGGACGTGGCCGACCATCTGCCCCGCGACAAGCCTGAGGCGGTGGTGGTCCCAATCAAGAAGCCGCCCAGCCGCTTGCGCACCTACGCGGTGGCCGCAGCGGTGTGCCTGGCGGCATTGCCGCTTGCCGCCTTCACCGGCTGGGAAGCGGGCTGGTTGCCCAGCTCATATGAACGGTTCGAAGCAGCCAATGGCTTGAAGAAAGTCACCCTGGGCGATGGCAGCCAAGTAGAGTTGAACCTGGGCACCGAGTTGGTCTACAGCCATTACAAGGACCAGCGCCGTGTCACCCTGAAAAAGGGCGAAGCGTTCTTCAACGTCACGCACGACAGCAACCACCCGTTTATCGTGCGGGCCGGCGAAGGCCAGGTGCGAGTGACCGGCACGCAGTTCAATGTCTGGGAATATGAAGATCAGGTGCGGGTGATGTTACTGGAGGGCTCGGTGCAGATCTCCAGCGACGGCGAGCATGCCAGTGTGCCGCTTAGCCCAGGCATGCAAGCCAGTTTCCGCCAGGGTGACGCCACCCCACAGGTCGCCGCTATCAATCCCGATGACACCGCGCTGGCATGGCGCCAGGGCAAGCTGGTGCTCGACAACCTGACCCTCACGGACGCCTTGCCCCTGATCAACCGCTACCTGAAAAAGCCGGTGATGCTTGCAGACGCCAGTACCGGTGCGATTCGCGTCGGCGGTATCTATAACATCAACGAGGTCAACAACCTCGTGCCCTCCCTGCCCAAGGTGTTGCCGGTCTACCTGACCCAAAACCAGGACGGCAACCCCGTGCTCAATTCCATTCCGCGTAAAACCCCCAAGGGCTGAGCCCGCTCGCGCCAAGCGGTACGTTTGGGCCGCGGGTGTCCATTTTTGAAACACCTCCCTCACCTGCATCGCCCGCCGTATGCGGATTCATGGTTCTGTCACAGGCAGTGTTACATGGCTGAGACGGCGTGAGGCGAGCACAGGCATATCTCAAGCGCTCAGGACTGTTTCAACGCTGAAACAGAGTTGCCATCACTTTGCCCCGACTTAATCCCAACCCCTTGAATATCAACATCTAATAAAAAGCGGCACGCCTTCTGCTCTTTCCCTGACAACGCTGTTTAGGGTCAGCGTTAAGAATAAGGACTGCCGCCGTGAACACACTCACACACACCTCGTCGATAAACGTACTGCTGATCGGTTGCGTGCTCAGTGCAGGTGTCAGCCTGACGAGCCAGGCGGGTGACGGTGTGATCGTGACCGGGCGTACGGTGCAGGGCCACATGTACGGGCGCACCTCCCTGCCCGACCCCTACCCCAATACCGCCAACGCCAACCCCAGCAAAGAGATCAACAGCGCCCTGACCGGCGAACTCAGTGACAGGGACATCGGCGGCATCAGCAGTGGTTCCAGCCTCGCCCGCTCCCTTCAGCCCAATGGCAGCTTGTCGGGCCTGGGCGCCACCCAAAACAGCATGTCGACACTTGGCGCTGGCGCAGCGGCCGGCCACGGTGCGGGCAGCGGCGGCAGCATGGGCGGGCAGATCAGCGACTCGGTCCAGCGTGGCATGGCGCCGCTCAACAACCTCGGCAGCATGATGGGGGGCAAGTGATGAAGCGCGCCCTGTTGATATTCGCCCTGCTGGGCAGCGCCTCGGCAATGGCCGACAACAGCGCGGTGATCAACCACAGCGGCCAGCAGTACGACGGTGTGCTGTCGATCAACCAGGCCGCCGGCACGGGGCAGCAGATGTCCAACAGCCGCGCCATCGCGCTCGGTGGCCAGGCCACCAACCTCGACATCCAGCGCGTCGACGGCAAGGTCGACCCGTCCCTGAACGCCAAGGCCGCGATCCAGGGCAACTCATTCAGCAGTGGCAACGGTGTGCTGGGCATCAACCAGTCTGCCGGGGCCAATAACCAATCCATCAACGCTGTGCGGATCAGCCTCAACCCTGGCCCGCAGAGCATCGATGACAGCGTCCTGTTGCAACAGAACACGACGACGCTGGCAACCGACTCAGGGCTCACCCCCACCACTGGCAGCCGCCAGGTCGTGACCAGCGACCAGGCCTTCACCGGCAGCCGAGGAGTGACACAGGTGAACCAGAGTGCCGGGGTGGGGAACCGAGTGGCTAACACCCTGGGCATCACTATCAAGTAACCGCTTGGTAGACGTTCGTTAGACCGTACCAACACTTAACCAACTAATTAGAAGCAAGGAGAAACACCATGAAACCTCAAATGGCTCTGAAACCAATGGTTTTCGCTCTCGCCGCACTCATGGCTGCTGCTGCTCAAGCGGGTGGCTGGCATCCAACCCCACAACCCACCGGTACCGTGGCCGCTGTCGTCACCGATGTGCAAAAAAGCGAACACAACAAATTCGATGACACCAACACCGAGAACAATGCATCAGCCGACAACTCGGTAAATAGCAACAGCGGTAATGTCGGGGTCAACGCACAATCAGGTTCCGGAAACCAGGCTGACAACGCCGGCGCCATCTCCAGTGCCAAAGGCGACTTCGCCACCGTGTTTGCCGTGATTGATGTCGACCAAGGCAGCTCGCATAACAACTTCGTCAACAAAGGCACGCAAAACAACGCCTCTCTGGACGGCTCCATCACCGGCAACTCCGGCAACGTGGGTTACAACGGCCAGGCCGGCCAGGGCAACCAGGGTAAAAACAACCTGGCCATCACCACCGCTGACGGCAAGAACATCGCAGCGGCTTCCAACACCGAGCAGAACTCGCTCAACAACAGCTACCTGAACACGGCCGCCAGCAGCCATGGTTATGGCAAGCCTCAGTACGTGTCCAACAACGCAAGCCTCGACAACTCGGTTAACCGCAACTCCGGCAACGTAGGTGTCAACCTGCAATCCGGTGCGGGCAACCAAGGCAGCAACAGCCTGTCGATCGGCCAAGGTTGCAGCGTCTGCGCCAGCGGCGTGCGCTTCTGATCCAACGGGGCCTTGGCGACAAGGCCCTTTTTATTCCAGTGTCCAACAGGTCATTCGATCATGCGTATCGCGACCCTCACCCTCCTGATGTTACTCACCGGCACGACCTGGGCAGGCACCATGGCAATCTCCGCCATGCCCGGCGGTGCGGTGATTTTCAAGAAGGTGGAGAGCATTCGCGAGCGCCGGTTCGCCAATCTGGTGGAACAGAAAACCGATTTCAGCTGCGGTGCCGCGGCACTTGCCACCATCCTGCGCCAGGCCTATTGGCTGGACGTCGACGAAGCACACATCATCAAAGGCATGCTGGTCACTGCCGACCAGGACCTGGTACGAACCCAGGGCTTTTCCATGCTGGATATGAAGCGCTACCTCGAAAGCATCGGCATGCGTGCCCGGGGCTACAAGATCGCGCCCGAGACCCTGTTGACCGTGAAAATCCCCGTGGTGGTGCTGCTGGAAATCCGCGGCTACAAGCACTTCGTGGTGTTGCAACGGGCCGACAAGGACTGGGTGTACATCGGTGACCCCGTATTGGGCCACAAGCGCTATTCCCATGACGATTTCGTCAAAGGCTGGAATGGCATTGTCTTCGCCGTACTGGGCGAGGGTTACGACAAGGCCAACGTCTTGCTCGACCCGCCCCTGCCGCTGACCGCCAAGAGCCAGATGAATGAGTTCCGGCCTGTGGGCGATGCCGAGCTGATGGATTTCGGTTTTATCCAGAGCGACTTCTTCTAGAAGCGCAATAAGGGGCAGGACGCCCCAGGAGCAGCAGATGAACACTTCCCGTTGGCTGACGGTCTTGTGTCTGGCCGCCTCAATGCCTGCTTATGCGTCCTCGGGGTTCAAGCCCATCGAACTCAAGGACGCCGAAATGGCCGAGCTGCGTGGCCGTTACGTGATGCCGGGGCGCATCATCAGCTTTGGCATTGTCATGAGCAGCACCTGGACCAATGCCGTCGGTGACAACATCACGGGCACGGCCAACATGCACATCGACAAGACCACCATTACCCCACAGTTCTACGTGCAAACCACCGGCTCGACCGGTACAGGCACGCGCCCCAACACGGGCACCGGAAATGTGGTCGGTGGTGCCGGCCTCGGCAGCGGCCAGGGCGTGACCCAAAGTGTACGCGCCGCCGGCGATGGCAACGCCGCCTACAACAATGTGGGCATCAACGTCGAAAATGGGGTTAGCCCCGCCAATAACCTGCAGTCCGGCCAGGTGCTGGTGGCGGGCGGCACAGTGACCGGGGACAGCGCCGCGGGCCGTGTCAGCGTATCGGCCAACAGTGGCGGCGTGCAGATGGCCATCCAGGCCAATCACAACCAGGGCAACAGCCTGCAGCAGATCGGCGCGGGGAACGTGCTGCAGGGCACGGTATTGACCGGCGATAGCAACCTTGTCAGAAACATCACCCAGATCAACGTGGTGATGAACAATAACGGGCTGAACAACGCCGCGTTGAACTGCAACCTGGATCAACTCAAAGGCCTACGCACGCTCGGTTATTGAACTACGCTGACCCTCGACACTTACGCATTAGAAAAGGACGGCTTATTTCATGCATCGATCGTTATCGCTACGTGCGGTGGTTTGTTTGAGTACGCTCTTGCCCGCATCCGTGCTGTATGCCGCGCCAGACGCTGACATCGAAACCCTGAAGAAGGAACTCCTGGAACTCAAGCAACGCTACGACGTGCAGCAAAAAGCCTTGGCTGTGCTGGAACAACGTGTGCGTCAGGTCGAGGACCAACCGGCAACGCCCGCCCCCAGGCGCCTGGCCAAATCACCGGCTGACTTCAAGAACGGCGCTAACACTGTCGCGGCTAGTGGTACGGGCGCAGCCGCGGCATCCGGTGGCGCTGGCGGGGGTGGCAGCTCCTACGGCCAGTCCCTCAAGGACGACTCGGCCCCTGCGCAAAGTGTGAGCAACCTGTACAACGAAGCCAGCGGCTTTTTCGGCAATGGCAAGTTCAGCGTGGAAACCGGCATCACCTATGCCCGTTATGACGCGCGCCAGTTGACGCTCAATGGTTTCCTGGCGCTGGACTCGATTTTCCTCGGCAACATCAACCTGGACCGGATCAAATCCGACAGCTGGACCCTGGACCTTACCGGGCGCTACAACGTCGACAACCGCTGGCAGTTCGACCTGAACGTGCCGGTGGTGTACCGCGAGTCCACCTACCAGTCGGGCGGCGCCGGCAACGACGCCACCGCCACCTCCGAAGGTTCCGTGACCCGTGACCCGACCATCGGCGATGTCAACTTTGGCGTGGCGTACAAGTTCCTCGACGAAACCTCGACCTTGCCGGACGCGGTGGTATCCGTGCGCGTCAAGGCACCGACGGGCAAGGAGCCTTTTGGTATCAAACTGGTCCAGCAACCGAACAACGACAACCTCTACGTGCCCGAAAGCCTGCCCACGGGCAACGGGGTCTGGTCGGTCACACCGGGCATTTCCCTGGTCAAGACCTTCGACCCGGCCGTGCTGTTCGGTTCGTTGTCGTACACCCACAACTTTGAAGACTCGTTCGATGACATCAGCAGTCAAGTCAATCAGAAGGTGGGAGGCAAGGTGCGCCTGGGCGACAGCTTCCAATTCGGGGTCGGCGTCGCCTTTGCCCTGAACGAGAAGATGAGCATGTCGTTCTCGGTTTCCGACCTGGTGCAGCGCAAGAGCAAGCTCAAGCCGGATGGCGGCGACTGGCAATCGGTGGTGTCCAGCGATGCCAACGCGGGCTACTTCAACGTGGGTATGACGATTGCCGCCTCGGATAACCTGACCATCGTGCCGAACCTGGCGATTGGGATGACCGATGATGCACCGGACTTTACGTTCAGCCTGAAATTCCCGTATTACTTCTGATTGGTTTGCCTGCGGGCGGTGTGTCAGTTGCTGCATCGGTGACTGCACTACCGCCTTCGCAGGCAAGCCAGCTCCCACATTGGCCCTGTATTGCCCACAGAATCAGCGCCTGGCACAGATCCCCTGTGGGAGCGGACTTGCCCGAGAAGGCGGAGTGTCAGTCACTGAATCTCTAACTGAACCACCGCTATCGCAGGCAAGCCAGCTCCCACATTGGCCCTGTATTGCCCACAGAATCAGCGCCTGGCACAGATCACCTGTGGGAGCGGGCTTGCCCGCGAAAGCGGTGTGTCAGTCACTGAATCTTTAACTGAACCACCGCTTTCGCAGGGAAGCCAGCTCCCACATTGGCCCTGTATTGCCCACAGAATCAGCGCCTGACACAAATCCCCTGTGGGAGCGGGCTTGCCCGCGAAGGCGGAGTGTCAGTCACTGAATCTCTAACTGAACCACCGCTATCGCAGGCAAGCCAGCTCCCACATTGGCCATGCATTGCCCACAGAATCAGCGCCTGGCACAGATCACCTGTGGGAGCGGGCTTGCCCGAGAAGGCAGAGTGTCAGTCACCGAATCTCTAACTGAACCACCGCTTTCGCAGGCAAGCGAGCTCCCACATTGGCCATGCATTGCCCACAGAATCAGCGCCTGGCACAGATCACCTGTGGGAGCGGGCTTGCCCGCGAAAGCGGTGTGTCAGTCACTGAATCTCTAACTGAACCACCGCTTTCGCAGGCAAGCCAGTTCCCACATTGGCCATGCATTGCCCACAGAATCAGCGCCTGGCACAGATCACCTGTGGGAGCGGGCTTGCCCGCGAAAGCGGTGTGTCAGTCACTGAAGCTTTAACTGAACCACCGCTTTCGTAGGCAAGCCAGTTCCCACATTAGGTTTACCCGCCCTAGCGGATCTGGTGTTTGTGCAGCAACCGGTAGAACGTCGGCCGGGAAATCCCCAGCACGCGGGCCGCGACACTGAGGTTGTCGCTGTGCCGGTTGAGCACATCGCACAGCGCCTGACGTTCGGCACGGTGCTTGTAGTCTTCCAATGTCGCCATCGGCGCCGAAATGACTTGCTGGCCTTGCAGCCCCAGGTCAACCGCTTCGATCTGCCGCCCTTCGGCCAGCACCAGGCCGCGCCGCACGCGGTTGGCCAGTTCACGCACATTGCCCGGCCACGGGTGTTGCCCCATCGCCACCAAAGCCTCTTCGCTGAAACTGCGCGGGCGCCGTCCGGTTTCCTGGCTGTAGAAACGTGAAAAGTGGTTGGCCAGCATCGCCACGTCGCCATGGCGTTCGCGCAACGGCGCGGTGACCACTTGCAGCACATTCAGGCGGTAATACAGGTCTTCGCGAAAAGCGCCCTTCTCCACCGCGGCCTCGAGGTTGACGTGGGTGGCAGCCAACACGCGTACATCCACCGGGATCGGCTGGCTGCCGCCAACGCGTTCGATGTGTTTTTCCTGAAGAAAGCGCAACAGGTTGGCTTGCAGCTCCATCGGCAGATCGCCAATTTCATCGAGGAACAGGGTGCCGCCGTTGGCCGCTTCAATACGTCCGATCTTGCGCTGGTGGGCGCCGGTGAACGCGCCTTTTTCGTGGCCGAACAACTCGGACTGGATCAGGTGTTCAGGGATGGCGCCGCAATTGATCGCGACAAACGGCTTGGCGTGCCGCTGGGATTGGCGGTGCAAAGTCTTGGCCACTAACTCTTTGCCCGTACCGCTGTCACCGCGGATCAACACCGGGGACTCAGTAGGCGCCAACTTGGACAACAATTTGCGCAACTCTCGGATGGGACGGCTTTCGCCCAGCAATTCATGGGGCTCATCCACCGGGGCGTAGCCCTTGCCACGCAGGCGCGCCATGCCGAACGCACGGCCCAGGGTCACCTGCACCCGGGATACATCGAAGGGCAAGGTGTGAAAGTCGAAAAACCATTCGCAGACAAAATCGCCGACGTTCTGCAAACGCAGTACATCCTGGCTGAGCACGGCGATCCACTCGGTGCCGCTGCGACCAATCAACTCCTTGACCGCTTCAGGGCGTTCCAAGTGATCGCGTTGCAAAC
The DNA here is from genome assembly GCF_049897065.1 of Pseudomonas sp. DWP2-2. NCBI lineage: Bacteria > Pseudomonadati > Pseudomonadota > Gammaproteobacteria > Pseudomonadales > Pseudomonadaceae > Pseudomonas > Pseudomonas sp. DWP2-2. The sequence goes on along the minus strand of NZ_JAFCVN010000011.1, from coordinate 65,780 downwards.
GCAGCAGGCCCACATCGCAGGAGCGCTCACCTACCGCCTCCAAGGCACAGCTGTCCACTTCCCAGCCGGCGGTGCGTAAGCCGGGTAATAACCCGTGGCAATCGTCACAGGGGTCGACCACCAGTAAGCGGCGTTGGGCGGGTGTCGCAACCATGACTGTTCCTTGGCGCCAATATTGTTAAAGTTATTTAGAAACAACAGTTTGTGTCGACTGTTGGTAACCCTAGCAAGATCTTGACGCTTACCTTGTACCCTTTCGCTATAAGCGTGGGCAAAAAGCCATGCCTGTTTCGTAGCGCGCCAGAAGTTGCTCGCCAGTCAAAGGTTTATTGCGCTTTCAAAACAGCCGCTTACATGACGTCAATCAGGGAACGTTAAAATTTCTTGCCCTAGCATGTGACCCGCACCCCACCATCGTGCATCAGTACAAGTAACCCACCGCACGGTCCGCCCAACCGCCGGTACTCACTTGAATGGGCATACAGAGAGAAGACCCAAATGAACGCTCCGCTGCGCATCAACGAAGCTCTTTTGATTGCAGACCGTGCCTTCCAGCCTTTTCAATGCGTGGCCTGGCACGATGGCGTTGGCGCCCTCAGCCTGAGCGTCATCGACCGCACCAACACCCGCATCGGCAGCAAACAGTTGCCGTCGACTGCCTATACCGACCCGGCCCAACTTGAAAACCTGCTATTGCAGGCCCGTGCCGAGCTCGATAAAGATGGCCACCAGTTGCAACACTGGGCGATGCCAAAGTAATGCAATGCAGCAACTTCCAGCCCAAGTAAAACTTGAGCTGGAAGTTGTACAGTCATACTTGCACGCTTAACGTGCGGCGAGAATAAAGCGTTCGAACGCCTCGGCAGCGCCGTCCTCGACATTGCTGCCGGTCACCACATTGGCCTGGCGCTTGACGGTTTCTTCGGCCTGGCCCATGGCGATCGACAACCCCGCCACATGAAACATCGCCGGGTCATTGCCACCGTCTCCAATCGCAGCCGTTTGTGCAAGCGGTACGCCCAGGTGTTCAGCCAGGGTTTTCAAGGCTTCGCCTTTGTTGGCCAGCATCGCGGTCACGTCCAGATACACCGGCTGCGAACGCGACACCTGGGCCAACCCCTGCACTTTCGGCTGCAATTGCGCTTCCAGCTCCACCAATAACTGGGTGTTGTTGCTGGCGGCGACGATCTTGTCGACCCTGTCCAGGTAAGGCTCGAAACTCTCCACCACTACCGGCCCATAGCCCAAGCCATCGGCTTCGCGCTGCACCATGGGCCCGGGCGGATCACGGCGCAGCCAGTCGCCATCGGCAAACACCCAGACTTCCACGTCCGGCTCGGCGGAAAACAGCGCCAGGGTGATGAGTGCAGCTTCCGCCGGCAGATGATGAGCAACCAGGATGCTGCCATCCGGGTTGACCAACGTACCGCCATTAAAGCCAGCCACCGGCACATCGATGCCAAAGGTCTCGATCAAATGCCGCATGGCCTTGGGCGGACGCCCGCTGGCCAGGCTGAAAATCACTCCAGCCTCACGCATAGCGCGAATGGCATCGGCGGTGCGTTGGCTGAGGCTGTGGTCGGGATGCAATAGCGTCCCGTCCACATCACTGAGGACAAACCGGATGGGATGAATCGTCACGTCACTCATCCGAGGCTATGCCAGGCGCGGCCATCGCGGGCCAGCAAGGCATCGGCCGCCGCTGGGCCATCTTCACCGGCCTTGTAGGCCTGGATACCATCATCTTCCTTCCACGCATCCAGGAACGGCTGAACCGCACGCCAACCGTTCTCGATGTTGTCGGCGCGCTGGAACAGGGTCTGATCGCCGGTCATGCAGTCGTAGATCAGGGTTTCGTAACCCGTCGACGGCTGCATCTCGAAGAAGTCCTTGTAGTCAAAGCCCAATTCGATATTGGCCATCTCCAGGGTCGGCCCAGGCTGCTTGGCCAACAGGTCGAACCACATGCCTTCGTTAGGCTGGATCTGGATTTTCAGGTAAGTGGGCTTGAGTTCATCGACTTCGGTATCGCGAAATTGTGCATAAGGCGCCTGCTTGAAGCAGATCACGATCTCGGTGTCGCGGATGCTCATGCGCTTGCCGGTACGCAAGTAAAACGGCACACCGACCCAACGCCAGTTATCAATCATCACTTTGAGCGCGACGAACGTCTCGGTGCTGCTGTCCGGCGCGACGTTGGCTTCTTCGCGATACCCGGGCAATGGCTTGCCAGCGATTTCGCCAGCGGTGTATTGGCCGCGCACCGAGTTGGCCCGCGCATCCTCCAGCGACCAGGGGCGGATCGCACCGACCACTTTGGCCTTCTCACCCCTCACCGCGTCGGCACCAAAGGCTGCCGGCGGCTCCATGGCGACCATTGCCAGCAGCTGGAACAGATGGTTGGGCACCATGTCGCGCAAGGTGCCGGTTTTTTCGAAAAAATTACCCCGGGTTTCAACGCCGACGGTTTCAGCGGCAGTAATTTGCACGTGATCGATGTAGTGGTTGTTCCAGAACGCTTCGAACAGCACGTTGGAGAAACGGCTGACCAGGATGTTCTGCACCGTCTCCTTGCCCAGGTAATGGTCAATGCGGTAGATCTGCTTCTCGCTCATCACTTTGAGCAGGCAGGCGTTGAGCGCCTCGGCGGTGGCCAGGTCGGAGCCGAACGGCTTCTCGATAACCACGCGCCGAAAGCCCTCGTCCGTTTCATTCAACAAACCGGCACTGCCCAGGCGCTGCACCACTTCACTGAAGAAGCGCGGTGCAGTGGCGAGATAGAACACCGCATTGCCGGTGCCGCTGTCAGCGATCTTGCTGGCGATATCGGCATAGGTGCTGTCGTCGAGGAAATCGCCCTCGACGTAGCTGATGCCCTTGGCCAGTTGCGCCCACAACGCGGGGTCGAGGGCGTTCTCGGCATTGCCCCTGACTTTGCTGGAGGCTTCGGTACGAATGAAGTCCTCGAGTTTCTTGGCAAAGTCCGCATCGCTGATGGCGTTGTGATCAACGCCGACGATACGCAGGCCATCACCGAGCAACCCGTCACGGCTGAGGTTGTACAGCGCCGGCATGAGCAAGCGCTTGACCAGGTCGCCATGGGCGCCAAACAGAAACAATGTGGTGGGTGGAGCAGGTTCGGCCTTGGGTTTCTTGCCGTTGGCGGTCATTTTTTGGAAGTCTCCACATGGCCGCCAAAGCCGAAGCGCATGGCAGACAGCATTTTGTCACCGTAGGTGCTCTGCTGGCGGGAACGGAAACGCGCGAACAGCGAGGTCGACAACACCGGAACCGGTACGGCTTGCTCCATGGCTGCTTCGATGGTCCAACGGCCTTCACCGCTGTCGGCCACGGAGCCCGAGTAGCCGTCGAGTTTCGGGTCGGTGGCCAGGGCGTCGGCGGTCAGGTCCAACAGCCAGGACGACACCACGCTGCCACGACGCCAGACTTCGGCGATGTCGCCAACGTTGAGGTCAAAGCGCTGGTCTTCCGGCAGGTTTTCCGAGTTCTTGGTCTTGAGGATGTCAAAACCTTCGGCAAACGCCTGCATCATCCCGTACTCGATGCCGTTGTGGATCATCTTGACGAAGTGCCCGGAACCCGCTGGGCCGGCGTGAATGTAGCCCTGCTCGGCACGTGGGTCGGCAGAGGCCGAACGGTCCTTGGTGCGCGGAATGTTACCCAGGCCCGGCGCGAGGCTTTTGAAGATCGGGTCGAGGCGATTCACGGTCTCGGTGTCGCCACCGATCATCATGCAATAGCCACGCTCCAGGCCCCAGACGCCGCCCGAGGTGCCCACGTCCACATAGTGCAGGCCCTTTTCAGCCAGGGCCTTGCCGCGACGCACGTCGTCCTTGTAGTTGGTGTTGCCGCCGTCGATGATCACATCGCCGTCTTCCAGCAGTTCGCTCAGTGCGTTGATGGTGTCTTCAGTGGGCGCGCCCGCCGGCAACATGACCCAGACAGCACGGGGCTTTTGCAGGCCGGCCACCAGCGCTTTCAAGTCGGCGACGCCGGTGGCGCCCTCCTCGCTCAAGGCTTTGACGAAGGCTTCGTTACGGTCGTATACAACGGTGGTATGCCCATTGAGCATCAGGCGCCGCGCAATGTTACCGCCCATGCGGCCTAGTCCGATAATCCCCAGTTGCATGTGCTGATGCTCCTAACTTCTAAAAAATGTGTGACATAGTTTATAGCGCAATGAGGCTAATGAGGGTTAGTCCAGAGCGGATCCGTGTAGTTTCATGGCAAAAAAGTTGCCATCGTTTCACCATCACCCCGGCAAAAGTCACACGACCACCAAAAATAAAAAAGTTCCCTTGCTGCGAAAAAGAATTCAAACTTGCTTCCGACTGTTGCCAGAAACCTGTTTTGGCACCGCGATCTACCGGCTATTTGCGAGGTAAGCAATGAGCACAGCACAGATGACCCGTCCGCCACAGACCCTCTACGTCACCCTCCGTCGCGATGAACTGCGCCAGTTGAAAGACGAGCGCGATCAGTTGCAACAGGAAGTCCTGCGCCTGCGCTTGCACCTTCAAGCCCATCTCGATCAGCCGTCGGATGCCAAGCCAGCCCTGTGCTGATGCCCGTGCCGAACGCGTTGTAAGGCAATACCTACAGAAAACTCACAAAGTTTTCACATTCCCCTCTTGATACTCCCGTTCCGCGATGCCGCTCACTTCCTGGGCGGCCCGATGTTGCGCGCCTGCGCGCGACAATCTTTTTCTGATGGGGCGCTGGATGGCGATGTTCAAACGCAGCACGACGACTGCGAAAGGCTTTGATTGGGCCGGCCTTGGCTGGTTATTCCTGTTTTTCTGGTATTTCTCGGGTATTACCCAACTTCTTATCCAGCTGACCGGCACCTCCGGCTTCAGTGGCTTCCGCCAGGCCTTCTTCATGAGTGCGCTGTGGCTGGCGCCGATGCTGCTGTTCCCGCGTCGTACGCGCCTGCTCGCCGCCTTGATCGGCGTGGTGCTGTGGGCTTGCTCCATGGCGAGCCTGGGTTATTTCTTCATTTACCAGCAGGAATTCTCCCAGAGCGTCATCTTCATCATGTTCGAGTCGAACATCTCTGAAGCCGGCGAATACGCCACCCAATACTTTGCCTGGTGGATCGTGCTGGCGTTCATTGCCCACACCGCCTTCGCCATCTTCCTGTGGACGCGCTTGCGCCCGGTGTATCTGCCTCGCGGCCAGTCCATCGTGGCAGCCATTGCCATCGTCCTGGCGGTGGTGGGCTACCCACTGGTCAAGCAGATCGCCACCAGCGAAACCATGGAATTGGCCATCGATCGTTTCGAAACCCGCATCGAGCCTGCCGTGCCTTGGCAGATGATCGTCGCCTATCGTCGCTACACCGAGCAGTTGGACAACATGCAAGGCATGCTCACCAGTGCAAGCAAGATCCCGCCCTTGAACAACCTCAAGGACAGCATGGCCGGCCAGCCGTCCACACTTGTCTTGGTCATCGGCGAGTCGACCAACCGCCAGCGCATGAGCCTCTACGGCTACCCGCGCAACACCACGCCGGAGCTGGACAAGCTGCGCGACCAACTGGCCGTGTTCGATAACGTCATCACCCCGCGCCCCTACACCATTGAAGCGCTGCAACAGGTGCTGACCTTCGCTGACGAAGAAAACCCGGACCTGTACCTCAAGACACCGTCGATTGTCAGCGTGATGAAACAGGCTGGCTACAAGACCTTCTGGATCACCAACCAGCAGACCATGACCAAACGCAACACCATGCTCACGACCTTTTCCGAACAGGCCGACGAGCAGGTGTACCTGAACAACAACCGCAACCAGAACGCCCGTCAGTACGACGGCGATGTACTGGCGCCGTTTTCCAAGGCCCTGGCCGATACCGCCGAACGCAAGTTCATCGTGGTGCACCTGCTGGGCACCCACATGAGCTACCAGTACCGCTACCCGCAGACCTTCGACAAGTTCACCGACCGCCAGGGCGTGCCGGCGGGTGTCAGCGATGCGCAGTTGCCGACCTATAACAGCTATGACAACGCGGTGCTGTACAACGACTTCGTAGTCTCCAGCCTGATCAAGGACTACGCAAAGACCGACCCCAACGGCTTTTTGCTGTACCTCTCGGACCACGGCGAAGACGTGTTCGACTCGGCCGGCCACGACACTTTGGGCCGTAACGAAGGCAAGCCGACCGCGCCGATGTACACCATCCCGTTCATGGCCTACGCCTCGCCAAAATGGCGCGAAAGTCACGACTGGAGCTTTGCCGGCGACTTGCAGCGGCCTTACAGCAGTTCGCAGTTGATCCACACCTGGGCCGACATGGCAGGCTTGAGTTTCGATGAGCTGGACCACAGCAAGAGCCTGGTGAGCGACAGCTTCAAGCCACGCCCCCTGTTGATCGGCAACCCTTACGAGACCAAGCAGAAGGCACTGATCGACTTCAGCCTGATCAAGCCCAAGAAGGCCGACGGCGCCGAAGTGGTGGCCAAGTAAGCCAGGGCCTTGTAACAGAAAGATAACAATCATTCTCGTTTGAGCCTAAAGTTCCGCAGTTCCTTTCGTCTTTGAACCAAGCCCTCCCCGCCTGGGGAGGTATCAAAGACGACAAGGAGTCTGCAGCGATGTTTGCGCCCTTCACCCGTTCCATGACCTTCACCCTCGGCCTGTTCAGCCTGGCGCTGAGCCCGGATTCGCGGGCCGACCCCGCCCCCGATACAGCCCCCGCCAAAGCCCTGGAACTGGGCGCGACCACCATCAGCGCCGACGGCCTGGGCGCCACCACCGAGCACACCGGCGCCTACACTACTGGCTCGATGAGCACCGCCACGCGGCTGAACCTCTCCGTCAAGGAAACCCCGCAATCGATCTCGGTGATCACACGCCAGCAGATGGACGACTTCAATCTCAATACCCTGACGGATGTGTTGCGCCAGACCACGGGCGTCAACGTTCAGCATTACGACTCCGATCGTGTCTACTACTCCGCCCGAGGCTATGGCATCAGCAACTTCCAGGTTGACGGGATGCTCAACACTTTCGGCTACATGAAGACCGACGCCGACACCATCATCTACGACCGCATCGAAGTAGTGCGCGGCGCGACGGGCCTGACCACGGGCGCAGGCGACCCTTCGGCCACCGTCAACATGGTGCGCAAGCGCCCTACCGCCCAGTGGCAGGCCAAGACCGGCATCAGTGGCGCCAGCCATGACAACTACTACAGCTACGTTGACGTGGGCGGCCCGCTGGCGTTCGACGGCAAACTGCGCGGGCGTAGCGTGCTGGCTTACCGCGACAGCAAGTCTTTTCGTGACAACTATGGGCTGCAGCGGGCGGTGGGCTACGGCATTCTCGAGGCTGACCTTTCCGACGATACCGTGCTGGCCGCAGGCTTTGATTACCAGGACAAACAGGTGCAAGGCACGTCTTGGGGCACCGTGCCCTACTGGAACAGCCAGGGCGGCAAGGCCAGGCTACCCCGCTCCACCAACATGGCGGCGCACTGGAGTTCCTGGCCGCTGACCGACAAGACCACCTTCGCCACCCTCGACCATCGGCTCGGCGGCGACTGGCACCTGAAGGCCGCCTATACCCATCGCCAGAGCGACACCGATGGCAAGGTGTATTACGGCGGCGCCGGTTTCCCCAACCCCGACCGCAGCGGCATGACGGCTTGGGCCAGCCATATGCGCGGCACTTCGCGCATGGAGGCCATCGACCTCAACCTGGCCGGCAGCTACACGCTGCTGGGCCGCGAACACGCGCTGATGATGGGCTATGGCGAAGCCGCACAACGGGATGTCTCGCCCTTCATGCGCAGCGACCTGCCAGCCAGCTACTACCCCATTCAGGACTGGAAGCACATGGGCGGCATCAGCAAGTTCACCGACCAGGTGACCGACCTGAAGGGCGAGCACAGCAAGAAACAACAGAAAGCCGGTTACCTGGCCACAAGGCTGAGCCTCACGGACCGCTTGCACGCCGTACTGGGCAGCCGTTACGGCAGTTGGGAGCTGGAAAGCGCAGAGCCCAAATACGATGCCAACGACCAACTGACCGCTTCGGGCAAAACCAGCCAGACCCACAATGATATGTGGACGCCCTACGCCGGCCTGCTCTACGACATCACGCCGCAGTACACCGTCTACGCCAGCTATACCGACATCTTCAAACCCCAGGACTACCGTGATGCCAACAAGAAGTACCTGGAGCCCGTGGTCGGCAGTAACTACGAAGTGGGCCTCAAGGGCAGTGTGCTGAACGAGCGTTTGAACCTGGCCGCCGCGTACTTCTGGAGTACTCAGGACAACGTCGCCGAGCGGGATGACTCAGTCCCGCCCAACCCAGTCACGGGAGAGGAGTACTACAAATCCGGCGGCAAAGGTAACAAGGTCAACGGCTTCGAGCTGGAAGCCGCCGGTGAAATCACGCCGGACTGGAACCTGTCCGCCGGCTACACCTACACCCATTCGGTCAATGGCTCTGACAAACGCAACAACACCAGCCAACCCTTGAACCTGGTGAAGATCTCCAGCGCCTATCGCCTGCCGGGCGCCTGGCGCAAACTGACGGTGGGCGGCGCCGTGAACTGGCAGAGCGAAACCTACGACTTCAGCAACCGCCCGACCGGGCAGCGCAACAGCGAAGGCCGGCCAATAACCACCCGGGCGAAAATCACGCAACAGGGCTACACCGTGGTCAACCTGATGTCGCGCTACCAGTTCGACGAACAGGTTTCGGCGTCGGTCAACGTGAATAATCTCTTTGATAAGAAATATTACGAGCGCGTGGGTTTTTATAACGGGGTGTATTGGGGCGAGCCGCGTTCCGTCACGCTGGCGTTGGATTGGAAGTTATAGCCTCGCACGTTGAAGTTAACAAAACTGTTAACTTCAACGGCATCTCCCGTTAATTCCCACTTAATAAGATAACGCCATAGTCGCCCCATGATCTGATCACGAAGCGACCAGACACCTATCACTTTAATGGGGATACCACTATGAAACTCTCGACCTTGATGCTGGCCAGCCTGATGACCCTGACCTCTGCCGCTGCCTTTGCAGAGGGCGGCGCAGAGCGCTCCAAGGAGTTCTACAACAACTTCAGCTTCATTCAGGAAAAAACCCACGGCAAGGCTGAGCAACAAGTTGCCAGCGCCGATGGCAAGTCGGTCAAGGCCGACACGGTTGAACAGGCGCAACCGAACAGCTGAGTTAATGCTTACTTAATCCGTAGCACCCTGCGCCATTCTGCTCCGTTGGCAAAGGTTTATTGGGCGCCATTTAATGGCGCCTTTTTTTTGCCGGTTATTTATTACAACGGTTTATTCCAGAACAACATCCGCCCATGGGCCGGATCAAACACTGAGTCGTCAAAACCAAACTTGCGGTACGCCGCCTGCGCCAGAGTATTGCCTTCCAGCACTTCGAGGGTAATCTTGCAGCAACCGCGCTGCCGGGCGATTTCCTCGACCTTTTGCAGCATCTTCTGGCTCAACCCCAACCCCCGAAACTGCTCTTTCACCACCACATCATGGACATTGACCAAGGGCCGGCAGGCGAAGGTCGAAAAGCCCTCGAAACAATTGACCAATCCCGCTGGCTCCCCCCCGACGAACGCCAGCACACTGAACGCGTGTGGGCGCTTGGCCAGTTCGGCTGGCAACTGCTGCAAGAGATCGGCTGGCAGGCTGTGGCCGCCGCCCATCGGATCTTCAGCGTAATGGTTGAGCAACAGGCCAATGGCGTCGGCGTGCACGGCGTTGGTATAGCTGGCTTGCAGCACCAGGATGTCTGGGGTGTCCATTTCCTTCCTCGATAGCGACAACCAGGGAATCGTTTCCCTTTGAGAGCTGCGATTGTAAGCGTGGAGTCGGCAGTAGATGAAGGAGATAAGCGACAAATCGCTGACAGAAAATGCGAAGGTTGCGCGCATCAAAGCGTGCAAAGAGCTTTGGAGCGGCGATTTTTCCTAGGTGGCGAAGCGTTCCAACTGCATCTCTTGCAGACGGCTCAGGGTGCGGCGGAAAGGAAACTCCAGGTAGCCTTCGGTGTACAGGCTGTGCAACGGCACCTCGGCGTCGATAAAGAGTGGCACTTTGCGGTCGTAGCATTCGTCCACTAACGCGATAAAACGCCGTACGCTGTCGTCATGCACCGACAACTGTGGCAACTCTCGATCCCCGGCTACTACGCGCTCGGCGCTGTCCTCAGTGCCACGCGCAATCCGGCCCGGGCGTTTCTGTGCACTGAGGTTGGGGACGTTTCCTAGCAGGATGGCGTGGAAGCGATCACATAACAGCATGAAATCCATCGCGGCCAGGGGCTGCTCACACAGGTCGGCATAGCGACACCAAAGCACGGTGTCACTGGCCTGCACCGTCATGATGGTGCGGTACCCTACGCTTACCACCCCGCTGGTCACGGTTTGGCCTTGGCTCAACTGTCGGAACACCGCCGCCAGTGCCTCGGGCTGATTCACCCAATAGCGCTGCATGCCCACGCCGGGATGCAAGCGATGATCTTCGCCACCGTCCACGGCCACCACCTGCATATGCTGCTTGAGCGCGTCGATACCCGGCAGGAAACGCTCACGGTTGAAGCCACCGGCATACAACTGGTCGGGCGGCTGGTTGGACGTGCACACCATCACCACACCCTCTTCGAACATCACTTGGAACAGGCGGCCGAGAATGATCGCGTCACCGATATCATTCACAAACAATTCATCGAAGCACAGCACGCGCACCGCCTGGCTCAGCTCCCTGGCCAACGCCTGCAAGGGGTCCTGGGTGCCCGTGAGCTGGAATAAGCGCTGGTGCACCCACGCCATGAAGTGGTGAAAATGCTGGCGCCGCGCAGGCACGCGCAAGCTTTGGTAGAACTGGTCCATCAACCAGGTCTTGCCACGCCCCACCGGGCCCCACAGGTAAACGCCGGCAATCGACGAACGCCCTTGATGCAAGGCCTCGTGACAGGCTTGCAAGGCTTGTACCGCCCGGCGCTGGGCGTCGTCGGCGACGAAACCTGGCTGGGCGATGGCATGTTGGTAAGCGGCGAGAGGCGAGTCGAAAGTCATGCTTGCCAGTATGACGGACGCAGAGCTGTCCAGGCGCGAAATCTTGGCCTGTTTGCCTGAGGCGAGGATGAGTATTTGCACAACGCTATAGCGGTAGACGGTAACCACGATGCGAAGCGAGCCGCTCTTGATCTTGCTCTTGATCTGCTTTTGATCTTAAGCGCCCCGTTAAACCACGCTGGCCGGAATTCGACAGGGATTTGGGGGGTAAACCGGCAGGGATGCCGGTTTAGCCGCCCCGCGCCATGGATGGCGCGTGGCGGCGGCCCCCCAAATCACTGGCGGATTACGGGCACACCGAGCCTGGGCGAGGTGCCGAGTGGTGGGGCAAGAGCCCTTTTGGTTACTTTTGGCTGGGCCGGCATTCCGGGCTCTTTTCCAAAAGTGACCCGCTGTAAGAGCGGAACCCTAAGTGGCCGTTACCGCAGGAATGGATATGTACTCGGTCTGACACCTGTGTCGGCTGTCAGGCCGCTATCGCAGGCAAGCCAGCTCCCACATTTGGATCGTTGGGGTGTCGGGTAGATAGGCGTCGGCTGGCGGGCCGCCTTCGCAGTTCAAGCCAGCTCCCACAGGTCCACATTAGCGCAACACCGTAGCCCCCTTGCACGCCTGCCCCGCCCTCTCACAGATCTCCCACCCACCACCCAGCGCCTTATAGATCCCCACCACCGCCAAGCGCTGTTCCGTGCGCGCCGCCGTCAATGCCCGGCGGCTGGTGAAGTCCGCGCGCTCGGCCTCAAGCACATCCAGGTACACACCCTCGCCTTGCGCAAACCGCTCGCGCGCAAAGCTGGCTGCCTCACGGTTGGCGGCCGCCTCCAACAGCCGCAAGCCCAGGGCGTTGCCGGCCGTACGGTTGGCCTGGAACGCATCATCGGTTTCCTGCAGGGCCCGCAACACGGTCTGGTCATAAGCGATCAATGCCGCCTGGGTGCGTGCCTCGCTGGCGGCAATCCGCGCTCGTACGCGCCCGGTGTCCAGCAACGACCAGCGAATCACCGGCGCGATAAAGTTCGACTGCATGCCCGCATCGCCCAGGGCGCTGAGACTTCCGGCCAGCAAACCGATGGAACCCTGCACCTGGATATCCGGATACAAGCCAGCGGTTTCCACGCCAATCTGCGCGGTCGCAGCCGCCAGCGTGCGTTCGGCCGCGGCAATATCGGCACGGCGCGCCAGCAAGCCGGCCGGGTCTCCCACCTGCAACGTGCGCAGGTTCAAGGTTTCACGCCCAGGCCGGGCCAGCGGTGGCTTGAACCCCTGGGGCGCTTGCCCCAGCAGCACCGCCAGCGCGTTGGTTGACTTGGCGCGACGTCGCTCCAGGTCAGGCGCTACCGCCTCGACATTGCGCAACAAGGCCTCGGCACGCAGCCGGTCGAATTCGGTGGCGGCGCCGACGCTGACCATCTGCCCCACCAGGCCCAGGCTGTCGCGCTGGCTCTGGCTGATATCCGCGACCACCGCCTGTTCGGCTTCGATCCCTTGTAGCTCGAACCAGGTTGCCGCGACCGTCGCCGCGACGCTCGCTTGCACGCTGCGCAGCAACGCCTGACGCGACCCCGCCTGGGCCTGGGCCGCCTCCACCGAGCGACGCACGCGCCCAAACAAGTCGATTTCCCAGGCTGCATCCACCGCCGCACGGGTGGTTTCAATAGAGCGCTGCTCGCCGAAGGGAGTCTCGACCTCGCTGCGCTGGCGGTGCTCGTAGCCCAGGGCGGCGCCGCCGCTGGGCAGGAAGCCTTGACGGCTTTCGCGCAACAGCGCCTTGGCTTCGTCCAGGCGTGCGGCGGCGATGCCGATGTCGTGGTTGGCCGCCAGTGCCTGTTGGATCAATTGGCTCAATGCCGGCTCGTCAAACACTTGCCACCACTGCACTTCGACCTCGCCCGGACCAAGCCCGGCGATGGGCGCGCCGAAGCTCGTCGCCCGCTGCGCAGCGGGCAGCACTGGCGCGGAATAATCCGGCCCCACCGAGCCGCAACCGGCCAACAGGGTCAACGACAACAGAAAAGCTGGATACGCCTGTTTCATGATGCGCTCTCCTTTAGCTGCACCGTCGGACTCGCCCCCTGACGCTGCACGCGCAGCGCCAGGCTGCGCATCACCACATAGAAAACGGGCGTCAGGAACAGACCGAACAGCGTCACGCCCAACATCCCGGCAAACACCGCAACCCCCATGGCATGGCGCATCTCGGCCCCGGCGCCACTGGCAAACACCAACGGGACTACGCCGGCGATAAACGCCAGGGACGTCATCAAAATAGGGCGCAGGCGCAATTGGCAGGCGTGGATCACCGCTTCCAATGGGCTGGCGCCTTCGGCTTCAAGGCTGCGGGCAAACTCGACGATCAGGATGGCGTTCTTCGCAGCCAGGCCCACCAGCACCACCAACCCGATCTGCACGAACACGTTGTTGTCGCCCTCCACCAGCCACACGCCGAGGATTGCGCTGAGCAGGCACATGGGCACGATCAGCAACACCGCCAACGGCAGCAGCCAACTGTTGTACTGCGCGGCAAGGATCAGATAAGCCAGCAGCACACACAGCGGGAAAATAAACAGGGCCGATGACCCGGCGAGCTTTTGCTGGTAGGTCAAATCTGTCCATTCATAGGTCACGCCCTCGGGCAGTACCTCCTGGGCCAGGCGCTCCATGAGCGCAACCGCCTGCCCGGAGCTGACCCCTGGCATCGCGCCGCCAGAGATATCCGCCGAGGGATAGCCGTTGTAGTGAATCACCCGGTCAGGCCCGGAGCTCGGCGTGACCGTGACAAACGCTGATAACGGCAGCATGTCCCCGGCGGCATTGCGCACCTGCAGGCGGCCAATGGCTTCGGCCTGCATGCGATGGTCCGCGTCGGCCTGGGCCGTGACTTTGTAGGTGCGGCCAAACCGGTTGAAGTCGTTGACGTACAGCGACCCCAGATAGACCTGCAGCGACTCGAACACATCCGCCAGGCGCACGCCCTGGCTCTTGACCTGGGTGCGGTCGATGTCGACATTCAGTTGCGGCGCATTGACGTCCAGGCTGGTCATCAGCCCGGCTACCTGGCCTGACTCAGTGGCTTTGGTCATCAGTACCTGGGTCTGCTGCACCAGCGCCTCCAGCCCGACGCCGCCACGGTCCTCGACCTGCAGCTTGAAGCCCCCGGTTACCCCGAGCCCCGGCACCGGTGGCGGCGGGAACACGCCGAGGAAGCCGTCGGGGATGCTCGCAAACTTGGCCTGCAGACGCCCGGCGATGGCGACCGCCGCCATATCCGGCGAGGTGCGCTCTTTGAACGGATCAAGCATGACGAACATCACCGCCGCATTCGGAACGTTGACGAAGCCGTTGACCGACAGTCCCGGGAACGCCACGACACTCTCGACCCCCGGCTCATCCAGGGCGATTTTCGACATTTGCCGCACCACCGCATCGGTACGCTCCAACGAGGCCGCGTTCGGCAGCTGGGCGATACCGACCAGGTAGTACTTGTCTTGCATCGGCACGAAGCCGGCCGGTACCGCGTTGAAGCCGAACCAGGTCAATGCGAGCAAGCCGCCGTAAGCCAACAGCGCCACGCCACGACGGCCGACGACCTTGCGCACAGTGTTGCCATAGGCTTGCGGCGCACGCTGGAACGGCCGGCCCAGTACCTCCAACAGCCGTGCGGCACGACCACGCAGGCTGCGCGGGTCATGCACCACAGCGGCATGCCGTGGCCGCAGCAACAGGCCGGCCAGCGCCGGGCTGAGGGTCAACGAGTTGACCGCCGAGAGGATGGTGGAAATCGCGATGGTCAGCGCAAACTGCCGATAGAACTCGCCTTGCAGGCCACTGAGAAACGCGGTGGGAATGAACACGGCCGCCAGCACCGAGGTGATCGCAATGATAGGGCCGGTGACCTCGCTCATCGCCCGTCGCGCAGCCTGCATCGGCTCCTCGCCGTTCTCGATATGCCGCTCGACGTTCTCCACCACCACGATTGCATCGTCGACCACGATGCCGATCGACAACACCAGGCCGAACAGCGACAACGTATTGAGGGAGAAGCCCATCAGGTGCATGACCGCAAAGGTGCCGATGATCGATACCGGCACGGCCATCAAGGGAATCAGCGACGCGCGCCAGTTGCGCAGGAACACCACCACCACGATCACCACCAGCAGGATCGCTTCCATCAGCGTGATGGCCACCGACTCCAGCGAAGCGCGCACAAACACGGTGGGGTCATAGGCAATCCGCGACACCAACCCCTCGGGGAAGTTGGTTTGCAGACGCTGCATGGTATCGCGCACCGACTGCGCCACATCCAGCGCGTTTGCCCCCGGGCTCTGGATGATTTGCAAGGCCACCGCAGGCTCGCCGTCCAACAGGCTGCGCAGCGCGTAGGCATCGGCCCCCATCTCGATACGTGCCACATCGCGCAAGCGCGTGACCTGGCCGTTATCGCCGGTGCGAATAATGATATCGCCGAACTGCTCTTCATCCGTCAGGCGCCCGAGGGTATTGACCGTGACTTGGAACGCCGCAGTGGAATCCGGTGCCTGGCCGACCGAGCCGGCCGCCACTTGCACGTTCTGCTCGCGCACGGCGGTGATGACATCGCCGGCGGTCAAGCCACGGGCGGCGATCAGGTCCGGGTCGAGCCACAGGCGCATGCTGTATTCACCCGCGCCCCACACCAGCACATCGTTGATCCCCGGCAGGCGCGACAACTCATCGCGCACCTGCAGGTAGGCATAGTTGGAGATATAGAGCGGGTCATAACGTTGGTCGGGGGACAGCAGGTGGACCACCATGAGGATGTCCGGCGAGGTTTTCTGCGTGACCACGCCCAGGCGCTGCACCTCTTCGGGCAAGCGCGGCAAAGCCCGCGAAACACGGTTCTGCACCTGGATTTGCGCCATGTCCGCATTGGTGCCCTGGGCGAACGTTGCGGTCAGGATCATGCGGCCATCGGTGGCCGACTGCGAGGTCATGTAAAGCATGCCCTCAACCCCGGTGATCACCTGTTCCAGCGGCGCGGCCACCGTCTCGGCAATCACCTGCGGGTTGGCCCCCGGATACGACGCAGTCACTTGCACGGTGGGCGGCGTGACGGCCGGGTATTCGCTCAACGGCAGGTGGAAGAAGGCCACGATGCCGCCGATCATCATCAACACCGACAGGACAATGGCGAAGATCGGTCGGTCAATGAAAAAGCGTGGGAAGCTCATTGCACGCCCCCCACCGCCAGCGGTGCTTCAAGCGGCTTGCCCTCGATGCTGGCAGCCAGTGGTGTTACCTGCATGCCGGGGCGCACCAGGCCTTTGACGACAATGCGCTCGCCCGGTTGCAGGCCCTGTTCGATGACCCGCAGGCCGTCGACCACCGGGCCCAGTTCCACCGGGCGGTACTCGGTCTTGTCGCCCTCACCGACAACCAGCACATAACGGCGGCCCTGGTCGGTGCCGATGGAATGGTCGGCAATCAACACCCGGGGTTGCGCCGAGCCGGTATCCAGCTTGACCTTGGCGAACAGCCCCGGCGTCAAGCGCCCATCCGGGTTCTCCACCACCGCACGCACGCGCACCGTGCCGGTCTTGCGGTCGGCCGAGTTGGCCAGGAAGTCCACGCGCCCTGCCCGTGCATAGGTGGTGTCATTGAGCATCGCCACCATGACCTTGGCAGCTTGCTCGCCCTTGGACCCTGCGTGCTGCCGCGTCGCCGCCAGCGAATGCAGGTAGGTGCGTTCATCCACATCGAAATACACATGCAAGGGGTCGATGGAGACAATCGTGGTCAGGGGTGTTTCCCCGCGGGTCACATAGTTGCCTTCCGTCACCAATGCGCGGTCGATGCGCCCGCTGATAGGCGCGGTGACGCGGGTGTAACTCAGGTCCAGTTGGGCCGTATCCAACGCAGCCCTGGCGGCCTCCACCTGCGCTCTGCCGGCGTTCAACGAAGCAACGGCGGTGTCGAGACGATCACGTGCCACCACCTTCTTGGCATATAACTGCTCGGCACGGCCATGCTCGGCCTGGGCCAGCAACGCATTGGCTTCGGCCTCGCGCAGACGTGCCTTGGCTGCGTTCACTGCCGCCTGGAACATGCGCGGATCGATCACAAACAGTGGACTGCCCTTGGCCACGAACTGCCCTTCGGGCACGCTGACACTTTGCAGATAGCCACTGACTCGCGGGCGCAATTGAACCTGGTCGATGGCGGTCAACGAACCGGTGTACTCCACAAACGGCGTCACCGCACGCGCCACCACCTGGGCGACCGGCACGCCGGGTGGCTTGGCTGCTGCAGCTGGCGGCGCATTGTCCGAGCATCCGCCGAGCATCAATGCTACGGCCAACGCCCCGGTAATGAGGCTTACTGGTTTGGTGCACATCGTTCACCCTCCTTGGAATTTTCAAGACAAACCGACACGTGGGGTTTTTATCCGGCTTGCCATACTGGGAAGGTCAAGCGCTATAAAACCGGGGGGTGTGTTTTTGTCTGGGAAATACTTGGAGGTGAATCAAATGGCGGCCACAGGGGCTTGGTGGCGCTCGGGCTTACCTGTCGAGCGTGGTTGAAGGTGGGAGCTGGCTTGCCTGCGAAGGGATCAACCCGGTTTGGCTGGTAGACCGAGGTGTCTGCATCGCAGGCAAGCCAGCCCCCACATTTGGATTGCGCGGTGTCAGCCAGGTATCTGTGGGCTCAGGCTCAGCTCCACGCCACCACCAGCAAGCCGGCGCCCAACACCAGGCACAACGGCGAATAGAAATAGGTATCCAGGCGAGCAAACCTCGACCCGCCGACCTTCTTGAAAAACCCCACCAGCTCCGAATCCCCAATCGCCCGGGCAAACATCAGCACGGCAATCGCGCTGATACCCCACTGCAACGCCCCGTGGGACACCGGCGAGAAATACAGCCCGGCGCGCAGACACACGAGCAAGGCAATCGCCACCAGCCCCATCGCCACCAGAAAAGTACCCAGAGCCGACGGCTTGAACGCCGGTCGCGGCCCGCTGGCAAACTCTCCGGGCAGTTGCGGGATAGCGGCCAGGCTGCCGAGCTTGCCACCCGCAGCCCAATACAGGTGCACCATGCTGATGAAGGTAAATACCCCGACGATCCACCGCGCAATCACAAAGCTCATGGTCGGCGCTCCACAAAAATGTGCGCATGAGGATAGCCGCCCTGAGTTTTTTTGCAGGCATTTCGTCGGTCGCTGATGATAAAGTGCCGCCCCATGAAACTCGCCCGTGCCGACCGCTCACTCATTGCCTGGACGCTCTACTGCTGCGTCCTGTTCAATGTGTTCGCCTGCAGCATTGGTCATGGGCAAATCGTGGGGATGCAGCTCAACGGCATCAGCGGCCAGTTCTGTACGGTGGACCCACGTACCCAGGCGCCCCTGCCCAGCAATTCTACGGATGAGAGCCTGCCAACGCTGTCGAAGGCGTTTGGTTGCCCGCTTTGCTCTACCGGCGGCATGGGCCCGGCGCTCAACTCCCACCTGAATGTGGCAGTCCTGCCGCAACCCCATGCGCCGCCCGCAGCGGTGGTGCTCGCCGCCGACATTCCCGCCCGCTTCACCTGGCCTGCGGCTAATCCGCGCGCGCCACCTGCCTTCGCCTGATCCCTGCGCGTTCTGATCTGCACCGCTTCGTTTCCGTAAGGAGTACGGGGAGCAGTGCGTTGTTTTCGAGCCAAGTTTTCAGGATTCAACCATGAAACATTTACCCCTGTTGGCGGGCCTGTTCGGCTGCCTGCCTGTTTGCGCCTCGGCCCTTGAGTTGGCGCCAACCACCATTGACGGCGAGCAAAGTGCCGAGCCTGGGCTGGCCCTGGACCAATCCAGCGGCATGGCCTCGCGCCTGGGCCTGAGCGTGCGGGAAACGCCGGCGTCGGTGGCCATTGCTAACCGCAACGATATCGAGCGCCACGGCGCCAAGACCTTCCGTGATGCGGCCAATACCCTGCCCGGCGTCAACGCCAGCGCGCCGCCTGGGTTTGGCGGGTTTGTCTCCTACCGAGGGTTTACCAGCAGCCAGATCACCCAGATGTTCAACGGCATCAATGTCGCCTCGGGCCTGGCGCGACCGGTGGATGCGTGGATCTATGACCGCGTCGAACTGGTAGGCGGCCCCTCCTCCCTGATCAACGGCGCAGGCTCAGTGGGTGGCTCGCTGAACTACGTGACCAAGCTGGCAAGCCGCGAGGAACAGGCCATCGAGGGCCAACTGAGCTATGGCAGTTACGACACCGCCGGTATGGCGTTCGGCCTCAACCATGCGCTGACCGAACCCGGCGCCGAGGTGCAGCACTACGCCCGGCTGGATGTGAGCCGCAACACCAATCACAGCTACATCGACCGCGACCAGCGCGATGCCTGGAGCGTGGCGTTTTCCCTGCTCAGCGACCTCACCCCGAACCTGTCCCACACCCTGGCCCTGGAGTATCAGGACGAACATGAAGACAGCCCGTACTGGGGCACGCCGGTGCTCAACCCCAAGGCCGGTGAGCTGAAGATCGACAAGCACAACCGCTTCAATAACTACAACGTAGCCGACGGCCGTTATGAGCAACGCACGATCTGGGCACGCTCGATCATCGACTACCGGATCAACGACAGCACCACACTGAAAAATACCCTCTACCACCTCGACAGCCAGCGCGACTACCGCAACCTGGAGACCTACCAATACAACGCCGACAACAGCGCGGTGAACCGCTCGACGGCCTATCAGGTGCGGCATCAGGGCGAGCAGAACGGCAACCAGTTCGAACTGCGCCATGACACGAGCGTCTTCGGCCTCGCCACCACTTGGTCCGGCGGTTTTGAGTACAAGATCAACAGCACCACTAACAGCCCGTTGAACGTGCCGGGCAAAAGTATCGTAGACCCGAACCACTACGACCCGGGGCACTTCTATGATATTCCCGGTACCCGGCCAGGTTTCGTCAAGGACAAGACCAACCAGGTGACGACCAAGGCACTGTTCGTGGAAAACCGTCTGGGACTGACGGATAAGCTCTCGCTGCTGACTGGCCTGCGCTATGACGCCATCGATCTGGACGTGACCAACCATCGTACGATCACCGCCACCAACCCGCGACACTTCAAGCGCAGTTGGGAGCCGGTAACGGGCCGGGTGGGCCTGACCTATCAGTTCATCCCCTCCGCCAACGTCTATGTGCAATACAGCACCGCCGTCGAACAGCCCAACACCACTACCCAGGTGTTCGACGTGTCCACCGGCAAGCAATGGGAAATCGGCAGCAAGTTCGATTACCTGGAGGGCCGCGGTTCCGCCACGGTCGCCGCGTACAGGATCGAACGCAAGGACTTCGCCGTCACCGACCCGCTGGACCCGACCAGCAGCATCCCGGTGGGCGCGCAGTCGTCCAAGGGCATCGAACTGGCCAGTTCGTTGCGCATCACGCCGAGGCTATTGGCCGAAGGCAACTTCGCCTGGGTGGACGCGCAGTACGATGAGTTCAACGAGAAAATCGCCAGCGGCGCCGTGGTGTCGCGCAAGGGCAATACGCCAACCAACGTGCCCAAGCGCGTGGGCAACCTGTGGTTGACCTATGACTTTGCCGAGAATTGGCAAGGTGGGGTGGATGCGCGCTATGTCGCCCAGGTGTATGCAGACAATGCCAACACCCAGACCGTACCGGCCTATACGCTGTTCGGCACCTTCCTGCGCTATAAGGTGGATGCGCATACCTCGATAACCGGGCGCGTACGCAACCTGACTAACGAGGTGTATGCCGAGTTTGCCCATGTGTCGCCGGCGTATTATCTGGGATCACCGAGGACCTTTGAGCTGGCCGTACAGACCAAGTTCTAACGCTGCAACGACCGTTGACTTGAAATGCAATTGAATGTGGGAGCTGGCTTGCCTGCGATAGCGGTGGGTCAGCATAAAAATATGTTGTCTGACACTCAGTCATCGCAGGCAAGCCAGCTCCCACATCTTGATCTTCACTCGATACAAAGACCCCGGTTACTTGAGGCTCGCCTCGACCTTCTGCACCACATCTTCCGTCAACCATGCCTTCCACACCTGCGGATGTTCCTTGAGAAACGCCTGGGCCACCTCCCGAGGCGGCGTGTGGTGCTCGCTCATCGTCGCCAAGGCTTTGTTAAGCGGCTCGATGGGAAACTCGACCTTCTCGAAGAACTGGGCAATCTGTGGATGTTCCTGCTGGAACGGCGTCGACACGCCAATGCTCAGCTTGGAAGCCAATGAGCGTGTCGGCTTCGGGTTCGGATTGTCTGCGTCAGTCAGGGTCTTCCACGCATCTGCATCAAATGGCGGTTCTTCCAGCTGGATCAATTTATAGCGCCCCATCAACGGGGTCGGCGACCAGTAATAGAACAGCACGGGCTTGCCCCGGCGAATCGACGAGGCAATCTCCGCATCCAGCGCCGCCCCCGAACCGCTGCGGAAGTTCACATAGCTGTCGTCCAGGCCATAAGCCTTGAGCTTCTGTTTGTTGACCACTTCGGAGGTCCAGCCAATGGGGCTGTTCAGAAAACGCCCCTTGCCCGGAGATTCAGGGTCCTTGAACACGTCCTTGTAGCGCGCCAGGTCCTGCACGCTTTTCAGATCTGGAGCCAGGGGTTTTAGCCCTTTGGAGGGGTCACCCTTGACCACGTATTCCGGCACCCACCAGCCTTCGGTCGCGCCTTTGACGGTATCGCCAAGGCCCGCCACCTTGCCTTCGGCTTCAGCCTTGACCCATACCGGGCTGCGGCCTGCCCATTCCTCGCCGATCACCTGGATGTCATTCTTGGCCAGGGCGGTTTCCAGGGTAATGGTGGTACCAGGCAAGGTGTCAGTGGGCAGGTCATAGCCCTTCTCGACGATAAAACGCAGTACTTCAGTGATCAGGCTGCCGCTTTCCCAGTTCAGGTCGGCAAAATGCACCGGTGCCTGGGCAGCCGATACCGGCAATGACAGACTCAGGGTCGTCAGGCCCGCCGCCAGCAGTGACTTCAATCCTTTCATGCCTGTGCACCTCGCGTTTTCGCAGTCATGGCGAACGGCTTTGCTGCGAATGCGCGAAGCCTCTGAATAGTTAAGTCAACTCAACTGTAGTAGAGGTTCCAAAAGACAAAGATGCACAGCGTATTTATCGCCTACTCGCTGGCCTTGAAGGTCACCAGTTCACCCTTGCGCCATTTGGCGGCTTTGCCAGTCACGGCCTTCAGGGTCTTGGTCAACCCTTCCTGCAATTGCTCATGGGCGGCGAATACCAGCATCACGCTGTGGCCTTCCTTGAACACAATACCCTGGCCTTCGTTCGACGACACAAAGGCATAGTCGCCGAGGCCGTAGACGGTCAACTTGATATCGCGAAACCTCAATTCGAACTTGCCACCTTCGCGGCTGGGTAATACCGCTGCGCGAAAATGGTCACCTACTTTGAGTTCCAGACGTGGCTTGTCGTCCACGACCAGCGCCGTTTCGGTATCGATTTCGGCGATATAAATACCTTCCGGCGTCTGTTCAGTGACGTAGACAAACCGAGATTGAAACTGCTTGACCAACTTTGCGCGCAAATCACCCAGCACGAATAACGCGTGCATATCCAGATTACTGACTGCCAAGGAAACGCCCCCACATCAAAAAAGCACTGACCGCCAAAGCGAACAGCACAAAAAATGGCCGTTACGACACGATACAGAGTCATTAAAAAACTGAAGAGAACTCGTAAGGCTAGTACAAACCTCAACGGCGGACCTCATGGGAAGTCAACCGCGATACAGCAAATCACAGGTTCAACGACCCGAGAATACGGGTCTGCCGACTTCA
Organism: Pseudomonas sp. DWP2-2; assembly: GCF_049897065.1. Classification (NCBI taxonomy): domain Bacteria; kingdom Pseudomonadati; phylum Pseudomonadota; class Gammaproteobacteria; order Pseudomonadales; family Pseudomonadaceae; genus Pseudomonas; species Pseudomonas sp. DWP2-2. The sequence goes on along the minus strand of NZ_JAFCVN010000011.1, from coordinate 42,913 downwards.
GAGAATAACCCAATTAAAAATGCAGTTTTCCGACACCCCAACACAAAAAAACATCTGGGCATGGAACCAGTCACGAACTACCGACGACAATACTAGAACAGCAACCAGGGTGAAAACCACCCGAAACAACGCAGACAAGCTATCAGGATCGATCGACAGGAGCTGAGCATGCAACGACGTCAACACGACGCTACGTCTTTCCACACTCGTTCACCATGTCCCGACGAACAGCAATACTACTGCCTGCTGAACCTGAATGGGTACTCCAATTCGGTGCTTTACCAAGTTGTACCCGCAGGAAAGAACTTTTTTCATATTCTTGAAGTGCCCAGCGGCAAGATCAAGGGGTTTCGCAGCGATCACATCAAAGCCTGCGAACTGGCCAAGTCCCTTGAAGCCAAGCTATACGCCTCAGGCGGCGGGATCGTTTCGTCGCCTGGATGACTTTACCGCGCCACTGCCCCTCAACAACTGCCATACTGGCCTGTCCATGGAAGTTTGCCCCCCGCGGGTCAGGTTTCATCAACGCAGTTACCTTGAAGGGAAAGCCATACGTGACGGAATTTGATATTGGCGAATTTATTATCCACGGCGATGCGAGGGAAGTAGACGGTGAGTTTCAAGCGGTCATCATCATGCGAGCAAAACCACCGCTGAACAAGGTCACCGCGCACCAGGTGGAGAAAGACCGCTGGTTCAAAACCGCCGACGCAGCGGCCGTGGCTGGCAAAGAGGCGGCCAAGGCACTGAAAACCGCCGTGGATTGCGGCGCGCTCAATACCTGACAATCCGATAGAACTCTGGCGTGCCCTGCCCCTCACATGCATGACGATAAGCCCGCATGGAGAACGCTATGGACACCACCACCCCAACCCTTGAAACCCTGTTCGAACAACTGGGGCTGGATTCCAGCCAGGAAGCCATCGAACGTTTTACCGCCGAACATCGACTGCCCGATGATGTAAAACTCATCGACGCGCCATTCTGGAGCGAACAGCAGGCGAACTTCCTCAGGGAACAATTGCAGGTCGACGCAGAATGGGCTCCCGCAGTGGATGACCTCAATGCGTTGCTGCATGAGCCTCCCCGCGCTTGATCAATGCAGGCTGTCTGACGCTTCCCTGCGCAATAGCGCTTGCCAGGCAGCCTGGCATTCCTGCGCCTCGTCCCGGCTGGCGAATGCAGTGCCGCGCTGCTCACCGTTGAGCAACACCACCCAGCAAGCTCGCTGGCCCAGGGCTCGCAGGGTTTGGGGTACGCCACTGCCGATCATTACGGCCACATCGACTTTGTTTTGCATGGAGCTTCTCCGCAGCATTAGTTAGCTGGCTAACAATGTTGGCCATGCTACGGCTTTATTCCAGTTGGAAAAAGCTATCCACGGAATAGCTTCATTGCATAAACAGCAACAATGCCGATCCAGGGCGGCCAGCTAGAGAGCCGCCCCCTTCACCGCATCAGGCTTGACGCTGGTGCTTGTCGATCTGCTCGTGGCGCTCTTGCGCTTCGATGCAGTACTTGGTGGTAGGACTGATCAGCAGGCGCTTGAGGCCGATAGGCTCGCCGCTGTCGTCACACCAGCCAAAGGAATCTTCCTTGATGCGTTCCAGAGCACGCTCAAGTTGCGGCAGCATGCGCTGGTCGCGGTCAATGGCGTTTACCAGCCAGGTGCGCTCTTCTTCGACAGAAGCCGCGTCAGCCGGGTCGGCCGGGGTGTCCAGGCTCTCAATGGCGATACGGTTCTGCTCAATGCGCTCGTGGTGCTCCACCTTCATGTCTTGCAGCAACTTCTCGAAAAAAGCGTGCTGTTCGGCATTCATGTAGTCATCCGCCGGCATGGCCAGCAACTTTTCCTTTGTCATTGATTTCTCTATAAAAAATACGTGCATTAAGGCGAATTAGGGAGCGTTCCGGCCGACCTGTGCAGGTCTCGGAAGGGCGCCATCCATTCCAAGCGCCACCCGGCACTCAATTTACGAGGGGCGGCAGTCTAAGGCCGACTTGAGGGCGCAGCAACTGAAAAGACAGGCATTTTTTCCCGATCAACCCCCAAAAGCACCAGGACGGGCTTGGCGAACGGTCATCGGAGTGCGTTTATAGCAAGAAATTCAGTGTTGTGGAGCTATATAGAAGACAAACGGTTGAAAGTGCCTGATCCCCTGTAGGCGCGAGCTTGCTGTGGCGAGGGAGCTTGCTCCCGCCGACTGCGCAGCAGTCTCCGGCTTTTTGGGGGGGCTTCGCCCGCCGCAAGCAAGCTTGCTCGCCACACAAGCTCGCTCCTACAAGGGCAGGTACTCAGCGCTTGAGCTTGCGCTTGTTGCGGTATTGATCGATCACCACCGCCACCACGATGATCAGGCCCTTGATGATGTCCTGGATATACGCATCCACCCCGACAAAGGTAAACCCGCTGGCCATGACGCCAAGGATCAGCGCGCCGATCACCGTGCCGGTGATGCGCCCTACTCCACCGGCCAGGCTGGTACCGCCGATCACTGCGGCGGCAATCGCGTCCAGCTCGTAGGACATACCCATGCCGGCCTGCCCCGTCGCTGCACGTGCCGAGGCCACCACGCCGGCCAGGCCCGCCAGGAGACCGGCGATGCTATAGACGATGATCAGGTGACGCTTGACGTTAATCCCCGAAGTACGCGCCGCCTGCATATTGCCGCCGATGGCATAGGTGTACTTGCCATACTTGGTGTAACGCAGGGCAATGTGGAAGATTACCGCCACCACCAGGAAGATAATCACCGGCATCGCGCCATGGCCGATCGCTGTGTAGGAGTCCGAGAGCATGCTCACCGGCTGGCCTTCGGTGTAATAGCGTGCCAGGCCACGGGCCGAGACCATCATGCCCAGGGTTGCGATAAACGGCGGGATGCCGGTGACCGCGATAATGCTGCCGTTGATTGCCCCCGCTAAAAGCCCTACGCCCAAACCCATCGCCACCGGGATCCACACCGGCAAGTCGGTGAGGGACGGAAACACCGCCCGGGAAAAGTCGGAGGTCTGTGCCAGGCTGGCGGCGATCATCGCTGACAAGGCCAGCACCGAGCCGGACGACAAGTCGATGCCCGTGGTGATGATCACCTGGGTCACACCGATGGCCAGCAGGCCGATGATCGACACCTGCAGGATCATCAGCACCAGGCGCTGGGAGTTCATCAGAAAGCTCTGGTCTCGCACGATCCAACCGAACAATTCAAACACCAGGCCGATACCGATCAGCACCAGGAAGATACTCAGCTCGGTGGGCATGCGTCGACGGTTCTTGACCGGCGCGGTTGCCGGCTTGTTGTCTGTTATTGCGTTCATAACCCATCACCTTCTTATTCTATAGATCAGTGGACTGCGGTCATCCCGGAAGCCAACTGCATGACTTTTTCCTGGGTCGCCTCGGCGCGATCCAGGGTGCCCATCAGTTCACCTTCGTGCATCACCATCACCCGGTCGCTCATGCCGAGCACTTCGGGCAGTTCGGAAGAAATCATGATCACCGCCATGCCCTCGCTGGCGAGGAAGGCGATCAAGCGATAGATCTCAGCCTTGGCGCCCACATCGATACCACGCGTCGGCTCATCCAGGATCAGCAAGCGTGGGTTGGTCATCAGCCAGCGCGCCAGCAAGGCCTTTTGCTGATTACCGCCGGACAAGGTGTCGATGCATTGCTCCAGTGACGGGGTTTTCACCCGCAGCTTCTTGCACATGTCTTCACACAGGGCACGCAAGGCTTTCTGCTGGATAAAACCGTTGCCCGAATAGTGCGGCAACACCGCCATCTCCATGTTCTCCAGCACCGACAGGCACGGGAACAGGCCGCTGAGCTTGCGGTCCTCGGTCAACAGCGCAAAGCCTTTCTCAATGGCCATATGCGGGTCGGTAATGCGCACCGCCTTGCCGTCCAGGGTGATTTGCCCGCTGGAACTTGGGGTGATACCAAAAATGGTTTCCGCCACGTTGGTGCGCCCGGAGCCCATCAGCCCGGCGATACCGAGGATCTCGCCGGCGTGCAGGTCGAACGATACATCCTTGAATACGCCGTCCAGGCTCAGGTCGCGCACCGACAGTAACAGCTCACCAATAGGCGTTTCGCGCACCGGGAACAGCTGGCTCAATTCACGCCCGACCATCATCGAGATGAGGCTGTCGCTGTTCATGCTGTCGGCCCGTTGCAAGCCGATGTATTGGCCGTCGCGGAACACCGCCACTTCATCGGCGATGGCGAACACTTCGTTCATCTTGTGGGTGATATAGACGATGCCTTTGCCCTGGGACTTGAGGTCGGCAATGATCGAAAACAGGTGGGCCACTTCCTTGTCGGTAATGGCCGAGGTGGGTTCATCCATGATCAGGATGTCGGAGTCGTAGGACACTGCCTTGGCAATCTCGACCATCTGCCGTTCGGCAATGCTCAGGTTGCCGACCTGTTCTTCGGGGTCGAGGTTGATGCGCAGGCGCGCCAGCAACTCGGCGGTGCAGCGGTGCATTTCGCGGTGGTTGACCATGTGCAGGCTGTTGAGCTGTTCGCGGCCTATCCAGATGTTCTCGGCGATGCTCATATGGGGCATCAGGTTGAGTTCCTGGTGGATCATCGCGATCCCGGCCTTTTGCGCGGCCAGCGGCGTTTCAAAGGTGATCGGCTTGCCACGCAGGCGAATTTCGCCGGCGTCGGGCTGGTAGATGCCGGCGATGATCTTCATCAGCGTCGACTTGCCCGCACCGTTCTCGCCCATCAACGCCAGCACCGTGCCGGGGCGCACCCGCAGCTGCACATCGTCCAGGGCCACGACACCGGGAAAGCCTTTGCTGATGTTGAGGATTTCCAGCAGGTAGGGTTCGTCCAGCGCCAGCGCCGGGTGGGCGGCGGGCTGAGACGTGGCGGCTTGAGCAAGCATAGGGAGGTACTCCATCTGCAGGGCGGCCGTGACCGCCCTGCCAGCTTTTGTTGTTGTGTTGGGGCTACTTGAAGTCTTTGACGTTGTCCGGGGTGATCAACTGGAACGGGATCACCACGTTCTGCTCGACCGGCTCCTTCTTGGCCATCTTGCGCGCTGCCTCCACCGAACCTACCGCCTGGCCCTTGGCGTCCTGGAAGGCCGACACGGTCATGTCGCCCTTGGTGATCGCGTTCAAGCCATCGGGCGTGCCGTCGACACCGGCAATCAACACGCTGCCTTTTTCCTTGCCGGCCGATCTCAGGGCCATGGACGCCCCGATCGCCATCTCATCGTTGTTGGCCAGCACCGCATTGAACTCCCGGCCCTGGGTCAGCCAGTCGTTGACCAGGGTCATGCCCCTGTCACGCAACCAAATGCCGGTCTGTTCCTGCTCGATCTTGATGTCCGGGTACTTGGCCAGCACTTCCTTCACGCCCTTGGTGCGATTGGTGGTGGAGTTGTTCGCCAGGTCACCCAAAAGGATCACGATCTTGCCCTTCCCGCCGAGTTTTTCGGCGATGTATTGCATTTGCAGGCGGCCGGCCTCGACGTCATCGGAGGTCACGGCCACCACGTCCTTGGGCAAGTCTTTCTGGTCGGGGCGGCGGTTGACGAACACCAGCGGTATACCCGCCTTGGTGGCGGCACTGATGATGTTCTTGGTCGACGCGGTATCGACCGGGTTGACGATAATCGCGTCGACCTTCTGGCTGATGAAGTTCTCGACCTGGCTCAATTGCTTGACCACATCGGCGCGGGCATCTTCGAATTGCAGTTGCACGCCATCACCTTTTGGATAGGACTTGGCTTGCTTGTCCATGTCCTCGCGCAGGTAGGTGAGGAAGGTGTCATCGAACGCGGACATCGTCACGCCCACCTTGAGATCGGCGGCGCAGGCCACACCGCTGGCCAGCAGCATGGACAAGGCCAGGGCGGTAAAACGAATCGGGGTCTTCATGAACGGTCTGTCTCCACTTTCTTGTTGGTTTTTTTCGACGTTGCGTTGATCAGGACTCGGCTGTCAGTCGCACCACCGGCGCGCCTGGAATGCAGCACACCAGCGCGCCCTGGTTTTCGACGCACAGCACATTCAGGAAGGAGAAGTAGAACGGCCGGGCGCGGGGCAGTCCGCGTGGCGCTTGGAGGGGGCGTAAAACTCGCAGTACAGCGTTGAAGATTTTCATCTGACGGTACCTGGTTGTTTTTGATCTTGTTTTTGTTGAGTCGCCCGTAGGTTCCGGGACGTACTTTATGCAACCTGGAAAAGACTGTATTAGAAAATAATTTCCATATCAACCTGTTTTAGAATTTTATTCTATTTTCGTCGAAACCACCTGCTGACGCTCGGCACTCAGGCGCGCGGCGTCCAATATACGGGTGGTTTCCAGGGCGTCATAGGCATTGACCGGCAGCGGTCCCTGCCCCACCACGGCCGCTTGCAACTGCCGATAGAATTGGGGCCAGCAGCCCTTCTCCGACGGCACCCGCTCACGCTCCGGCCCTTGCTCAAACCAGCCCCAGCGCCGATGCTCCTCGGCGCCCCAGTGTTCACCTTCGGTTTTCGGTGACTTGCCGGCCAGCAGCGCTTCTTCCTGGCCATCCAATCCGTCGACGGTGTAGCAGCCCAGGCTGCCACTGACGCGAAATCGCGGCGCCTGGCTGTTCTGCAACGCGTTGCCCCACAGGTGCGAAATCACGCCATTGGCATGGGTGAGGGAGACAAAGAAGCCGTGGTCCACCGTGGGATGTTCTGGTGTGTAGTGCAATTGAGCGAACACCCGCTCCACCGGGCCGAACAGTTGCAACGCCTGGTCCACCAGATGGCTGCCCAGGTCACGCAGCCATCCTCCACCGCTGGCATTGCCCACGGCCTGCGGACTGTAACGTTCCACACGGGATTCAAAGCGGGTGATGGTGCCCAGGGCGCCAGCGTCGATCAGTTTGCGCAGGGTCAGGTAATCCGAATCCCAGCGCCGATTCTGATAAACACTGAGCAACGAGCCCTGACGTTCGGCAGCGGTAATCAGGGCCTGGGCTTGTTCGGCGTTGGCGGCAAAGGGTTTATCGCTGACCACCGCCACCCCGTGCTCGATGGCTTCCAGCACCAGGGCCGGGCGACCTTTGAGGGTGGTGGAAATCACCAGGGCATCGACGCCGGCTTCGACGATCTGGCCGATGGAGTCGAAGGCTTTGACACCCGGAAGGTCAGTACTCAGTTGCTTGCGACGTTCGGGTGAACGCGTCACCACGCCGACAAAGGTGGCGCCAGGCAGGGTGGCGATCAACGGCGCATGAAAAAAGCGTCCGCCGTGGCCGTAGCCCACTAGTCCGATTCGCATGTTCAACTCCAGAATTGATTTGGAAACCCAATCAACTGTGGGAGCTGGCTTGCCTGCGATAGCAGTGAGTCAGGCAATCAATCTGTCACTGATAGACCGCTATCGCAGGCAAGCCAGCTCCCACAGTGTCAACCACTTTTCTGCAGTGAGTTAGCCGTAGAAGCGCGGGCGATCCGGCAGGCTGACTTTCACAATCTGCCCACTGCCCTGGGCTTCAATACACGCATCCGCCGCCACCGCCGCCGCAAACCCATCCCAGGCCGACGGCCCGCCGACCTGCCCGGCCAGCACGCTGTCGATAAACGCCTGCAACTCCACGTCATAGGCACCGATAAACCTATCCTTCCAATCCATCAGGATTGCGTTGGACAGCTTCGCGTCGCTGCGCAGTTGCACCTGAGATGGTTCCGGCAACCTGGCGATGCCGCTCTCCCCTACCACTTCGCACTGGATGTCGTAGCCGTATTGGCAGTTCACAAACACTTCCACGTCGATACGCGTGCCTTTGGCAGTTTCCAGCAGCACGATCTGCGGGTCGCGCAGGTGCGCCAGCGCCTTGCTGGTCTTGCGCGGGAACACCACCTGCACGGACACGTAGTCGTCGTTGAGCAGCCAACGCAGCACGTCCAACTCATGGATCAGGGTGTCGGTGATCGCCATGCCGGTGTTGTAGTTCTCGCCCACCGTGGGGTTACGGTGCGCGCAGTGCAGCATTAACGGCTCGCCAATCTGGCCGCTGTCGATCACCGACTTGAGGGCACGATAGCCTTGGTCGTACGGGCGCATGAAACCCACCTGGACCAGGCGCTTACCGTGTGCCACTTCGGCCTCGACAATGTTGCGGCAGCCCTCGGCCGTCACCGCCAGCGGTTTTTCACAGAACACCGGTTTGCCGGCAGCAATCGCGGCCAGCACAAACTCTTCGTGGCTCGGCCCCCAGGACGTCACCAGTACCGCTTCGACCTCTGGCGCGTTGATCAATGCATGGCCGTCCGGGTACACCTCGGCGTCCAGCTTCAAGTCCGCCACCACCTGGGCCGCCTGCTCAAGGTTGATATCGGTGACGGCCACCACCTGGCTGTTGAGCAAGGCCTGGCTGCAACGACGAATATGGTCCCGGCCAATGGCGCCCGTACCAATCACTCCAAGTTTCAAAGACATGCAAACACTCCTCTTGTTGTTAGTACTGCCGGGCCTGGGCCAGGTGTTCATTGAGTTTTTTTGCCGCTGCATTCGTACGTTCACTGGTGGACACTTGCGCCACACCCACCCGCCACCACGACAGGTAGCCGTGGATCATGGTCTTGGGCAGCACCTTGATATCGATCAACGTGGAGACGCTTTGCGTGCGGGCATCCGCCAACGCCGCTTCCAGCTGTTCCAGCGTGCTGACCTTGTAGGTCTTGCAACCGTAGGCCGCTGCGCTCATGGCGAAGTCCACTGGCACCAGGCCACCGTCGAGCTTGCCGCTCTCGGGGTTGCGGTAGCGGAACTCGGTGCCGAAGCTGTCCATGCCATTGCCAATCTGCAGGTTGTTGATGCAACCGAACGCCATGTTGTCCAACAGCACCACGTTGATCTTGCGGCGCTCCTGGATCGAAGTGGCCAGCTCCGAGTGCAGCATCATGTAGGAGCCATCGCCGACCAGGGCGTACACCTCCTTGCTCGGCTCGGCCAGCTTCACGCCCAGGGCGGCATTGATCTCGTAGCCCATGCATGAATAGCCATACTCGACGTGGTAGGTGTTGACGCCCTTGCTGCGCCAGGCACGCTGCAAATCGCCGGGCAGGCTGCCAGCGGCGGCCACGATGATTGCGTCATCGGCCAGGCGTGCATTGAGCACGCCGAGCACAGCGCTCTGGGTCAGGCACGAACCGGTCAGCTCGATGAATTCCCGCAGCACGGCACGGTCCAGGTGGTCGTCGACTTCGGGGACAAACTCATCGCCCTGGTAGTGCACCTGATGCACGCGGTCCACTTCAGCGTCGAGTTGCGCCTTGGCGTCGGCGATCTGCTCGCCCCAGCCCGAACGGTAATCGCCCAGGGCATCGGCCAGTGCTTCAAGGGCGACTTTTGCATCGGCCAGCACTTGCACGCCGTCCAGCTTCAACGCATCGCAGGGGCTTATATTGAGGTTGAGAAACTTCACCTCGGGGTGCTTGAACAGCGATTTTGAGGAGGTGGTGAAGTCGGTATAACGGGTGCCGACACCGATGATCAAGTCCGCCTCAGGCGCCAGCAGGTTAGCCGCCAGGCAGCCGGTTTCGCCGATGCCGCCGACGTTCAGCGGATGGCTGGACACCACGGCGCTCTTGCCCGCCTGGGTTTCCGCGAAAGGAATATCGAAACGCTCGGCAAAGGCTTGCAGTGCCTGGTTGGCGCCGGAGTATTTGACCCCGCCGCCGCAAATGATCAGCGGCTTGCGCTTGCCGCGAAACGCAGCCAGCGCGTCACCGATCATGGCGCTGGTGGCCGGGCGTCGGTCGATGCGGTGCACGCGTTTTTGCAGAAAATAGTCGGGGTAGTCCCAGGCTTCGGCTTGTACATCCTGGGGCAAGGCCAGGGTCACCGCGCCGGTTTCAGCCGGGTCGGTCAGCACGCGCATGGCATGGATCGCCGCGGTCATCAGTTGCTCGGGGCGGTTGATGCGGTCCCAGTATTTGCTCACGGAGCGGAAGGCATCGTTGGTGCTGATGCTCAGGTCGTGGAACTGCTCGATCTGCTGCAAAACCGGGTCGGGCTGACGGCTGGCATAGACATCGCCGGGCAAGAGCAGCAACGGGATGCGGTTGGCGGTGGCAGTCGCTGCGGCGGTGAGCATATTGGCCGCGCCCGGCCCGACCGAGGCCGTGCACGCATAGATCTTGCGGCGCAGGTGCTGCTTGGCGAACCCGATGGCGGCGTGGGCCATGCCTTGCTCATTGCGGCCCTGATGCACCACCAGGTCGCCGCTGCCCTGCTCCAAGGCCTGGCCAAGGCCCAACACATTGCCATGCCCGAAAATAGTGAACACCCCGGCGACAAACTTGCTCTGTACGCCATCGACTTCGATGTATTGGTTGTCCAGGAACTTCACCAGGGCCTGGGCCATGGTCAATCTTGTTGTGGTCATCACTTGCACCTTGTATGAATGCAATTGGAATGTTCAACACCGATCCACTGTGGGAGCTGGCTTGCCTGCGATAGCGGTCTATCAGTTGCACAGGTATTGCCTGACACACCGCTATCGCAGGCAAGCCAGCTCCCACATTTTTGATCGCGTTATGGCAAGGGCTTTTGCAAATACGCCATGCTGCTGCCCAACGCCTGCCGGATATTCGCCAACCCGTGCACGCTTTCGGCAAACGGTTCGAACGACAGATAGCCGCTGTAGCCGGTGCTCAGCAAGGTGTCGATCTGCGCCGCATTCCCGAGGATATCGTCCTCGCCCACCAGCACGCGGTGGCCGTCGCGGATCGACTCCAGCGGCGCCTCGCGGTCTTCCACCCCGGAGATGTGCACCAGCCCGGTCAGTTCCGGGAAGAACTCATGCTCGCCGGCCAGGTGATGGTGAAAGGTGTCGTGCACCACCCGGAATACATCCAGGCCGCCGATGGCCTTGATTGCATCCACTGCCACGCGCTTGCGGCGCAGGGCGGATACGGTGAAGCCCAGGGGCTCGATGAACCCCAGAATCCCGTACTCGCGCAGGATCAACGCCAGCTCGCTCAACGCCGTGCGCAAACCAGCCGCGCGCTGCGCGTCGTTGCGCGTATCGCCAGGCTGATTGAACGGGCACATCACCAAGCCTTCGGCCCCGCACTCACGGGCGTAGGTGGCCAGTTCGATTGCCTGGGCACGGCGTTGGTCATTCCACACATCAAAGGGGTACAGCGCGTTGATCGACAGCACCTTGATGCCCTGCGCTGCGCACAATTCACGCACGCGGCTGGCGGGTGTGCCGTATTCGATTTCACGGTTTTTGAGGTCGTTGCGGATCTCAATGGCCTCGCAGTTGAGAGCCGCCGCCAACTGGATGAAATCCGGCAGGGACAGGTTGGGGGCGACCATGCGGTTGAGGGCAAAACGTAGCGGCGACTTCATTGTTTTTGTTCTCCGTCCAACACCGTTTACAGGTCCAGCAGCCAGCTGTGCTGCGGGTCGTTATGGAAATGCCAGGCGCGCTTGGGGCCGGCCATCACGTTCAGGTAATAAGACTCGTAGCCATACGGCACGCTGACCGGGTGATAGCCCTTGGGCACCACCACCAGGTCACTGTTTTCCACGGCCATGGCCTGGTCGATGCTGCGATCATCGGTGTACACGCGCTGGAACACGAAGCCCTGGGGCGGGTTGACCTGGTGGTAGTAGGTCTCTTCCAGAAAGCTCTGGTGCGGCAGGTCGTCGGTGTCGTGCTTGTGCGGCGGGTAGCTGGAGGAATGCCCCGACGGCGTGCGCACTTCCACCACCAGCAGCGAATGGGCCGGCTCGCTGTCAGGCAGGATGTCGCAGACGTAGCGAGTGTTGGCGCCTTTGCCGCGCACACTGCGCTTGCACTGCTCGGGGCGGATCAAGCGCGGGGCAAAACCCGTAGCACCCGGCGCTGCACAGACGGCAATTTGCACATCGCTCAGGGCCGTGACTCGGGCGCCAGTGCCCGGCGGCAAATAGGCGGCGAACGGTGACTTGTCTTCGAACACCGACTGGCGATCCCCCAGGTTCTGCCAATTGAAGCCTTCGCCTTCAATATTCACCCGACCGCTGAGCAGCACCAGGCACAGTTCCTGATCGCCCGCACTGACCGGCAGGGTTTCACCCAGACTCAGGCGGTACGCGGCAAAGCCTACGTACTCCAGGCGACCCGCCTCCAGGGCAACCATGGTTTGCCCGCGTTTGCTGCTTTTGACCAACAAGCTCATCACTCAAGTCCTCTGGTTGAGAAGCGCACGCAGGGTGTCGTAACCCTTCTTCGCGTAGATATAGCTGGGCGCCACGGCCGGGTCCTGCTCGGCTTCCACCACCAGCCAGCCCTTGTAGTTCGCCGCGAGCAACACATCCAGCAACGGTGCGAAGTCGATATCACCATCGCCGGGCACGGTAAAGGTGCCGTTGACGATGCAGTCCGGGAAGCTCCACATCTGGTTACGCGCCAGTTGCACCACGGGTTTGCGTACATCCTTGAAATGCACATGGCAGACGCGCTCGATATGCTTGCGCAGCACCTCGATGGGTTCGCCGCCGCCCATGTAGCAGTGGCCCGAATCGAACAGCAAGCCGACTTCCGGGCCCGTGCGTTTCATCAACTGGTCGATGTCCTCGGGGGATTCGACGTACGCGCCCATATGGTGGTGATAGGCCAGGCGCACGCCCTGGGACAAGGTGAAGCGCGCCAGCTCGGTAAGCTTGTCGGCGTAAGCCTGCCAGGCCTGTTCACTGTGAAAACGCGGGCGCTCGATCAGGCGAATGCGCGAGCCCTGGATCGAGTCAGCCACTTCGCCGTATACCAGTACCGAGGCGCCGTTGTGTTTGAGCAGTTCGACATGGGCGGCAATCGCCTCGATTTCTTCAGCCACCGAACGGTGGGCCAGACGGCTGGAGTACCAACCGGACACCAGCGCCAGGTCATAAGGACGCAGCACGTCAGCGACGCCCTTGGCATCCTTGGGGAATTTGCCGTTGAGTTCAAAACCTTCGTAGCCGATGTCCTTGCCTTCGCTCAGGGCCGTGCTCAGCGGGGTCTCACCGCCGAGGGCCGGGAGGTCGTCGTTGCTCCAGGAGATCGGGTTGATGCCAATTCGGATTGCGGGCATGGCTGCACCTTTTGTTTTTATCTTCAGAATTCACTGGGATCTGCTTTGTGTGGGAGCTGGCTTGCCTGCGATAGCAGTGTGTCAGGCAATACATTTGCAACGGATAGATTGCTATCGCAGGCAAGCCAGCTCCCACATTTGATCGTATTTACTGTCGGGCGCTGAGCCAGGCATTGATGAGCTGTTCGAAGGTCGCCTGCACCTGCTGGATCAGCGTTTCATCATCAATCTCCCCCGCCATCCACGCCCGGCTCGGCTCGTGGAAGATCGTGCGGCCCACGGCAAACCCACGGCAGGTGCTGCTCTGGCTGGCTTGCTTGAAGCCATCGGCGAGAAACTCGGGGGAAGCATTCAGGCCCAGCAACACCACGCCACGGCAGTAGGGGTCGCGTTCCTGGATCAGTTCGTCGAGCTTTTTCCAGTCTTCGGCCGATTGGGTTTCGATCTTCCACCAGGCCGGGTAAATGCCAAGGTTGTACAGGCGTTTAAGGCTGCGGTAGAGCACGTCCGGGTAGGTGGACGGGTGATCCTTGGGTGGGATGACTTCCAGCAGCAGTTCGTGGCCACTGACCAGCGACGCCTCGTACACCGCCTTGAGTTGCGCTTCCTGTTCCAGGCGCAGCATCGGCTCGTCATCGGGGTGAAACTGCACCAGGCACTTGATGATGTGTTCCTGGGGCCAGGCAATCAGGTTGCTGCCGATCGAACGCCCGTGCTCGAACGCCAGGGGCCGCGAGTTCTGCACTTCCACCGGGCGAGCGATCCACCAGCCGCGACCGCTGGCGGCGTTGAGTGCATCCTGGCCAAAGCGTTGGTCGGCGAGCAGGCCCACATCCGCCTCGACGCCCTGCTCGCTGAGGTTGCGCTCCACGCGTTCGATGGCCTGGATAAACAACTGCTTGATGTCGCTGATACGCTCAGGGGCCTGGCCACCTTTTTGCGCCAGCTCCACCAATTGCCAGCGGTGGTCGAAGGCAAAGACGAACAGTTGCTTCCAGGCCTTGCGCGGCACCGTGACACGGTGCAGGCGTTGCAGGGTCACGTCCTGGTCCGGCCGGGTGATGGGCACGGGGCTGTTGAACAGGTAATCGAGTTCGGCGGGGGTCGGCATCGCTGGCGCACAGGCGTGGCGCGATACCACCAGGCCGCCACAGGCATTGGCCAACTGGCTGCAACGCTCATCGCTGGCGTCATTGATCCAGCCGCTGAGAAAGCCCGACATAAAAGCATCGCCTGCGCCCAGCACGTTGAGCACTTCAACCCGCACGCCAGGATAGATGGCCCCGTCTTCCAGGCGCGCCGGGATTGCGCCGTGGATCACCGTGCAGCCCTGGGGGCCGAGCTTGACCACCAGGGTGGCCGGGGTCAGTTCACGCACGGTGCGCAGGGCGGTGAGCAGGTCTTCACCGCCGCCGGCAATCAGGAATTCCTCTTCGGTGCCGACGATCAGGTCGAAACGCGGCAGGATCTTCTGCACATGCTGGCTGACATTCTGGTCGGCGACGAAACGGGTTTCGCCATCGGCCTTGCCGGCCAGGCCCCACAACACGGGGCGGTAGTCGATGTCCAGCACGCGCTTGACGTTGTGCCTGGCGGCGTAATCCAGGGCCTGGAGGCTGGCCTTGTACACGCCGTCGGTGGAGAAATGCGTACCGGTGATCAACAACGCTTTGCTGGAGGCGATAAAGGCTTCGCTGATGTCTTCGGCGCGCAAGGCCATGTCGGCGCAGTTTTCGCGGTAGAACACCAGGGGGAAGGTTTCGCGGTCCTTGAGGCCCAGCAGGACCAGGGCGGTGAGGCGCTCAGGGTCGACCTTGATGCCACTGACATCACAGCCTTCGCGGGCCAGGGATTCCACCAGGAAACGGCCCATGTGGTCATCGCCGACCCGGCTCAGCATCGCCGACTTCAGCCCCAGCCTGGCGGTGCCGAAAGCGATGTTGGCGGAAGATCCGCCCAGATACTTGGCGAAGCTGGACACATCCTCAAGCCGCGCACCGACTTGCTGCGCATAGAGATCGACGCCCAGGCGCCCGAGGCAAATCAGATCCAATTGACGCCCACTGGCAAAACGAGTCTGGCCCATGCTGGCTCCTGTTATTTTTATCAGCCTGCGTTGTGCCGCCGTGGCGACGGCAAACGCTCTTGGTGGGAGCAGACTAGAACGTCCGCTGGCAGCAATCAATATTTATTCCATAATTATTTTTAGTGGAATATTTTTTCCAATACCTCAGGATAGCGGCACTCCAGCGCCCATGCATCGTTTCAGCAGGCCACGCGGGCCGTGATGCCGGGGTATTTTTTTGCGCCTACCCTGTAGACTTGCGCCACCTATCAGCGCATCAGACGAACACGCCAGAAGGATTGCCCATGTCCCGCACCGATCCCGAGACCACCCTGGAAGAAACTGTCGCCAGCCCTCCGATCAATGCCGAACGCCTGTTGCAGCTGATCACCGACGAATACGAGAGCCTGCCGCGCCAGCTCAAGCGTATCGCCAGCTACATGAGTCAGCAGAGTGACCGGATCATGGTCGACCGGATCAGCGACATCGCCCGGGAATGCGAAGTGCACCCTTCGGCCATCGTGCGGTTTTCCCAGCGCTTCGGTTTCAGCGGGTTCAGTGAGATGCAGGCGCTGTTTCGCGAGGCGTATACGCACAAGACTACGCCGGTGCAAAACTACCAGCAGCGCATTCGCAGCATGATCGCCAACAAGTCCCAGAAGGCCAGCGGCGGCGACCTGGCGCGCGAGTGCGTCAACGCCACCCTGTCGGGCATCGAACGCTTGGGGCTGGAGTTGGACGACGCTGCCTTCGAGAAAGCCGTGGACCTGGTAGTCAATGCCGACAACATCTACGTGGTCGGCGTGCGCCGCTCCTTTGCGGTGGCCGACTACCTGGTCTACAACCTGCAGCACACCAACAAGCGCATCCACCTGATCTCGGGGCTAGGCGGCAGTTATCGCGAGCAGATGCGCAGCGTGCGCGCCAATGACCTGGTGATAGCCATCAGCTTCACGCCCTACGGCAAAGAGACCCAGCACTGCCTGCGCATCGCGCAGCATCACCAGGCCAAGACCCTGATCATCACCGACAGCAACCTGTCGCCCCTGGCCAAGCGGGCGAATGCGGTGTTGTTGGTCAATGAAGGTTCCTCGTTTGCTTTCCGCTCGCTGAGCGCCACGCTGTGCCTGTGCCAGGCGCTGTTTATTGCGGTGGCGTATCGGTTGGAACTCAAGGTGGATGAGATTCACGAACAGGTCGGGTTCGACGACTGAACCTCCAACTGTAGGAGCGAGCTTGCTCGCGAAAAACGCAAGAACGCCGCGGCCATTTTGAATGAACGCGGCGCCCAGCAGTTCTTCGCGAGCAAGCTCGCTCCTACAATTAGTGCATGAAAATCGCGATCAGGATGATCACCGGAATCGGCACGCCGAGGAACCACAGCAGTAATGAGCGCATCATGTTCTCCTTGAATTAACGAACGTAGTTTTCGGTTTCGACATACACCACGGCATCCCGGCGGCGACCGCCGAAGGTGGCGGCGAAGCTGGCGAAGAACGCACCGATGAGCAGGGCCACGAAGGTCCACAGCGAGGTGTAGGCCGCTACTTTCGCAGCGGTGTCAGCGGCTTGTTTGGCTTTGAGCTTGGCGTCTTCAACGGCCTTGCGCGCGTCGCCATAGACCTTGTCGATACGGGCTTCGGCATCGGCCTGGCTAAGGTTGGTGCGCTGGCTGATCAGTTGGGCCAGGTAGGCGCGATCTTCCGCTGCCAGTTGGCCGTCGTTGCTCAACGTACGCGTCAGGATACGACCGACCACGGCGTGGGCTGCATCATCGCTGACCGCCGCTGGGCGATCATCGCGGAACAGGCTGTCGACGTAATAACCGAAGTCACCACTGTCGGCACCTTTTGCCGCGCTGCCAGCAGCTTGGGTGAGGCCGCTGGCGGCGCCCGATGCCACGCTGGCGCCAGCTTTCACGCCGCCGCTGACCACACTGCTGACCGAGCCGACCACCAGCATCGCCGTGATCAATGTGGCCACTGCCCACGCCAGGAAGCCATGGGCGGTGTCGCGAAAGTACACCTCGTCCCCGTGCATATTGGCCCACTTCACCCGCAAACGACCGGCGATGTAACCGCCCAGGCCCGAAGCAACGATCTGGGTGAACGCTAGCCAGACAATTGTGGAAATGCCAAGGCCCTTGGCGCTGATACCGCTGTCAGCCCAAGGCGACACCGCCGAAAAGCCCAGGCCGAAGCCCAGCAATACCAAGATCAATGACAGTGCAGCCGCCGCAGCGGCACCGGCGAAAATCGCCCCCCAGGAAACCCCGGAGAGCGTGCTTGACTCTTGCAGCGTGGTTGAGGATGTGATCATTGTTGTTTTGCTCCAGGCACGAAAAATGATGTTACAAGTCTCAAAACGGACAGTGCAGGCAGCGTGCCAGCGGCGATTAAAATTAAATTCCTTTAATTTCAATGATTTATTTAAATTGAACTTAGCCAGATCATGCAGGTTGCAATAAACGGCGATATTAGGCGGGCGTAATGCACTCCCCTGTGGGAGCTGGCTTGCCTGCGATAGCGGCATGACCGCCAACGAATATGCCAGCAGGTAAGCCGCCATCGCAGGCAAGCCAGCTCCCACAGGGCGATGTCGGTTTGAAGAAGATGAAGTTTTATTTAGGAAACATTCAGCAACTTCTTGGCAAAATGTCGTCACTTCTAGTGTGAACGCTCACCAGGTAATCCTATGACCCGCATTTTGACCATCGAGGATGACGCCGTAACGGCCCGCGAGATTGTCGCCGAGCTGAGTAGCCATGGACTGGACGTAGATTGGGTGGACAACGGCCGCGAGGGCCTGGTCCGTGCCGTGAGTGGGGATTACGACCTGATCACCCTCGACCGCATGCTGCCCGAGCTGGATGGCCTGGCCATCGTCACCACGTTGCGCACCATTGGGGTGTCTACGCCGATCCTGATGATCAGCGCCCTCTCCGATGTCGACGAGCGCGTGCGCGGCCTGCGTGCCGGCGGTGATGACTACCTGACCAAGCCGTTCGCCTCGGATGAAATGGCCGCCCGTGTCGAGGTGCTGCTGCGGCGTAAAAGCACCGTTCAGGAATTCGAAACCGCTCTGCGCGTGGCCGACCTGGAACTGAACCTGATCAGCCGCGAAGCCAGCCGGGCCGACCAGCCGCTGACGCTGCTGCCCACTGAATACAAACTGCTGGAATTCCTGATGCGCAACACCGGGCAGATCCTGTCGCGGATGATGATTTTCGAGGAAGTCTGGGGCTATCACTTCGACCCCGGCACCAACCTGATCGACGTGCACATCGGCCGTCTGCGCAAGAAAATCGACCCACCGGGCCTCACGCCGCTGATCCGCACGGTACGAGGCTCGGGCTATGTCATTGCTGAACCCCTCTAAAGGCTGGCGCTCTTCCAGCAGCCGCTTGCTGGCGCTGTACAGTTCGTTGTTCGTGGCGTGGAGTTGCATCCTCATGGGGGTGCTGTACTACGAGGTCTCAGGCTACCTCAGCGACTTGTCGCGCCATTCCCTGTTGCAGCGCCAGCATCTTTTCCAGCGTTTCGACGGCGAAGAACTGGTGGAAGCGCTGACCACCAGCATGACCTTCGACATGAAGGGCGTGGACGCCTACGGCCTGTTCGATGAGCAATTTCGCCCCTTGAGCGGGCCGATCCGTGCCGTGCCACCGGACCTGCCGCTGGATGGCAAGATCTACGCCCTGACCAATTGCGTGCAATCCGATGACCCCAAACTGCCCAAGGACAGCTGCGATGCCGTGGCCACCCACACCGAAGACGGCCGCTGGCTGGTGTTGGTACGCGCCAACGGCTCGTTGTTCGGGGTAACGCGGATTATCTGGCACGCCCTGCTGTGGGCGCTGTCCTTGACCATCATTCCTGGCGCTGCCGGCTGGCACCTGCTGCGCCGTCGCCCGTTGCGGCGTATTCGCGGGATCCAGGCCAGCGCCGAGGCCATCGTCGCCGGCGACCTCACGCACCGGTTGCCGCTGTCCAACCGGCGCGACGAGCTGGACATGCTTGCCGCCATCGTCAATGCCATGCTCGACCGCATCGAAAAACTGATGAACGAGGTCAAGGGCGTGTGCGACAACATCGCCCACGACCTGCGCACCCCGCTCACCCGCTTGCGCGCCCAGCTTTACCGCATCAAGCAACAAGCCGAGGAAGACTCGGCCCACGCGGTAAAACTCGATGACGCCATCGCCGAAACCGACACGCTGATGGCGCGTTTTCGCGGGCTGCTGCGCATCTCGGAACTGGAAGACCACCAGCGTCGCTCAGGCTTCCTGGTGCTGGACCCGCTGCCGTTGCTGCGCGAACTGCATGATTTCTACCTGCCCCTGGCCGAAGAAGGCGAACTGGAGTTGGTGCTGCAGGCGCCTGATTCACTGCCGTGGGTTACCGGTGACCGTGCGCTGTTGTTTGAAGCCCTGGCCAATCTGCTGAGTAACTCGATCAAGTTCACCCCGCCCAATGGCAAGGTGATCCTGCGAGCAGTCAACGACCTTGGGAGTACGCGCATCGAAGTGCTCGACTCCGGGCCAGGCATTCCAGCTGCCGAGCGCGCGTCGGTGTTCCAACGTTTCTATCGGGTCGATGAGAGTGATCAGCAAGGCGGCTTTGGGCTGGGCCTGTCGATTGTGGCGGCGATCATCAACTTGCATGGCTTCAAGCTGGAGGTCGGCACCAGTGAGTTGGGCGGCGCCCGCCTGGTGCTGGAATGCCGCCAGCAACTGATGCCGGAATAGAACGTAGGAGCGAGCTTGCTCGCGAAAAACTCACAGACACCGCGTTCATTCAGGAAGCACGCGTTATCGTTGGCGTTTTTCGCGAGCAAGCTCGCTCCTACATTCATATCAAGCCATCTGACGCTATAACACGCTGCCCATGGCCTTGATCAACACCGGGTCACGCGCATAAATATCCGGCGCGTACACCAACTCGCCCTGGCGATCCACTTCTACCGTCCAATACCCCAACAGCACCGGTACCGGCGTAGCCAGCCTGAATTCATGGGTTTCACCGGTCGCCAGCAGCTCATCGGTGCGGGTGCGTTCGGCGGGTGTTACGAGCAGATCGCGCAATAACAACGGTTGCTCGACCCGCACGCACCCCGAACTGAACGCCCGTGGGCCCTTGGTGAACAAGGGCTGGCTGGGGGTGTCATGCAGGTACACCGAATACGGATTGGGAAAGCGCATCACAATCTTGCCCAGCGGGTTACGCGGGCCGGCCTGCTGGCGCAGCAGGATATTGCCGGGGCGTGCCCAGTCGACTTGGTCGGGGGTCAATGGGTGACCTTCGGCGTCGAGCACTTGCAGGTTTTGCTGGCGCAGGTATTCAGGGTTGAGGCGGATGGCGGGCAGTTTGTCCTCGCGCATGATGGTCGGCGGGATAGTCCAGGTGGGGTTGAGGGTCAGCCGGGTGATGCGCGACTTGAGCAATGGCGTCTGGCGTTCGGCCCGGCCCACTTGAAGGCGGGTTTGCCACACCGGGATGCCGCTCTGATACACGCTCAGCTGCGCGGCGGCCACATTGACCACGACGCCTTCAGGCTCCAGGTCCTGGGCCAGCCAGCGGAAGCGCTCCAGGTTGATGCGCAGCTGTTCACGACGCACCGCCGGGCTGATATTGAGTTCGGCCACGGTGCCGGCGCCGATCACACCGTCGGCCTGCAACGAGTGGCTGAGCTGGAAGGCTTTCACCGCTTTGACCAGTTCGCCCTGGTATTGCTTGCCGTTGCCGCTGGGCAACTGGGCCAGGTAGCCACCGCTGTGCAGGCGCCGCGCCAGTTCCGGCACGCGGGGGTCGTTCATGCCCGGGCGCAACAACGCGCCCTCGGCGACCGGGTCCCAATGGGGCAGCGGTTGCTGACGCACGCCGGCGTAGGCATTGCGCAGGCTGCGATACAAATCAGCGCTGGGCCGCGCCTGATCGAAGGCTTGGGCCATGTCTTGCAGGCCGGTGGCGGCGAACGCCAGTACCTCGGCATTAGGATCGCCACTGGGCGGCTGTGAATGCCATAGAGGCTCAAAGCGCGATTGCTGCAGGCGCCCGTAATGCAAATCCTGCAGGGCTTGCAGGTACTGCTGGCTGTTGGCGATATCGCTGCACAGCACGTTGGCCGTGGCATCCGCCGCAGGCAAGCTATAGTGGGTGGGGTCCAGGCCATCGTCGGCAAGCATCAGCAACTGGCTGTGCAAGGCTTGCCGGCGTTCGTCAGCCGACCATAGCGGGGCATCGCCCTGCTGCAGGTAAAAGGCTTGCAGGCGCACCAACGCGGCGGCATCGATACGCGGCGCAAGGTGCGGGCAGACACTGGTCAACTGGGCCAACGCCTGTTGCAGTGGCGCCAGCGCGACCGGTGCAGGGGTGGTGACGGGCAATGGCTCCACCGGCAGCGTTTCGGCTGTAGCGACCAATGGTGCAACGAGCAGGCAAATGCTCAAGTAACATGCGTGTTTTTTGAACAATTGACTTAGCTCCACTCCACAGCGGGGACTCGACTGTAGATGCTGACTTTTATACGCCTGCTCAGGCTAACCAGCCTGGGCTTGATCACTGGGTGCCTGGCTTTATTGAGCAATGTTGCGCTCGCCGCCAATGGCACCTCTCCTTCCCTGTATAGCAGCCTGGCGCGCTCGGCTCCAGAACTCAATCCCACCGTGCTGAAAAGCGCCCTGAGCGCCGTACAGTGCGCGGTCAATAACGGCGAGGAACGTTCCGATCGCCTAGCGGTTATTGACTACTCACAGCCCTCGACCGCCCGTCGCCTGTGGATCTTCGACCTGCGCAAAAAGACCCTGGTATTGCGCGACCTGGTGGCCCACGGCGCCAAGTCCGGGGAAAACTTCGCTACCCAGTTCTCCAACCTCGAGGGCAGCCACCAGTCGAGCCTGGGGTTGTTCCGCACCCAGGAAAGCTACCTGGGCGCCCATGGCTACTCGCTGCGCATGGACGGTCTGGAACCCGGTTTCAATGACCAGGCCCGCGACCGCGCCATCGTGATTCATGCCGCCGACTACGTCAGCCCCTTATGGAGCAAGCGCGAAGGCCGCATCGGCCGCAGCCAGGGTTGCCCGGCCGTGCGCCCGCAAGTTGCCCGTCAAGTTGTGGACAAGCTCAAGGACGGGCAGTTCATGTTTTCGTGGTACCCCGACCAGCGCTGGCTGAAGTCGTCGACCTACCTCAATTGCAAACCCCAACAGGTGGCGAGTAGTCGTACAATCCGTGGCGGATAGCCTGTCCCCATAGATAAAAGAGAGCGTCGCATGCTTCTACACACCTCCACCTGGATCGAAATCGGGCAGTTCCTGGAACGCAGCCGCACGGTGGTGATTCCCATCGGTTCCAACGAGCAACATGGTCCCACCGGCCTGCTGGGCACGGACTGGATGTGCCCGGAAATCATCGCCCACCACGCCCAGAAGCACGCCGATATCCTGGTCGGCCCGACCTTCAATATCGGTATGGCCCAACACCACCTGGGCTTTCCCGGCACCATCTCCCTGCGCCCTTCCACCTTTATCGCCGCAATTGGCGACTGGGTGCGCTCGTTGGCCGGGCATGGTTTCGAAAAGATCCTGTTCCTGAACGGCCACGGCGGCAACATCGCCACGATTGAAGCGGCGTTCTCCGAGCTGTACGCCGAAGCCAGCTTCGCCCGCCGCCCGGCCGGGTTCGCGCTGAAGCTGGTGAACTGGTGGGACCTGGAAGGCGTCACTGACCTGGCCCAGCGTCAATTCCCGGTCGGGCATGGCAGCCACGCCACGCCGTCGGAAATTGCCGTGACGCAGTGGGCGTATCCGGACGCGATCAAGTCTGCCGACTACTCACCACGAATCGCCAACACCGGCCCGATCCGCGAGGCCCTGGACTTCCGGGCGCGCTTCCCTGACGGCCGCATGGGCTCGGACCCGGCGTTGGCTACTGTGGAGAAAGGCGGTGAGTTGGTGGCGTTGGCGGCGCAGGGATTGGTCAAGACTGTCGACAGCTTCAGCAACGAAGCCAAGCCCTGATCCAAATGGGGCCAATACCCTGTAGGAGCGAGCTTGCTCGCGAAAAAATCATAGGCGCCGCGTTTATTCAGGGAGCGCGCGTTACCGTTGACGTCTTTCGCGAGCAAGCTCGCTCCTACAGGGTGTCAAAGGTTGCCCCCGCCCACCTTTGGATTTGCGTTGTGCCTGGGTTTATCTGCAATCCTGTGCGGCCTGCTCCAGCCGCGATGGCTTGATCGCCGAAGCCAGCGGCTTGCGCTCGTACAGGAAGACCTTGGTGCCGTCCTGGGACTTGTAGGCCTCCAGCACATCATCGGCGGCAATCTTGCTGGTCAACAGCACCTTGGCGTGGCGCGAGTTCTGGGTGACGGTCGAGGTGATGCCGTGCTTTTCCAGCTTGGGCAACACGCATTGCACATAGCCGTCGGGGGTCTTGTTGGTTTGCAGGGTCAGTGATGGGGCATTTGGCGCCGTGATACAGCCGGTCAACAATAACGAAGCACAAGCCAGGGCCGGGGCGAAGAAAGAGCGCATAAACATTCCTGAAAATAACCAAATAGGGTTCACAACCATTCGCGGGTCAACCTGCGCGAACCAGGGCCTTGAGCGACGCATCGAACTGCTTCAGGGCATCTTGCTGTACATCGCGTTGTTGCTCGATCAGTGCAGCAATCTCCGGCGCCGCCTTGTCGTGCACCCACACTGACGGCACGTGCTTGTCCACCGAGCCTTCGGCCTTGGCGATAAACTGCAGGTTCGCGTCGTAGAAGCGTGCGACAAAGCGTGCTTCGACCCGGTCATTACGCTGGGTCAGCAATTGGTTATGGGTATCGAGCACCACCACCACATCCGGGTGCGCCTGCACCAGGGCATCCAGGCTGCTATAAACCGTCACCGAGAAAAAAGTGCCCTGCAACGAGTGCATCAACCAGTCGATCGCCAGTTCCGGGTCGGAGCTGTTGACGAACGCCTCGCGAATCCGCCCATCCAAGGCATCCTTGGCGCCGTTCAGCGCCATGGCGTGGTAGCGTTCAAGGTAGCTGAGGTTGTCGCGGGTGTTTTCGCTGAACAACACCCCCACCGACTGGGCACGCTGCAGAGAGTCTACGCTACCCACCAGTGGCAGCAAATGGCCTGTACGCACGTCATCGGCCATCGCCGGGGTGGTCATGACCGCGGTGCCCAGCATCAGGGCCATCAAAGCCAACTGGATAATCGTCCTCATCGCGCATTTTCCTTGAGCTGCGTCTCGATGTGCAGATTCTGCGCGTTTGGCGAAAAAACAGAACTTGTGATCCTTGATGGTGACTATCATTTGAACCGATAGTGTCAGGCCGCCCATAAAATCTATAAGGACCCGCCATGAAGCCCTACCAGAAAATCTTCGATCGTATTCGCGAGGCAGTCCTGCCAGAGTTTCGCGAGCGAGTCGCCGACTACCTGGTCGAGTACGAAACCGTGCTGCTGGACTCACACGCCGACGCCGCAAAAGGCAGCGCCAGCGCCGAGCAACTGCGCGGCTACTTGCGTGGTTTGAACACCATGCGCGTGTTGGGCATGGCCGATTGGGAAGACCTCGACCGGCGCGTTGCCCAGCAGGCAGAGCTAGAGCGCGGGCCGTCGCAGCTCGACCCACTCGCGCACTGACGGCCGCTGCCACTGGCGTTGCGCGTAGGCCACCAGCTGCGCTGGCATGGCGTCACCGTTGAGGATCAGACGATTGAGCATCACCGCCAGGTCCACATCGGCAATCGACCACTGGCCGCACAGGTACTCGCGGTTATCCGCCAGCAAGGCTTGCGCCGCGGTGATCAACTTGGTCGCGGCGGCTTGAGCCTCTGCTGACAACGGCGGCCTCTTCTGCCCGCAGAACACCACCAGCGTCGAGCGCTCCTGGCGAATCGGCAGCAGGTCGCTGCGCAACCACGCTTGAACCTGTCGCGCCCTCGCCCGCTGCTGCACATCCGCCGGGTACACGCGGGTCTCAGGGTAGGCCTGGTCCAGGTACTCGGTGATGGCCGAAGACTCCGACAGCGCAAAATCACCGTCTACCAGGGTCGGCACTCGCTGGGTCAGGGAGCGTTGGACGTAATCTGCCGCCTGGTTCTGCCCGGCATCGAGGTCCAGGGTGAGGGTCTCGAACGCCAGGCCTTTTTCGCGCAAGGCGACAAACACCGACATGGCATAGGGGCTGGTGAACAGCGAATCAACGTAGAGGTGCAGCGGGCCTTGGCTCATGGACAATCTCCTGGTGTGAGGCATCACGCTACGAGATCAGGGCCGATAAAGACAATGCAGGGTTTTTATGGGGGCATTCCTGGCAGGAATAGCGCGGCTAGTGGCAATATTATGGCTCACGCTGATTTTCAAGGAAGGAACAGCACATGAAACAAGCAGTTGTGGTTATCCACGGCATCGGCGAACAGCGCCCAATGGACACCTTGCGCGGCTTTGTCGAGGCGATGATCCCCACGGACACCCCCGATGGCACACCTCTGTACTGGAGCAAGCCGGATCGGCTGTCGCGCAACTTCGACCTGCGCGTACTGAAGGCCTCGGGCCGTACCTCGACGGATTTCTATGAGTACTACTGGGCCCACAAGATGCAGGGCACCAAGTTCGGCCATCTGCTGGGCTGGCTGTGGGACATCTTCAAGCGCCCGCGTCGCGACATTCCCGAGGCCATCGTGCCGATCTGGCGCAGCACGCGCTGGACGGTGCTGGTGTTATTGCTGCTGGTTGCCAGCGGTACATTGGCCACGGCCTGGGGCCAATTGCCCCCCAGCGACAACCCCTTCGCGCTGATCCCCCTGCTGCTCGCGGCCATGGGACTGGCGCTGCGCTATTCGGCGCTGGCCTACCTGGGAGACGCCGCACGCTACCTCAGCCCCAACCCGCAAAACGTGATGGTGCGCGAGCAGATCCGTGCTGATGGTGTCGACCTGCTGCGCGCTCTGCACAATCAGGGTGACTACGAGCGCATCATCGTCGTGGGCCACAGTTTGGGCAGCGTGATTGCCTATGACATCGTCGGCTACCTCTGGCATGAGTACCACGACAAACTGACCCAACTGACCCCCAGCAACCGTGAGCTGGCAGCCCGTTATGCCAACCGCGAACCGCTGCAACCGGTGGTCAAGGAGGCCCTGCCCGCAGCCGGCGCCTTGCTGGACGGCAGCCTAAGCAGCCTGTTGAATTTTCGTCAGCAACAGACCGAAGCTTTTGCCGAACAGCGCGGCCTGGGCAACCCCTGGCGCATCACCGACCTAGTCACGGTCGGCAGCCCGATGGCCCACGCCAGCCTGTTGCTGGGCCGCAGCGTCAGTGACTTCAAACAGCGCATGGGACGCCGCGAAGCCCCGGCCTGCCCGCCGACCGAAGACACCCAAGGCTACGGCTACAACGCCCGCCAACCGCTGATGCTCGGCCAAAAGCCCTTCACCCCGCACTACCTGCACCACGCCGCAGCCTTTGCCGTCACGCGCTGGACCAACCTGTACTTCCCTGCCCCCTTCGGCCTGTTCGGCGACATCGTCAGCGGCCCGGTCAAGCCCGTGATGGGCGGCGGCGTGCTGGACTTGCCGGTGACCGTGGGCAACGGCAAAGGCTGGCTGGCCAAGTCCTGGCTCAGCCATACTCACTATTGGAGCGAACGCGGCGGTGCCCAGGGTTACCTCGACGCACTGGGCCAGGATGAACAGGCGATCACCCAAGGCCCGCGTCCTTCAGCCACTGAAGCGTTGCGGTGGGCGATAGACCTCAAGGGCGTGCGGCGGTTTCGCCGTGTCGCCACCCAGCAGAGCCTGGCGCCAGAACACGCCTAACCGGCGAAGCCACCGGCCTTGAGGAAGGCGAGTTCTTCATCGGTGCTCGCCCTGCCCAACACCCCATTACGATGGGGAAACCGCCCGAACCGCTCGATGATGTCGGCATGCTCCTTGGCCCAGTGGTAGGTGCTGGCATCCAACTGCTGGTTCAGGGCCAGGGAGCGTTGCTGGTCCTGCGGGTCTTCCGAATGTTCAAAAGGCAAATAGCAGAACGCGCGCAACTGAGGTTCAACCTGTTGATCCAATCCCGCGTCCACCATCTTTCGCGCATAAAACCGCGCCAGCGGGTCGGTGGCGAACATATGCGCCGTGCCGCGAAAGGCGTTGCGCGGGTACTGATCCAGCAGAATCAATAACGCCAGCGCGCCATCCGCCGTGGTCAACCAACCTTCGAGTTCACGCCGTGCAGCCTGCATATGAGCCGCGTTGAATCTATCGCGAAAGTCCCTATCGAACCCCTCGTCCTTGGCGAACCAACGCTTGGGCCCCGCCTGTTTCCAGAACGCGATTACAGCTTCGGCCGAGTGTGGGGTCATGCTTGTCATCAGCGCCTCGCTTAATGTTATAGAATAACGTCAATATTTTGCCTGCGTGTGATCCTTAACTTATGACTGACGCTATGACTTTACGCAAACGCCTGCTATCCATCGACGCCCTGCGCGGCCTGGTGATCCTGTTCATGTTGCTGGACCACGTGCGTGAAACCTTCCTGCTGCACCGCCAGGTCAGCGACCCCATGAGCATAGACAGCACCGAGCCTGCGTTGTTTTTCAGCCGCACCCTGGCTCACTTGTGTGCGCCGGTGTTTGTGCTGCTCACCGGATTGTCGGCTTGGCTGTACGGTCAGAAATATCAGGGTCGTCGCGACGTGTCGGCATTCTTGTTCAAGCGCGGGCTGTTCCTGGTGGTGCTGGAATTCACCCTGGTCAACTTCGCGTGGACCTTCCAACTGCCGCCCAGCGTGATCTACATGCAAGTGATCTGGGCCATCGGCATCAGCATGATCGCCCTCGCCGCGTTGGTCTGGCTACCGCGTGCCTGGCTGATCGGCTTGGCGCTGGTGATTATCGCCGGGCACAACCTGCTCGATGGGCTGCACTTCGCACCGGGTTCGATGTTGCATGTGCCGTGGACGATCCTGCATGAACGCAACTGGATTGAAGTCTCTGAAAACCTGCGCCTGCGCACCACCTACCCGGTGCTGCCATGGATCGGTGTGATTGCCCTGGGTTACGGCCTCGGGCCATGGTTTGCCAATGCCACGCTGCCGGCTGTGCGTCAGCGTTATTTACTGGTCGCGGGGGTGGGCGCGTTGGTGGGCTTTGGGTTGTTGCGAGCGCTCAACGGCTATGGCGAGCAGCCTTGGCAGGCGTATGACAGCAGCGTGCTGACGCTGATGAGCTTTTTCAATATCACCAAGTACCCGCCTTCGCTGTTGTTCCTGGCGTTGACTCTGGGGATTGGCTTGCTGTTGCTGCTGGCGTTTGAACGCGCCGGGCATAAGCGCTGGATCGGCGTGCTGGCAGTGTTCGGCGCGGCGCCGATGTTCTTTTATCTGTTGCACCTCTATGTATTGAAAATCCTCTATGTGGCCTGCGTTGCGCTGTTTGGCCTCAACCATGGCACTTACTTTGGCTTCGACGATATCGGTGCGGTGTGGCTGGCAGCGCTGCTGTTGCCGATTGCCCTGTACTTGCCCGTGCGTTGGTTCGCCGGCCTGAAAGCACGGCGGCGGGACCTGGCGTGGCTCAAATACCTCTGACCTGATGCAGGGGGCGAATATTGCCCCCTCCCCTTGTAGGAGCGAGCTTGCTCGCGAAAAACTCACAGGCGCCACGTTCATTCAGAAGCTACGCGTAATCGTTGGCGTTTTTCGCGAGCAAGCTCGCTCCTACAGTTTGACTCAGCACGCAGTTGCCGAGCGGCGGTGACCATATGAATGAGCGCCGCCTCGGTCTCCGGCCAGCCCCGCGTCTTCAAGCCGCAATCGGGGTTCACCCATAAGCGCTCTGCCGGAATCCGCTTGGCGGCCTTGCGCAGCAAATTGGCCATTTCCGAGGCATCCGGCACCCGCGGCGAGTGAATGTCGTAGACCCCCGGGCCGATCTCATTCGGGTAGGCGAAGGCTTCGAACGCGTCGAGCAGCTCCATGTCCGAGCGGGAGGTTTCGATGGTGATCACGTCGGCATCCATGGCGGCGATGGACTCGATCACATCGTTGAACTCGCTGTAGCACATGTGGGTGTGGATCTGGGTTTCATCGCCCACGCCACTCGCGCACAAACGAAACACCTCAGTCGCCCAGTCCAGGTAGTGCTGCCACTGCGCCTGGCGCAACGGCAAGCCCTCACGAAAAGCCGCTTCGTCGATCTGCACGATCTTGATGCCGGCCGCTTCCAGGTCCACCACTTCGTCACGAATCGCCAGGGCCAGTTGCCGGGCCTGCACTTCGCGGCTCAGGTCTTCCCGTGGGAACGACCACATCAACATGGTCACCGGGCCTGTGAGCATGCCCTTCATCACCTTGTCGGTGAGGCCTTGGGCATAGCGAATCCACTCCACGGTCATGGCGTTCGGGCGGCTCAGGTCACCGACAATCACTGCGGGTTTCACACAGCGCGAACCATAGCTCTGCACCCAGCCGAACCGGGTGAACGCGTAGCCATCCAGTTGTTCGGCGAAGTACTCGACCATGTCGTTACGCTCGGCTTCACCGTGCACCAACACATCCAGGCCGAGATTTTCCTGCACCTCGACAGCGTGCTTGATCTCACTGTGCATGGCTTCGACGTATTCGGCGTGGCTCAACTTGCCCGCCCTGTACGACTGACGCGCCAGGCGGATCGACGCAGTCTGTGGGAACGAGCCGATGGTGGTGGTCGGGAACAGCGGCAAGTTAAGGCCGGCCCGTTGCTTTTCGATGCGCTGGGCAAACGGCGACTGGCGCTGGCTGTCCCGTGCAGTGATGGCCGCTACACGAGCTTGAACGGCAGGCTTGTGAATGCGTGGCGATGCAGCACGAGCTGCCTGCACCGCGCGGCTCGCAGCCAGGGCGGTGAGTACGCCAGGGGCTTCGGGCTGATCGACGGCCTTGGCCAGTAGCGCCACTTCCGCGCACTTCTGCACGGCGAAGGCCAGCCAGCTTTTCAGTTCGGCACCCAACTGATCTTCCCGCTCCAGGTCCACCGGGCTGTGCAGCAGCGAGCAGGACGGCGCGACCCACAGGCGATCGCCCAACTTCTCATGGGCATGCTGCAAGGTGGCCAGGGCTTTTTCCAGGTCGCAACGCCACACGTTTCGGCTGTTGACCACGCCCAGGGACAGCACCTTGTACGCTGGCAGGCGGTCGAGAATGGTCGGGTACTGGTCCGGCGCACGCACCAGGTCGATATGCAGGCCATCCACCGGAAGGTTGGCAGCCAGGCCAAGGTTTTCTTCCAGGCCGCCGAAGTAAGTGGCCACCAATTTTTTCAGCGGGTCGCGCTGGATCAGGTTATAGGCGCGCTCGAAAGCGTTCTTCCAATCCTGAGGCAGATCGAGCGCCAGGATTGGCTCGTCGATCTGCACCCACTCAACGCCCAATTCGGCCAGGCGCTGGAATATCTGGCCATACAGCGGCAGCAGTCGCTCGAGCAGGTCGAGCTTGTCGAAGTCAGCGCCCTTGGCCTTGCCCAGCCACAAATAGGTCAGCGGGCCGATCACCACGGGCTTGACGCTGTGCCCCAGGTCGAGGGCTTCCTGGACCTCTTCGAAGAGTTGGTCCCACGCCAGGTGGAATTGCTGATCGACGCTGAACTCCGGCACCAGGTAGTGATAGTTGGTGTCGAACCACTTGGTCATCTCCTGGGCATGGGCACCGCCGCAGCAGCTGTCACTGACGCCACGGGCCATGGCGAACAAGGTATGCAACGTGGCCTGGCCATCCGCCGGGCGGAACCGCTCAGGGACCACACCGAACATCAACGAATGGGTCAGCACCTGGTCGTACCAGGCGAAATCACCGACCGGCAACAGGTCGATACCGGCTTGCTGTTGCAGCGCCCAGTGGGTGCTGCGCAAATCACGGCCAACGGCGCGCAGGCCGGCTTCGTCGAGCTCACCCTTCCAGAACGCTTCCTGCGCTTTTTTCAGTTCACGATCGCGTCCAATGCGTGGAAACCCGAGGGAATGAGCGACTGCCATGACTTACAACTCCGATGGTGTGATTGATGGCGGTCATTGTCGACAGAGGGGTGTCTTGAGACAAACTCATTCTGTTCTAGATCATCACAAGATTTACTCATGTTCAGGTAAGCAGGATATTCGCGGCGCTATTGTTGATGTGTGGGGTGCCAGGACGGCCGTCATCGCGGCCTCGCTGAGGCTCGAGCGCTCCCACAGGAGGCGGCATGATTCTTATGAACGGTCATACTTACGCCCTATGCTTAACGTGGCGCGCAAAATCCGCCGGCTAACCTTTCGATCTGTTCCAAGTGCGGGCACAATGCGTGTCCTTTTTTGGCAGGCACCGCCGCAGGCTCTCAAAAATGATCAAAACGCCGTACTACCTCATCGATAAACAGAAGCTTCTGGTCAACATGCAGAAGATTGCCTACGTGCGCGAACAGTCCGGCGCCAAGGCTCTGCTGGCGCTCAAGTGCTTTGCCACCTGGTCGGTATTCGACTTGATGCAGCAATACATGGACGGCACCACCTCGTCGTCGCTGTATGAGCTCAAGCTCGGTCGCCAGAAGTTCGAAGGCGAAGCGCACGCCTACAGCGTGGCCTGGGCCGACGATGAAATCGAAGAGATGCTGGAGAACTGCGACAAGATCATCTTCAACTCCATCAGCCAGCTGCAGCGTTTTGCCGAACGCAGCGAAGGCAAGACCCGCGGCCTGCGTGTGAACCCGCAGGTGAGCAGCTCTGACTACCTGCTGGCCGACCCGGCGCGCCCGTTCAGCCGCCTGGGCGAGTGGGACCCGGTGAAGATCGATGGCGTGATCGATCAGATCTCCGGTTTCATGTTCCACAACAACTGCGAGAACGGTGACTTCAGCCTGTTCGACAAGATGCTCGGCACCATCGAGGAACGCTTCGGTGAACTGCTGCACAAGGTCAAGTGGGTCAGCCTCGGCGGCGGCATCCATTTCACCGGCGAAGGCTATGCACTGGATGCATTCTGCGCACGGCTCAAAGCGTTCTCCGAGAAGTACGGCGTGCAGGTCTACCTGGAACCCGGCGAAGCGGCGATCACCAACAGCGCCTCCCTGGAAGTCACCGTGCTCGACACTCTCTACAACGGCAAGAATCTCGCCGTGGTCGACAGCTCCATCGAAGCCCACCTGCTGGACCTGCTGATCTACCGCCTCAACGCCAAACTGGCGCCGAGCGAGGGTGAACACACCTACATGGTGTGCGGCAAATCCTGCCTGGCCGGGGACATCTTCGGCGAGTATCAATTTGATCGTCCGCTGGCCATCGGCGATCGGCTGTCGTTCATCGACACCGCAGGCTACACCATGGTCAAGAAAAACTGGTTCAACGGCCTGAAAATGCCGTCCATCGTAGTGAAACAACTCGACGGTACAGTCGAGGTGGTTCGTGAATTTGGTTACGACGACTACCTGTCCAGCCTGTCCTGAGCTGGCGGATAAAGGAGAGATAAAGCAATTGAAAAAGAACGTTCTTATCATTGGTGCAGGAGGTGTCGCCAAGGTGGTGGCCCACAAGTGCGCGCAGCACAACGACGAACTCGGTCGTATTGCTATCGCGTCGCGCAACATCTCCAAATGCCAGGCCATCATCGACAGCGTCAAGGCCAAGGGTAGCCTCAAGGTTCCCGCCGATATCCAAGCCTTCGCGCTGAACGCCCTGGACGTGGAAGCGACCAAGACCCTGATCCGCGAGACTGATTCGCAGATCGTCATCAACGTCGGCTCCGCCTTCCTCAACATGTCGGTACTGCGTGCCTGCATCGACACGGGCGTGGCTTACCTCGACACCGCCATCCACGAAGAGCCGGGCAAGGTCT
This sequence comes from Pseudomonas sp. DWP2-2, assembly GCF_049897065.1. Classification (NCBI taxonomy): domain Bacteria; kingdom Pseudomonadati; phylum Pseudomonadota; class Gammaproteobacteria; order Pseudomonadales; family Pseudomonadaceae; genus Pseudomonas; species Pseudomonas sp. DWP2-2. The sequence goes on along the minus strand of NZ_JAFCVN010000011.1, from coordinate 9,944 downwards.
GCGAGACCCCGCCGTGGTACGGCAACTACGAGTGGAACCACCTGCAAGAGTGCAAACAGAAGAACATCACCGCCATCCTTGGCGTGGGCTTCGACCCAGGTGTCGTCAACGCGTATGCCGCGCTGGCGCAGCAACAGCATTTCGACCGCATTGATTCGATCGACATTCTCGACGTCAATGCCGGCTCCCATGGCAAATACTTCGCCACCAATTTCGATCCGGAAATCAACTTCCGCGAATTCACCGGGCAGGTGTGGAGCTGGCAGAACAGCCAGTGGACCAGCAACACCATGTTCGAAGTCAAACGCACCGACGACCTGCCGGTAGTCGGTTCGCAGAACCTCTACCTCACCGGCCACGATGAAGTGCACTCGCTGTCGAAAAACCTCGACGTGCCCAACGTGCGTTTCTGGATGAGCTTCGGCGAACACTACATCAACGTGTTCACCGTGCTGAAAAACCTCGGCCTGCTTTCCGAACAGCCGGTCAAGACCGCCGAAGGCCTGGAAGTGGTGCCGTTGAAAGTGGTCAAGGCCGTGCTGCCCGACCCGTCTTCGCTCGCCCCGGGCTACACCGGCAAGACCTGCATCGGTGACCTGGTCAAAGGCACCAAGGATGGCCAACCGCGTGAGATGTTCATCTACAACGTGGCTGATCACGAAGAGGCCTATGCCGAGACCGACAGCCAGGGCATCTCCTACACCGCAGGCGTACCACCGGTAGCCGCTGCGCTGCTGGTGGCGCGTGGCGAGTGGGATGTGAAGCATATGGCCAACGTCGAGGAACTACCGGCCGAGCCGTTCCTCAAGGCGCTGGATGTGATGGGCTTACCGACTCGGATCAAAGACGAAAACGGTGATCGGGCCTGGGATGCGACGGCCTCATAGGCCATAGCTGACCGAGCAAAAGAATGCGCCCCAAGGGGCGCATTTTTTGTTTGGGCTCACCCACAGCTCAAAGAACAATACAGATTCAAAATGTGGGAGCGGGCTTGCCTGCGAAGGCGGTTTGTCAGTCAATGATTTTTCCACTGAACCACCGCCATCGCAGGCAAGCCAGCTCCCACAATGAGTCGCCGGTGTATCCGGGGCTTCGGCTCACTCCAGGTTCCGCGCCGAATTATTCCGCGCCCTTGAGCACTGCCACAGCACGGGGGCTCATATTGGCGCAGGCGTGGCCTGGTATAGCTTGTTGGATAGGTTGAAGGTCCGTTAGATCGCCAATCGCTCTTGCAACTGTCAATTCCAACAGGTTACCGCCTAGGGGAATGCCGTTAGTCTGAGCGAGCCCGTCATAGATTGGCTCACCCATTCACCATGTGCGAAAGGAATCGTCCATGAAACGGCAAACCTCTTCAAACACCCTCACGGCACGCTTGGCTGGCCTGGTCTATAGCACCTGCTGCTACCTGGTGTTCTTATTCACCCTGCTGTACATGATGGGCTTCGTGGGGGCTGTGGTCGTACCCAAACACATCGAGTCCGGCGCACGCATCGACTGGGCGCTGGCACTCATGATCAATGCGTCACTGATCATTGTGTTTGGCGTCCGGCACAGCACCATGGCGCGTAAACGCTTCAAGCGCTGGCTGGCAGTCTTCGCCCTGGCAGCGGTGGAGCGTTCCACCTATGTGTTGCTCTCCAGCCTGATGCTCGCGCTGCTGTTCTGGCAGTGGCGGCCTATTACGCACACCGTTTGGGAAGTTGACGCCGCCTGGGCCAAGGCATTGCTGAGCGGCCTGTTCTGGCTGGGCTGGGGCATTGTGGTGCTGGCAACCTGTTTGATCAGTCACTTCGAGTTGTTCGGGCTGAAGCAGGCCATTGATCGTTGGCGCAACGCCCCACCCTCAGGCCTGACATTCAGGACGCCGCTGCTCTACAAAGTCGTGCGTCATCCGCTGTACCTGGGCTTCCTGATCGCCTTTTGGGCAACGCCGCATATGACCGTAGGGCATCTGCTGTTTGCCCTGGGGATGTCGGTGTATCTCTTCATCGGCGCCCGTTTCGAAGAACGGGATTTGGTGGCGCTGTTTGGTGAGCGGTATCGGCGCTATCAGCGTGAGGTGGGCATGATCGTGCCACGCCTCAACAGGCCCCGTCGTTAGCGCTCGAGTGTGTCGCACGCTCTGCGTGGGAATGCACTCAAATCCAGGGCATATATTTCATCGGTAGCTGCTGCGCTGCTGGTTGCGTGTAACGAGTGGAACACGAAGTACATGTCCAACGTCAAGGAGCTGCTGGCCGAGCCACTCCTCCCAACGCTGGATGTGACGGGCTTGCTGACTCGAAGTAGAAACAGAAATGGCGATCGGGCTTAGGATGCAATCGCCTACAAGCGATAGCTGACAGAGCAAAAAATGCATCTGAAGGGGCACACTTTTAGTTTGGGCGAGCATCGACCTCGAAATCAACGAAGGTAAAAAAAGCGATTTGATAATCCGAGATACTATTTTGGTATCATCGGATATTCGCCATCAACCCACCACATAAACAAGGATGTTGATAAATGACTCCTCGCCCATTCAAGCCCCTGGCGCTTGCTGCTCTTTTTATAGGTTTAGCAGGCTGTAAAATGGCGCCACCTCTTAATGGCTATACGCAGTATTACCAGTCGGCAAATGGATTCACGCCAGAAATCATCGCGGCAGAGCGCTCAGGGCCGCCCCCCACTGTGCCGATAATCGACCATGCCACACTAAGCACCTACGAAAACGTCGCAAGAACTTGGTTCCGTCGTGGATACGCAGCTGTTGGTAAATCCGAATTCAATTCGTCCATGCCGATTCCTGAACAACAAGCTATTGATCAGGCAAAGGCCATTAAGGCTGATCTAGTAATCATTATCGAACCGCAATACCAAGGCACCACGACTACCACGACGAAAGTATCCAGACCTACATCCAGCACTTCTGTTACGTCAGTCACGGCAGGCAAACTGAACGGTTCGGCAACCACCTCGACATACGGTACTACAACGGATTACGTGCCGATTACCCAGAAGCAAGTAGCCTATGGCGCACTCTACTTTGTCAAAGCACATATCATCCTTGGCGCAGCCACTATTGAACTGGATGAAGCAGAACGTCAGTCTCGTCAGACGAACTATGGCGTGAAAATCACGATGGTTTCCGATGACTCACCCGCTTTCAAAGCCGACTTACTGATCGGAGATACTATAGAGAAGCTTGATGGCCAGCGCATCAGCAGTGCGGCTCATCTATCGAGCTTGATTAATGCGAAGAAAGGTCAAGTCATCAATTTGTCCCTAACCCGCAAAGGTAAGGCTTTCGAGAAATCAATCCAACTCAACAATTGACGCTTGATCACCAGTCAGATAGCGCCTACCCATCGGCCTAGGCAGTGATCACTTCCAAGCTCTGCATTGGCACCAGAAAGTGCGCCCCGCAAGGCGTGGCGCTATGGTGAACGCTATCGGTAGAACGACTGTGCCGCGGCTGAACAAGCCCATAGCCAACCTTAGCTTGTTCGTTAAGATCATCAACGATAACGCAGATAACCTGGATGACCGCAGGGCCTGGGCTTTTTTCGCGAGCAAGCTCGCTCCTACAGTTCAACGAACAATAGAGATCAAATGTGGGAGCTCGCTTGCCTGCGATGGCGCTGTGTCAGCCAGCATATGCGGCGCTGAAAAACCGCTATCGCCGGCAAGCCAGCCCCCACAGAGGATTTGCGGCGTTAGGATATTTCCCACAGCTGTTTCAGGTTGTCGCTCGGAACTTCACTGACTAACCTCTGGGCCGTCGCTGCCAATTCAGCGGCCGGATTTGACCGTCCGACTCCCAACTGCATCTGTGCCACATCGAATCAGGCGTTTTCTTTACGCCTGCTGTATCGTGTCGCGGCAGCTGTACGCGGGATACCTCCGGGTATGCCGGGCTCCTTGGGACCGGTCGGTCAACCCGCGTATAGCTGCCACCCTAATTCGTTTGACCGCGAACCGTGGCAGCTCCATATCCCTTGGAGTTTCACCATGATCAAAGACAGCCCCAACCCACCAGAACAACTCTTCAACGTGCGCCCCGGCCTAGGCACCGAAACCCTGCTGATCAACGCCTCCCAGGATCTAGCCTCCATCAATGACATCGCTACTCATCTTGCCTTTGAAATCGACGGTACCCAACGCAACGTAGCGCTGGGCATCTGCCGCATGCTCGAAGGTGTGCAGTTGCTCGTGGACAAGGCTCGGGATGACACCCACCCAGCCACTTGACCTGATGCTCGCGCCGCGCCCTTAACCACTGTAGGAGCGAGCTTGCTCGCGAAGATCGTCAACGATGACGCGGGCAACCTGGATGACCGCAGAGCCTGGGCGTTTTTCGCGAGCAAGCTCGCTCCTACAGTGATCGATGGCGCTGTGTCAGCCAGCACATCCAGCACTGAAAAACCGCTATCGCAGGCAAGCCAGCTCCCACAGGGGGACCGAGTTCAAAACACCGACCACCCAATCCGCTCACTCAACAATTCCAACGCCTTCATCCCCGCCAGCGAGTTGCCCGCTGCGTTCAACTCCGGCGACCATACGCACACCGTAAACTGCCCCGGCACCACCGCGACGATCCCGCCGCCGACCCCGCTCTTGCCCGGCAGGCCCACGCGGTATGCAAAATTGCCCGCCTCGTCATACAGCCCGCTGGTGGCCATGATCGAGTTCACTTGCTTGGTCTGGCGCGCCGTCAGCACCTGCTCGCCACTGTGGGCACTCACGCCTTCATTGGCCAGGAAGCTGAACGCTCGGGCCAGGTCCAGGCAGCTCATCTGCAACGCGCAATAGTTGAAGTAGCTGTGCAGCACCGCGTCCACATCGTTATGAAAGTTGCCGAACGACTTCATCAGGTAGGCCATGGCCGCATTGCGCGCACCATGCTGGGCTTCAGATTCGGCCACGACGCTGTTGACCAGGATCTGCGGATTGCCCGACAGGCGCCGTACAAAGTCGCGCATCGACAGAATCGGCACGGCGAAGCGTGACTGGTTGATGTCGCAGATCACCAGCGCGCCAGCGTTGATAAAGGGGTTGCGCGGGCGGCCACGCTCGAATTCCAGCTGCACCATGGAGTTGAACGGCTGCCCCGAGGGCTCGTGGCCCAAGCGCTCCCAGATGGATTCGCCGCCATGGTCGATGGCCTGCACCAGGCTGAAGACCTTGGAAATGCTTTGCACCGAAAACAGCGTGTCTGCATCTCCAGCGCAGTAGGCCGTGCCGTCGTTGCCGTATACCGCGATGCCGAGTTGGTTGGCGGGCACGTCGGCCAGCGCGGGAATGTAATCGGCGACTTTGCCGAGGCCGATCAAGGGGCGCACTTCGTCGAGGATCGACTCCAGCAGCGCCTGCATAGCTTGTCCTGTCATCTTTGTTCGAATCAGTGGTAAACGAGGCGCGGAGGATACGTCAATGGGCGCGCAACACCCACACAATCTCTACCACCCGCTCGGCAATCACCACGTAGATCAGGATCAACCACAGTTGCAACGCCAAGTGATAACGCAACTTGGCCAGGCGGCGGATGCCGTCGCTGACGTTCAACAGCATCAGCACCGTGGACAGCACAATCAAGCCCCAGCCCGCGACGCTGGAGGCGAAGATACCGATCAGCAACTCGCGTGGTCCCACCAGCGCGTTGGTCCCCGCCGCAAACAACAACGCGCAGACCAACAGGTTTTTAACATTGTCGAAAATCTGCGTGCTCAGGTCGTTTTCCAGCAACGCCAGGTACCGCGTCCATAAAGTGCGCATGCTTGAGTACCGAGTGGGAAGGCTCGTCAATCAAGGTAGTTCAATTGTGGACGCTGTCGAGCTTTGGCCAGGCTCAGAAATACGCCACATCCGACACTTCTGCATCCAGCACATCCTGGGCCAACGCCCAGGCGCGATCCTTGGACTCCACCACCAGCAGCGGGTAACCCCAGGCCTTGCCGAACGTCACGGCAAAGGGCTTGAGGGCCAGGCGCTTGGCAGCGCTGGGCTCCACCTGGATCATGCCTTTGACGTAAGCGCGCAAGGCAGCCTTGTTTTTCTTCATCCAGATAGAAGCGCGCTTGCGCTCTTCGTGGGCGTGTTCGTGATTGTTCTCATCCACGGCCTTTTCGTGCAGCAGCAAGAAGGGCTGCTCACGCGCCAGCAGACGTTCGAATGTCAGGAAGGCGTCTTCCGGCGCTCCCTCGCTAGGCGCGTCGAAAAAGATTTTCACCACCGGGAAAGTTGAACTGTCGAGTCGCATGGCAAAGCTCCTTTGATGAGATTGGTTCTCATCATAGGGCGCATGACGCTGGACAGCATTGCATAGAATAGCCAGAATATTTCGCAATCCAGCCAAGGCAGTTATCAGCATGGTTCATCACCGCCTCGACCAATACGACCCCTGCCGGGTCCGGGACGCCGCCGCGATCCCTCGCTCGATTGTTGCAGTGGGCGCCTCGAGTACGTCCGAACGCTGGGAACATATCCCTCACCACCATCAACACGGGCAATTGATCTACACCTTGCGCGGCGTGGTGCATTGTGTGATCGAGGCGGGTATCTGGATCGTGCCGCCGCAATGCGCATTGTGGATTCCCGGCGGTGTGACCCACGCGGCCCGTGGCGCTGGCGAAGCAGATGTATATTGCCTGTTGATCAGCCCGGACGCCGCCAGCGCCCTGCCCCGGCAATGTTGCACGCTGTCGGTGTCGCCATTGCTGCACGAATTGATCGGCAAGGCGGTCAGCTTCCCGCAGCTCTACGACGAAGACGGCGCCCCGGGCCGGCTGGTGGCGACGTTACTCGACGAGTTGGCCTTGGCCCCCCTCGAGGCCCTGCATTTGCCCATGCCCCAGGACCCTCGCTTGCATCGGCTGGCCACCAGCTTATTGGCCAACCCCGGCGACAAATCGACCCTGGGCGAATGGGCCGTGCGCATCGGCATGAGCGAACGCAGCATGACCCGCCTGCTGCTGGAAGAGATCGGCCTGAGCTTCGGTCGCTGGCGCCGGCAGTTGCATGTAATCCTTTCACTGCAGCGCCTGGCCAACGGCGAGAGTGTGCAGAGCGTGGCGCTGGACCTGGGTTATGAAAATGCCAGCGGGTTTATCACCATGTTCCGCAAGGCCATGGGCCAACCGCCGGCGCGTTACCTGGCAGACCGAGCCAGTACCGTCGGGCCGCACAGCAACGTGTCAACTATCGCCTTGACGTGAGGTTTTGATGATCGTTCCCACGCTCTGCGTGGGAATGCCTCGTGTGCCGCTCCGCGTCACGCTTAGGGACGCAGAGCGTCCTGGGCTGTGTTCCCACGCAGAGCGTGGGAACACTCCACCCGACTCAGTTCTTGTAGTCGGTATCGGTACGCTCAAGCTGGCGCACCAGCGCATTCCAATGCCGCGCCACGCCCGGGCCTTCGCCATTGCTGAACACCTTGGCCTGCTGCTCGACCTTGGCCACCACGTCAGCCGGTGGGAAGATCAACTCGGCATTCCCCGCTGCCTGTGCCGCAATCTGGATGTTGCAGGCCCGCTCCAGGCTTTGTAGTTGCTGGAAGGCATGCTCGACGCTGACGCCGCCCGTCAACAAGCCGTGGTTACGCAGGATCATCACACTCTTGTCGCCCAAATCCGCCACCAGCCGTTCACGCTCGTCCAGGTCCAGCGCCACGCCTTCGTAACCGTGGTAAGCCACACGCCCCGAGAATGCTATAGCGTGCTGGGAGATCGGCAACAACCCCTGCTTCTGCGCCGACACCGCAATACCGTCGCGGGTGTGGGTGTGCAGCACCGCTTGCAAATCATGGCGTGCGCCGTGGATGGCGCTGTGGATCACATAGCCGGCGTAGTTGATCCCCAGGCCCGTAGGGTCATCGACAAGGGTGCCGTCCAGATCGACCTTGACCAGGTTGGAGGCGCTGATTTCGTCGAACAACAGCCCGAAAGCATTGATCAGGAAATGCTCCTCGGCCCCTGGCACCCGCGCTGAGAAATGCGTGTAGATATGATCGGTCCACTTGTACAACGCCGCCAGTCGGTAGGCCGCGGCCAACTTGACCCGCACCTCCCACTCTTGCGGTGTGACCCGCTGGCGCACATTGCTCAAGACACTGGAAATCGGCGTGACGCTACTCATGGCAAATCTTCCTGGATGACCTAAGGGACTTCCAGGCAAGACTAGGGGATGGTCATAAATAATAAAAAGCACATTTTAATCTAAGCTAATTATTATATTTTTTTATAAAAAATAGCAGTGGCAGCTTTCAGGCCGCCACAGGATCTCGTTCCTTTTCCACCGATCAACTCAGCAGGTTCAACGCCCGTTGTTGAGTTTCTCGTTGATTGCATCCGTTTGCCGTTCAATGTCCTTGATCGAGGTCGGCGTCACGACTTTGTCGATGGTGTCAGTCTTGGGGTTCGCAGGTTCAAGCGTCTGCCCTTTGGTGGCCTGGGCATTACCTTTTTGCGCATCTTCAGAGCTGACGGGGTCGGGGGTTTTATCGGCGGTTTTACGATCAGTCACAGTGCAATCCTCCTGGCAGTGGCAGGCCCCTGAGATGGCGGCCCTATGCAGCAGAACCCTGCGAATCCGGATTGGTTCAAGTCAATTGCCTCGCCACACCACTGGGCAAAAAAGCGCAAAAAAATTTAAACCTTTTACCCGCCTCTCGATTCAACAGTCAGGTAACGGCATCCCGCCATTTCCAAGGAGAGACACCATGAAAACTCGACTGATGAAACCGATGGGCCTTACCTTCATGCTGATTGCAGGCTCGATTTCCACCGCGATGGCGGCGACCTCCAACGACTTTGTCGACAACGCCGCCGAGGGCGGTATCACCGAGGTGGAAGCGGGCAAACTGGCCCTGGAAAAAAGCAGCTCGGCGGACGTAAAGACCTTCGCCCAGCATATGGTCACAGACCACACCAAGGCCAATCAGGAACTGATGGCCCTGGCGAAAAAACTCGATATCGAAGTACCCGATGACGCTGCGCTCACCGACCAGGCGAAGAAAGCCATCCTGGAAATGCGCGATGAATCCTTCGACAAGGCCTATGCCAACAACCAGGTAGCGGCCCATGAAAAAACCGTCGAACTGTTCAAGAAAGAAGCGGCCTCCTCGGACAATCCCGAGCTGAAAGCCTTCGCCACCAAGACCCTGCCCACCCTTGAAGCCCACCTGAAAATGGCCAAGGAACTGCAAACCAAATACGCCCATTAATCCATCCATGACCCAAGGAGACACTCGACCATGAGCTCGCAACTCAACGGCAAGCACATCCTCGTCATCACCTCCAACACCGGCATCGAGCGCGACGAGTTGCTCAAGCCTCTGGAGACACTGCGTGGCTACGGCGCGACCGTGACGCACGCCTCCAGCAAAGGCGGCACAACCCAGACATTTGTCGGCGACACGGAAAAAGACCAGACCGTGGAATCAGACGTGCAACTGTCGGATGTTGTCAGCGCCGACTTCGATGCGCTGGTCATCCCGGGCGGTACAGTGAACGCCGATACACTGCGCCAGGATGCCGCCGCGCTGCGCTTGATCAATGAGTTCGTGCAGGCCGGCAAGACCATCGCGGCGATCTGCCACGGGCCATGGACCCTGATCGACGCTGGCGTGGTCAAGGGCAAAACCCTGACCGCCTATAAAAGCGTGCGCATCGACCTTGAAAACGCCGGCGCTGCCGGCGTGGTGGATGCCGAGGTTAAAGAGTGCCAGGCCAATGGCTGGACCTTGATCACCTCGCGCACGCCGGACGATCTACCGGCGTTCAATGAGGCGATTGCCAAGGCCGTCGGCGGCTGATCGGTTGACCGCAATGAAAACAGGCGCCCCATGGGCTAATGCCAGTCAGTTAAGAGCTCGAGCAGACAACCAGTGACTTGTGGCGAGGGAGCTTGCTCCCGCTGGACTGCGTAGCAGTCCCATTTTTGGGGCCGCTTCGCGCCCCAGCGGGAGC